>CAVXEK010000018.1:0-65021 GCA_963760845.1 uncultured Gammaproteobacteria bacterium | reverse complement strand
ATCTATCAAAATTTAATGATTCAAACCAACATCGTGCATGCTGCTTGGCAAGCAGGGATTCAACGCCTGTTATTTCTTGGCTCAAGCTGTATTTATCCGCGCAACTGTCCGCAACCTATCCAAGAAAATTACTTACTAACAGGCCCTTTAGAATTTACTAATGAGCCTTACGCTATTGCCAAAATCGCCGGTATAAAATTATGTGAAAATTATAATAGCCAGTATGGGACACGGTATGTAAGTGTGATGCCAACCAATCTCTATGGGCCTAACGACAATTATGATTTAAACAATAGCCATGTGTTACCAGCACTTATTCGTAAATCCCATGAAGCCAAACTCCGCGGTGATAAACAGCTGCTCGTTTGGGGTACCGGTACCCCAATGCGGGAATTCCTCTATGTTGACGATATGGCAGATGCCTGCATTTTTTTAATGGAGCAGCAACAAAGCGATGGGGTATTTAATGTAGGGACAGGTGAAGACATCAGCATTCGCGAATTAGCGGAAATTGTTATGGACGTGATTGGTTTTACTGGTGAGATTGTCTTTGATGCGAGCAAACCTGATGGAACGCCACGCAAGCTACTCAATGTTAACAAAATGAGAAAACTTGGATGGCAAGCGCGCACCAACTTACGTGAGGGAATAGACAAAACGTATAAAGATTTCCTAAAAAACGAACAAATTGCCTATGCGTGAGCAAGCACAAGTGACAATCGCGGTACCCTCTTACAATCAAGGTCGCTACCTTGATAAAGCGTTAGCCTCAATTTTTACGCAAGATATCCCAGTAGAAGTTTATGTGATGGACGGAGGTTCTACTGACAACTCTGTTGAAATAATACGTAAGTGGGAGAAGCAATTAGCAGGTTGGCGAAGTCACCGTGATAAGGGGCAATCAGCAGCAATCAATGAGGGTATTGCCAATGGAAAGGCTGATTTTGTTTGCTGGCTAAACAGCGATGATTGGTTATTACCGGGTAGCATAGCCAACTTACTAGCAGCAATGAATAACCACCCGTCCGCTCCTGCAGTGTATGGAAATGCATGGAATTTCCAAGAAAAAAATCAAACCACCCACCCGATTTGGGTAGAGTCTTTTAACGCCTGTCGCTTAGCTTTACGCTGTATTATTGCGCAACCCGCTACATTAATTAGACGCTCTGCTTGGGAGGCGGTGGGTGGTTTGGATGAAACCCTGCATATGGCGATGGATTATGATTTGTGGTGGAGACTATTTAAAGCATTTGGTCCGCTGCAATTATTGGATAAATATATCGCGGTCAATCGCGAGCACGCCCAGACAAAGACTAAGAACAATCGACGCTTACATTATCAAGAGGCTATTAAAATTATAATGAAGCATAATGGTCACGTACCCCTAAAATGGTGGCTGGCACAGCCTTATAAGGTGTGGTTTAAATCCCTATAGGGATTTTGTAACTGGACAAACCCCGATCTGAATAGACGATATCTTTTCTGGAAGAGCATAATTCCCGAACTCGCTAGTGTCGCATAGGGTGTTTACATTGAAGAATGTAGAGATATATTTTAATCCGCTGCCGCAAAGTGCCTTCTGTGGTGGGGAACAACAATGCTCTCTACCTCATAAAATTCCTTCAATAATTCATCAAGAATATACTTTAAACCTCACTATTTACAATATCCATTCGTGATTTTCATCTGATTGGGACACCAGCTCAACCACCCAAACCCCGAAAAAAATCCCTTGGACGACAAGCGGGGAACATTCAGGTAAAACGCATGCGCCATCCTATCGTTAAAAAGTGGAAAAACACGGCTCTTGATGAAAAAATCATTGCATAATCAAGATAAAATAGTCAATAAATAGTGCAGATTGCGCGTTGTTATGCTGGAATATTGCTAATAATCTGGATTTGATTGTAACTTATCACTGTTCGGAGCTCGGGCGGGCTCGGGCTCGCCCACGGGCCCGGGCCCGTTCAGATCGAAGTTTGTCCAAAGTCCAGTTTAGTATGAGCCAATGCGAAAATTTTTCCCCAAAAATGCGATAGCAATTTTTAGAATAGAATGAATACCTCGTGTTTGAAGTTCAGTCGCGTAATGTTTGTCATCCATTTGTTTTAACGCGTTTTCTGCTAATAATTCAAGGGAAGTTGTATCGTTTTCAGGTTTGCGTTTAAGTTCAATGATAATGCCAAGTTTTGAAGGGTCTTTTGGAATAACCAAAATATCATAGCGCCCAATCCACTTTCGCGATTCGATTTGATTTCATGAGTTTCTTGTAAATTAGCAATAAAACCTAATAATAGGCCATGGAAAAAAGCCTCAGGCTCTTTGGCTAAATCGTGGTAACTGACGATTTGGAGTAATACTTTTGGAGATGGGATTCAAATATAGCCATGTTTCCAGATACGAGTGCGGTAGTAAATTGGTTGTACCACATTAGGCCATGTCGATTAGATAACCACATTAATAATATTGCGATAAAGATTATTTACTTTTTTTAGGTGTAACTAATTTGGCAAGTGGTTCCCAACCACGCATTTTCGCAATTCGTAGCCGTTAAATAACCACTCATGAATAATAAACTCCAAACTGCGGTAGAATTTTTTCCTAAATCTGCAAAAACGAGATTTTCATCAATGAGTTGTTCGGTGGTATTACCTTGCATCAATGCTTCAAATTGTGCTTTGAATTCTAGAGGTGAGCGTTTAAGTAAATCTTTAATGAGTTCATTACTGCTAGTATTGATCCAATACGGCTTTGTTTCACCTTCTTCGTCAATACAATTGGCAATGGACCAAGGGTTGTAAATGGTGGTGTTGCCAAATTGATAGCCGTTATACCATGCTTTAATTTCTTCTGCTTTTTCTGATAAATGCGATTTGACTAAAATGTCATTTACTTCTGTTTCCGTAAATCCAAAGTACTCACTATAGCGCTTGCTTAATGTGGAATACACTTTCAAATTATTGAGACCCGAAAATAAGCTTTCTTTCGCAATGCGTAAGATACCAGTAATAACAGCTTTATGAAGATAGGGATTGGTTTTCAATGCAGACCCAAATAAGCCACGCATGAAGCTTACCATTTCATCATAATAACCATTTGTATAAGCAGCATGAATAGGTGAATCGTATTCATCAATTAAAAGCCATGGCTTAACATTATGATGAATACTTAAACACTCAGTGAGAAATTGTAAGGCATTTTCTAATTGAGATTGATTGGCTTTTCCTTCTGAGATTACTTGGAATATTCTTTTTTGAGCTTCTACTAGCTTGTCGCTGTTTTTAAGATAATGGTGTTGATAGTAGGTTTTAATAATTAACTCGTTAAATTTCTCTAACGTTGAACTAAAGCTCGCCTGTTTAATATCTTTAAAGGTAATGAATACAACAGGATATTTCCCTTGATGTTCCATGTAGTTACCACCGCAATGTGCAATGTTAAAGCCATCAAAAAGTCCCTGAGTAGGCTTATCATAGACAGTTGCTGATAAAAAATAATAAAGCATTGATAGATTGAGCGTTTTTCCAAAACGGCGAGGACGGGTAATAACAATTACTTCAGTATTGAGATCATCAAGAATGTCTTTGATAAGAAGCGTTTTATCGATTAAATCGAGTTTATTTTCAATGATTTTTCCGAAATCATCGTAACCAATGGGTAATTGCATAGCTTATCTTAGAATTAAAATGGGTGATTATATCAAACTCCTCGATTTTAATGGGTATTTTGGGTGGGGTCTACCTCTTTTTCTCAGCAGAAGGCGTAATAGGTAATAGATCAACTGAAGCCAACGCAAAGGATAAACCCAAGTGTTGCGATCACTTTTTGAATCGAAAGCAATTGTATTTATGCCAGATACTAATTCATTGTTGTTTATAGTCGCTACTATATTTTCATTATTTAGCCAGTGGTAATCGATACCATGTTGATTGATGCTGATTTTGATACTTCGGCGAATAGCCTCATTGAAAATCTGTGGGATCCGAATTTGTAACACATAAGGGCCAGAACTCGGCACCATATTAAATTGTAAAGTTGCAATTTTTTGCACCTTCCAAGCAGTTGCTTCATGATAAAAATGATTGACTTGCCATATAGCCTCAGCCCAGCCAGTACCGTGGATAGGCACATCAAGGCTCCACCAATACCCGAATTTCCACCGATAGCGATCAATGGCTGGCTTTTTCCACAAGCCGGTAAAGTGGGTAAGCCAAGGTTGATCAAGTAATGTATTACGAAAACGCAAGGCAGTTTCATTTTGACTATGATACAAATTATACCGGTGATTGTGCATCATGGGATTTGCATTAACAGTACCATCAGGTTTAATGGTCAGAACAAACAGATCTTTTTTTGGCTAATACTTTTTCAGGACGTTGCAAGTAAACAGTACTCTCCCAAGCTGGCTGTTCCCGGGTACGAAAAAGTCCAACTCGTTTTCATGCTCAATGCATGATCCAGACCTTTTTACGATATATCCACCACTTGCCACCCAAAGCTGGGTAAGAGGCAAACCTCAATCGGTTTTATGGAGTGATTATATACATAGTCTAGGGCCGCATGTAAATTCTCAACTAAAAACATCCAAGTATGATTATTGAGTTGATTACTTTCATCCAAAATAAGCAATCTTTTATCCTTTTGACCATCATAATTTTCAACGATGCTTTTTATTAGCGAGCGTTGCGTTATAGCAATTTGTACATAATGATGAAATTGAACTAACTGCGCGGCAAGCCCAGCTAAAATGAATACAAAAGCCGCAAAGAAAGCTATCTTTTTTCGCCAATGTGCAATCAGCACGAATAAAGCTAGCCATGCTATAACTGCACCCGGTGTTGAATACAGAAAAGTTCGTTGACTAATTCCCATGTAACTAGGTAAAAAAATGTAAGGTGAATAGCCTAAAAGTAAGAGTAAAAAACCAACAAATCCAAGCCGTAATGGCACAGCATTCGATGAATTATGGAGCGGATTCATGCTTTTGGATTATGGGTAACTTCGTTAATAAAAAAAGACCATAAAGACAGCTCGTAGTCAGGATAAGGTAAATAAACCCAGCAAACCAAATTCTTTAAACAGCATTCTAAAGGCATCAAACCATCCCCCTGACAAGAGCACGTAAGGCGCCAATTGAAAACAATTTGGAGTATGCAGGTTGAGTAATGAGACCCCAAAAGGTTGTGTCAATGTTTGTTTTAAGGCAATAAGTTAAATAAGTTATCTCCATCTTCGACGTTACATCATAAGCATAGAGTAAATAGATTACCAAAGCCGCTAACCAGCATATAATCAGTATCTTCCGAGCACGCAGTCGATTAAAAGCAGCAATAAATCCTTCTTTGGCATAGATCATTAACAAAGGGAGCAGTAAAAGGGGGATTATTACTTCATACATACATATTGAGGCGAGCATTAGCGTTGCTGCAAAAACACTAGCGCATAAATAAGTTACCAACCGCTCAGTCTGAGTAGCCAGTATAAATACCCAGCTGGCTAAAAGCTGGAATGAAAGGGCCCATTTGATGTTGAGGTCACGGAAAGATATTTGCATGGTGTCCGCTGGGTAAACTAATAGTAATACGCCTGCCAGCAATGCCCACTGCATAGAGCCAGTCGTTTTTTTTATCAGATAGGCAAATACAAAACCATTTATTAACAAAGACAGCATTAATAATAGATGCCAATAATTAAATGAATTGGGATCTAGGAGATAAGCAAGAGA
Source organism: uncultured Gammaproteobacteria bacterium (assembly GCA_963760845.1). Lineage (GTDB taxonomy): Bacteria > Pseudomonadota > Gammaproteobacteria > Legionellales > Legionellaceae > Tatlockia. The sequence continues at coordinate 59,296 of CAVXEK010000018.1, read as the reverse complement.
ATGAAAAAATATCATTAAAGGGCGAAAAGCATGAGTGGCTATTGGGCCAGATGAATTAATAATAAAAAACAGATCTTGATTAGCGTAGTGGTCTAAAAAACCCCATTCCTCAACTAACCCCATTAAGCTAAAGCCAAAAGGCAACCAAATAGCGCAAATAAGAAAAAATGATGTCAGGAAAAGTAGCAGCCAACTGTATAACCTATACTGTCTTGTCGGTAGGGTTGTCATATATTAAGCTTTCGGAGTCAAATAGAGCATAGTATGTTCTGTATTCTCAGCTGTTACATTATATACTTGCTTAAGTTTTGTTGTATCTAGCTTTAGCACAATAGCGGAATTATCTCCTATACCAAGAAAGATACAATCAATGTGACCATCAAAAAGCTGATTAACCAGACGCCTCTCATCTAATTTCAAGAAGGTTTCTATAATTCCTGGTCCCTTAATTGGGGATGCTAACCCACTCTCCGCATAATAGATGCCCTGCCTTTGTGACAAAATCAGACATTCATGCTTTGAAGATGCGTGTTGTTTAATAAAAGCGAGTTCATTAGCAATGAATGGTTGCATGATCACATGGCGTGTAGCGAATCGATACTGCATTTCACGAACCATTCTAGGGACGTGAGTAATAAATGTAGTAGTACACATGAGTAGGAGGGTCACAGCTGTAATGGGTGACCAAATCTCAGTCAATGGTAGAGTTCGTTGACGAATTCGCTTGAGAGTACTCTCTGCGGTGATGGCGATAATCATCAGGGCTGGCCAGCAAACGCTAAAGAGATTCAATACATGTGAGCGACCTTGGTAATAGACAAAAAGGCCCAGACCGAGCAAACTCAAATAAAAGATAATATCGGCGCGTATGCTTTCTATATGTTGATACCAGCTCATTAATGCAATGATAAGACCCAATAAATAAATCCCTAGAACTGACATCCAAGGATGAATTTGACGGGGTATGGGCATCATAACAAATCCTAAGCCATAATAAAGCTTTTGATAGGAATAGAGCCAAGAGAGGTGCAAAGGCTGATTCGCTTTAAGCCACAGTCCAAACAAAAAAATAGATAACACCAAGATTGTTATTATTATATGTAGGCAAAGAGCTAGAATATATTTTTTGGCAGGGAATGATTCGTCTGCCCTATCCTGAAAACTCCTTGGTAGTAGGATTATAAACTTTACTCCCAAATAGGCCATAAAAGACAGGGTTACAAATAGACCGGTATCTAAACACCAAATGGAACCAATAGCACCTACAAAAGAAACAACAGCACTCTTCACCAGCGTTTTTTGCTGGATAAAATAATAAAATACAGGCACTGAAAAAGCGGGCCAAAAGAAACGAATGGGCCAATACTGGTAATATCCATCATAGGAGCCAAAAAAATAATAAACTGTGCCAAAGGTTAGTGTAATAAGACTTATTCCACTCAACAGTAATACAGCCGAATGACGCACTAGTTTTGTTAGAGTAAAGAATAAGCCAATTAAGGAAATTATCTGGAGGGCTGCAAAAAACAAGATGAAATTAAATACAGTTAGACCAAATAATTTCATTAATGGTGCGATTAACTCAGGGAAAAGTCCGTATTGAGAGTGTAGATCGACTAACAATGTTTTTCCGCCAACCACTTGGCTTGTAGCATAGATGGCTGTATCGAAATGGGTTGCCCACACTTGGTTTTCTGACACAGAATTAATGCTAGCTATGCGCCAAGAAGCTATTTGCAGTAGCATGGCGATGATAAAGATAATCCATACCACCGTTCGCTTTGCTCGAGTTGCACTTATTATAGCGCGCCAGCAGCCTTGGAGGGTTAAACAGTGAGAAAGCATTTTGCTTCCGTTTTCGGGGAGAAGGGAACGAGGTGACGGGTTTTTAGGAGGTCTAAAATTTACAATCCCTATGCAGCAAAGAAAAGCTACACCTAAGCTGAGAAAAAGGAAGTTGTTGGGATGGGGTGAAATAATAGCTATAGAATTTGGCGAAATGAAGCCTAATAGATCAGAATTGTATAAGGGTAAAAATAAAATTATTGCCACAATCAAAGGAATGCCAGCGTTAGCAAATTTAGAACGCAAAATAGTATCAAAAAGCGTCTGTTTTCGGGTCAAAATAAAAGCAAAAATGGGGATAGTTGCACTTAAGATTAAAAAGATAGTACGCTCAATCGGCTCAGGGAAGAGTGCTCCTTTAAAATATTCAAGCACTATACTCGAATCGGGCAGCACTGGTTTAGGAAGAAGCAATAATAAGCCAAAGATAGCAAATACTGTTATGCAAAGAATGGTTAAAAAAAATACTTGTGTACGTAAAGCTGCCTGCGAATAATTCTCTATCACTTTTGTATCCCTCGGGTACTTCCAGACGCAATTTATCACCATGTCATCCCCGTATCAACTGCCTGTCTCTATCATACTGGACTTTGGACAAACTCCGATCTGAACGGGCCCGAGCCCGCCCGAGCTCCGAACAGTGATAAGTTACAATCAAATCCAGATTATTAGCAATATTCCAGCATAACAACGCGCAATCTGCACTATTTATTGACTATTTTATCTTGATTATGCAATGATTTTTTCATCAAGAGCCGTGTTTTTCCACTTTTTAACGATAGGATGGCGCATGCGTTTTACCTGAATGTTCCCCGCTTGTCGTCCAAGGGATTTTTTTCGGGGTTTGGGTGGTTGAGCTGGTGTCCCAATCATTCGAATAATTCGTTCAAAATCATTTTGAACTTGTGTTGGTTGCTTTATAGTTTCATTATACATGAAGAACATTATCGCTTAGCTAGAGATTTACTTATTCGTTATGATGTTGACTAAAATGGCGCAAAAAGTAGATTAGCCGGAGCTCGGGCGGGCTCGGGCTCGCCCACGGGCCCGGGCCCGTTCAGATCGAAGTTTGTCCAAAGTCCAGTATCATAGTATTACTAACTAAATAGGGGTTCTAGGCGTAAATCGTCCAAATTTCCGGCAACTTTTTAATCAAACAGGGTTTTTTATGAATTTTTTTAGCTGTGGGTTAGTCAGCTGTTAGTCTCTGTTTCTAGATATTTTTGTGCCTGATTAAAGGTAAATTTTTTTTCTCTCATTAGCTGATTTATTTTTATTGCTTGCTCGAGTAGTATTTTTTTATCGATTAATTTGTTTGTTTTCTTAGCTTTTTCAGCTAATAAATTTCGCAACTCTGAATTATCAATGAAGGAAATAAAACGTAATGCGTTTTCGTGTAGATTTATATTATGATCTCCGCTTGCTGCGCCTCTCACTGCATAGTCTAAACTCGCTCCCCGAGCGATCAGAGCATTTATAAGAGCGGTATGTCCACCACCAGCCGCACCGTGTACGGCATGGTTCAAACTTGCTCCACGGCTAATCAGATCATTAGTAAATTCTATGTGACCACCACTTGCTGCGCCCTGAACTGCTTGATTTAGGCTTGCTTTACGATCAAGCAAAGCATTGGTGAGTTCTATATGACCTCCGAATGCTGCACCATGAACGGCATTCTTTAAGCTTGCTTTGCGATCAAGTAGTTCATTGGTAAACTCGATGTGCCCCCCAAACGCGGCACCCCATACAGCATAATTTAAACTTGCCCCACGATCAACCAAGTCATTAGTAAGTTTTATATATCCTCCACTTGCAGCACCATATACGGCAAAATTTAAATTTGCTCCGCGATTAATCAACTCGTTAGTAAATTCTATATGACCACCAGATGCTGCGCCCCACACAACATAATCCAAACTTGCTCCGCGCACAATCAAGTCATTTGTAAGCTCGAAATGCCCCCCACATGCCGTACCCCGCGCAGCATAGTCTAAACTCGCCTTAAATTTATCAATTAAAAACTCAACTGATTCACGATCTCCTTCCGTAGCCAACAGCATAAGCGGGTTACGCTCTCCCTGAAAAATACCAACACATCCAATCGAGTCAATTACCGTGGATAATACTTTTTCATCTTTTGCTTTAGCTAATTGATAGATCGTCTCAAAAAAGGTATCTTGTGTTTGCAATTTTGTATCCTGACTACATTGTTCATTACCCTTTTCCATAGTTACCCCCTGGGTTCGTTGAAAAAATGGCTGAGTTAAATATATGCAACGATTTATAAACCCAAGTCCATTGATAATTATTACACTGGACTTTGGACAAACTTCGATCTGAACGGGCCCGGGGGCCCGTGGGCGAGCCCGAGCCCGCCCGAGCTCCGGCTAATCTACTTTTTGCGCCATTTTAGTCAACATCATAACAATGCGAATAAGTAAATCTCTGGCTAAGCGATAATGTTCTTCATGTATAATGAAACTATAAAGCAACCAACACAAGTTCAAAATGATTTTGAACGAATTATTCGAATGATTGGGACACCAGCTCAACCACCCAAACCCCGAAAAAAATCCCTTGGACGACAAGCGGGGAACATTCAGGTAAAACGCATGCGCCATCCTATCGTTAAAAAGTGGAAAAACACGGCTCTTGATGAAAAAATCATTGCATAATCAAGATAAAATAGTCAATAAATAGTGCAGATTGCGCGTTGTGATGCTGGAATATTGCTAATAATCTGGATTTGATTGTAACTTATCACTGTTCGGAGCTCGGGCGGGCTCGGGCTCGCCCACGGGCCCGGGCCCGTTCAGATCGGAGTTTGTCCAAAGTCCAGTTATTACAACAACGTATGGTAAAAAACAGCTGATTGGCAGAAACGATCGTGAACTTGAAATCAGTAATCAATGTGGTCGTCTGGTTGCTAATGCGATTATTCATTACAATTCAGCCATTTTATCCAGGCTAAAAATCAAATTTGAAGCAGAAGGCAACCTCTGGGAAAGTTTATCGCGCAGTCTTACAACAGAATATGGTCGCTCATTTGAGGCTAAAAATTTAATTTGTAAGCAAGGATCAATGAACAATATTTGCCCGGAAATTTGGACGGTTTACGCCTAGAACCATCGCTGCAAAAATTCACGTAAGCTAGCAACCAGTAGCAAGAGGGTAAGGAGCGCATAGCGATCAATATAATGCGCAAGCCCTAATTTGCTTGGTAAAATCAGCTTCCGATCAAGCAGCCAATTCTTCACTGCTACACAAACAGGTAAATAGAGTATCAGCAAAATCTCAGAAAAGATCCTTGCCTCGACAAAATTGCCAACCAATAACAAAGCCAAAAAGTAAACCAGGGCTACATAACGTAACGGCCTATACTGCAGGGGAATATAATCAAAAAAAGCAAACCAAAATAGTGGCAACCCCGCAAAGCAAAACATAAAGAGGAGGATATTTTGATCATTTAACAACCACAGCATGTTGATTTCAAAATTGGGATGAGCACTCTTCTGGTAATACCATTCCAGCAACGGACCAGGTACACCATGCAAAAACTGCAGAACAAGTATGCGTGCTAATAAATAGGCAAGTAATGCAAAACAGGTTGGTTTAAGCACGTTAGCACAATTTTGCCAATATAGAGCTGGAATCATCAATACCAGCAAAATGCTACTCTCGCGATTAAAAGTAGCCAAAAATACCCACAAGACAAAACAGCGCCATCGTGCTTGCAGACAAAGGAAAAAACCCATAGCCATAAAAAAAAGGGCAGCGGTATCAGCTGGATAAAAAACTGCTGCCAAGCCATTCCTGCTAAAACGATAATTAATCACGGTCAGTAACGGTAAAAGCAAAATACACAGCCAACTCAACAGTTGTGCCTGTTTTGCATTAAATTCTAGCCGCAATAATTTAATTAAGGCAAAGTAGAACAAACTGATAAACAACCACTCCAAAAGGAAGAATAATTGATCAACAGTCAGCGGTAAAATAAGGGATAGGGCGTTGGCTAATGCTGGAACTAACAAACGCTGACCAAAAGGCAAGCGGGCAGAGAAATGCATTAGATCAATTAAAGGGACATCAATATAAGTTCCGGTAAGTTGCGTATGGAGATAAGAATAACCAAGAAGCAAAGTAAAGGTAACAAATCGATACTTATAACGTAAAATATCTTGATTCATCGAGTTTGAAATCCTTATCCATCAATGTCGTATCCGAGCCGCGCACGTAAGTAAGCGGAAATGATTTGTCCGCTCCCTAACGGTCGCGGCTCGGTGGCACGCAATGAAGCCTATGAGCTACCCATTAAGCATGCCGCAATATAAATACTAACAACGCGATAAAACCAATTAAAATAAGTGCTAGAAATCCCATTGTTGAAAAGCTCTTGCTAAGATTTGCCCGGCTAAATTGCTCTGGCCGACCTTTTATATTCCGATACAATATCCATACAATGAGTCCTGCAGCAACAAGCCCAAGTATTTGATACATGGTTCCCATCACTTTGTCTCCTCAAAACTAAACGCATCTGAAAATAACTCGCTAAGCGAAATACCCTGTGCAACTAACAGATCTCTAGTAGCATACACCATATCAAAAGGACCACTGATCACAAACTGCCATTTGTTAAGATCAAAATGATGCTGCTCAAACACGAGAGATGCCAACGTATCTTCAGAACTATTGGATGATAAAGAAAAGTAACGAAATTGCGCAACATGGGATTGCCATTGCTCAACCTTATTATTCATATATAAATCACTTTGCGAACGTGCGCCCCAAAACAATTCAAAAGGTCGTTTGTCACTTGTCGCTAGCAATTGCTCGATCATTGCCTTGACCGGTGCAAATCCAGTGCCTCCGGCAATGAATAAGATGGGCTTATTCGCCTGTAGTTTATCCAGGTAACAATCACCGAGTGGTAAACGGATTGTTACAGCGCCCTGCTGCTTGATTTCAGCAAGCAATTGTTGACTGAACCAATTATCTGGGCTGTGGCGAATGTGCAATTCATACTTGTGCGAACCCAAAGGCGCATTGGCTATTGAATAACTTAAGCTGCCACCAGTAAAAAGGATTTCCAAATATTGCCCGGCACGGTAATCAATATAATGCTCTGGTGCCAAAATAAGCTGTAAGATACTGTCAGTGAGTGGGGTAATACTCTCGACCTGCGCAATAAATGATTTATCACTCATAAATCCAATCCAAGTTGCGACCAATAACTATTAACCCGCTCCACGATATCACTATCCATCGTAATTGCTTTCCCCCAGCCTCTCTGGGTTTCACCTGGCCATTTCGTGGTTGCATCCATGCCCATTTTGGAGCCCAATCCAGAGATAGGCGAGGCAAAATCGAGGTAATCAATCGGCGTATTATCAACCATCACGGTGTCACGCTGAGGATCCATGCGGGTCGTTATTGCCCAAATCACATCTTGCCAATTGCGTGCATCAATGTCATCGTCACAAACAATAACAAACTTGGTATACATAAATTGTCTTAAAAAAGACCAAACAGCCATCATAATTCGTTTCGCATGCCCAGGGTATTGCTTTTTCATTGTTACCACAGCTAAACGGTATGAACAGGCTTCTGCTGGTAAATAAAAATCAACAATTTCAGGGAATTGCTTTTGCAACAAAGGAACAAATACTTCATTTAAAGCCAAACCTAAAATAGCGGGTTCATCAGGTGGGCGACCTGTGTAAGTACTATGGTAAATCGGTTGTTCTCGATGGGTAAGGCGCTCTACGGTAAATACTGGAAAAGTTTGGACTTCATTGTAATAGCCCGTGTGATCGCCAAAAGGGCCTTCAGGTGCTTCTTCACCGGGCTCAATATAGCCTTCTAGGATAATTTCAGCATTGGCAGGCACATGTAAATCATTACCAAGACAACGAGTTAATTGCGTACGTTGGCCGCGCAATAAACCGGCAAAGGCATATTCAGATAGCGTATCGGGAATCGGCGTTACAGCCGCTAGTAAAGTTGCCGGATCCGCACCTAAGGTCACCACCAGTGGGAAACGTTCGCCAGGATACACTTGTTGCCAAGCTTGATAATCAAGGGCACCACCTCGATGGGATAACCAACGCATGATAAGCTTATTTTTGCTTAACAATTGTTGGCGATAAATGCCCATGTTTTCCCGCCCTTGATGCGGCCCTTTGGTGGTAACTAGTCCCCAGGTGATAAGCGGTGCGACATCATTTGGCCAGCAAGTTTGAATAGGTAAACGAGAAAGATCAACGTCTTCATTTTCCCAAACAAAGCGCTGGCAAACCGCATTACTGACATATTTGGGCGCCATATGTAATACTTGCTTGAGTAAGGGCAATTTTGAAAAAGCGTCTTTAAAACCTTGTGGTGGTTCCGGCTCTTTTAAAGTAGCAAGAAGTTTACCGACCTCACGAAGAGCAGCAATGGTTTCCTCCCCCATACCCAAAGCTACGCGCTCCACTGTGCCAAATAAATTAGTGAGTACTGGCATGTTGCTCTCTTTGGGGTTCATAAAAAGCAAAGCAGGACCACCATCCCGTAACACGCGATCACTCACAGTAGTCATTTCTAGGTAGGGAGAAACTGGATAACTAACGCGCTTTAACAATCCTCGCGTTTCTAATTGCGCAATAAAATCACGTAAATCAGCGTATTTCATAAATGAAGCCCAACCTACGTCAAACCCTATTCTTGGCGTTTCATTGCCTCAAAAAACTCAGCATTGGTCTTATGATTTTTCATCCGCTCCAGTAAGAATTCAATCGCATCGCATTCATCCATAGACTGGAGAATTTTGCGTAAAATCCAAGTGCGGTGTAATTCTTCTGGGCTTAACAATAGATCTTCACGGCGAGTACCTGAGCGATTGATATTAATTGCGGGGAAAACACGGCGTTCAGAGATACTACGGCTTAAGTGGATCTCCATATTACCAGTTCCCTTAAATTCTTCGTAAATAACCTCATCCATTTTAGAGCCAGTGTCCACAAGAGCAGTAGCAATAATCGTTAAGCTGCCTCCCTCTTCAATATTACGTGCTGCTCCGTACAGACGTTTGGGTCTTTGCAAGGCATTAGCATCCACACCCCCAGTAAGAACCTTCCCTGATGCGGGCACGACTGTATTGTACGCACGTGCCAAGCGAGTAATAGAATCCAATAACACAACCACGTCTCGTTTATGCTCAACCAATCGTTTTGCTTTTTCAATCACCATCTCGGCAACTTGGACGTGACGATTTGCAGGTTCATCGAAAGTACTAGCAACTACCTCACCTTTCACCGAACGTTGCATTTCAGTGACTTCTTCAGGACGCTCATCAATCAGCAACACAATCAAATAGCATTCCGGATAGTTTTTCTCAATTGAATGAGCCAGATTTTGCAACATCAGTGTCTTACCAGCCTTAGGCGGTGACACAATAAGACCGCGCTGACCACGACCAAAAGGAGCACACAAATCGACAACTCGTGCCGTCAAATCTTCGGTGCTGCCATTGCCTTGCTCCATGACTAATCGTCGGGAAGCAAACAGTGGCGTTAGGTTTTCAAACAAGATCTTGCGTTTTGCACTTTCAGGTGAATCAAAATTAATCTCATCCACTTTCAACAAAGCGAAATAACGCTCGCTGTCTTTAGGGGGGCGAATTTTTCCGGTTATCGTATCACCCGTACGTAAACCAAATCGTCTGATTTGACTTGGTGAAACATAAATATCATCAGGACCGGCTTGGTAGGATCCCTCTTCAGAGCGCAAGAAACCGAAGCCGTCAGTTAATACCTCTAAAACACCCCCACCAAGGATATCTTCACCTTTGTGCGAGTGAGCCTTCAGGATGGCAAAAAGAATATCTTGCTTACGCATACGGGCAGTATTTTCAGCGCCCATATCCTGCGCGATATTGACCAGATCGGCAATAGGTAATTGCTTAAGTTCACTAAGATTCATACTTCTCACTTGATGTGTTGGTTAAACGAATTTGGATTTCCGGGATAGTTTAAAATTGGAAGGACAGCTTAGGGAAACCACTGTCCACAGACAACCTCTCAAAAAGATATTACCCCAGTAGAACAACTGCGCTTCAACGATTTAGTATTCAACAATTGGGTAATTTGAAACAGCAATTTGAAAGAATTGGCTACACATTGAGATAACAGCGTAACATAGCTTTTCAATGAGATCCACTAATTTTTTACTTTAGATGCAACTGCATCTAAATTAATTATAGATTATTGTAACTCCCCACGTCATCCCGAGGAGCTTGCGACGAGGGATCTCCATGCAGTGGCACAATTTTTAAATACGTGCCGTTTGCTGGAGATCCCTCGCTGCGCTAAATAATTACGCGTTACTTTCAACAAAAGCGCTCAGCTGGGACTTGGAAAGTAATCCCATTTTTACCGCCTTTACCTCACCATTTTTAAATAAAATAAGGGTGGGAATACCCATAACCCCATATTTGGAAGGAGTTTGTGGATTCTCATCGATATTAATTTTGGCGAAATTAACAGTATCCCCATGACTAGCTGCTACCGCTTCAAAATGTGGCGCTAATGCTCGACATGGCCCGCACCATTCAGCCCAAAAATCGACTAATACTGGCTTACCTGAATTCAATACATCTTGCTCAAAGCTAGAGTCTGTTACTGCTTTAATATTGGCATGCATAAATAAACCTCTAAATTAAATGAATCTGGAAAGTATTATAGATCACCACAGACAGCTTGCAACACACTTAGCGCTGCAATTGCAGCAGTTTCTGTGCGCAATATTCTAGGACCTAAACACAACGGCTTAAAATCGGCAGAAAAAATCTGTTTAAGCTCTTTGTGACTAAACCCCCCTTCAGGCCCAATTAATAAAGTAAGATCGGATTGCACAAAATGATAATCTCGCCAAGTTTTGGCTGCCTTGGGGTACAATACAAATTTTAATGGCCCTCCTTCTTTCTGTAAGTACTCATCTAAGGTTAAGACTGGATTTATTTTAGGAATTTGCGTGCGTCCCGATTGCTCACAAGCAGCTATAGTAATTGCCTGCCACTGGGCAAGCTTTTTTTCCATACGCGCTTCATCGAGTTTAACCACCGAATGTGCAGTGATAAGAGGGCTAATACTCGCCACCCCAAGCTCTACAGCTTTTTGGATAACAAACTCCATACGCTCACCTTTTGCAAGTGCTTGTGCTAAATGAATGACTCGTGGTGATTCTCTATTAATTTCACGCACTTCTTCAATGCTGACATTGACTTTCTTTTTATGAACCGCAAGTAAAGTCGCAGTGTATTCACGATTATCTCCACTAAAGAGGGTAATTTTATCGCCAGCCTGCATACGTAAAACCACGCCTACATGTTGGCCGGCTCCTGGAGATAGTTCTAAAACCTGCCCTAGGCGGTAAGAACCAGCTTGATAAATACGAATCTCTCGCAACATTCCCTCATAAAAATCAACAAGCTTTAGGAATCTTTACAGTTTCTTTATAAAAAAACAATCCAAAAATCGCAAGACTTAATATTCTCATAATGTACAAAAGGTAAGCTGTATATAAAACGATTGGATTACTGCAAGAAGCAGCAAGCAATTTTAAATAATGGATTTGGTGGTAAAGGTGAACGATCATGAAAGATAAAATACTCAAGAATTTACAAGCAATTAAAAAAGTGGTTGAAGCATCCTATGATAAAAAGCAAGCGGGCGGGGTCCTGGGGGCTCAATTAGAGTACATTGACGCACTTATTACCCAAACAACGAATGAGCAAAACCAAGAGAAGCTATACGCTATAAGTCAAAAAATTGGCCATATCAAGAGCTCAGAGTTGATAGAAACCCTTACTAGTTTACGAGATACTAAATTTCTTATTAACTCAAATCGTTCACTTTTAGGTCCTGAAGAGCAATATAAAGCCGATTTAGTCACCTTAACGACACAAATAGAAAAGGCTGATATCAACGAGTTAAAAAAAATAGGAATCAATGTCGATATAATTAAAAAATCCATACAAATAAAATTATTGGATGTAATGCTTAAAAACTTACGTACTACCCTAACTACAGAAGCAAAACCTCATCAACAAGCAAGCACAGCAGGACAACAAACTACTTTAATGGGATTTTTAAAAGACATCGCTACCCAAACTACAACCGCAGAAACGCCTAGCAGAGAAAAGCAATTAATAAACAAGCTTGAACGGTACCAAGAAGCGCTTAGTAAAAAACAGGAGCACATTACAACACACGCAATGTCAGAGTTATTGCGAGAATACCGTGTATTGAACGATTATCATCGTGTTTCACGTACTTTATCTGAGACGTATGGTCACATTCCTAAAGCGGAAATCAATCTACCGGCTCAAAGTACACCCAGACCAAAAGAGCATGGGAAAAAGCATAAGAAACCGAAGCAGGTTAAAGAGGCTAAAATTGATACTCCAGCTAAGGAAGAAACGTTTTCACAACTACAAGATCAACACAAAGCCTTAGCCAGTGCAATTGTTGCTGAAGAAAACGCAATAGACAAAATTGTTGAGATTATCCCTGAAGCTGTCTTATTAAAAAAATTAAGCGATAAAGATAGCAGCATCGTGAAATCAGTCGCTGCTGAAAGTGAAGCAATAGCTAAACTTAGAGCTGAACCAATTTCTAACTCGCTTGACCAAGTACAGAGTCAACACCGAAACCTTGAACGCAAAATGTTTGAAGTAAACTCTGCTATTTACCAAGCTATGTACCTGGTAAATCCGGAAGGCAAGCCGATTAACGAGCTACAAGAAAACGAATCAAAAAAATTACACGAATTACAAGAATTACAAAAAAGCCATGAAAATTTAAAAGAAAAGGTCGCTGCTGAGAGTGAAGCAATAGGCAATATTATTATTGATAGCTCTATATCTGTCGAGTTCTTAGAACGAGAACGTAACCAATTAACAAACGAAATTGATTCTATTATCGACAAAACAAAAAGCAAACTAAGGGGTGTGCAGCAATCAATTGAGCAAAATAAACAAGAGATGCCGGATCTCGCTTTATCCGAAGATCCGCTCATCAAAGCCCAGCAAAATAAAATTAATCGTTTCGATGAAAGCATAAAAGCTCTAATGGAAGGGCTCCGTCAATTCCGCGCAGAAGTTACTCCTCTCCTGCAGCCATCCAGTATGGGTCGAGACAAATTTTCTGAGGTTTGGGCAAAATATGCCAAAAAAGGCGAAACATTCAATAATATAGTAAGAGTATATGAAATCCTAATTGAAAAAGAGCGGGAATTTCTTGAAAAGATTAAACCTTATGAAACTGCATTGACTAAGGCAGCTAACAAAATAACCGTTAGGGTTAGGGAAATTGAAGAGCTACAAGTACTCTCAAAATTAAGAAGGGAGTACACTGAAGTAGAAGAGCAGTACAAATTAATGTTAGCTGCAATAGAGCCGACAGTCCAGCATCTTCGCCCCGTAGAGAAACATTTACTCAACAAGAACCCTATTGAAGAAGCAAGTTCTGCTGCGGAACCCCAACAGCAAAGTGTTCAATCGCAGATTACAGAATGGGTATCGCAGACCGCAGAATCTGTAGTACAAACAATTACTACGGCAGTCGGTTTAACACAAGAATCTCCTTCTAAAGCACAACCCGCTACAAGCACACCCGCAGAGAATTTTGAGCAGAAAGTCAAACTAGGGAAAGATAAATTACTAGAAACACTTTCCTCTTCACTGAAGCAATATGGCAGTCTCCTAGACGAATTTAACCAGGCTAAAAAAGAGGCTGTAAGTAAAATTAATACGCTATCAAGCGAGGCAATGGTTCGCGAACATTTAGAAAAAAATTTACTGAAAGGTAAAATCGAAGCCACAAGGAAGGCTTTAGAAAATTTAGGAAAAATAAAAACGCCACTTGTTGATGCTGGTGCACGTATTGAGCAAGAAATTATTACGACAGAGAACGCCAGAATAGGCTATGCGGCCATGAAAAAAGGGGAATTAGACACAAAATTCGGTGAATTAGACGCACTTTATACAAGGCTTGCCGGCTCTGCCTATGCTGAGAACGACGATATTAATAACGATATAGCGGAGTGGAAATCAATAAAGAAAGCAACTACCGCTGCTGCTGTGAACGATATTACTGCCAAATTTCCCAAGATGAGTATAGGGAAAATTGAAAAGCGCGCTACAACTCGGGCAACAGAATTAGATAATATTGAAAGGGATTTAAAAGAAAAAATTGAAAAAGTAAACAGCTCATTTTTAGCGGATTGGAACGCTGCAGAAAGAGCGATAGACAACTTAAACACACCGCAGGCGAATCTTCCTCCTGAACTATTCAGTAATAGTGATCTGACAAATCGCCTTAAAAAAATAACAAAACCCAATCCGCTTGATGCAGTCTGCGCATTAAACAACTCTGAGTTAACAAAGCTCGGAGAAGAGATTGACGAGCGCTACGCTTTGATTGCGAAAGTGAGCAAAGTGGCAAACACGCGAAAGAAATCCCCTGAAGTTTCTTATGTAAACCAACTGTTAGAAGAAGTTGGAGCGCAGCTTGAGGGTGTAAGCGAAGAGGATGCCAAATACCCCATTCTTAACGGGCTTAAAACAGACTTAGAGGGAAAGTTATCAGATTACAACCTTTTAAAAGATAATATAGAAGGCTTTATTGGCGAATGCTTGATAACCCTAAGCAGCTACCTCAGTCCAGAAAACCTGCAAATGTTGACGAATGAAGATAGAAAATCATTCGTCAATTGGGTCTCACAAATAATAGATATAATAGTTACTGCTCTCATTAGTATTCTCCCAGATAACAAGCCCCAAGCATACCGTCCTCAATTTTTTGCTAATAGAGCAGAAAAACAAATTGCAACAGCTGCACAAAAAGCGCATGAGCAATTGGAGGGGCTTAAAGATAAGTTACAAGATGAGTTGCAGGAACAGCCGCAAGCAAACGTGCAAGATGAGACAGTAAGCTTAACAAGCTACTAATTGACCCGGACTCTTCATCTATCGCTACGCCTTCTCCTCATAGAGTAGCTGTCATCCTGACAAAGGACAGCCGTCACTCTGACAAAGGCCAGTCGTCATTCTGACAAAGGCCAGTCGTCACTCTGACAAAGGCCAGTCGTCACTCTGACAAAGGCCAGTCGTCACTCTGACAAAGGCCAGTCGTCATCCTGAGCGTAGCGAAGGATCTCCTCGGGTAAGCATCAAACCACATTCAGGAGATCCTTCGCTGCCAGCGATTCTGGGTAAATAGATAAGGCCAATCCTTTAGCGTGTTTCAGCCTCTTTATAAAACATTCTTTCGCACAATTTTACTATTCTTAAAGTCAGATTAACGATGATATCGCTCGTGTGAGCATGCATGCTGCGTTGATACCACCCGCCTGTCGTAGGGTGGGCAAAGGAGCGCTAGCGACGTGCCCGCCACACTCCAACCAACCATGGACGAATTTTAAATCATGGATGAAGATGATTTACATCGATGCCTCGACTACATTCATTACAATCCTGTGAAACATGGCTATGTGGAAAGGGCATACGACTGGGATAGCAGTACATTCAAGCAGCACGTCAAACGAGGATTTTACGATAAGAATTGGGGATGTAAACGAGTGCTTTAATACATTACTGGACTTTGGACAAACTCCGATCTGAACGGGCCCGAGCCCGTGGGCGAGCCCGGGCCCGCCCGAGCTCCGGCTAATCTACTTTTTGCGCCATTTTAGTCAACATCATAACAATGCGAATAGGTAAATCTCTGGCTAAGCGATACTGTTCTTCATGTATAATATTTGCACGTTTGGATACCTCCAGGATCGCCGCAGTTTCTGTGGCCGAACGTTTTGCCATGCGATAAAATCTGCTTTTTTCATTGGTGGAAAACTCACCTGAGCCTTCAGCAATATTCAATGAAATTGAGGTTCCAGCTCGTTGAAGCTGGTCGGTTAAATAAGCTCTGCCACGAGGGAAGGCTGAAGTGATTTTATCGACAGCACGGATTTCATTTATTTACAGTAGACTGCACGCCACAGCCTCGTGTTTTTTCACCGAGGTTAGAGGACAGGAGTTATGTTTACGCGCCCAATACCGTCTGTGGCAACAAACCGATAACGCTGGGTCACAAATACAGCATTGCGGCTTACTTGCCTGAAAAAACAGGCACAAACACGCCTTGGTTGATCCCTTTGGCATGCACGCGTGTTGATACCGCTCAACATAGTGAGCTGGTCGGGATGGAGCAAATTGCTGCTTGCATCAAATCGCAAGGTGCTTTCTCAAACCAACTGTCTGTCTCACTTGGTGATACTGCCTACAACAACCCGTTATGTTTGGGCATTGCAAAAAGCAATGTGAATCAAGTGCACATCAGTCGTACCAGGAATAACAGAAGATTTTTTTACCCCTATGCCCCGGATGAGACAACAGATACAAAAAAACGTGGTCGCCCTAAAGTCTATGGTGATATTCATCAGTTAAACAATCCAGCAACATGGCGGGCTCCAGACGAATCCGTTGCGTTTTGACAAACGAGCGCCAAAGGAAAAATTCAAATCATAAAAATAGACTGCTGGAACGAAGTCATCAAGATAGGCAAAAAGGGCAACAAACTATCTGATTATCCCTTGCGTTTGTTGCGCGTTCAGGTCTATAAAGAATCCGGTGAATTGTTATTCAAGCGACCCCTTTGGTTGCAGCAGGTAAAAGACGCATGGAATTATCGTTGTATGATAATTTTACCAGCTATCGCCATCGCTTTGATATTGAACATTCTCAACCACCCAAACCACGAAAAAAAGCCCTTGGACGACAATCGGGGGACATTCAGGTAAAACGCATGCGTCATCCTATCGTTAAAAAGTGGAAAAACACAGCTCTTGATGAAAAAATCATTGCATAATCAAGATAATATTGTCAATAAATAGACCAGATTGCACGTTGTGATGGTGGAATATTGCTAAAATAATCTGGATTTGATTGTAACTTATGACTGTTCGGAGCTCGGGCGGGCCCGGGCTCGCCCACGGGCTCGGGCCCGTTCAGATCGGAGTTTGTCCAAAGTCCAGTACATTAAAGAATCAAGGATATGCCATTGATCATTCCTATGGCCATGGCGATAAAAACCTGTGTTTCAATTTTTATTTATTAACATTGATTGCCTTTTCGTTTCATCAAGTTTATGAGTTAACGGATAAGGTATATCAAGCTTGCCGATAGTACATTGGTGGGCACGTCGCTAGCGCTCCTTTGCCCACCCTACGTCCGAGCCTATATCAGGTTATATTTTGCGCAAAAACAAGCGTCATTTAGTGTGAAGTGAACTGTGATAGATGAGGTTTTTTTAACCGGATAGGCCATAAATGTTTTTTTTTGATCCCCTGGCGATTTAACACGGGCATAAATGGATTCGCCCAGAATCTCTGCTTTGCTGCGCTCAGGATGGATTTTGCATAAAATTTTAGGTATGTTAGCGCTTTATTTGTAGAGAACAGGTCATATGAGTAAAACGCGCATCGAAACAGACAGCATGGGAGAAATTGCTGTTCCTGCTGATCGATACTGGGGAGCACAAACTGAACGCTCACTCCATCATTTTAATATTGGCCACGATATTATACCTCGCGAAGTGACTCATGCTTTTGGCATCTTAAAAAAGGCAGCAGCCCTGACTAACCTTGACTTAGGTAAGCTTCCCAAAGATAAAGCTGAGCTTATTATTAAAGCTGCGGAAGAAGTACGTGCTGGTCAACTTGATGAGCATTTTCCTTTACATGTCTGGCAAACCGGTAGCGGTACTCAATCAAATATGAATGTCAATGAAGTGATCGCTAATCGTGCCATTGAAATGGCACAAGGGGTAATGGGTAGCAAAACACCCATTCACCCTAATGATCATGTCAATATGTCACAATCATCGAATGATACCTTCCCAACGGCGATGCATATTGCCACAGCAATGGCTATTCATGAAAAATTACTTCCTGCTGTGCGCGATTTGCGTAATGCCTTAGCGCATAAAATGAAGGCCTTCAATGACATAGTAAAAATTGGTCGAACTCATTTACAAGATGCTGTGCCTCTTACCTTGGGGCAAGAATTCTCTGGCTACGTTGCCCAATTAGATGCTTGCTGCCAACGTATCGAGCAAACTTTACCTGAGTTATATGAATTAGCCCTAGGCGGCACTGCTGTAGGTACAGGCTTAAATACCCATCCCCAATTCGCTGTTAAAGCGGCAACCCAGATTGCAGCGATTACCAAGCTTCCTTTTATTTCTGCAGCGAACAAATTTGCTGCCTTAGCATCCCATGAGCCTTTAGTGATGGCACACAGTGCTTTTAAAGCTTTAGCTTGCGCTTTAATGAAGATAGCTAATGACATCCGCTGGCTTGGTTCAGGTCCCCGATGCGGAATTGGCGAATTGATTTTGCCTGAAAATGAACCAGGTTCCTCTATCATGCCAGGGAAAGTAAATCCCACTCAATGTGAAGCGATGACCATGGTATGTGCCCAAGTTATTGGTAATGATACGACGGTTGCTATTGCAGCTAGTCAAGGAAATTTTGAGCTCAATGTATTTAAACCCGTGATTATTTTTAATGTTCTTCACTCACTCAATCTATTAGCTGATTCTTGCCACTCCTTTCAGCAGTTTTGTGCACAAGGACTTGAAGCAAATCGAAGTGTTATTGATTATTACTTGCATCACTCTTTAATGCTGGTGACAGCTCTTAATCAACATATTGGTTATGATAAAGCAGCCAACATTGCCAAAACGGCCTATCATGACAATATTTCTTTGCAAGAAGCTGCTATCCAGCTTGGCTTTTTAACAGCTGAGCAATTTAATGAATACGTTAAACCGGAGGATATGATTCACCCTTAATCTAGGGTCCAATCTACAATTCCCGCAACTCTTGAAGATAGCGACTAAGTAGCCCCGCATTATTGCTAAAAACCCACTGCAGGCCTCGGTTTAATTCGCGGTATAAACTAAATTTTGAATCAACCATTCCTACACCCACTGCCTTTTTAGCCAATTTGAGCCGCTCAATTTTACTATCACTAAATAACAAATAATGGCCTAAGACACCACCATATTGCTTGCGCAAACATAACTCTAAGAACTGATTCACGTTATTATGGACCGCGACTAATAACATAACTTCTGGCACAAAAGAAGACAGCGAAGCGAAAAGTGGCTCATCAAGGCACAGCAGATGATAATCCACACAAGGCGTGAGTTTTTGCAAATCATTGTATAAGCTTGCTTCCCCATTAAAGGGGGCTTTTAATTCGATGAATAAATGAAGACGCTTGCCATAACGCTCGATCACCTCGGCTAAGGTTAATACTTCAGGGACCATTTGTCTTAGCACTTGGAAGCTCAAATCCCTAATTGCAACATGTTTACCCCATATCCGGCTTAGGGTAGGATCGTGGTTGACTACTAAAACCTCGTCAGCAGTCGGATGAATATCGAGCTCGATTCCCCAGCAATTTAAAGCGAGGGCTGCAGCAAAGGCTGCATCGGTATTTTCAATAATATGCTGCTTGTTATCATGCGCACCACGATGAGCAATGAGGCAAGTTGTTGCAGCCTGGGTAGAATTTGGGGTCTTGCGTGGCGAAAACGCAAAAAAATAATCCACCAATTTTTCAAGAAATTTCAGTAATGGCATAGGGTTAACCACAATTGTAGAGGGTTCCGAAATTCTGCATTTAAATTGAGATAAAAGCCAATCTTTATAATCCAAAACTGGGGCAACCGATTACTACATTCCGCTCCCTAACGGTCGCGGCTCGGTTACCCGATTAAATAAAAATATGATATAATTTCTAATGGTGTTTTAGGTGAAATTAAGTGAGTCATCGACCGCGTAAACGCTTTAGTCAGAATTTTTTGCAAAGTCGTTATATCATTGACGAGATTCTAGACGTTTTGCATCTACAAAAAAATGACAAAGTCGTTGAAATTGGTCCAGGGTTAGGTGCTTTAACCCAACCTTTACTGAAGAGCGTAGAACGTTTAATTGCTATTGAGATCGATACAGATTTTCAAGAACACCTCAGGGCTTTGCCTCATGCTAGCGGGAAATTGAATTTAATCACTGCTGATGCGTTGACGGTGGATTATAGCCAATGGGGATCACATTTGCGTATCGTCGGCAATTTACCTTACAATATTTCTACGCCTTTATTGTTTCACTTGCTTAACTACACCTCGTTCATTGAGGATATGCATTTTATGCTACAAAAGGAGGTTGTTGCTCGTTTGGCTGCTCAACCAGGTACCAGGGTTTACGGACGATTATCGGTAATGGTGCAATATTATTGTCAGGTTGAATCTTTATTTGATGTCCCACCCGAGGTTTTTTATCCTGTGCCTAAAGTTGGCTCAGCCATAGTGCGTTTAGTTCCATATCAGGTGTCACCTTATCCAGTCGTGGATGTTAATGTACTCGAGCAATTAGTAGCAAAAGCTTTTGCAATGCGACGTAAAACATTGGCAAATAATTTAAAGCCATTACTTAGCGCAGCGCAGTTAAGCGATTTGGGCATCGATCCGCTTGCTAGACCAGAGCAGATCTCCATTATGGAATATGTCCGAATAGCAAAAGTCATTAGGATAAATGTTTGATTGGAGGTGGATCTTGTTTCATCGCTATGGAAAAAATGTTAAATCGTCACAAACTAACTCATTAAAGGACTTAACACGCATTGTCCCAGCATCGCGTTTACTTGGTGATGAAAAAAGGGTTATGTTATTGCGACAAATTAAAGAAGCTTGCGCATTAGAAGAGGCACGCTTTGATGGCTTATGCCTAAGTCTTGTGCATAATTTGGTTAACTATTGTCAAAATTTACCAGAGACCTCGACAAGCTATTATTCACAACCAGGTGGTTTATTAGATCACGCTCTGAATCGTACAGAGGCTGCTCTTAGCTTATTTCAGGAATTCCAGGAAGTCACCTCTGAAGAGCAAAAACTGTGGCAATATGCGCTTTTTTCTGCGGCAATTCTCCAAGGCATTGGTAAATTACAAATTGATTATAGTATTGATTTATACGATAACGATAGTCAGTTTTTGAAGCGGTGGAATCCTTTACTAGAGAACTTAGTTGCTGTCGGTAATTATTACAGCTATGAATTTCAAAAAGAAGAGAATGAAGATTTTCGCCGTCGCCTCAATTTATTATTAGCGCGTTCCCTAATGCCTGCGAATGGCTTTGCTTGGATAGTTTCTAATGCGCAAGTTTTAGCAGTTTGGCTTGCTTTGCTTAATGAAGATTCCTATGCTGCTGGGACCTTCGGCGCTATTTTGGTGCGTGCGGATGCTATTGCTATTCAGCGGTATTTGAATCAGCTAGCGTTGAGGGGGGCCAATGGCTCTGGGCGAGGTGGCCCTTATGGGCGAGTAAGTACTTTCACGGGCAAAGTGCCTGAGTCTGTTGCTGAGATGGAGCAGCAAATAGGTGTAGAATTTATTCAGTGGTTGACCAAGTCGCTGGACTCTGGTCGCATTATGATTAACAGAGCGCCATTGTTTATGGTCCCAGGTGGTTTGCTAATCTCTACTGAGATGCTCGATATGTTTATGCAGCAGCATCCAGAATATAAAAATCGTCAAGCGATCCGCAATGGGTTTTTATCGTTAGGTCTACATCGCCTAGGTGTTGATGGTGGTATTAATTCACGTTTTGAACAGAGCGCAAATCAGCAGATGCACACAGGGATTGTTCTTGAACAGTATGCAGTTGCGCTACCGGACAAGGTGCATTTGCACAATATTCACACGGGTAAAGCCAGTGTTATTTCTGCAACAGAACTTATCTATCAGGCTCAATACAATAGTAGTTCTTTTACCGCGCAGCAAGCAGTCTATACGGCCGAACCTCTACCTCACGTGGATGTTACTGGGCAATGGGTTACTGAAAGCCCTTCATCGCCACAGACAACTTTAAGGCCTGGGGTAACGACTAGTGCCTGATCTTCTCGCAAGACGAACAAAATACGGCCGATCCAAATAGAGGGGGATCTCTTACGTGCCTGATTATGCCATTGGTGATGTACAGGGTTGTTACGATCCTTTACAGCGCCTGCTCGAGCGTATCCATTTCAATGAGCGAGTAGATCGCCTTTGGTTTGTTGGTGATTTGGTCAATCGAGGACCACAATCACTCGCTGTTCTCCGCTTTATCAAAAACTTACCAATCCCAGCGCGAATCACTTTGGGTAACCATGATTTGCATTTATTGTCTAGGCTTTTTACTGGAAAATCAATAAAAGGGCATTGCGATACCTTAGCGGAAGTTTTAACTGCGGACGATGCTGAAGAGCTTGGCCATTGGTTACGTAAGCAATCCATCCTCTACCATGATCGAGCACTTAATGTGGTGATGTGTCATGCAGGCATCGCTCCAGCTTGGGATCTTGCACAGGCAAAGGCATGTGCAGCTGAATTAGAGGAAGTATTGGCCGGCGATAATTTTTGTAGCTTTTTGCTGGAGATGTATGGAAACGAGCCTGATCATTGGTCAGAAGAACTAACTGGGACAGCAAGACTGCGGGTAATTACCAACTACTTTACCCGCATGCGCTTTTGCGATAGGCAAGGGAGCCTAGTTTTGACTTATAAAGGAACCCTTACCGATGCACCGGTTAATCTTATTCCTTGGTATGAAGTTCCTGGTCGCAAACAAATCAGTGCTGATATCATTTTCGGCCATTGGGCCGCATTAGACGGCTATTCCCCTGATCCCTCAATTTTTGCAATCGATACAGGTTGTTTATGGGGTGGAAATTTAACTGCCTTACGTTTGCAAGATAGGCAGCGTATTGCTGTCCCTGGTTATAGAGGTAAGAGATAGCCGTCATCCTGAGCACGGCGAAGGATCTCCTGAATTGGCATAGTGGATAGTATTAATTCATATGATATACTCGCCTCTGCTCAAAGTCCTAGGTAGTGGAGGACTTGTATGAAATCAGCAGCCATTGTTCTTTTGTCAGCAGTAATTAGCAGTAACCTAGTTGCGCAGGATGTAAAAATAACCGGGACAATCACACAATCCATTAAGATCCCAGCAGCTGAAACAAAAACAATGCAGGACTCACCCCCCGTTCCTAAAAAGAGAATGCTCCGGTTACAATGAAAAAAAAATTAAATTATTAAAAATTGAACTTTCTCCCCGGGCGCAGGAAAAATTTAACTGGCAAAGCGAAAAACGCATTATCCCATCCTACCCGGTTTGCCGCAGCAAATCGTCCCCCCTCAGGCTATCCAGAAAAAGTAGAATTAGGTATGAATGGTGTCCCTGTGTTAAACCAAGGTATGCATGGTACTTGTGTGACTTTTGCTGTTACAGCAGCTGTTGATGCAGCGCTTGGTAAAGGGTGATTACATCAGCCAGTTATGCTCTTTGCAACTTGGAAATTACCTGGAGAAAAATGCCTATATTCCAAGTGGTTGGGAAGGCTCTTGGGGGCGTTTGGTTTTGACGCAAATGGATGTTTTTGGCGCTATCAGTAAACATCAACAGCGTGCACAGGGTTGTGGTGGATTAACAACATACCCTCTGAATCGTCATTTCGATATCCAAGGTTCCATGGCGATTGAGGATTATCGCCAAATAAGTGAAGACCTAAGTGAAAAAGTGATTTGGTCGCCCATTTTGGATATTTATCAAGCAACGATGGACCGGGTTGATACGAATAAAACAGTCAGTGAGGTGAAAGCTGCACTCAATGCGGGAGACAGATTAACTTTTGGCGTACTACTACCTGATACCGATTTAGGTGTTGTTGGTGCGGTAGGTAAAAATCAAGTTGAGGGAGATACTTGGGTGTTAACACCAGAGATCGCCAGGGATGTTTATTTACGCCCAAACTTCGCTGGGCATGAAATGGTGATTACCGGCTACAACGATGATGCAGTCGCTATTGATGACGAGGGCCGTGAACATCGAGGGCTGTTTACCTTGCGTAATTCGTGGGGTAAGAAAATTGGTAATCGGGGAAATTTCTATATGTCTTATGACTATTTTAAGTTATTTGCTCTCGAAGTTCAGCGTATTCGCAGCGTCGCTGAGCAAGAATAATTACCCTGATGAAGATTATCATTAAGGTTGGTACCCAAAGCATCCTAGCGAATGACGGAACACCGTTTGAGCCAATCATGCTGCATTTGGTTGAGCAAATTGTGGAACTCCAAAAAGCAGGTCATCATGTTATTTTGGTGAGTTCGGGTGCGGTTGCCTCGGGTCGAAAAGTAGCCCACCAATTTCTTGGGCGTCAGTATGGAAGCTCTATAGGTGAAAAACAGGTATTGGCCTCTTTAGGCCAGTATGAATTAATGAATATCTATGCATCCATGTTCAAAGTGCATAATCTCCTTGTAGCGCAGTTATTGTTGACTAAACAAGATTTTCAAACGCGACAACATTATTTAAATATTGCCAGATTACTGCGGGAAATAGTCGAGCATCAAAATATTGTTCCTATCATTAATGAAAATGATAGTGTTGCCATTGAAGAGCTGATGTTCACGGATAATGATGAACTTGCTGGCCTAATCGCGGTACAAATGAACGCAGATAAGTTGATTATTTTAACTAATGTGGAAGGGGTATACACCGGCCACCCCGATAAGCCTGGATCCGAGTTATTCCAGTTATTGATTCTGCAATGGATTGGCCCGAAGTTTCTGCCCTTAAAAGTCCTCAAGGAAGAGGCGGGATGATCTCTAAGCTTAACACTGCGCGTAAACTATCAAGCCTAGGAATCACTACCCACATCGCAAATATCAATAACTCATCAGTCATTAGGCGGATAATCGACCAAGAGCAATTGGGCACAACCATTTTACCGCGTAAGAAAAAATCAAACATAAAGAGATGGATAGCTTATAGTAGTGAGAAGCAAACGGGTTCGATTGTTATCAATGCGTGCTTATCCGAAATTTTAATAGAAAATAAACGTGTTCTTAGTATATTGCCTATTGGTATAGAAAAATGCGAAGGTAATTTTAAGAGAGGCGATTTAGTGGACATTTTAACGACGAAAGGACAGAGAATAGGAGTAGGGATTGCAAAATATGATGTCAATAAGTTAAATGAATACTTAGGGCATAAAGATCAACCCGAATTTATTCACTACGATCATTTGCATATTTTTTAGGAGACTATTGGGTGATGAAAGAAATAGTTAAGCAACTCAACATCGTCAAAAAGGCAAGTAAGGAGTTAATGGCCGTATCTGAAGAAGAGCGAACACAAGTTTTATTGCGCCTCGCAGATAACTTACGTAAAAATTCACCTAAAATCAGCGCGGAAAATCAAAAAGATCTCGCCTTAATGGCCGAAGACGATCCAAGATATGACAGGTTACTATTATCCGAAGAACGAATTTATTCTATTGCGAATGATGTTGAGTCCGTGGCACAGCTATCTCATCCCTTGGGCAAGGTTATTGAAGAAAAAACGATGCCTAATGGTCTGAAGATCCGCAGAGTTTCGGTTCCTCTTGGTGTTGTAGCAGTTATTTATGAGTCCAGACCGAATGTAACAATGGATGTCTTTACTTTATGCTTTAAAACAGGAAATGCCTGTGTTTTAAAGGGTGGCAAAGAGGCCCAACACAGCAATGCTAATCTTGGTTTCGCTTATTAGAGAAGCTTTACGCCATCAGGGCATGGATGAAAATAGTGTTTACTTACTACCCTCCGAGCGCAAAGCAATCGATGTCCTTTTGCGGGCAAGGGATTTAATTGATGTGTGCATACCGAGAGGAAGTCAAGCATTAATTGATTTTGTTCGTGAGCATGCCAAAATACCAGTCATAGAAACGGGTGCAGGTATTGTCCATACGTATTTTGATGCAAGTGGGGATGTGGAAAAGGGACGTTTGATTATTGATAATGCTAAAACAAGGCGAGTGAGTGTTTGTAATGCTTTAGATACGCTAATCATTCATGAAAAATGTTTAGTCAATTTAGCTAAACTGGTCGAGTTACTTGCTGCCAAAAATGTGGCAATTTTTGCCGATAAACTAAGTTACCAGGCATTGCAATCGTCTTATCCCAAATCCCTCCTCCATAAAGCAAGCGTTCATGATTATGGTCATGAATTCCTTTCTTATAAAATGGCAATAAAAACTGTCTCTTCACTCGACGAAGCAGTTGCTCATATCATGCATCATACCTCAGGCCATAGCGAAGCGATTATTGCTGAAGATCAAGCGGCTATTGCTTATTTTTTAGCTCATATTGATGCGGCTGTTGTCTATGTGAATGCCTCAACCGCTTTCACGGATGGTGGGCAATTTGGTTTAGGTGCCGAAATAGGTATTAGTACCCAAAAGTTACATGCTCGAGGTCCAATGGCTTTAGAGGCTTTAACTAGCTATAAATGGGTTATTTTGGGGGATGGGCAAATCAGGGAATAGCAATAGGAACAGCGATATGGTTAAAATTCTTCTTACTAATCAGAAAAAGGATTCGCTATATAAAACTGCTGAACTTGATATTGTTACGGGTAACTACTTAATCAACAATGAAAAGAGCATTGATAAAACACAGTTTAAAGATTTAGATTTTGTTCATCCTTTATTCATTGAAACGCCATTGTCTTTGTTAAATAATTCATATCGCTATTGCTATCATAATTTAGAAGAGCTTTTGCTGTTGCCGAGACGTGTTTATGCCACGCTTATTCAGCACGATAACTCTACGCATTGTCATTTTACAATCCTCCCCTCTCCTGTTTACTACAAGCAAAAAGCAAGTTATGAAATTCCATTTTCAGTTGATTATCATAAGGCAGCGAGAGAAACGATTAATGTCAACCAATTAAACGCGATTGTTAGTCATTTTTCGCGTTATACATTTCAGTTTCAAGATAAATATATCATTAAAACAGAGCTCGCTGTCGACGATTTACCTGTGCAAGTCAATGCTGATTTATTTTATAAAAAAGATGCACAAATACATCAGCTCCTCAATCAAGCAGATAATTTTGACAAATTAGAGCTCCGCTACATCAACAGCTTTATTGGCTTTGGTGTTTATTGCCGGCAAGACATTGATAAGGGAGAAGGCGTTTTACTGTATTGTGGGATGAAAAAAAGAGAGGTTAAAAAGAAAAACTATTTTTTTTATCCCAAATTGGATAGTTTTGCTATGGGGATCGATGCCAGAGAGTATGGGAATACAGCAAGATTTGTAAACCATGCACCTGAGGGCAAAAACACCGACTCGCAATTTCTTGCCGCCAATCTCAGCGCAGTAAACTACAGTATATATGGCATTGAAGTGGTTGCGTTGTTTGCTGTAAGACCTATAAAAAAAGGCGAGCAATTATTGGTAGATTATAGTCAAGAGTATTTCATTGATACAGAGCCGCTGCGATTTAAGTTAAATGGCAATTTGGTTGATGCGAACAACCAAGAATTACATGATAGTAGAGGGCGAAAAATGGCAATGTTGCAAGTATTTGCTCGCAGTGGCATTAAACGAGCTTTTATAAAATTACTCAACAGGTTTATTATTACTCTAGCCTTAGTTTTGATATTTGCTTTATTGGTCAAAGCACTCAGCTAACCTTTAATGCAAACTAAGGGCTCTACGCGAACTACTTTTCTTGCCAGATCTGCATCGTGGGCTGCGTTAACAACAGCAGTAACATCTTTATAGGCTTCAGGTGCTTCTTCCGCAACCCCACGGTATGAGCCGCTACGGATTAGTATTCCTCGTTGAGCTAATTGCGCTATGATCTCTTTGCCGCGCCATTTTTTCATTGCTTGATGTCGGCTCATTGCCCTACCAGCCCCATGGCAGGCCGAACTGAACGATTTTTCCTCGGCTGTCTTTGTACCGACTAAAACATAAGATGCTGTGCCCATACTGCCACCTATGATTACAGGTTGACCAATTTTGGCATAGTCTTTGGGTAATTCTGGATGGCCTGGCCCAAGAGCACGAGTTGCTCCTTTACGATGGACGAATAAGCGAGTTCTTTTTCCATTGACTTCATGCCATTCTTCTTTGCAAATATTATGAGAAACATCATAAACCAATTTGATTTGTGCCTCAGGAATGATCTGGTGAAATGTTTCTCGCATAAAATGAGTGAGGATTTCACGGTTGGCAAGGGCACAATTAGCACCAGCCCGCATGGCACCTAAATAGTTTTTACCTGTAGTAGATTGAATTGGGCTACAAGCTAATTCCCTATCGGGCAACTTAATTCCGTGTCGTTCAGCATCGAGTGTCATTGAGCGTAGATAATCTGTACCTATTTGATGACCTAAGCCTCGTGAACCACAGTGAATGCTGACTACAACATCCCCTACCACAAGGCCAAATGCAGCAGCAGCTTCTTGATCATAGATTTCAGTAACCTCTTGAATTTCAAGATAATGATTACCAGAACCTAAGGTCCCCATTTCTGCTTTTTGGCGTTCTTTTGCGTGCACAGAAACTTGATCAGGCATAGCATCTTCAAGGCAACCTTGGTTTTCAATATGCGCCAAATCCTCGAGTTCACCATAACCTTGATGTACTGCCCACCGAGCTCCCCCTTGCAACATCTCATCCATTTTTTTGGCATCTAGTCTAATGTGGCTTTTACTACCGACACCTGCGGGTATCTGGGCGTAAAGTGCATCAGCCATTTTTTCTTTAAAAGGTTCGAATTCCTGGCGGTTAAGGCCAGTGGTTAATAATCGCACCCCACAGAGAATATCAAATCCAACACCTCCGGCTGAGATGATGCCCTCTTGCTCCGGATCAAACGCAGCAACTCCTCCAATAGGAAAACCATACCCCCAGTGAGCGTCAGGCATGGCGAGAGCAGCAGTAACAATACCTGGTAAGCTGGCTACATTAACCAATTGTTCATACACTTTCATATCCATATCAGCAAGCAATTGCTCTGAAGCAAAAATTATTGCAGGAACGTGCATGGTATGATGGGGCGGAATTTGCCATTCATAATCGTTTATTTTTTTGAATAAATTAGTATCCATATTTCCTCCCCTAAACATCAACAATACACTGCGCAATCCAGGCTTCATTTTGTTGATAAACTTTTAATTCGGTATAAGTAGCTCCTTTGACATCCACCACCGGGTGATGCCGATTTTTATTGATTTCCTCCCCTTTAATAATAGCTTCTAAACTGAAATTTTTTATTTGCACAGCAAATTCACAAAACAGCATACTGAAAGTATCCATTTGATAAATAATAGCATTTATCCAATCAGCAAATAAAATTTCTCGATCGGGAGCTGTGCAGGAAATAGATATTGCTTTACTGGCCCTCACGGTGTTGCTGTCAGTCACGACATTCGTTAAGGCCAGGGCTCCCATTGCAAAAGCGCTCGCCATTGTGGGGCCGATACCGCGTATTCCGATATCAGCTTGATGAACAAAATGCTCCCATTTTTCTTCGCTACTCATGGTTGGCTATCCTCAATCGTATGGAATAAAACAACAAAACGCTAAATCATAAACAAAACCTCTAACATTTACTTAAAATTAAAAATAATGTCTATAATAAAAAATATCCATAACAAACTGAGGATATTGCCATGAAAATGACCCTATTAAGTATTTTTTTAGTTTGTTTATTTTCGACATTCCCAGTCAGGTCAGACGACTCAGATGCTTGTAAGAAAAAGGATGCGGCAGGTATTTGCGATTGCCGTGTCAATAATGGGAACTGCAGAGTATGCATCGACCAAGGCAAATGTGGTTGGTAATAAAGCGCTTGGGGCATAAACTTCTTTCTTCCACCTTTTATGAACCCAAAACCATTGCGCCGGGGATTGGCGAATCCATGATTCGATGTGTTGGTTAATTAGCAGATAACCGAGGGGCTTGTTCCAATTGAGATATGCGCGTAGATTGTAGGTTGGGCCTTGGCCCAACAATGGTTGGGGTAGAGTTCCGGGGTTTTTCATCCCGTACAGATACAAGGTTATCTCCTATGAAACAACAATTAGTGGATTTAATTGCCCAAAGGTTAAGTGAAGCGAGGGAGGAGCTGAAGAAACAATTTTTCTCTGCGCACCCAATAAAAGTGGCCCGTCATTTTGCCCTAGATAATCTTCTCCCAACCGAGATCGCCGCGAGCATCTACGCCAATTTTCCTAAGCCAAGCCAAATGAAAGTATTAAGTAATTTTAGCCAATTAAAGTTAAGGTATAGCCATTTAAAGAATACAGCAAAGCTTGTGCAGGATATCAATTCTGCCTTTCAAGATCCCCGAATTGTTGCTGCAATTGAAGATATCACTGAGATCAAAAATCAAATTCCAGACCCATCCCGCTTTGCTGGTGGTATTAGTATGTTACTCAAAGGCTATTATATTAACCCCCATGTGGATAATTCTCATGATGTAGACAAGAAAGTCTATCGTACGGTAAATGTACTTTATTATGTGTCGCCTAATTGGCGGCTTGAAAATGGTGGAAATTATGAATTATGGGATAACGCAGTAAAAAATAACATTGTTGTGCCATGCTTTTTCAATCGATTGCTTGTAATGGAAACAAACCGTACATCGTGGCATTCTGTTAATAAAGTCCTATGCGATGCCCCTCGCTGTTGTGTGTTCAATTATTATTTTTCTTCGCAATCCCCTGAAGGTAAAGAATACCTCAATATCAATTCCCTCCTAAATCCCTTATATCGAGTGCGTCCGGAGCAAAAAATTCGTCGTAAAATTGGTTTTGTGAGGGATGTATTATTAAGACGTTAGGGTCTATCAACGTGCGAATTGTTCTTTACTGTATGCAACTCTTTCCATAATCGGTTCTGTATAACGTGCGGCTCGGTGTTCAATATTTCTATAACGTGAAAGACCGCCCTCGCGGTTGGCAATTTGGATATTCAATCCAGGGCGAGCGTTAAGTTCCAACATGAGGGGGCCATGTTCGTTATCAAGAACAATATCAACGCCTAGGTAACCAAGGCCAGTTAACTCATAACAACTGGCTGCGATTTCAAGAATTTTATCCCAATGAGGTACGGTAATACCAACGATAGGGGCCATGGTATCCGGGTGGAATTCAATGGCGTCATTGTGGAAAACTCCACCTAAGGTTTCTCCGTTGGCTATGTTAATACCAACCCCAATCGCACCTTGATGTAAATTAGCTTTGCCGCCAGATAAGCGAGTTGGTAGACGGGCCATCGCCATAGCAGGATATCCCAACAAGGTAATGATGCGGATATCAGGGATCCCTTCATAGCTAACGTCTTTAAATACGGGATCGACAATTACGCGATGCTCAATAATGGCGTAATCAGCATGCCCACCTAAACTATAAGCCCCTGAGAGTAGGCTGGATAAGTGGTGGCTCATTTCGTTAACAGTGGTCAATTTGCCATTTATTTGGCGGTAACGCCCCAAAATCCGATCAGTGATGACGATAATACCATCGCCACCTGCCCCATGAGCGGGCTTCACGACAAAATCCTGGTAGGGTTGTAGGATCTGAGCAAGATTTTTGATCTGATGCTCACTTTCAATAACTTCATACAATTGAGGAACGGCTATACCTGCTTGGATCGCTAATTGTTTAGTTTGTAGCTTATCATCGACAAGAGGATAGCGCTTGCGATTATTATAGCGCAGCACATAATCGCTGTTACGTTGATTAATACTTAAAATACCTCGTTTACGTAAGCGTCTATATAATTGCCACATTACTCTCTCCTAGCAAAGTTTTCCTCTTTGAAGGGTGCAATACTCGCATAGACAAATTTGCAGTAGGTTGGGCCTTGGCCCAACATGATACAAGCGTCTACATTGTAAGAAAAAATGTGTACCCAAAGCAAACGACGACTATGTTGTCACAACATGCCACATTCTTGTTGGGCCAAGGTCCAACCTACGCGATTTTATTTGCCTATATGAGAGTTGCACCCTCTTTGAATGCATCCATGTTATCAATAATTCCTTCAGAAAATATAACTAAACAACGCTTTTTTTAACACATAGTGCATTATACGGCTTCTTTATTTAAATATTGGACTTTGTCCAAAGTCCAGTTACTTAGCAAGCACTTTAAACCGAAATAACTCAAAAAAACGATAACCTCGATATTGGCCAAACCACAAAATCAAAGCGAGTAATACAAACAAGAGTTCGGGGAAGGCAAAAACTAAATATTGCATGGGCGCATAGCTCATCGCGCCAAAAGCAATCACCGCTGCGATTAAACTACCTATTCCCGATTTGATGGCCTCAAAGGCACCTCGCTCATCCCAAGTAATGCACATACGTTCAATCGTCATAGTAAGAATAACCATGGGGAACAAAGCAACGGATAAACCAGAGTCCAAGCCTAAATTCTGACTGATTATACTGATAAAGACCATGAGTAAAATGACCACAGTAAGGATTGCAGCTAGTCTTGGCACGAGTAGCAAACGAAGTTGATCAAGATAAAAACGAGCTAATAAGCCAAAAGAAACGATAATAATGAAAAGAGCTATCCCCCAAATAACATGGGTTTCGCGAAAGGCAAGCGCAATCAATACAGGCATAAAAGTACCGAAGGTTTTTATTCCTATAAAATTGCGCAGTAATAAAATAATAAATGCACCGATTGGCACAGTGAGTAGAATTTTATAAATCTCTTGCACATTAACAGGCAGTTGTAACAAAGAAAAGCGTAATAACTGCGAATCGGTTTGTATACCGCGTGCTTTGGCAATGGTTAGTGCATTAATGGGTGTAGGGGATACAGTAAGGTTAAAGAGCGGTTTTTTCCCACCGATAACTTCATGGACAGGTTCAAAGCCATATTGCCAGATGAGAAAATTTTTGGGAAAACCTGCGCCGCCAGTATGAGGATTAATATAAGTCCATTCTTTACCGTTATGGACCACCATAAACGATTCTAAATCAGCTTTATTGTGTTTGCCTAAAAAGATACCTTTGACTGGCATGGCATAAATTTTAGCTTGGTTTAATACTTTTATAGCTGCTTCTATGACATTATCATCGCTAAAGTCGTTGCCTACTAGAAGTTTAGCATTGCCATCCCGTTTATTTAGCTCTTTAACTGTTCCTTGGGCAAAGGTTTGAATATCGGCTGATGACTGGCGAACTTGATTCGTTATCGCCTCGATTGCCGAGCGCTGAGTGTCAATAAGTGGCTGTGCTTTTACAACTGGTGGTTTTGTGAGGGAAGACTCATTGTTGGCAATTTCGCGAAAAATAGCACGATAATAAAGGGATTGATCGCCTGAGCTACGCCGGCGAGACCATACCGTTTGCCGGTTATATCCACTCAAATTGGTGGTTACCCCATAGTTATGGGATACAAAATATTCATCCAAAATAGCAAAATAAGGCGGCAAATAGGGTATAGTGAAACTTGCTTTCACGGGCGTGTTGCGCTCGGCAACAAAGCGTAAATTGGCCTCAACCATCCAGCTATTCACTGTCTCTGTGTCAGTCAGTGGGACATCAAGGGCAAGATGACGATAAAAGAAGACACTTAAGCCCAAAATGAATAAGCTCATGATTAAGCAATACACATGGCGTTTATTTGACTTCATTTTTGCCACTTTGTTGGGTTTTGATCAGGAATGCATGGCTAGGATCAACTAAGCCATTGAAAGCGATGATAGCATCTCTACCAAGAAGTAAAGGGTAGATGAAGCGTTTGCGATTGGTCAGATTGACAGGTATGTTACGAATTTTATCACCAATTTGAATGCGCATCATTACGACAGGCCGTTTAATGGAGGTGTTTTTACTTTGCAAAGATAAACCCTCACCAGCTCGCACTTTAATTCTTACTTTACCCAGATACAACGAGGTAAATTCCACTTCTTCCGTTTTACCAGGAACTTTAAATCGGAGATAAGGTTGACCATGTTGTTCAATTTCATGGATATTAATTGCGCTCAATGAAGCTGATTTTGCACCCGTATCAAATTTTGCTGATAAGACCATACCCTTATCAACAAGAGCTGCTTTTTCAACATAGCCATAAATTATTTTCGTTTCAGCCGCCATGGAAAATCCCGATAGCAATAATAAAACTAAACAAGAAGAACTCCGTAAGCTCATTAGCAAACCTTCAACTAATTTTGCAAATGAATAATGCTAGCAGATTTGTGAGTCAACGCCCAGAGTTAACTTGCGAGAGTTGCCCCTCTTGCGGGTGTCCCTATTTTGCAAAAAAAAATTAGGGCCTTTCTTATCACCCTTATGATAAACTTATCGATGGGCAAATGCTTTTTGCTCTAATTTAATTCAGCATGAAAATATAGTTGCCAATTGAGCTGTGATTAAGTACAATATCCCGCATGTTTGCCTTCATCCTTAGAATTGTATGCCAGATGGTTTTGTAGACCTGGTTGTCAGAAGGAAGGATGCTCAAACGCCTCCGCTTCTGGCGAAAAAATTAAATGATTTGCGCATTGTTTACTCAATATATGGCGCACTAGACGGCTTGAGCCTGTCATACAGTATGCTCAAATATCTCTTTGATCTGGTTGCCGAAAACTATAATTCTTCTGCGGATATGATGCACGATTGGCTAATGGAGCCAGGAGGTGCATTAGCTGGTGCTGCTTCATCGATTACTCTTATTGTTTTCTCAATGCTAGCCAATCATTTTGATGATGGGGATAAAAATTTATTCAAAAAATACATTGCCGTGGTATGGCCGTATTGCCGGGATACCATGAAAGGGTTAAAAAATGCTTATAAAGGGGTTCGCAGCGCTTTTACGGTAATGGGGTTGGCAGGTGGGCAAAATTTAACTTATCTTATTACCCCCGTGGGCTTATTGTTAGGTGGTTTGTCCATCATAAATCGTACGTGGACTCGCCAGATGGTCAGTCAACGTAAGACGATGATGAAGGAAAATGCGCAATTACTTAAAGAAATTCAAAATTATGAAGGAACTCTTGAGAATCTTGAACTGCTTCTGCAACGAATAAAAAGACAAGAGGAAAAACAAAAAAAGCTGGGATTACTTTCGGCGGCGTATGGAGGGGTTGTTGATGGCCTGTATTTGTATATTGGGATCTTAGGTCTCTGTTCAGTCTCGCCGCCAGTCTTAGTTGCTATGACGATATTTTCTTCGATATATGTTATAGCTTGTGTGGCTACCCGTATGTACGAAGAATATGATTTTCAGCGTAGGTTACATATTGCCCAAGCTAAAATTGAGCTAGCGCATAGTGGCAAGAAAATAGAGCTGCTTTTTGGCCAATTACATCGATTATCAATACAAATATCCGATAGTACTTCTGAAAATGATGAATGGCAAAGGCAACAATGGCAAATGCAACAAACTGAGTTGGCTAACCAATTTAAGGATGCAACCGATTCGTTTGAAAAAAACCGCGACAAACTTTGTTCGCTAACGACCCTATCGTACACTTCAGCGTTTTTGGCTGGGGTGAGAAATGCTTTGTATGCTTATAGTGCACTGGCAAGTGTTGCTTTTGCAATAGGAACGGTTCTTGTTCTCACTGCAACGACTTTTCCTCCTTCATTGTTAATTGCTTGCGTTAACCTCGGGCTAGTTT
The DNA here is from genome assembly GCA_963760845.1 of uncultured Gammaproteobacteria bacterium. Taxonomy (GTDB): domain Bacteria; phylum Pseudomonadota; class Gammaproteobacteria; order Legionellales; family Legionellaceae; genus Tatlockia. Next base: position 23,887 of record CAVXEK010000018.1, on the reverse strand, counting down.
TTCTAGTCGGGTTTATTGCCCATTCGTTAATCTGTAACTATCAACACCACAGCAGACTAAAATTAGAACAAGACATTAAACAGCACCGCGGACAATCAATATACGATTTATTAACTACATACAAAATCAGTAAGCAGGATATGGAAGCTCTTCAGCCGGAGAAAATAGTAACGGAAATCGTGGATAGAGCGGTTGTTGATCCCTCACCGCAGTTTTTTTTCGAAGAATGGTTTGAGGTGATTCGTTCATTTTTTTCCGGAGTTGGCAAAGGCTCAAAAGCTGTCATCCTTACTATGAATCGATTAGAAGTCCCCGATATTAACGGTCATACTCATGAATCGGGGATGATGCTAGGTTTTATAGCAATTAGTGCTGTTATTCATACTGTAGTCCTGGGTTTAAGAGCTTATGCACGGATGGGACGAGAGTCACTTGAGGCGCCATTTGTTACCAATCCTAAGCCAGTAAGCCTTAATTCGTCTGCCACATCTGAAAGTAACCAGTCATGCCTTGAATCGTCGATTACACCTGGGAATAACGAGTCATGCCTTGAATCGTCCATCACACCGGCGAAAGGTGAATCAATTCTTGAGTCCCCTATTACACCTTGGCGTGACAAGACGAGATTTGAATCGTTTATTACACTTAAGAATAGCAAGTCTCCGGGGCAAAACTTGGATGTTACGAGGGTTAAGGAGCCAACTCCCGGAAAATTCGGATTTTTTTATGGTAAATACTCCTCTTCAAATCCAGAGCTTCAGCCTGTTCCTGTTCAGATTTCTACTTCAAAGTCAGAGCTTCCGCCTGTTGCTGTTCCGATTTCTGTTTGACCTGAAGGCAGAGGGCTGCCTTATACAATTGGGGGTTCAACGTCGGATCATTATACATTTTAAATTGATGATAAATCCTGAAAGTGCGTGCTTTTGCCTTCACCGCATCGATAAGTTGTTGTAAGCAATCCAGTAGCTGATTTTGCTGGGCAACAATGAGTTGCCATTTACGTTGGCAATTCTGACGATGCAGCTCGTTAACATCGTGTCGCTCGCTTTGTAACTTCATATGGTAGGCCTTCAGCGCGAGAATAGAGAGGCGATCGATCATCATTCCCGGGGTTTCAGAATGCACTGGACAATCAGCTGGGCTGGCTGGCTGCAGCGCATCGTACAACCATTCATCTATCGCCTCCATGCGGTTATTGCGCTGTTGGTTACAGTGATCAATTTCGCGTTTGGCTCGATAAACAAATTCATACCCCATATCTTCACGTCTAGCTCGGTCTTCTGCATGCCAAAGCTGATAGTTAAACGCATGATTTTCTTCAACCAAGGCAAGGAAATGACTGTGGCTCATCACTAACCCACTGCTTTTCCAACGGATAATGCAGTCACGATGCAAATTAGCAATGTCATTCACGCTAATGATGTTCGTCATTGGAACTCCAGGCCTTTTTAAAAATTAGCCATTCTAGCATGCATTGCTCCTGTTTATATCACTTTCAGGTTCATTTTTCCGATCCCGCGGCTCGTCATCGCGAGCTTTTATACAGGGCCTGAAAAACGTACCGAACTAACATTAACCCGTCATTGCGAGGAGCGAAGCGACGAAGCAATCCAGTGGCCTTATGAGATGCTAGGAAAGGTCGCTGGATTGCTTCACTACGTTCGCAATGACGGTGTGTTTAGTGAGGTGATGACAGACTCAATCTTTTATGCAACTATTTCGGCAATTGATTTTGCGGAGATAACTATGAAATTCATTTTATCCATTTTGTTGATTTTGCTTACTAGCGGGGTAAATGCAGAGAGTACTAACTTGCCTTCATCTTGTAATCCTATAGTTGTTGAAGGAGAATCGATGATGCTGACAGCGGAAAAACCTCTTTTAGTGATGATTCATAATTTATCCAATACTGACCTATGGATTACTCACCCTGTTTCTGATCCAAGTGCTAGTGCGGGTTGGAGTAGCCGTTTACAGGCAGGTAATTGGTCCGCTCTCGCTCTCGACAAAAAAGCATTTGAATTAAGCTGCATTGAGTCACAACCAGGTCATGAACAGCAGGTGCCTTGTCGGGGGGTTATTTCAGTGTGCAAATGGCTAGGGGTTACTATGCCAACAAAAGAGAAAGGGACTCGTTGGGCAGGTGAAAATATGACTTTATCTGACTTGACAGCCCATTTGGGTGGACGTGGCTTTGAGTTACCAATCAATGATAAAATCAGATAAATTTTTGCTAAATAAGTGATAAATGTGAGTAAAAAACAGAAAGATCCCTTTTATAAAAGGGAAAAAGAAAAATATGCGATACCTATCCCCAGCCGTGAATTAATTATGCAGGTGTTGGAGGAATTTGGTCGTCCTATGACTCGTACTCAATTAATAACCTTACTTGAGGTTGAGAATGAAAGCGAGCAAGAGGCATTAGGGTTCCGTTTGAAAGCCATGTTGCGTGATGGTCAGGTTATGCAAGATCGTCGCGGTCGTTTTTGCTTGTTAGGGCGGATTAATTTGCAAAGAGGTACCGTGCAAGGCCATCCGGACGGTTTTGGCTTCTTCATTCCCGATGAAGACGGGGATGATATGTTCTTATCTGCCAAAGAAATGCGGCTGGTTATGAATGGTGACGTAGTCCTGGCCTATAAGACAAGCATTGATAGACGTGGTAGACCAGAAGGTAAAATACACGAAGTGGTAGAGCATGCAAATGCAAGTGTGGTAGGCCGCTATTTTACCGAACATGGGGTAGGCTTCTTGATTCCTGATAATAAGCGTTTGACTCAAGATATCTCTATCCCACTCGAGTTTGCAGGAGGGGCTAAGAATGGGCAAATGGTGTTGGCTGAGGTAGTTGCTTTTCCCAGTAAGCGAAATCAAGCGATAGGACAAGTGGTTCATATTCTCGGTGAACACATGGCGCCAGGCATGGAAATTAAAGTTGCTATTCATGCTCATGGTATTCCTGCTGATTGGCCAGATGATGTGAGTGCTGAAGTTGCTAAAATTCCGCAAAAAGTTACTGCAGAGCAGCTAAAGGGCCGTGCTGACTTAAGGCACTTACCTTTTGTAACCATCGATGGTGAAGATGCAAAAGATTTTGACGATGCGGTTTACTGTTGCCAAAAACCTAAGGGTGGGTACCAACTCTATGTGGCCATTGCAGATGTTAGCCATTATGTTGCTGTTGATTCTGCTTTGGATAAAGAAGCAGCGCGGCGTGGTAATTCTGTTTATTTCCCGGGTAAAGTTGTGCCGATGTTACCAGAAGCTTTGTCGAATGGGATTTGCTCCCTGAATCCTCATGTTGATAGGTTATGTATCGTCGCTGAGATGGTAATTACAGCAGATGGAAAAATAAGTCGCTCTCGTTTTTATAGGGCGGTTTTCCATTCGCATGCTCGTTTGACTTATACTCAAGTAGCGCAATGGTTGCAAAATGATAGAACAGATGCTGAGCACGAAGCGTTATGGCCTATGTTGCAATCCCTGTTTTTACTCTATGGTAATTTGTTAAAAGCGCGCAAAATTCGGGGTGCGATGGAGTTTGAGACAACCGAAACATGCATTGAATTTGATGAGCATCGAAAAATTCAATGCATAGTCCCAGTGATTCGCAATGATGCCCATTGCTTGATTGAAGAGTGTATGCTGGCAGCGAATGTTGCTACTGCCCGTTTTTTAGAAAAAACGAAAATACCAACTCTTTATCGCGTTCATGCTACGCCAGATGAAGAAAAAATAAGCGCTTTGCGCTTATTTCTGGGTGAGCTTGGTTTACAACTTGGCGGCGGGAAAAAACCCCACCCTAAAGATTTTCAAAAAGTACTATCTTCCATAGAGAATAGGCCGGAAAAGCATTTGATTGAAACAGTCATGCTACGTTCGCTCAAACAAGCCCAATATATTGAAGAAAATGATGGTCATTTTGGCTTGGCGTATTCTGCCTATACCCATTTCACTTCCCCGATTCGACGTTATCCGGATTTATTGATCCATCGGGCTATCGTGCATCTGATTGAGCAAAATGAGGTAGAAAAGTTTGATTATTCTCACGAGGACATGAATCGCCTGGGTAAGCATTGCTCAGCCACTGAGCGACGTGCTGATGAAGCAACACGCGAAGTGATAGCATGGCTTAAGTGTGAATACATGCAAGATAAATTAGGTCAAGTCTTCAAAGGAACGATTTCGGCAGTCACCAGTTTTGGTATTTTTGTGGAGTTAGATGATATCTATGTGGAAGGATTAGTGCATATCACTTCGCTTAGAAGTGACTACTATGCGTTTGATGCAGTCAAACACCGTTTGGTTGGTGAGCGTGGTGGTCATGTTTACCGTTTGGGTGACAAGATGACTGTGCTATTAGCACGGGTTGATTTGGATGAGCGTAAAATCGATTTTGAACCGGCCGAGATTGAGACTGGGTCTGCTGATGACTGAGCATTATGTTTATGGTGTTCATGCGGTAGCTGCTTTACTTGCAAATCGCCATAGGTCAACCAAGAAATTATATGTTAATCAAGACCGTGTAGATAAACGCATGCAAGAGCTTATTGATTTAGCAGGAGAGCGGCACATTGCAGTGGAAAAATTATCTGCCCAAACGATGACTCAGCGCTTTAGTGAATTTACGCATCAAGGGGTCGTAGCGATTGCTGGGAGTTTGCGTGAGTACGGTGAGAGTGATTTACCTGATTTGCTTGCTTTGTGCAAACAACCTTGTTTACTGCTTATCTTGGATGGTCTAACTGATCCGCACAATTTGGGCGCTTGTCTCAGAGCTGCTGATGCTACCGCTGTCGATTTTGTCATGATTCCTAAGGATAAAACTGCAAGTATCACCCCAATTGTTAGCAAGGTTGCTTGTGGTGCAGCGGAATCTGTACCTTTAGTGCGCGTGACTAATTTGGTTCGTGCGATGGAAACGATTAAACAAGAGGGTATATGGATCTATGGTGCCGCGGGTGAAGCAACGGAGACGCTTTATACAATTGATTGCAAATCACCCATTGCCTTAGTCATGGGTGCTGAGGGAGAGGGGCTGCGGCGTTTAACTCGAGAGCATTGTGATGGTTTATTCGCTTTACCGATGCGAGGTAGCGTGACAAGCTTGAATGTCTCTGTAGCAACTGGTGTTTGCTTATATGAGGTATTACGTCAACGCTGCTGAGCTCATCCCCACCCAACTGCTTCAAAGGGACATTTTCATTAAGGATTATATACCGCATTCTGCATTACTCAATTTGCATAATGCAGAATGCGGTATATAATGAGATTTATTTCGTACTGGACTTTGGACAAACTTCGATCTGAACGGGCCCGGGCCCGTGGGCGAGCCCGAGCCCGCCCGAGCTCCGAACAGTGATAAGTTACAATCAAATCCAGATTATTAGCAATATTCCAGCATAACAACGCGCAATCTGCACTATTTATTGACTATTTTATCTTGATTATGCAATGATTTTTTCATCAAGAGCCGTGTTTTTCCACTTTTTAACGATAGGATGGCGCATGCGTTTTACCTGAATGTTCCCCGCTTGTCGTCCAAGGGATTTTTTTCGGGGTTTGGGTGGTTGAGCTGGTGTCCCAATCATTCGAATAATTCGTTCAAAATCATTTTGCACTTGTGTTGGTTGCTTTATAGTTTCATTATCCTAGAAAAAGCAGTTGAAGCCGTAGCGAGCAAGTCAAAGGTGCTGAAGATGTTCGGCTTTTTTGAATTTTTTCGCGAAAGCAGTAGTCACCACTACGGTGAGCGAAAAAATTCAAAAAAGCCGAGCAGATTCAGTGCATTTGGCTTGCGCAGTAGGCTTCAACTGCTTTTTCTAGGATTATACATGAAGAACATTATCGCTTAGCTAGAGATTTACTTATTCGTTATGATGTTGACTAAAATGGCGCAAAAAGTAGATTAGCCGGAGCTCGGGCGGGCTCGGGCTCGCCCACGGGCCCGGGCCCGTTCAAATCGAAGTTTGTCCAAAGTCCAGTTCGTAAATGAGCTTTTATAATGGCGATAGATTTATTTCCTTTGGGGCTAGCAAGTGGCGATAGATTTTGTAACCGAGAAGAAGAACGTGCATGGGTAAGCAACAATATATGTACCAATAAGCATACGGTTTTAATTTCCCCACGACGTTATGGTAAATCCAGTCTTGTACACAAAGTCATAGAAGACTTGGGTCTTCCATATGTAGCGATTGATTTATTTGTAGCTTACGATGATAAATTGGTCTGTGATCGGCTAGTCAAAGGTATTTCACAGTTAGTCGCTAAAATGACGCCATTTTCAAAGAAGACATTACAGCTAGTTGAGGATTGCTTTAAAAATGCAAGAGCCATTATCAAGGCAGGTCATATTGAGCTAGAGATTAGTTTTGCCAGGCCTAGATTTGATCCGGTTTCTGAAATATTTGAAACACTATCATAAGTTAGCCGTAAAGCAAAAAAAGCAAGTTGTTATTCTGCTTGATGAATTTCAAAATATAGCGTTGACCAATAATGCTAAGGCAATTCAAGGTGCTATACGAAGCCTTGCACAAGCTACGAAGCATATTAGTTTTATTTTCTCAGGAAGTTCAAGAAAAATGCTGAGCCATATGTTCGATGATCGTAATCAACCACTTTATATGCTTTGTAAAAAACTTTACTTAGAAAGAATTAGAAAAGAGCATTACGTTGATTATATTCAATCGGCTGTCAAATCAAAATGGAAGTCGAAATTAGACGAGATGGTAATTGATAGAATACTTACACTAACGGAATGCCATCCTTTTTACGTAAATTTGCTTTGCTCTGATCTTTGGGGGAAGAAAGATAAGCCGGATTTGCAAGCAGTGGACAGTATATGGTTTCAATGTTTGAGAGAAGAGTATCGTCGCATTGAGGCTTCCCTCGAGCCTTTAAGTGTAAATCAATTAAGCGTGTTGCGTGCAATAGCTTGTTCAAATTGTTTATCAGAACCGACAGGTTTTGATTTTATTCAAACAGTAGGTTTATCTGTTGGTAGTGTACAAAGGGCGCTAAGCTATCTTTTTGAGCATGACTACATTTACAGATGTAAAGAAGGAATTATAGGAGTAATTGACCCTCTCATAAAAATGGCCTTACGAGAATTATCTTGATTATAGTCTGTTTTTTTAATTTTCAAGTGGAACAATAACAATGCAAGATAAATCTGTAATAGAACAATTTTTACAATTACGCCCTGATGAACAATTTGCAGTAGCACAGCATTTACCGACAAGTGATGTGCTCAATTATGCGTTAATCTCCAAGCGCTATTTGACTCTATTTACCCCGATTCTCAATACCCGTAAATTTTTACATTATGGTATACGTGGTGAGTATGGCATTGTCAAAGCAATGTTAACGGACACTATTGAGCTCATCTATGAACAGGGGAGCGTGACGGATTGTTCTGGTCGAGTATTTGAAAAAATCAGTCTTTTTGAATACACGCTTTGGGCGAAAGATAAGCCGATGTGGACAGTGATGCTTGAATGTATACCTCAAAACGAAAAGAGGTCTAAGATTATAGCAACATTACAGTCTCAATATAAAAACCTAATAACGAATGGTGTTACCTACCGTCTCAACGGAGAACGATTCACCGAGCATCATTTTGATTTTGAGAACACTATTATTAAGGAACTTCAAACCCAAGTTAATTTCGATGGACCTGACGTTAATTGGGATGAAGCAGATGAACAATGGAGAAAGGGTGTAGGTGGCGCACAAAACCTATTACCGATGCATGTCGTTCACGAATACTGCTCTAATAGGCCGTTTTATCCGCTGCCGGATTTTACGCAACCGCTGGCGTTACTTGCCTCAAAACAATTTTATCCTAGAAAAAGCAGTTGAAGCCGTAGCGAGCAAGTCAAAGGTGCTGAAGATGTTCGGCTTTTTTGAATTTTTTCGCGAAAGCAGTAGTCACCACTACGGTGAGCGAAAAAATTCAAAAAAGCCGAGCAGATTCAGTGCGTTTGGCTTGCGCAGTAGGCTTCAACTGCTTTTTCTAGGTTTATAATTTTGAAACGAAGAAAAATGAAAATTGGGCCGCTGCTGATTCTAAATTAGGTGTTAATTTTGCGATATTAAAAGGCGGTGTGCCTGCCGCTAGGGCGAGCGGCGGGGCGGCGGGAGTGCGCCGGCGGGGGGATTTAGATGCCATGAAGGCGTTATGTGAAGCAAGAACAAATGATTTTATCAATCTTGAGTCGCTGCTTGAGGCGTTGGCTGTTGTTGATGAACAACCCAAGCCCGCTCCTCAAACCTGATTGATTGGGTGACATGCCGCTGAAGTAGCCCGGTGGCATAGGCTGCCGCGTGCTCATCCCAACATACACTCAAAAACCATAAAAGCAAATCCTGGTATAACCAAAGGATTGTATACCGTGCCCCCTAGCCTACGTGCAGCGCAGCATGAGTTGTTACTGTAGAAATTGCTTGATTGTACTGCTCAGTCTCAAGACCAATTCCTCAATGTCTTCTTCGCTGATAATCAAAGGGGGTAAAAGTCGAATAACTGTGTCGGCGGTAACATTGAATAATACCCCGTTAGTCAGCCCTATTGCACGGGCATCACTAGCTGGCCTATCAAGCTCAATGCCTAACATAAACCCTTTACCGCGAATTGCTCGTACACTAGGATGCTCACCCAATGCCTGCATCAATTTTTCTCTTAATAGAACACCTTTTCGAGCAACTTGCGCGCAAAGGTCATCTCGCTCAATAATCGCTAAAACAGTCAAAGCGGTTGCGCAGGCAAGAGGATTGCCGCCAAAAGTAGAACCATGATTACCTGGTTTAAATAAATCAGATGCTTGCTTACCCATCAAACAGGCGCTAATGGGGACGCCGTTACCAAGACCTTTTGCGGTCGTGATGATATCGGGCTCAATATTGGCATGCATGTAAGCAAAGAATTTGCCGGTACGGGCGTTACCAGTTTGAATTTCATCAGCAATAAATAGCCATTCATGCTCTTTGCATAATTGAGATAGGGCCCGTAAATAGGAATCGTCAGCAGCAAAGATACCACCCTCCCCTTGAATAGGCTCAAGCATAACAGCGACTACGTCGTCACGATTGGCTGCTATGGTGTGTATAGCATCAATATCGTTAAATGGCGCGCGAATAAAACCAGGAACCAATGGCTCAAACCCTGCTTGTACTTTGCGACTACCTGATGCCGTTAACGTCGCCATTGTACGTCCGTGGAAAGCACGCTCCATTACAATAATAGACGGTGTTTCTATCCCTTTTTTATGACCGTAAAGACGTGTGAGCTTAATCGCTGCTTCATTTGCCTCAGCACCAGAGTTGGCAAAAAACGCCTGCTCCATGTTCGCTAGGGTAGTTAATTTTTCTGCAAGCTGCTCTTGTTCTTTAATATGATAAGCATTAGAGGCATGTAGGAGCTTTGCTGCTTGCTCCTGAATCGTTCGAGCAATCTCCGGGTTAGCATGGCCTAAACCACAGACACCAATACCACTTAAGCCATCCAGATAAGCTTTGCCTTGTTCGTCATACAACCAAATTCCTTCACCGCGAGTAAAAGATATAGGTAAGGGGTTGTAGCTTGTTATTAATGCCATGAAAATTCCTCTAACGTAGGTTGTCGGCAATAAAGTCCCAATTTACCAAAGACCAAAACGCCTTGAGATACTCTGGGCGGGCATTGCGATAATCAATATAGTAGGCATGTTCCCATACATCACATGTCATTAATGCATGCTGACCTGTAGTCATTGGTGTTCCGGCATTGGAGGTGCTGATAATTTTAAGTGCTCTATCTTTATCTTGAACTAACCATGCCCAGCCTGAACCAAAAGTGCCAATAGCTGTTTGCGTAAATTGCTCTTTAAACTCGTTAAAAGAATCAAAGGTCTTGGTGATTGCATCGGCTAGTTTACCTGTTGGTTCATCACCACCTTTAGGGCTTAAACAATGCCAGTAAAAAGTATGGTTCCATACTTGCGCAGCATTATTGAATATGCCACCCGCAGGGCTTTTTAAAATGATGTTCTCCAAACTTAAATTCTCATATTCTGTGCCAGGTATAAGCTTATTAAGATTATTAACATAAGTGCTATGGTGTTTGCCATAATGGTATTCCAAAGTCTCTTCTGAAATATAAGGCGCTAATGCATTCTTTGCGTAAGGTAAAGCTGGTAGACTAACTGCCATATTAAACTCCTTGTTTTAAGTGATTTGGTAACTCCCCACGTAATCCCGAGGAGCTTGCGACCCCACGTCATCCCGAGGAGCTGCGACCCCCGTCATCCCGAGGAGCTTGCGACCCCCGTCATCCCGAGGAGCTTGCGACCCCCGTCATCCCGAGGAGCTTGCGACCCCCGTCATCCCGAGGAGCTTGCGACCCCCGTCATCCCGAGGAGCTTGCGACCCCCCGTCATCCCGAGGAGCTTGCGACCCCCGGGGGTCATCCCGAGGAGCTTGCGACCCCCGTCATCCCGAGGAGCTTGCGACGAGGGATCTCCATGCAATGGCGCAATTTTTAAATACGTGCCGTTTGCTGGAGATCCCTCGCTTCGCTCGGGATGACGTGGGGAGTTACGTGAATTGTAAGTTTAACAGGATTTATCTTTGTGCGGTATGTGCGGAGAGCAGTTGCTAATTGGTCTTATTTTCGCCATACTTTAATTCGTCTTTTGCAATCAAAAGAGGCTGAGCCTGCTGATTGCTCTTTTTAGATTTTTAAGAATAGGTGCCCTCGTGGAAACAATTGATAAAATCAAACAACAAGTTACTGAAAATGCGATACTATTATATATGAAAGGTACTCCAAAAATGCCTCAATGTGGTTTTTCAGCGCGCGCTGTCCAATGTATCGATGCTTGTGGTGTAACCTTTGCTTATGTGGATATTCTAGCTAATCCAGATATTCGCCAGACACTACCGCAGTATGCCGATTGGCCTACTTTCCCCCAACTTTTTGTAAAGGGTGAATTAATCGGTGGTTCTGACATTATCATGGAGCTTTATCAGCAGGGTGAGTTAGAGTCCCTATTGCGTGAAGCAATTGCATAGGGACCCTGGTTTAGTCGCAAAATAAATTTTCTTTCTTCAAGGAGAACATAAATGAGTGTTTTAGTTGGGCGTAAAGCCCCGGATTTTACAGTTCCGGCGGTATTGGGTAATGGTGAGATTACTGATAAATTCAATTTACATGAAGAATTAAAGGGCAAATATGGTCTAGTGTTTTTCTATCCTCTCGATTTTACTTTTGTTTGCCCTTCCGAAATCATTGCTCTTGATCATCGCTTGAGTGAGTTTAAAGCTCGTAATGTTGCTGTGGTTGCTGTTTCTATTGATTCGCAATTTACTCATCATGCCTTTCGTAATACTTCTGTTAAGGATGGTGGTATTGGACCCGTACAATTTCCTTTGGCTGCGGATGTTACGCATACGATTTGCCAATCGTATGGTGTTGAGCACCCAGTAGCAGGTGTGGCATTTCGTGGTGCTTTCCTTATTGATAAAAATGGTACGGTACGTTCGCAGATCGTCAATGACTTACCTATTGGTCGTAATATTGATGAGTTGTTGCGTACTATTGATGCCATCCAGTTTTTCGAAGAGCATGGTGAAGTTTGTCCAGCCGGTTGGCAAAAAGGAAAAGCTGGTATGAAAGCTTCGCCAAAAGGTGTTGCCCAATACCTTGCTGAGCATTCGGATGATCTATAGGGAAAACGCCACGTTATCCTGAACGCAGCAGCCGTCATCCTGGGGGCGCAGCAGCCGTCATCCTGAGCGCAGCGAAGGATCTCCTGAATGTGGCATAGTGCTTAACTGAGGAGATCCTTCGCTGCGCTCAGGATGACAGCTGGCGTTTCGGCACAAACTAGCGAATTGTTACGTTTGACTACTATATATCTTTCGCCACAAATTAAGCATGGCGCAAAATAAATCTGCCGTTTTTTCTGCATCGTAAATGGCTGAATGGGCTTCTTTAGTATCAAAATCAATCCCAGCTGCTTTTGCTGCTTTTGCGAGTACTGTTTGGCCGTAAAAAAAACCAGCCAGAGTCGCGGTATCAAAGCAAGTAAAAGCATGGAAGGGCGATACGACACCTGTACGTTTGACTGCCTCTTTAATAAATAATAAATCAAACCAAGCATTGTGCCCGACTAAAACCGCGCGTTGGCATTTGGATTTTTTTAATGCTTGATTAATCGGCATAAATAGTTTTTGCAGAGCTTGTTTTTCGTCTATGGCAAAACGAAGAGGTTGAAAGGGATCAATTTGATTAAATTCAAGTGATTTTGCATCGAGCACGGCCCCAGGGAAGGGCAAAATATGCTCAAAGTAAGTGGAGCCACGTACAAAAAAACCTTGCTCATTAAGTTCAATCAAAACGATGCACATTTCTAGAAGCGCATTCTTCTGCGGTTCAATCCCGGCGGTTTCCAGATCGACGACAACCGGCAGGAACCCACGAAACCTATCTTTTAATTGACCACATAATATGCTGTCAGATGGATTCATAGACACTCCATTGCAAGCTTTCACCGGCGGCTACTGGTACTACTTGCTCTTGCCCCAAGGGTAGAGTTGCGGGAATAGATTGTGGTTTTTTTATTAAGGTAAGTTCTGTTTGATTTATGGGAAGTTGATAAAACTCAGCACCGAAATTGCTCAGGAAGGTATTAAGCTTAGCAAGTTGTCCGAGTGTGTCAAAGATTTGTGCGTACAAAGCAACAGCATAGGGGGCAGAATAGATACCTGCACAGCCGCACGCGCTTTCTTTCCTTGTTTTAGGGTGTGGTGCACTATCAGTGCCTGCAAAAAATTTTCGATTGCCACTTATGGCTGCTTGTTGTATTGCCCGTTGATCACTTTCTTTCTTTAATATAGGTAAGCAATAAAAATGAGGTCGGATGCCACCTGCTAAAAGGTGATTCCGGTTATACAACAAATGATGTGGCGTTATTGTAGCTGCTACTGTTTCAGGCGCTTGAGTGACAAAATCGACAGCAACTTGGGTTGAGATGTGCTCAAGCACCACTCGTAAATGAGGGAAATCGCGAATTAAAGGGGCTAAACAGTTCACGATGAATTCAGCTTCCCGGTGGAAAATGTCCCCCAGTGTTACTTCTCCATGTATTTGTAATACAAGATCGTGTTGTTGCATGATTGCAAATAGCGGATAAAGAGCACGCAAAGAGCGAACCCCTTCCTCTGAATGAGTAGTTGCACCAGCAGGATATAATTTTGCTCCCAAGATATACGGGAAATTATTTATTTTTTCTAAATCTGCGGAGGTTACATTTTCATTTATATATAATGTCATATAAGGCGTAAAATTATACCCATTTCCCAAGGTAGATAAAATTCGTTCCCGATAAGCAAGTACTGACTCGACTGTGGTTAAGGCAGGTTTTAGATTTGGCATGATCAACGCGCGTGAAAAATGATGAGCAGTTGCCGGGGCTGTATGTTGTAAAAGTAATCCATCGCGCAAATGAACATGCCAATCATCCGGGCGGGTAATAGTTAGAGTTTTCACGCTGCAGATTCCGCTATTTTATATGACTTGCAAGGATAACACGATTTCAATGGGGGATGAGCAAAAATAGTGACGAAACGAGTAGGGTTCTTACTATAGAAATTCTCTTAGCTACTCTAAGAGATTTACAAGCTTGAATAACCACGTGGTAATGAATTCATTAATATGATCATAAAAAGGTCAATAATGACCGCAACCTCCAATAATTTATCGAATTAATAGAGAAAATTTGTGAAAATGTTGTTGACTTTGCTAAAGTAGCGCTTGATAATTTGTCTATGTACGTTCTCGGATAGAGCGATGATTGCGTACTGTGGTCAATCACATGATGTGGTTTGACGGCTAAACGGGAAATTAATAATAAAAAAGTGGAGAATAAAGCATGTTTAATAATTTTAAGAAAACAGCGGTGGCTGTTCTTGCTTTAAGTAGCAGTGCAGTATTTGCTGGTACCATGGGCCCTGTTTGTACCCCTGGTAACGTCACAGTTCCCTGCCCAAGACCTGCGTGGGGTGTCGGTGTACAAGCTCTCTATCTGGATACGACTTTCTCCAATGGTAATGCTCTTTTTGCAGGCAACGGCTTAGCTGGTTTGGGCGGTGCAGGTAATGGAGCATTTCAGGATGGCTGGAACAGCAGATGGAATTGGGGATTCAGGATAGAAGGTTCTTACTATTTCAATACCGGTAATGATTTGACCGTTAATTGGGTCCATCTGGATAACAACCGTGGTGATGATCGTCGTCGTAATGGTGGTGGTAATAACCTCAATCGCAGAGGTCCTCGATGGGATGCTGTTAATATCGAACTGGGTCAGCACGTCGACTTTAGTGAGTGGGCAGCCATCCGCCTCCATGGTGGTTTTCAATTTGCTCGCATAGCTGATCGCCGTCGTAATAACAATGGTAATGGCTTTGGTGCTGGCTTTGGTGGTGTTGGCATGGGCATGCCTGGCGCTTTCCCTGCGGCTATTGCTCCGGTTCCTGCACTTCCCCCGGGAGTTGCTTTTGGCCCGTTCTTAGGAGTTCCAGGAGGGCTTATTCCTCAGGGTGTTCCAGGCTTTATTGGTCCTATTTTCGGTGGAGTTCCTGGTGCAGTTAACCCTGCCCTCTTTGGCCTTGCCGCTAATGAGCTTGCAAATGGCAATGAAGCTAGGTTCAACGGTTTCGGTCCTCGTTTAGGTGCTGATCTGAGCTATGTAGTTGGTGATGGATTTAGCGTTTACGCTGACGGCGCCACCACTGTGCTGGTTGGTTCTAGCAGACCTGCATTCCGATTTGATCCAGCCATCGCAGTAAATAGAGCTTTTGTTCCATTCTTCCCAATAGTTGCGGCTCCAGGCGTAGGTGGTGCGATAGTTCCAATGAATCCGTTCGTTGCTCCAGCTGGTGTTGGTGCTGGTGGTCTCGGTGCGGGTGCGTTTGGTAACGGAAACCGTCGTGGCAGAACTATTCTAGTACCTCAACTCGAAGGCAAATTGGGTGCTAAATACACTTATGCTATGGCACAAGGTGATTTGACATTCGATGTTGGTTACCTGTGGGTTAACTACTTCAATGCTAGACACACTGTGACCAGCCGTGGAACCTTCGTCGATGGATTTGGTTTCCGTCGTCACTTAGGCTTCGACGCTAATGAGAGCAACGTTGGTTTCAACGGTCCTTATGCCGGTCTTAAGTGGGTTGGTAATTTGATCTAATATCTAATGCATTATCAAAGCCCATCATTTATGATGGGCTTTTTTTTTGGCAGAATAGTTACATAAAATACTGCGATGATTTCACATATAAATAGTAAACGTAATTCCCCACGTCATCCCGAGCGTAGCGAGGGATCTCCAGCAAACGACACATATTTAAAAATTGTGCCACTGCATGGAGATCCCTCGTCGCAAGCTCCTCGGGATGACGTACCCGGGGAGTTACTAGTAAACAGGATTTTAGATGATAGGATCTGGCTTACTACGTTCCACAATTTTGCTAATTGGCTTAATTCTTTTTTGTGTACCTCATGCTCAGGCCAATAAGATTGTTGAATTGACAATAAATGGTGCAATAGGTCCGGCAACTGCCGATTATTTATCACGGGGAATAAGTAAAGCTCAAAATGCAACTTTGATTGTAATTTTTATCGACACTCCAGGTGGCTTGGATAAATCGACCCGCCAAATTGTCCAGAGTATCTTGAGCTCCAATGTCCCTGTTGTAGCTTATGTTGCACCGAGTGGTGCTCGTGCTGCTAGTGCGGGGACATTTTTAGTCTATGCCAGTACGATTGCAGCTATGGCGCCGAGTACACACTTAGGAGCCGCAAGCCCGGTTGATTTGATTTCTGCGATGGGTGGGCAGAGCGAATTACCCTCCACAAAGAC
The DNA here is from genome assembly GCA_963760845.1 of uncultured Gammaproteobacteria bacterium. Taxonomy (GTDB): domain Bacteria; phylum Pseudomonadota; class Gammaproteobacteria; order Legionellales; family Legionellaceae; genus Tatlockia. The sequence continues at coordinate 7,988 of CAVXEK010000018.1, read as the reverse complement.
TACTATGGCCAGGAAGGTCACCAATGATTCCGTTGCTTATATCCGCTCGCTAGCCCAACTACGTAATCGTGATCCGGTATTTGCAGAAAAGGCGGTACAAGATGCAGCCACTATGACTGCCGACGAAGCGCTACGCGCAAGGGTTATCAATTATATAGCCAACGATCTACATGAGTTATTAGAGCAGCTTAATGGGCAAATAGTCACACAAAATGGGCAAAAAATTCAATTAGAGACCTCAAAAGAGGTGATCGAGAATGTCCCTCCTGATTGGCGTACCGATTTTTTGGAGGTTGTTACTGATCCTACTGTGGCGTATTTACTACTACTGTTGGGGATTTATGGGATTTTCTTTGAGCTAGTTAATCCAGGATATATGTTACCCGGAGTGATGGGGGCAATTGCGTTATTAATTGCACTCTATGCGTTGCAATTGCTACCAGTGAATTACGCAGGATTAGGTCTTATCATTCTAGGCATGGCTTTTATTGTAAGTGAGGCTTTTGCGCCTACCTTTGGCGCTTTAGGAGTGGGTGGCACTATAGCCTTTATTTTAGGTTCAATTTTGCTTATTAATAGTGATTCTCAAGGTTATCAAATCGCATGGTCAGCTATTTGGGCAATGGCTGTTATTAATATTCTTATCTTATTTGCTCTTCTTACCATGATAATAAGAGCAAGAAAACGTAAGCCAAAGCATGGGATTGGCACTCTACTCGGCGCTGAGGGGCGGGCGTTGGGGCCTATTGATATTGTTGGGCAAGCAGTAATTCGAGGTGAAATATGGAGTGTGCGCGCAAAAAAGCCGATTGCGGCCGATAAGCGCATAAAAGTGATAGCTGCTGAAGGATTGGAGCTCGAGGTTGAAGAGATCAAAAAAATGACATAGATCATTAGGATCTGTTTACAATGGAGAAAATTATATGGGCATTTTTTTCGTGTTTTTAGTGGTCATTATTCTGCTTTTGCTGATGTCCACTTTTCGGGTGCTACGGGAATATGAACGTGCAGTTGTATTTATGCTAGGTCGATTTTGGCGAGTCAAAGGCCCCGGCTTAGTGATTCTAATTCCTATAGTGCAACAAATGGTTCGGGTTGACTTACGCACAGTGGTAATGGATGTGCCAAGCCAGGACGTGATCTCGCGCGATAATGTTTCAGTGCGGGTGAATGCAGTTCTTTATTTCCGGGTGGTCGATCCCGAAAAGGCCATTATACAGGTGGCAAATTATTTTGAAGCGACTAGCCAGCTGGCTCAGACAACGCTGCGTTCAGTGTTAGGACAGCATGAGCTTGATGAAATGTTGGCTGAGCGGGAAAGGCTAAATTCTGACGTCCAAAAAATACTCGATGAGCAGACAGACAGCTGGGGAATTAAAGTTTCGAATGTGGAAATTAAACGTGTTGATTTAGACGAAAGTATGGTACGTGCTATCGCTAAACAAGCAGAAGCAGAGCGTGACAGGCGAGCAAAGATCATTCATGCAGAAGGAGAGTTACAAGCTTCAGAAAAGTTGCTGCAAGCAGCAAAGGTCCTTGCGCAAGAGCCCCAATCTATGCAGTTGCGCTACTTACAAACATTGACTGCTTTGGCAAGTAGTAATACTTCGACCATTGTATTCCCTATGCCTATTGAATTAGGGGATTTATTACGAAAATTGGCGCGGAAATGAGGGGTGTGAACTTTTCTTACTAGACACTTTGTGATAGAAGATTGTTTATACCTATTCACCGCAATTTCGAAATCGTGGGGAATAGTTATGAATGTTTTTAAATTGATGCGGGGCTTTCATGGCAATAAAATCAGATCGATGGATAGAAAAAATGGCGCTGGAACATGGGATGATTTCACCTTTTCAGAGTGAGCAAGTCCGTGAAACCGATGGGGGGCGGGTGATTTCTTATGGTGTTTCCAGCTATGGCTATGATGTTCGTTGTGCTAACGAATTTAAGCTATTCACTAACATTAATGCAGCGATAGTTGATCCGAAAGCTTTCGATGAAAAGAGTTTTGTTGATATACAATCAGATGTTTGCATTATTCCGCCTAATTCTTTTGCGTTAGCACGTACAGTAGAGTACTTTCGTATCCCGCGTACTGTTTTAACCATTTGTTTGGGGAAATCAACTTATGCGCGCTGTGGTATTATTGTGAATGTAACGCCTTTAGAGCCTGAATGGGAAGGACATGTTACCCTAGAGTTCTCAAATACCACGCCCCTACCCGCCAAAATTTATGCGAACGAAGGTGTTGCGCAAATGTTGTTTTTGGAGTCAGACGATGTGTGTGCGGTATCATACCGAGATCGAGGTGGAAAATATCAAGGGCAGACCGGAGTAACTTTGCCACGTACGTAGGAGCCCGGTTTTCTGTAATGGCTCACCCTGCGACCGCGTCATTGTGAGAGTAGCCTCCCCGTCATTGCGAGCGTTAGCGAAGCAACCCAGTGGCCTTATGAGATGTTAGGAAAGGTCGCTGGATTGCTTCGTCGCTACGCTCCTCGCAATGACGGCGTCGCTACGCTCGCAATGACGGCTGCTAATTCTTTTACTCGTTGTCTTTTATTGGGAATTTTGCCCGTGAAGCATCAACTCGCTCTCTAAGTTCTTTGCCAGGTTTAAAATGAGGGCTGTATTTGGCTTCAGTAACCACTTTTTCACCGGTTTTGGGGTTGTGGGCATTCCGCGGAGGACGGTAATGCAAGGAAAAGCTTCCGAAGCCGCGAATTTCAATGCGCTTATTATTAATAAGTGCCTCACTCATTAACGCCAGAATACGGTTAATGCAATCAGCTACCTGATTTTCAGGGAGATGTGTCATTCTTGCAGCAAGGTTTGCAATGAGTTCCGATTTAATCATATCCACCTCGGTTGGCCGCGTTTTTAGGGCGTCATCACCCAGACACCACAGGTGTGACCTTTTTCACTACTTTATTTCAGTATAGACGGCTAAAGAAATTATTCAATCTTATCAATCAACTGTAACAATAATTTATTCTATATTGCAATCCCCCTTTATTATGGGCTAGGGCCTGCGTACGTGAATGCTTGCGTATGCGTGTCGTCAAAATATTTTCATATAGGCCCTGATTAAGGGTTACGACGTTGCTGGATGAAAGCGTCGACGATTCCCCAGCTCATTTCCACCTGGGTTACTCGGAGGGTAACAAATAAGTTAGATGATAAGGGCTTTGACGTACTAATCGCTAGCGAGCCTGGTTTAATTTGTTCGATACATTTTGAGGCAGCAGTCCAAGTTTCACCAAAAAAACCAGTTGCGTTAATGAAAATAAGCGTAGCATCGTCAAATCGTGCTTGCAAAAAATCAGCTTCTCTAAATTCAATACATTTCGTTTTTTCTAGATAGTCTGGGATTTCCTTTAAGCGCTGTTTTTGTAATTCAGCTTGCTGATGCAGGGAAGAAAAAAATTCAATGCCACAACTTTTTTTTACATTATACACCATGGCACAAGCTAGCACAGCTTTACCCGTACCACTACCTAAGTCATAAAATACAGTGGATGAGCTTGGATGACACAGTGACAATAAGGCAATAAAGGGCTCAAATTCAATCTCCCCGTAGACGTATGCAAAAGCATCCCGACCCCTGCGGGCTTGCTTAGATAAGGTGAAGCCATTAACGTCAACATAAAGCTGCTGAAATACAGCAAAATGCTTAGCGACTGCTAATGATCTTTTCCAGCGCTTAACAGTTCTTATTTGCTGCCTTCTGGCATAAAGAACTATGATAAAACCCATAATGATGAAGAGGAACAACACATACCACATATTTTGCCCTTCAAGAATGTGCTACCTTGAGAGACCTCATCCGCCCTTCGGGCACCTTCTCCCCAGGGGGATAAGGGAGATGGTGCTCGCAAATCCTGCGTTTTTGGCGCAAACTAACGAATTGTCAATAGACCCTCGTTTCCGGTTCTTAAATTATGATTAAACAAGTTCTTGTAGTTAGTCTTTTTGTTTTATTGTTTACCACTCTGCTCATGTATTTGTTACAAAGGCATTTAATTTATTTCCCAGCAAAAGAAGTGCCAGATCGGAATATATTTCATGCAGATGATATGGAGCAAGTGCATCTGCTAACCAGTGATGGTCTTTACTTAAATGCTTGGTACAAGCCAGCTAGTGGCAATCAGCCTACCTTATTATATCTACATGGAAATGCGGGGCATATCGGTTATCGTATGCCTTTAACCCGTCAATTTCTAGCGGCAGGACTTGGTGTATTATTGCTCGAATATCGTGGTTATGGAGGTAATAAAGGTCGGCCAACAGAAGAAGGTTTATATATCGATGGGCGCGCGGCGGTCCATTTTTTGCAAGGAAAAGGCGTTTCTCCTCACCACCTGGTGCTTTACGGAGAATCCTTAGGCTCTGGCGTAGCGACAAAATTAGGGACCGAATTCCAAATTTGTGCAATGGTCTTGCAATCGCCTTTTACTTCCCTGCCAGCGCTTGCACGTTATCATTATCCTTGGGTAGTTATAGGCACTTGGGATAAATTCAATTCATTAGCAAGAATAGCTCGTATCAATGCTCCCTTACTTATTTTGCATGGGAAAGTGGACGAGATTGTCCCTTTTAGTCAGGGAGCAGAGCTTTACAAGCAGGCCAATGAGCCTAAGCAGTTAATGGCATTTGAAAATAAAGGACATAATGATTTGTGGGATGCTCAATATGCTAGGAAAGTCATTGAGTTTATTCGCTTATATTGTTCTTAATTTTCAAGTATGTGCCAACTTGAGAGACCCTCATCCGCCCTTTCGGGCACCTTCTCCCCAGGGGGAGAAGGTTTTTTCCGCCGCGCGGTTCCCGCGATTTACGCTATACTAATAAGTTAATATTTCCTTAATCTTGGTTGGTTAAAATTATAAGTAGTAAATAGTAAGACGTTAAGATGCCGGAGATTATTATGCCGCGAGGACAAACAGGGTTTTTTGATACTAGGGTTAAAGCTGTTCCTATACCTTCTCCTGCTGTGTTCGCGCAAAAATCGAACATTATTAATCTGGGTGGTAATGGCGGTGACTGTGGATTTAGAGCGATGGCAGCTACGATAATGGATAATATTTTCGTAAGGCCACGGGCAAATGAGGAATTAGCTAAAAATATCCTTATACTCCATGCTCATTATTTTCCCCAATCACCAAAGGCTGTCCGTTTAATGACGAATACACAACATTTTTCCAGTCTAGCGAGCTCACCAACCAGCCGGGCCAGGTTTCTTACGGAATTAGCCTATGTTTTGCGTCAAGCCGCGGTGGATGAAATATGTGCTCATCCTGAACAATATCGCGGTGCTTTCGCTGATCAAGATGAAGGAACAGCGCCGAAAAAAATGCGTCAAGACACGACTTGGATTGATGAGACTGCTATTGCTGCTTTATCGAATAAATTGAAGTTACCAATTACGGTGCAGGTGGTGGAATTGAATAAAGAGCTACCTATGAGGTTTTGTTATAACGCTGAAATGGAAAAGCCACCAGGTAGTCCTATCACTCTGCAGTTGCAGTTACCGCAACAGCACTACTTAGCTCAAGTGAATAACCCTGATAATTTTGCCTTGATAAATCCGGATAGAATAGAGCCTGTTAAACCAATTGCCACTCCGCCAGAGGATCCAGAGTTAGCTGAGATTTTGGCCCAGCTTGCTGAAGCAGATGCTCTTTTGCTGAAAGAATATGACCAAACCTCAGACCGATTGCAATTTATGGTAAATAACGGTGAGTTAAGCAAAGACGATTTAATCGATATCTATATTAAGGGCTTGAATCACAGTGATTATCTGCAAGGCCGGGTCAAATATGTAGGCATTGAGCATGGTAATCAGCATTTCTTTGAAACACTCCAAAATGCTAGTAATGGCGTAAAACCGGTCACCCTACCGGATGAGAGTTATGAACAGCAAATAACCAATGAACTCATACATGCTATTGCGCGATCAATCAGTATTGGCCAGTTAGATCATTCCGTTTATGAGTCTGTAGAGCCTTCACATAAGATGTAATAGTCGGGCCTGTTCACAATTCTACTATTTTGGCCGAAAACGCATGTCATCCTGAGCGCAGCGAAGGATCTCCTGAATATGGTATAGTGCTCAGTCAAGGAGATCCTTCGCTGCGCTCAGGATGACGACAGGCTTTCCGGCGCAAACCAGCGAATTGTCAACAGGCCCTAAACATTACTATTACAAAAATCCCTGCTCCTTCATCCACTCACGTTTGCATATTTAGACATGTAATTGCGGATAGAGTCGGGTAGAATAACCAAACATTTTTTCCCTTTTTTAACATTTCGCTGCTTGTAAAGCGCCCCAATTGCTGCACCAGAAGAGCCACCAACTAATAAACCTTCTTCCCGAATTAATTGTCTAGCAACTATAAACGAGTCTTTATCATTGGTTTTGATGTAAGTATCAATAAGACTGTTGTCCAAGACAGCGGGAAAAAATCATAACCGATTTTCCTTAACTAGATCGGCTTTAACCTCGTCACCACCACCAAGAATTGAACCAGATTGGGTCGATACCGATAATTTGGATTTCCAGATTGTGTTTCTTTTAGGCGTTTTCGCCGTCCCACTTATTGTTCCTCCGGTTCCTACCCCTGAACAACCATATGCAAGTCCTTACCAAAATCAACGATAATTTCTTCAGCTGTGCCGTAATAGTGGAGCATCAGGATTGTCGGGATTGAATCTATAGATAGAGGATATAGAAATCAGGTATTTTACGCTGTAGCTCTTTTTGCTAAAGAGATATGACTATCAGAATCATCCCAGGCGGCTTCTGTAGGGGTACGAAGATGGATGAATTTCCCCTAAACGTTTAAGGACAACTTGTTTTTCTTGGCTCGTTTTATTGGGCATAGTAATAATTACTTTATAGCCCATAACCGCACCCGCTAAGGCAATACAGAAAATTCCTCTGTTTCCTTCGAGGTAGGTTCTATTAACGTATCACCAGGTTTGATACGGCCGACCTCTTGGGCATTTTTTACCATTTCAATACCCGATGCGATCCTTGACTGAACCCCCTGGGTTGAAAAATTCACATTTAGCGTCAGTTTGGCAGGCAAGCTCTTTGCCTACTCGATTGATTCTTACTACTGGAACATGTCCTATACTAGTTAGGATGTTTTGATAAATCATGGCAAACCTTTGTAATACATTGGACGAGTATAGCCCCGAGCCCCTGTGTAGTAAACATCGCGGTTGAATGATCACTTTTAATTTTACAGTTTGCTGGCTACCAGATAGAATAAAAGTGCGAATGACTCATTTATTTTCAAGGATGACATCATGAAAAAAAATTTTTTCCTGCCTAGTTTAGCTTGTGGGGCTCTTTTTTATCACCTTTGGTTTTGACGGGTTGCCAAGCAGTCGGGGAGTTCTTCGGTGAGTCGGCGCCGGTTTACCAAGGGCCTGTTAGCCAGGTTCAGCCAAAGCTCTTATTAGTCGTTCAGTCTCCAGATCATCTGCGGCACATTGAACGCACTCCTCCTCATGAGAGGCACGGAATCACACCCTACAGTTTTTATAAAGGTAAACGCAAACATCGACTTCTTCACCGATCAGAGCCGCCATCCGTTTCAACGTCGGCTCCATCCGGTCCCTAGTGTGAGCTCAACGACTAGTGCACCTTCTTCACCGAGTCCGTCGCCAGGGGAGAGTAACCCAGCAGCCACCGGCACCAGTCCCGGCTGCCCAGACTGTAGTACCGGCACCGCCACCTGCTATGCCTGCACCTACGATTAGTCAGTGAGTGTAAGGAAATTGACTACTATTGCCGATGTTTTGAAAGCGCAAGCAGCGAAGGCGGCGTAGCGAGCATATGTGAAGATGATATGATTGTCAAGTCAGACAGGCTGTACTGTTAATTATTTCATCGCCGAACTAGCGGCAATAAAGCGCGTATTGGATGATTACGTTGCTAGCTCAAAAGCAACAGAAGAGCGGTTAGCGATACGGTC
>CAVXEK010000017.1:0-58174 GCA_963760845.1 uncultured Gammaproteobacteria bacterium | reverse complement strand
TGCATTATTTTTGTCTACATTATATAATTTCGTTTCTATTTAATGATTAGAATTCGTGAATTATGCCTAGACAATTACCCACTAAAGAAACCATTGAACAAGTGCTGAATTATGCCAAATCTTTATCCAATGAGGATGTTTATGCTTATATTCAATCTATCCATGATTGGTTCGTACAACTTGCTAACGTTGCTACAAATCATGAAGAGACTCTCAAGTCTATTCGAGAACTTTTTCCAGCACTTCACACTTGGCAAGACTTAGAGAAAGTAAGCGCACAATATAATGCAGATATGCTGTCCTTTATAGCTAATAAATATTATTCAAAGTTACAATTATTTCCTGAAAAAAATAATATACTAGTTAATTCATTCAACGAGTTACAACAAACAATCCAGTTCTTAAAGGATTTAAATAAGGATTGTTTAGAGAAATTAAATCAACAACGCAACGTTCAAACACATAAAAATAATGAACCGACTGTATTGCAGTCAAATAGAACAACCGTCTCTCTTGATGAATCACAGTCAAATACAAGTACAACCACAACAACCACCACTCAACCTACTCAGTCAGTTGCGATTGATGATAGGATTGATGAAGAAAATGCAGAGAAAATAACTCCTAAAAGAAGGAAAAAGCGTAAAGCCGGTGAAGAAAATTTAAAACAACCTCCTAAAAAAAATCTAAACAAGGTTCTCTTGAAGAACTTAAATCGAAGCTGATTGATTTTAACTATACGCAAGCACAAGTTCTTAAAATAACAAAACGCAAATCCTGTACTAACACTGTTATAGCATTAATTCAATTGCATCCTAGTTTACGAGAACATGGATTTTCACACGAGCAATTAGTCAGGATAGCGGCGCATGATGGCGGTTCAAAAAACCTGGAAGCGGTTAAGGAATGCTATAACCAGCTAAAAATATCCGGACTAAAGCGTTCTGAAATTACAAATTATTTTTCCGAGCGTAGCAGAGGAAGGGATTTATTACGTAAGAGTTTGGAATTGTCATCAAAACCATTAAGCGCTTGGGCGCTCTTATTTGAAACTGAAAAGGTCAATACGTTTTTTCAGCGTGTAAATAATATTGGTACCGTTATCATTCACAAAAAATGGGCCACCTCTATTGCTTCTGATAATGGCAAGATTATTTTTGAAGTCAAGGAAACTTATTTAGCGAGTCAAATTAACGAATTTCTAACTCGATGTTATAAAAATAATACTGCGATGCGTACATGGTGTCATCCTCCCTCGCTCTCTTCAGCCGAAAAAATATGTATACAATTGATAAACCCTTCTCATTTTATCTCCAATGAGCAGATACTAGACACGATCAGTTTTTTGGTTTACCTCGTAAAATATAATTTAAAAGCGAATTACAGCTCTTTTCTACAACAATTAAGTTATACGTGTTCAAATACGAGCTCTTTAGGTGCCCTCATTTCGTTTGATGGTTTATGTGCTAAATTTACGACCGAATATCAACATATACCATTAAATAGCATGAAATCCTTTTTTGCTGATTTTTGTATTGGATTAGTGAATAAGCAATTTGAGGAGTTAAATAATAAAGAGGCTGAAGAAAAATACGATAGCTTTGTTTTGTCCAAGTTAGATGGTCGTGTTTATATTGATAATTATGGTCCGTTTAACGATTTTTATGCTGAAGTGATGTTACCTGAGCTGGATAATGATGCATTTCCTGCATCAACACTGCCTGCTTCCGCTATGTCGATACCTGCTTCTACAGAAATCCCTACTAGTAATTCAATGTCATCAACCACTACGACAACCACCAGTACTCCTGTCACCACAAAGTCGGGGGTTATACCAACAAATGTTGATCTCGAAGAAAATTTAGCGAGGTCACATACTGCTGCCTCTCTTTTCGCAGAAGAAATAAATAGTCCTCAAGGAATTAATTTCTTTGATGTGGACACAGGCTTTGACGATATATTTTCGAACCTAGAGTTTTTTAACGACTTTCAGTCAAGCGACATGACTTGGAATGCAACCGATGCGATGCCCAGCTCAACCCCTGCAACAGATGATGTTATTAATGAACGCTCCGTTGAACCTTTTATTCAGCAAGATAAACAAGAAGAATGTTTAATTCCAAAACCATCTTCTAATTTGCCCAGAATAACACCAATGAGTCCAGCTTTTTTTGCTGAAAATCAGCCACAGAATTTTATATTAAGCAGAGGGAGTAATGTTTCATCTAATACTGACGTCAAGCAAAATGATACACTCCAGTTAACCTAAAAGTGTTGCTAGCAATTGGTTTGACAGCGTTACCGCAATAGCTTGAGTTCGGGAGGGTGTTTTTTTAGAATACTAGCACCAAATTTTTCATGGTAAGCTAGCTTAGTTCGGTAATGCAGACGCAAACGCAAGCGTTCACGTCGTCAAAATAGTTTCATGCGTAGGCCCTGATAAGGTACGAAAGCTCCTTTTATCCTAGCGAGGTTCTCTGAAGATGGATTTGCTGGCTTTTGAACAGGCACTGACTGATAAAAAAATACTGATAACAGGTCACACTGGCTTTACCGGCGGGTGGACCTGCTTGTGGTTGCAAGCGATTGGTGCGCAAATTGCTGGATATTCCCTACCTCCAGATACCAATCCTTCTTTATTTACAGCGCTAAAGTTAAGCGATTCAGTTCAGACGACTTTTGCGGATATTTGTGATTACCCAAAACTCCACGCGGCAGTTGAACATTTTCAACCGGAGATTATTCTCCATTTGGCCGCCCAACCGCTGGTGCGACGCTCCTACTATGACCCAGTGCGAACCTTCGCTGTTAATTGCCAAGGTACCGTGCATTTGCTTGAGGCTGCACGTCAAGTTAAAAGCGTGCGCGCCGTTTTGTGCATAACGACAGATAAGGTGTATAAAAATAACGAGTGGCTATGGCCTTACCGCGAAGACGATCCACTCGGCGGTAAAGACCCCTATAGTGCTTCTAAGTCTGCCGCTGAAATGGTCATTCAAAGCTATGCTGCTTCTTATCCTTGGAGTGAGGATAAGGGGCCAGTCATTGCCACAGCTAGGGGGGAAATATTATTGGTGGAGGCGATTGGTCAGACGATCGATTGGTACCTGATTTTGTGCGCGCGATAATTAACCAACAAGCATTAACTCTGAGATACCCAAACGCAACTCGACCTTGGCAACACGTTCTTGCCCTGGTACATGGGTATTTAATGCTGCTGGCGGGCTTGCTGTCAGCGGATCCAGCTCCTTTTGCGCGTGCTTGGAATCTTGGCCCTCATGATCCTGAAGTGTATTCTGTGCGAGATATGCTTGAATTAATGAGCCAACATTGGCAACGCCCGGAATTAAATTTCTCGCACAATCCTTTTCCGGAAGCGAACTCACTAGCATTAGATAGCTCAGCTGCCAGAGCTCTTCTTAAGTGGCGGCCTGTCTGGAGTACCAGGCAAATCATTGCCGAAACAGCAGCTTGGTATCGAGATTATTATGCAGACCCTACCACTGCTCGCCAGCTTACCTTAAATCAAATCCATACCTGGCGCTCGCAATTGCAGAAATAGGGCCTGTTTACATTTACACGCTGGGGACGCTCTGCGGCTGCAAATCCTGTTCTTGCTCACATTCAATAACATTCGCCTTAGCGCTTTCAACAAGACAGCAAGTGGCAATCAGATCCGCGAAACGACCCAGCCCAGCCCCACTGCGCCCGGAAGGCCGGCCAGCGCCCTTATATAGTGCAAAACTCAAACCAAAGTCGACAACCAATTTACCGTCCAGGAGCAAATCCTCTTCACTATGGGTAGCAGAATTATAAATCCTCACTCCACGCTTGAAATTGTCAAAATTGGCAGGCAGCGGAAGGAATGGTCGGCCTTCCTCACAAAGGCGTTGTAGTAACCACACTTCTTCGCCCTGGGCTTCTCCAACAACTGTGCACCAATAGTTGTTTGCTTTGTCCCACTGGCCATTAACTGTAGCTTCCTCATACAACCTGAAGCAGGTTCTATAGGCATTAATCAAGCGAAACGATGTACGGCTATCGCGGTAGCGTATGCCATCTTGCTCATACTCAATGCCATCACGGTGTAGTTTGCATTGCAGCATGGTTTCAATCAGTTGGTGCTCTGTATTACTTGAGCGACGACTAGAGTTATTTTCCATGTCAGCGAAGGACAATGTAAATGCCTCAAACGCCTGGATGTCTTCCTCCGTGTAAGCACAAACGGAAAGTTTCTTAATCGTTTTGGTTTCGCGATTGGCATAGTAGAAATTGACGTTACCCTCTTTATCTTGGTAATAAATAATCGCGTCCTTATTTTCAAGTAAAGGAAAAGTGACTTCCTTTTGTGTAGTATCAGGTAAAGTATAGGTTGTCTTAAATGTAAGAATGCTGTTGAAATCCTTCTCGGCTGCGTTCAGAGGGTCAACATCAAGCTTAATTAAATCAGCACCTCCGCTGCCAAGCTCAGCATATTGTTTTTGACGAATTTCGTTCAACCGCTCAGGAATGAGCGGGTCGATTGTTTTCTTCATGTCCGCATCGCAGAGAAAAGTAGTGAGCTGATACGCTGATATGCTATAAAAAATACGTCCACGTAGATCGGTAACTCGTCCCTTCTCGAACAAGACCTCTGGTTTATGTTCTGCGATTAAGGCTAATCCATTTGGGTTTCCTTGAACAACACCAGTCTGGGCCTTCATTGCCAACAGTGAACTTAGACTGGGTCTGAATAAATGATAAGTCGTTTTACTTACAGGCATTAAATTTAAGATGTGATTAACGGACAAGGATCTAGCGACTACTCCCGCAACATCCTCGTATAAGGATCCAAAAATATTATCTGGATCGTTTGGAGTTAAAGCTCGCTCTTCTTTCTTACGTGACATAGGGTACCTCGGATCGACTATTACTGATCAATTATTATACACAAAAACGATCTTTCTGTATATAAGAAAGACAAATTTGTCGAAACAAGATGAAAATGTCACATTGATGGCAAAGTAGAAATGTCACATACTGTGTTATTTGTTAAGGATGAAATTATTGATTAATTCAACTATAATAATTATATCGAACGAAATGATTGAGGTTTGTTATGGAATCATTGTCAGCCAATGAGGCAAAAACTCATTTTGGAGATTTGCTTCTTAAAGTGCAGCGTGAGCCAGTTCAGATTAATCGGAATGGCAAAGCCGTTGCAATTGTATTGTCTGTGGAAGACTATCTAAATTTAGAATCGCTCAAAATGCAGTATTTAAAAGCTCGTGTGGAACAGGCAAAACAGGATGTTGCTGCTGGTCGAATTATTGAAGGTGATATTTTTTTCGATGACTTATTAAATGGAAAGTTTGATTAATAATGAGCCGATACCAATTTACAGACCAAGCACGACAAGATCTCATTCAAATTAGACGATTTACTTTAAAACAGTGGGGCTCTGAACAGTCCATAACTTATTTAGAAAAATTAAAAAAAACAGTGGAGCTGCTCTCAGCAATGCCGTCGATGGGGAAAAATTGTGCTGCGGATTTAGGGAAAGATATTTACCGTTTTTTATATGGTAGCCATGCAATCTATTATCTCTCTATGCCCAACTTAATTATAGTTATTGCCATTCTTCATCAGAGTATGGTACCTGCAAATCCTCTTGGAAATCGACTATAAAAATTACCGTACGGAGCTACGAGGGTCTGTTGACAATTCGCTAGTTTGCGCAGGAAATCCAGCGTTTTCGGCCAAAATAGTAGAATTGTCAACAGACCCTATAGGAAATGGTCGATGGAATGGTTATATACCCTGATTTATTAGCCAATTTACCTGAGGGTTTTTCTGCAAAATCTTTAAAGTGTATTGATTTATATTTCTCAGAAATTGTACTTAGAATTTGTTTAAAGTCTTGTGTAGATTTAGCGTAATAAAAAATTTTTATATTATCCAATTCAAGCGTTAATTGAGACTGTGGACCAGTGTGCTTATTAATTCGTGCGATCAAAGAATAGCCTGATTTCGGTGAATTGATTAAATGAGCGTAATCGAGATAATAAAAATTATTTTTGATAGGGTCAGCAAATTTTTTGGCGAAATCCTTTTCATATTTTTCATCATTAAATGGGGCTTTTCCATTCAAATCAAATAGCAATATATCGCTGCGATTAATCAATTGCGCTCTTAACTGGGTTGTATTCCAGAACGATTCCATGCCTAAAAAATTGGTTATTATATTGGCATTAAGAGGTAGTGGATTAAATAATCCTCTTTGAAGCGATTTTTCAAAAATTTCACGTGGATAGCGAAAGAATTGGTTATACCAAGTTGCTATCAATTGGTTTCCTATGAATGAAATGCTGATAATGCTGCTAATCCCGATAGCAATAATTAACTTGAGATAAGACTGTTTTTTATTAAAACGATTCGTCAAATAGGAAAGACTATTATTGCAGATTAATGCAAGCATCATGCAAAGGCCGATTTGTTGTATTAATACAGGTAAATGACTCATCCCTAGTGTTAATACCAGCTGATATCTTCTACTCATTCCAACCAGTGCGGCAGGAAGTAACTGTAATAATAAGCTTATAATTAGAACATATCTTGAACCCTTAATTGGTGTAGTATTATTTAGCTGCCTATAGAAGAAAGCAATTGCACAAGCTCCTAATAACAAGGCAGTATAATAAATTCTTTTTTCGATGGGGAAATACAGGTGATCGCGTAAAAGATATAAATTCATGAGTGGAAATTCGCCGACAAATTGCTTTACAAAAGTAGAGGGGAGATCGCTAATAGTACCAATGGAGATCCCCTCATAACTTACTTCATAAACATGTCGGAGAAAAATGGTTGCGTTAAGGTATACAATGGTAATAAAAAATAGGATGCCAGTTGCGATGAATTTCCTTTTATTGCTATACCCTTTTGCCCACCAATGTAGAACTAAGGCCAGAGGGGGCAGTATGAGAGCAACCTCATAAGTTAACAGTGATAAGCTAAAAAATAGCCCCATGTATAGCAAATAATTAATTTTATTACGCTGAATGAAATTAATGTAATTGATCAACGCTAACATGCTAAATGAAGTGGATAAAGGTAATAAAAGTGCTTGAGCAACCCAAGGTGTATTAGGGGCTAGAAACCAACAGAAAGGGAATAAACCGGCAAATAATACAATGAGTTCTTTTTTGTTAGTGAGCTTGTATAAAAATAAGCAAGCAAACCCTAGGCTAATTAGGGTTGCAAGCCAATGAATTAGGTTATAAAGAATGACGTTATTGCCAATTAAATAAAATAAAGGGAAGTTTGTTATGAAGGGTACAAAGAATAATCTTCCGGTACTAATCCATTTTAGAACGATCTCCTTGATAAAGGAGATCAGTGTTTGATGTTCGGTCATTAGCAAGCCTTTGACTTGGCTAATATAGAGATCATCGCCTGAAAAACCGAATATGAATAATGGTAATGAAGAAATAAGGAAAAATATCACCAATAATGAAATAGTTATTGTACGGGAATTCGTTTTATTTTCTGAGTGATCGTACATAGTATTTTCTTAATTTGCATAATTTGTTCATAAAACACACCATCATTGCGAGCACTCACACCGTCATTGCGAGTACCCTAGTCCCGTGGGACAAACATCACCAAAGAACTTTGCACCAGCATCCCCTCTCCCGCCCTGCGGGCACCCTCTCCCCGTTCCCGGGGCGAGGGGGAAAATGAAGGAAGTTCTTTGGGAGCGTTAGCGAAGCAGTGGCCTTTCTTGGCATCTCATAAGGCCACTGGATTGCTTCGCTAATGCTCGCAATGACGGCCTAATGTTAGTTCGGAACGTTTTTCAGGTTCTGCATAAAGGCTTGCAATGACGGAGCTACGCTCAGGATGACGGCGTTGATTTTACCTGATATTGGGGTATGATTGAAACTGCGGTTATTTTTATAGCAAAAAGTTATCTAATGAAAATCAAAGCGAGTGATTATATTGCTAAGTTTTTACGTGCCCAAGGTGTGAAGTATATTTTCGAGATGGCAGGGGGCATGATCACTCAGATTCTAGACTCTATTCATCAAGAAGGTGGTATTGATATCGTCAGTGTTCATCATGAGCAATCAGCCGCTTTTGCTGTCGATGCTTATGGACGGTGTACTGGAAATGTGGCGGTGGGTATGGCTACAAGTGGCCCTGGCGCAACGAACTTAATCACTGGTATAGCGAGCTGCTATTTTGATTCTTCCCCTGGTCTTTTTATTACCGGTCAAGTGAATACGCATGAGCAAAAAGGAGATAAAGGGGTTCGTCAGCTTGGTTTTCAGGAAACGGACATCGTTTCTGTGGCCCAGAGTATTACTAAGAAGAGCTATAGTGTTGCCGCGGCTGATCAGATCGAGCCTATCCTAAAGGAAGCTTATGAAATTGCGATCAGTGATAGGCCTGGCCCTGTGCTCATTGACATTCCAATGAATTTGCAAAGAGCAGAAATTGAAGTTAATCGTATTGAAAAAATTATAAGAAAACGAATAAATTCCCCAGCAGATAATCGTGTAATCGGGGAACTATTATCAGCCCTAATGCGTGCCAAGAAACCATTAATTTTGGCAGGTGGTGGGATCAATAGCGCCGGAGTTTGTGCTGAATTTTTAAAGTTAGTTGAGAAATTGCAAATCCCTGTGGTTACCTCCCTTATGGCCGTCGATGTCATTGATTTTGCTCATCCCTTACGAGTCGGATTCATTGGCAGTTATGGTAATCGGTGGGCAAATATTGCCTTAGGCCATTGTGATGTGTTGATCGTGCTTGGTAGCCGTTTAGATATCCGACAAACTGGGGCTGATGTTGAATCATTCCGCCAGAATAAAAAAATATTTCATGTCGATTGTGATGCGAGAGAAATTAATAATCGGATCAAAAATTGTATCCCTATTGTTATGGATATTGCCGATTTTATTGAGCAAATGTTATTAATTCTGCCCGATAAGAAATTGCTAATCAATGAGCCTTGGCTCGCTGAAATTAGGCAACAGCAAAAAGCATGGCCTGATACCAACGAATTGCAAAATATCTCAGGCATTAATCCTAATCACTTTATCCATTTATTAGCGCAGAGTTCGCAAAAAGCGAAGGGATATGTCGTTGACGTTGGCAATCATCAAATGTGGGCTGCACAGTCGTTAGAAATAAATACAAATCAATTTTTTATTACTTCGGGTGGAATGGGAGCGATGGGTTTTGCTTTACCTGCTGCAATTGGTGCTTGTTTAGCCCATGGTAAGGAGCCGGTGGTCGTTATTGCCGGAGATGGCTGTTTTCAGCTAAATATCCAGGAATTGCAAACGGTAGTGCGCAATAAAATTCCGCTTAAAATGATTGTGCTTAACAACAACTGCCTAGGTATGATTCGCCAATTTCAGGATAGCTATTTTAATGGACGGTATTTATCGACTTATTGGGGCTATAGCGCACCCAATTTTGAGGCGATTGCAACAGCCTATGGTATTCCTGCTAAAACTATTTTAGTTAGCGATGAGATTGAATCTAATCTCAATTGGCTGTGGGAAAATGAAGAGGCCGCTTTATTGCAGGTGATGATCGATATGCGTGCTAATGCTTACCCTAAAATTGCTTTTGGTCGACCCATTACTGAAATGGAGCCACTGAGCGCTCCGATTAGCATGGAGGCGACTTAAACAACTGGAAAGCTACGGCGTCATTGCGAGCCTTAGCTCCGTCATTGCGAGCCTTAGCGAAGCAATCCAGTGGCCTTATGAGATGCTAGAAAAGGTCACTGGATTGCTTCGTCGCTACGCTCCTCGCAATGACGGAGCTAATGACGGCCTTGGAAGATGGACAATGGTTCAAGGGTATATTCTTTACCTAATAGCTCCTCACCCCTAGCTCCCCAGGTATGCATCAGCTGGCTAAAATGATTTATAGCGTTGAGCACTACTTTTGATCGTGAAGTCGACAATACCATTTCGATAAGCTTCAGCGCATAATTATCCACAGTAAATGTGCTTGCAGCCCATTGTTGCCCTTGCTGACCCACGGCATGGAACTGTTGTGGATTTTTACTCAACTGCTTGAATACTGCTCCAAGCTCAGGAGTTTCTTTTGCTGGATTTATTTTTATTGCGCAATTATCAGGGATTTCGCTATAAAAGCCAGTGTTAGTCACTATCGTTGGTTTGCCATAAAGCATTGCTTCAATTGTGGAGGCTGAGGCAGTTTCAAAGGTTGGCCAACGAAGGCAGCTGACGATATCGGCTTCTGCAATAGCATTGGCTAAACTGGAGTCGTCGACTTCAGCCGAGATGACAAGGTTTACTTTACGTCGTCTCGCTAAAGCAGACAATGCATTTCTATTTTCTGGGGTGATACTACCGACAAGACGATAAATGGAGTTCTCACGGAGTAAACGATTTTTACCGAGAGCGGTGATTACACTTGCGACTCGTGTATTTTTGCTAATATCGCCGACAGTCAGTATGTCTAATTTGTCCTTTTTAGCGTTAGCAGATACAAGGTTTTGTGCATCAACTGCGAACGGCACTCTACGGACTGGCCCCGAGCAAGACCTTAAAACACGCTCAACCCCCCAGTTGCTATGAGTAATTACACCCTGTGCCATAGCGCACAGCCATTCTGTCATTGGCGGGATCGCACTTGTTCCTTTAGTACGAGAGTCTGGGTCATGATAATAAAAAAATTGTTTAGCAGCTTTAGATCCATACCAAGTTCGCAATATTGCATGCGCCGCAGGACGATGATGCCTTGCCCATCCATAAAAAAGATTGCCGAGAGAAAAATCATGCAAGCAAACAATACCCGAGAACTGCGCCAACAAGGCTAGGCACCCCTGATGCAATTCGAAGTTATCACCTATTTGATAGATCATTACGTCAACTGTGTGCGCGAATGTATGCACTTGAGTATTCTCATACCAAGCGATCGGTTCAGTACCGAAATCATGAATTGGATTATTAAAATAACTTTTATCTTCGGTACGAACTACAATGATCTCATGACCATCGGCAATAAGTTTACGTGCAATTAAACTGGCCATGCGTCCAATTGCTGATGATTTAATCACGGGAGTAAGTAGCATTAATTTCATTGCAGAAGAGCCTCCACAGTTTGCGGCCAGTTGATTCCAAGGCTTAACCACAATTCTCTGGCTGCGAGTCCGTATTGTTGTGTACGAGCAGGATTTTTCCATACAGAATTCATGGCTTCTGCCAAGGAAGACGGGTTTGCTTGTGCAATCCATCCTGTTTCTTCATGCTTGACTAGGCTTAAGATACCCACACTATCCGATGTCGTGAGAAGTGCTTTACCTGCAAGTGCTGCCTCCATGGCTACATGGCCGAGTTCTTCATTAACTGGGATACATGCTACCGCAGCTGCCTCATTAACATATTGTGCATACGTTGCACGCGGTAATCGGCGCAAATCCAGACTTACCCTGTCTTCTAGACCCAATTGAACGACAGCTTGTTGCAGTTTTTCACCATCAGCAGTTGTATCTGGAGGACCTGCAATAAGTAACTTGATGTTACTATCAGCTTGGCTCATTGCCTCAAGCAATAAATGCTGCCGCTTCATACCATTTATCTTGCCACCCGCAAATAGATAGTCGCCCATTTTACCACCCGTAAATAATTCTGGGTCATTAACGGGAGGAGTGAGAACTTTAGAATCGATGCCGTTATAATCGAGCAGACGCTGCCTTACTCCTGCAGAAACGGTAAAAATACTCCTGGTTTCGGCAAAGCTTTCATTATCAGCGGCTTTAATCAATGCGCGCAGTTCATCCCCCACGGGACTAGGGTGCTCCCAAAGAACTTCTCTCATTTCCCCCCTCGCCCCGGAAACGGGGAGAGGGGGCCCGTAGGGCGGGAGAGGGGTTGTTACTGCGGAGTTCTTTGCTGATGTTTGTGGCTTGTAAAGATCATAAGCCTGGCGATGTTGCTGGACTAGCCAAAGCGTTTTTTGGGGATGCCTAATGAGGTAAGCAGGAAATTTTAGGGCAATCACATGATCAACATTCATCAATTCAAATGTCCTTGCCATAAGCATTTGCGATGGAATACGGGTCACGGGTTCGCACTGGAAAGGAATGCGCAGAATTTCAGCCTCATGGCCAGCAATGATCAGATTTTTTTGTAAGTGGGCTGCTAACTCTTCAGATCCATCCCAAGCAAAAGGAGCCATGTTATTGACAATAAGGATTTTCATGATGCTAGCAACCTTTCTACTACATGGGGCCAGGAAATATTGAGGTCATTCAATCGGGCTCGTGCATTATTCCCCATTGCCTGGGTTTTCCTACGATCTTTATACAATTTATCCATCGCTGCAGCCAACGCTTCCGCTGAAGGCTCAGTGACATAACCATTCAGGTCATCCGTAACGAGCTCAAGCACGCCGCCAGAATCTTCAGTGGTCAGAATCGCCTTGCAGGCGTGACTGGATTCCACGCTAGGGTACCCATACGAATCTTCATCAATGGGTACGTAAGCAGTAGCCAGGCAATTGGCCAAAATTTCTATTTTTTCTTCTTCACTAATCCAGCGATCCTCGAGGGTGACACGCTCTTCTAAATTTAACTCCGCGATACGTTCATGCAAATTGTGTAGGTAATCTGGCCCAAAACCAGCACCGCACAACCGTAGGCGAACCGAGGTTTGGGTATATTGCATTGCTTCTATTAGCATATGTTGTCGTTTGTGGTGCTCCAAACGACAAATACAAACAATTTCTTCATTGTAGTCTTTACAATAGTAGCGCTCTGATTGAAAAACGGGAGGGTAGAGTACCTCACTATCGATTTGATTATATGTCTTTAGTCGATTGGAGATAACTTTAGAGTTAGTAAACACTTTTTTCGCTTCTCGTAATGCTGCACTATCCACTGCATACAATGTATCGCGGATACCTCTATGCTTCACATCGTTTGCAAAATCGCGATAACTAGTATCCCATAAATCATAAAAAACGCGGAAATGATGAATGAACCATAATATTTTATGGGGATGAGGAATTAAGTAAGAAGGGGGTCGAAAACAGATAACTCTGTCAGCAGCGTCCAGCTCAAGCCAACGATAAGCCATCATTTGTTGCAATAACAGGTCAGGTGCTCCAATTTGGGGTAGATAAATTTTTTCAACTTGATGGCCAATTTCTTTGAGCACAAGTTCAAGCCAGTCGACGATATTTCTGCCCCCACCGTAAACGAAAGGAACATATGATGAGCACAATGCTATTTTCATTATTATCCTATTGCTTTTACCAGCGTATCGACAATTCGCTGGACATCATTTCGGCTTAGATCTTGATGAGCCGGTAAATTAATCCCTCGTGGTGACCAACGATCTGCGACTGGGTAAGGTGTATCTTCGGCATAGGGAGGAAGCACATGCATAGGATAAAAAACAGGCCGAGTTTCAATCCCCATTTCGTCCAGGTACTGCATCACGGTATCTCGCCGATGCCCATCCCCTTCCGCCAGGAAGACAGTATACATCCAGAAGACATGCTTAGCCCAGGGTAGTTGTTTTGGTAAAATAATTTTATCGGTAAACTTTGCTAATGCCTCATTGTACCAGCCAGCAAGAATTGCCCTGTTGGATAATGCTTTGTCAATTGTTTCCATTTGAGCAACGCCTATAGCGGCTTTAATATTCGTCATACGGTAGTTATAACCGACTACAGGGAACCAATAGCGCCGCGTAGGATCCATCCCTTGCCCACGAAACAACCTAAGCCTCGCAGCAAGAGCATCATCATTGGTAGTAACCATACCGCCCTCACCCGTGGTAACAATCTTATTGCCGAAAAAACTAAAGGTTGCACAATCGCCTAATCCCCCCACTTTTCGCCCAAGGAACTCAGCACCGTGGGCTTCTGCTGCATCTTCGACAACCCATAAATTATATTTCTTCGCCAATTGATTAATAGGTTCCATCTCTGCCGGATGGCCGTATAAGTGTACAGGAATGATCCCGCGGGTTTTGGCTGTAATTTTAGCTTCGATTTTATTGGGATCAATGTTCATCGTATTGACACAGACATCAACCAAGACGGGCGTTGCTCCACAATAGCGAACAGCATTTGCGGTAGCGACATACGTTACAGTAGGGATAATAACCTCATCGCCAGGTTTTAAGTCTAAAGCGACCAGGGCAAGATGCAATGCGGTGGTTCCATTATTCGTAGAGATTGCGTGTTTTACCCCACAAAATTGAGCAAATACCTCTTCAAAAGCACCAATGTATTTACCCGTCGATGAAATCCAATTGCTATCGAGGCAATCAAGTACGTATTTGCGTTCATTCCCTGCTAATTTAGGCTGGGCGACAAAAATTCGTTGCATAGTGTTTTTTTCTCTACGTTTTGTTGAGTGATAATTCGTGCAGGGGCGCCCACTACAGTCATCCCACTATTAATATTGGCGATAATGACGCTGCCCGCACCCGCGGTAACTTTTTCACCGATTACAATTTCTGGAATAACTTTGCAGCCAACACCTAGAAAGCTCTGGCGCCCTATGTTCACCTTACCTGCCAATGTGCATTGGGGAGCAATATGAACTCCCTTGCCGATATAGCAATCATGATCAACTGTCGCTCCTGTATTGATAATTGCCAAGTCGGCAATCACTGTGTCGGCATTAATGATAGCACCAGCCATGACTGCAATACCTGAGCCTAAAGACACACTGGGTGAAATAATTGCTTGCGGGCTGATCGCATTGATTAATTGATATCCTTCCCCAATAGCGAAAGCTGCCCGCTCCTCCCTAAGTTCGTTTGATCCAAGAGCAATAAATAGCCTCTTATAGCCTTCTGCCCGTAAAGATTTTAGCTGAGCATCACCTTTCAGAACCGGAATCCCTAGGCATAGTTCAGGGCTATTTTCATTGCCGATGCAATAAATTACTTGCTCACCCATGGCCTGTAGGAGTTCAATGCAAACTTTGGCATGGCCACCAGCACCAACAACGATGATGCCTTCCTCTAAAGAACTTCCCTCATTTTCCCCCTCGCCCCGGGAACGGGGAGAGGGTGCCCGCAGGGCGGGAGAGGGGTTGGTGGTTCGAAGCTCTTTTCTGATACTTACCCCGCAGGCCTCACTATGCGCCCCAGCATGCTCGAGGGAAGATAGCAATTTCTGTGCTTCTTGTCGTAAAGCGTGAATTTCTTCTTTAGCTGATTGTACTTCCTGCAGGGTAGTCGCAGAAGCTTGATTTAAATTGGCGATAAAATGCTGTTTTAGTCTAAAAGTAATTGGCCTGAGTACAGGTCTAACAAGTTTGTAGACCAATCGCGCAGTTGATCTTAGCAACTTTTTAACCCGAATACGTATAGGGTATAGATTCTCTATACTGCTCTTCACACTATCGTCCGGTTCAACGTCTTTGCTGCGCAAGGTGTTCATGCCTGATGAAAATGCGATATTAATATCTGTGCTATCTCGGTGTATTTTATTCATATCCATAAACTCACACTCCAAAATAAGCCTCTACTACCGCACGAGGGTCATTATCCATCCGAATTTTGCCATGCTCAAGCCAGATCACTCGATTACACGTGTTCAGGATAAGTTCATGTGAGTGGCTGGCAATGACTAAGATGTTGGTCGCTTGAACGACCTCCGCCATCCGTTTCTCTGCCTTGCGCTTGAAATTTTCATCGCCAACTGCAAGCCACTCATCCATGACAAGTATCTCTGGACGCAGGATTGTCGATATCGCAAAAGCCAAGCGTAAATGCATGCCAGTGGAGTAGGTACGTAAGGGCATATCAATGAAATTACCTAACTCAGAAAACTCGATAATATCATCAAGCTGCTCAGTAATTTTGGCTTTTGCCAAGCCTAGCAGCCCACCCCGAAGATAGATATTTTCGCGCCCTGTAGCTTCGGAATCAATACCCAGGGAAATATCAATAAGTGAGCCAATTCCTCCCTCAATGCGTACTGTTCCACAAGAAGGTTCGTAAACCCCGCCAAGAAGGCGAAGGAGTGTGCTTTTCCCTGCGCCATTGTGACCAACAAGGCCAACCCGATCGCCATCTTGCAGAGTGAAATTTAAACCCTCCAGAGCACGCACTACCACTACACCTTGCTCAGTTGCCCCCAGTTGTCCTCCTGTTGCAACTTGCATTAAACGCTTTTTGAGCGACCTACTGTGGGTATTATAAATAGGAAAGTCAACACTAACATTGTTAAATTCAATAGAAGCCATATAAGAGATCACCCCCTATTATGAGGTAATAGCACACCTCTGTTATAGCCAGTAGGCAATACGACGCTTATAGCGACTATAAATGACTAGCGCTATACCCCATCCGACTAGCGCTAATATTATCGTTACTAGCCAATTAGTCAATGCTGGTACCTCACCAAGCAAAGGAGCGCGGACAATTTCAAGTAGGTGGTAAGCAGGATTTATATCTAACAAGTAAAAACTTCTTTTTTGTGGTAAAAGGGTAGGCATCCACATAATTGGGGTTATATAAAAGACAACCTGTAACAGGCTGCCAATAATCTGTGAAAAATCCCGGTATCGTGTACAAATGATAGCCAATATTAGAGCAACCCATGTCAAATTAATAATTGCTAACAAAAATCCAGGGATACTGAGCAGTGCAATCCAATGGAGTGGCTTGCCAACCACTAAAAGGATGAGTGGAAAAATAACCAAGTTATGGGCAAGAATTAGCACATTTCGCCAAATCATGCGTAATATATGGACAAACAAAGGAAGAGGAAGCTGCTTAATAATCCCCTCTGCTGCAATGAATCCAGTACATCCTTCAGTCACAGTCGCCGCGATAAAATTCCATAAGATTATTCCAATGGCTAAGAAGGGTAAGAACTCCCTTAATGGAGAGTTAAAAATTTGTCCAAATACGACACCAATGGTGCCAATCATAACTCCCATGCTGATAGTCAGCCAGAACGGCCCCAATGTCGAGCGCCGATAACGCTGACGGATATCCTGCCATCCTAACATTCCTAATAACGAATAGCATTTAGACGCAGCGGCAATATCTGATAAGGCAGTAGTTATTGAGCCATTCCCCATTAAAAACACCGTGCTATTGATAAGAACAGGCCATTCTAATCTGTGCTAAGAGAGTATGTCAATTTCAGTTACTAAGTGCGATCCCAAATGGTGTATTAAGAGGAGCCCCGCTGGCCGCAGGAAAACAACTCGTAATTGATCCATTGGGATTGAACCTACAAGCAGAAATTACATTACTCCCCGTATTTGCTACATACAGCAAGCTGTTCGCAGCATTTAAAGCCATTCCTTGTGGATCGTTAAAAATAGGGCCCGTCGTTGTACAACTGTTGAGGGATCCACCTGGGGCCACTGCACAAAAGGCGACGGTGCCGTTACCTTGATTCGTGACCCAGGCAACGTCACCAACCTTGTTAAAGACTATATCCCTGGGAATATTGAAAGCGGTACTGGTAGCAGGGGTGCAATTCTGAAGTGCTCCAACTGTAGGTCCACTTGGAATAATCTGGCAAATAATGACGGTACCCGGACTTCCAGTTACACTATTAGTTATATAGGCAAGCGTGTTAGATGGGTTAATAGCGATGCCAGTGGGTCCATCGAAGCCAGCTCCGCCGGCATCTAGGCAATGGGTCAATGATCCATCCAAGGGATTGACCTGACAATAGAACACTATGTCGAAAGTATTCTCTGTTACATAGGCAAAGGTACCTGCTGGGTTAAGAGTGACGCCGAAAGTCTGATCAAAAAAAGGCTCTATCTGACAAGTACTAAATGCTCCATTCGGCATGATCGAGCAAATAGAGACAAAGCCTGTTGGAAGCCTCGCATTTGCTATATAGGCTATAGTGTTAGCTGGGTTCAAGGCGATCAAGGCCGGAGTTGAAAAGCCAGTGCCTCCAGTATCTTGACAATTGCTGAACGTTCCATCGGCGTTAACTTGGCAATATATGACCTGATTGGTATTCTGGTTGGTTATCCAAGCAAATGTTGCTTTGGGGGATGGCACAGGGGTTGGGACTACTCCTGATACAATCACATTCAATGGGAATAGTGTTCCGGCACAGGTTATGCCGCCAGGGAAGCACACAAATAGATGATTGTAGGGGGTAGGGTCAGCAGCATCCACCGCTCCAAAAACAGTGAGATTTAAAACACAGCGATCTCCTGGGGAGCTTAGTGGAGCTAAATTAAAACTGGGCCCACAGCCCTCATTTGTCACAATCACATTCGGGGGTAAATATTGAACGACATTGCCATCACGCTGCATGCCGGTGTTGTTTATCACCAGGTAAGATGCATTAACTGTTCCGCCTATAGGTACTGTTGCTGGTAAGGGTTCATTGGGCACAATGGTGAATACCTCGGCATGGCTCACCGTAAAAAATGAGGAAAGAAAAACAATTAGCATGATGATAGCGAAAAATTTCCCTATCCCTTGGTTATCAAATCGCCCTGTTATCTTGTTCATTCTTTCCCTTATTCTTTTTATTATGTCTTGCACCTGAGTTTTCTCAGTAAAATTTAATTCGTGAGACCTTATCAGATAATTTTTGTTGCTTCAATCAGTTGTAAATACAAGGTGCTTATTTAAAATAAAGCCCAAGGCGGCAGAGGAAATGATTGCAATAAAGCCTGTTAAGTAAAGATCAGGTGATACCTGCTTTAGTAGCTTGATTAAGGTAATATTGAAAAAATAGAGCAGAACATAAACACCTATAAATTTAAAAACGAGGAGATGGTTGGAGCTCTTGAATACAAATTTTCCAATGGTCATAAAGCTAAATAAAACTCCTATAACTGTTGATAAAAGCAAAGCAATGGGATACTGCAGCCCTAGGGCAATGAAAATTGCATACCAGGTATAGCCAAATAAAGTATTTAACATACCAACGAAGAGATACCTTAAAATTTGCTGTTTTGAATTCATTCAGTTACTTCTCCGTTGATAAAATTCGATTTTAGCCATTTTTTAAAGCAGATACAAAACTGCCGTCATTGCGAGAAGCGTAGCCTCCCCGTCATTGCGAGAAGCGTAATGCGAGGAGCGTAGCGACGAAGCAATCCAGTGGCCTTATAAGATGCCAAGAAAGGTCGCTGGATTGCTTCGTCGCTACGCTCCTCGCAATGACGGTACAATGTTACTTCGGTACGTTTTTCAGGTTTTGTATAAACGCTCCCAATGACGGGGTACTCTGTTTGCATACCACTCCGTTGTTGCTTTGATTGCAGCAGCCAATTTTATTTCCACAGTTAAGTGAAGTTCTTGCCGTGCCCGATTAATATCAGGGACATAGCGCTCAGCAATTAAATTGACTGGTTTTTGGCGCAGAATATTCACCGTTATTGGTTTTGCAAAGGTACTGGCTACAATACGTGCAACCTCAGCAAGGCTGAAGTCTTCATCCGATCCCACGTTATAAGGATAGATGGTTTTACCCTTAAAAAGAATGGTCCATAGCCAGATGGCTAAGTCTGCAGCATAGAGATACGAGCGAAAGGGGGTTCCATCACCTTTGATCTGAATAGTGTCGCCATGCAAACAATCATGAATGAAATTGCCAATGGCAAAATGGCCATCTAAAGGCAGATAAGGTCCAACAAAAGCAAAACAACGGGCAATTTTAATATCTAATCCATACTGTTTGGCGTACAAGTAACATAAATGCTCAGCGGTGCATTTACCAACACCATACGTCGATTTTGCCTCAGTCGCACAAAATTGAATGGGATAGGACTCAGGAATATGCGTGATGTCTGGAGGTTGTCTGCCATAAACTGCACCAGAGCTGGTCAAAAGAATTTTTTTTACCTTACTTCGTCTAGCAAATTCAAGTACATGCTTTGTGCCTTGAGTGATGCTGTCAAAAACCGTTAACGGTTCTTCTCTATTTAATTGATCATTAGTATCCGTAGCCGCATGAATAAGGTGAGAAAAGTGGTGAGTAGGGTAAGTGAAGTGCCTTACGTCTCCTTCCATAAACTTTAATGAAGGCTGATGAAATAGGATGGGGCGCTGGCGGGCGAAATTGGCAATATTGCGGGTTAGTACCCAAGCCTCTGCATTGAGGTTGAGTTTTTTATTGATCCAAACGAAGCTTTCCAGTAGCCAGCAACCAAAAAAACCTGTTCCTCCGGTAATAAAAATCCGCTGATCACGCATTTCTTCCCACAATAGCGATGTTTTATTGAGAATATAATTGAGGTCATTTGCTAAAGGATTTGTGTTCATACTATTGTGAAAAATTAACCCGTTCTTTTTCAACGACTAGCGGCCGATTAGTCACTCGGGTGTGAATCGAGGCGATGTATTCCCCTAATAAGCCAATAAAAAACAACTGTATTGAGGAGAAAAAGAATAAGCCAATTAAAATGGGTGCTATTCCCAAATTAAAGCTATTCCAAAAAAATAATTTCAAAATAAAGAACATAAGCGACATGATAAAACTAAGGATAGACAGTGAAAATCCAGCCATCGTTGCTAAGCGAAGAGGAAGTTTGGAATGGCTGGTGATACCTAGCATGGCCATATCATATAAAGAATAGAAATTATTCTTGGTCACTCCTCGTGCTCTACGCGGCTGGTTATAAGGAACTTCCGCGATCTTAAGGCCGATTTCAGCGATTAAGCCTCGAAAGTAGGGGTAAGGATCTTTATGATCACGTAAAATATTGATAACGTCTTTGTCATATAAACCGAAGCCGGTGAAGTTTTTTATGAGTTTTACATCAGCAATTCGGGTTACAAAATTATAGTAAGCTCGGCGAATAGTGAACATCAACTTTGATTCTTGACTCTCAGGTTTTACGCCGACTACGATTTTATAGCCCTGCTCCCATTTTTGGATGAATTCATTGATCATCGCTGGAGGATCTTGCAAATCGGCCACGATTAAAATGGTTGCATCACCCGTTGTTTCCAGCATCGCATAATAAGGGGAGCGGATGTGGCCAAAATTTCTTGCATTAAGGATAATTTTAGTATGGGGATCGTCAGCGGCGATTTTTTTCAATAGGGCAGCGGTATTGTCAGTAGACGCATTGTCAATAAAGATATGTTCATAGCGATAATTAGGGATTTGGGCAAATATTGCTTTGACTTGTTTGTGTATTGCTTCTACATTCTCTTCTTCATTGTAACAAGGCGTAACAATACTAATTAATTTCATAGCGAACTCTCAACCCGCTCATTAAATAAAGTGAAAGTGGATGACGTACAGTCCATCCACTTTCCAGGAGTAAAACTGATCTAAACGGTTGCCTCTCTTATAGCATAAAGCTGAGCAAATTGTTCAACCGAGTGGTGGATATGGTTAATCATTTCAGTAGATAATCCATGATGACAACCAAGTAAAATACCACCACGCATGACTTGATCCGCATTAGGGTATCCTTTCGCTGTTTCACGGCGTTGGATTCTATTAAACCCTGGCTGGCGTAGAATATTGCCCGTAAAAACAGTACGGGTTTGGATATTACGCTTTTCCAAAAATATTTGTAACTGTTTGCGCGAAAATGGAGCACTATCTTTAATTGTTAGTGGAAAAGCCAGCCAACCTGTATTTGATTGAGGCAATTGCTTAGGTAGAATAAACCAATCTTGGTATTGGCTAAAAAATTGAGTATGTAATGCAAATGCATCTTTGCGCGCAGCAATATTTTGATTTAGCTTACTAAGCTGCACTAAACCGAAAGCGGCTCCCATTTCGGAGGGCTCAAGATTATAGCCAAGCGCCTCAAATACAAATTTTGCATCATAATCAATGCCATCAACTTGAATATTAAAACGATTGTCAATGGCTTCTGATTCAACAAATAAGGAAGAGCTACGCCCCCAACTCCGTAGCAATTTAGCACGGGCTGCCAGGCTATCTTCATTGACGCAGAGCATGCCACCATTGCCCGCACAGTTCACCACATGGGAACCATAAAAACTAGTCGTGCTGATATCGCTAAAGCGGCCAACAGCCTTCCCATCGATTGTTGCTCCCAAAGTATCTGCTGAGTCTTCAATAACAATTAAATTGTACTTATCGGCAATTTCTCTGAGCATTGCCCAGTTGGGTAGATTTCCTAGCAGATTGGGTATCATCATCGCTTTGGTTTTCGAAGATATCATTGCTTCCACTTGATTTGCATCGATATTAAAAGTACCGACTTCCACGTCAACAAATGCGGGAATTAAGCCATTTTTAATCAACGGGGCGACGGTGGTTGAAAAAGTTAAGGTGGGGGTTATCACTTCAGATCCTGCGGGTAAATTGAGTAGCTCAACAGCCAAATAGTTAGCCGAAGAGCCTGAGTTAACCATTATCCCGTGCTTTTTGCTAAATAAAGTAGCAACTTTTTCTTCCATAGCGCGCACATGCTTTCCCATCTGTGTTGAAGTACGTAACACAGAAACAACTGCTTCGATTTCCTCTTCGCCGTGTACAGTTTTGCCATAAGGTACATGAATAAATTGCTGAGTCATTATTGTTTCTCGCTAAAAGTTATAGTCCGACGAGCGGACAAATCATCTCCGCTTACTTACGTGCGCGGCTCGGATATGATCGTGCGCGGCTCGGATATGATCGTGCGCGGCTCGGATATGGATAATATTGTTACCACGTTTTCCACGGTGCTTTACCGGACTCCCATAGTTCTTCTAAATAATTTTTATCACGCAGCGTGTCCATCGGATGCCAAAAGCCATCATGATAAAAGGCAGATAACTGGCCTTCTTGGGCTATGCGTTCTAATGGGTATTTCTCCCAAACGGTGTCATCCCCTTGTATATAATCAATAACTTTCGGGGATAAAACAAAAAAACCACCATTAATCCAGCCCCCATCACCTTGCGGTTTTTCCTTGAAGCCGGTAATTTTCTCGCCCTCTGTGAGTAAAGAGCCAAATCGACCCGGTGGTTGAATTGCGGTTAGCGTGGCCAACGTTTTTTGTTTTTTATGAAAGGAAATTAATGCACTAATGTTAACATCGGAGACGCCGTCCCCATAGGTAAGACAAAAATCCTCATTGCCAAGATGATTTGCGATCCGCTTTATCCTGCCTCCGGTCATCGTTTTTTCACCGGTTTCAACTAAAGTGATTAGCCAAGGTTCAGCATTATTTTGATGAATTTCCATTTTATTATTCGTGATATCTAAAGTGACATCGGACATATGTAAGAAATAATTAGCGAAGTATTCTTTGACTATATAACCTTTATAGCCTAAGCAAATGATAAAATTATGGATATTATGCGCTGAATATAATTTCATGATGTGCCAAAGGATGGGTTTTCCCCCAATTTCAATCATTGGCTTCGGGCGTACTGATGTTTCCTCACTTATTCTTGTACCTAAGCCGCCGGCTAAAATGACCGCCTTCATAAAACCTCCATCTATTTTGTGCCATCCCCTTGCTGGCACGCGAGCGCTAGCTCCGTCATTGCGAGCGCTAGCTCCGTCATTGCGAGCGTTAGCTCCGTCATTGCGAGCGTTAGCTCCGTCATTGCGAGCGCTAGCTCCGTCATTGCGAGCGTTAGCGAAGCAATCCAGTGGCCTTATGAGATGCCAAGAAAGGTCGCTGGATTGCTTCGTCGCTACGCTCCTCGCAATGACGGCTTCACTACGTTCGCAATGACAGCTTCACTGCGTTCGCAATGACGAACATACGACTCTCTACAACCCAGACTGGGCTTGAAGTTAGTTAGGAGCGTTACCGTGTGCAGAGGTGATTATACTGATTTTTCAAACCTTCCTCCACCTAAATAAATTTTTTATAAATTTAGCAGATACCCCTTTATTCCAATGATAGGTAGACCAAAGAGAGGAGAGCAATAAGAAATAAATAAATCGCAAAGGGTAATTACCTCTAACGGTCTTTTCTTCTACTACAGCGTGAGCATAGTTAAACAACCATCGATCGGGAACCTTGCCAAATTTCTTCTTAAACATGTCATTGATTTCGCGATGGACTTTTACTTTAGCTCCCAGCGTTTTAGTTTCTGCATAGAGTCTGGATCCGGCAAGCTTTCTTTCAAGGTAAGCAAAGCGAACCCCTGCTTTGCCAAGTCGTAACCAATATTCATAATCCATACAATAATGTAGCGACTCATCAAGCAAGCCGTATTGTTCTACAATTTTGCGACGCAAAAAAAGCGCGGGTTGGCAGATGAAGCAGGTTTTTTTCAGGCGCTCAAAATTCCATCGTTCGGTAGGATACGTTTCGAATGGACGGTCGTTTATATCAATATGATCGGCCTTTCCATAAACGACATCAATATCAGGATTAGCAGAGAAAAAATTGACAACATAGTCGACTGTCCCAGGGTAATAGATGTCATCTGAATTAAGCCAGCCAATAATTTCACCGTCAGTTGCATTGATACCTTTGTTCACGGCATTGGTTTGTCCTTTGTCTTTGGCTGACACCCAATTTTTTAACGAGGTCGATGCTTTAAGAATTTCCACCGTATTATCTGTACTACCCCCATCAAAAACAACATGCTCAATTTCGCCCCCAGTTTGGCGTGCAACGCTTAACAGAGTACGTTCAATGAATTGGCCTTGGTTGAACGAGGGGGTGATTATACTTATTTTCATTCTTAATGACTCTATAAAAGTTGAATTACTCCATCACCCCGCACAACTCTACATCCCTGCACTATCAGCGAAAGTTCGCGTAGATCGGTATTGCTGTATCCAGTTTTGGCGGGAATAAAGGTTGGCCCCAGCCTTAGTTCATAATGCGCACCTTCAGACGACAAGGGTAAGGTGAGCAATGCTTTTTTACCACGACTAATCTCAACGGGGTCTCTTTGTGCCTCGCCATCGCGTAATATTTTTACTACGATCTTGGCTTGTGGTAACCAATCAGGTACGTAGAGCTCTAGCTCCAGGGTCTGTTCACCTGCACTTGGCGCAATTTGCACATGCAGGCTAGAGCCGACCCAGCCATCATCGTAGGCACCCATTAATCCATCTTGCCGGTTATTTTCTTGTAGGGCTTGTTGGAACAGATCCCAATAGTCTTGAGCCATGCGGTTCGCATAGGCAAATGCTTGCGATCGTTTTTTCCCAGCATGAATGAGCTGCTCGCGTAGTGTTTTGTTGCTGTGCAAGGAAGTGATAGCGTCCGCAATTTGAGTAGGGATCCGAGGGTTAAAAAGTATGGCAGCATCGCCTACAACTTCTGGGAGTGCGGTTAAACGACTACAGGCGACTGGAATACCTGCAGCCATGGCTTCGATAACTGGCAAACCAAATCCTTCATAAAGCGAGGGGAAGATTACGCCACTGCTGTTTGCCATTAACACGGCCAATTCAGTGTTTGTTAAGTAACCAGGGAAAATAACACGCTCCCCTAGCTCCATCAGTTGCGCAGCTTTGCTCAATAACGCCGATCGAGAATTTTCCGCACCAGTGCAAACTAATTTGATAGGGGCTGCTAACCCTTGTCGACAAGCCATCCCGAAAGCAGTCAGTAGCATTTCATGATTTTTATGTTTCCAGAAATTCGCAGGATAAAGCAGGTATTGCTCTGGTGCTAAACCAAGTTTAACCAGCAACGATTGATCGTGATCTGCCGATGGCAAAATTCGTTGTGCCATTTGCAAATGAATGGTTCGTATTTTTTCTGGTTTGAGTTGGCCATGCTTAATCGCTGATTGGCGCGAATACTCCGAGATTGCTGTGAGCAGAGTTGCTCGTCGGCAAGCCGCGGTGAATGTATGTTCGCGATGAGCGACATCTTCAGGAGCAAAAAATTCCGGATACGTTTTATATTGCAAGTCATAAAGAGTACAAACTGTCGGGATCCCTAGTTCGAAATAGGTAGGCGCTGTAAAGGGGCAAAAAAGAAGATCAGCGCCTAGGTTGTGGAGTAAAGAGCGAGCTCCTTTCCTTTTTAATAAGACGCTAAGACGATAACCTAGATAAAATAATTTCCGAGGTAAATAAGGTATTTTCCTTGCGCTTGCAGACAGCAAGCGAAACCAGCGCGAATTTTTTACTGGTTCATCAAGTACCATCTTACATTGTATATTGTCGCTCTCAATGCGCTTAAGCTCCTCATGTGAAGCTGCCTGGGTGAGTAATATAAATTGGGTTGTAGGAGCTAGCACAGCCAGGTGCTTAATTAACTCGACAACAAAAATCTTTGCTCCGCCATTCTCACCGCCAGGTAAAATGGGAGTTAAATCTACAGCGATTGTTTTTAGCGACACGTTTCTAATCATTTAATTTACTCGTCGAGGAGATTCTAGTGCCTCACTATAGAGTTCGAGTAATGATGCAGCGCTTTGCTTCCAATCGAACCTGCGAGCCTGCTCTTGCCCTGCCAGACTCAGCCTCTTTCTTTCAGCAGGATTTAACGATAACTGCAACATAGCCTGTGCCCACTCTTCAGCGTTCTCGGCAGGAAGCAATAGAGTCGCTTGTCCTGCAATTTCAGGCATGGAAGTAGAACGCGAGTTTAGGGTAGGGGCACCAAATTGCATGCCTTCTAAGATGGGTAATCCAAAGCCCTCAAATAAAGAAGCGTAGAGGTTGGCATAGCAATTTTGATAGAGCCAAATCAATTCGTCATCCGTAACGTAACCGGTAAAAATAACCTGCGATTTAATTCCTAGCTCATCCAAATAGCTCTTAAAATCATTCATTAGCCAACCTTCTCCACCAGCAAAAACGAGGGGCATTGGTTTTCCATTCAAAGCAAGATAGCGCGCATAAGCTAACGCTAAGCAGCGCTGGTTTTTTCTCGGCTCAATAGTTCCTACACTAAGCCAAAAATCGTTTGTAGGAATATCTTTAAATGCCTTAGGCCGTTTGACTGCTGTTTGCGTAGTAGCGAATCGAGAGCAAGGATAAATAACCCGAATGCGATCGTGTGGGAAATGAGGGAATATAGTCAAATAATGGTCTCTTGAAGCTTCTGAAATAGCGATCACCCAATCAGCGATGAGCGCAGAGCGAAAAACACCATTAAAGCAGCCAAGACGATTGGCTTCTGTAGACCAGCTAGGATTAACAACGAAACCCATATCGTAAAACGTATAAATGAGACGACTTGTCGTTAGCTGCATTGGGCACCAAAAATTATTGGCGTGCACGATATCGGGCATTCGCAATGATTGCTCGATATCTGACTTTGTCCAAAATGCAGAGGCATTCTCGCGAGTCAGGTGGCGTGGACCATAACGCCCAGCTTTATAAGGGTTTTGAATGGGCATCCGTGCATCAAAATAGAAATCACCAAAGCTTGGATAAAGTGAATAGCGATGTTGTGGAGCAATCTCTAACATGGCTTGAATCATCGCATGAGCAAAAAAACCACATCCTGCTTTACCACCACCTGTCTGGGAGATATCAAAACCAATATGCATGTTATTATTTGTCAGCTAAAGAGCGGGCTAGTGTATCAGAATGGATTAAAAATCTCATTATCTATAAAATGGTAACGCCCCACGTTATCCCGAGGAGCTTGCGACGAGGGATCTCCATACAGTGGCACAATTTTTAAATACGTGCCGTTTGCTGGAGATCCATCGCTTCGCTCGGGATGACGTGGATTCCCTTGGGATAGCGTGGGGGGTTACGAAAATTTTTGATTTTAAATCATCAAATAAGTATCATGTTTTGAAGTAATTTTTCATTACCAATGACTCGTTTTTATGCAAGGAACGCTTATGAAGCATCGTTTGTATCTTTCTTTAGCAGCAGGTGTATTGGCCACTCAGGCCTTTGCGGGCACCATGGGACCTGTTATGCCCTCCAAAGACTGAACCTGGGTTGGTTCGATAGCCGCGGGTCCCGTTTGGGCTCAGCGGTGGTAAGACACAGACTTTTTATTTGGCGCCAGAAATTCAAAAGACTTATGCGGCCAGAAAAGTCACCAATACTCTAGCCTCTGGTGAACTGTTTGTTGGAATACAAAAATCGTTGTCTTCCCAATGCTTGGGTCAATTGGGCCTTGCGGCGGCCACAACCAGCAATGCCAAGCTTCGGGGTGTGATATGGGATGATGCTGACCCCCAGTTTGTTAATTACAGCTATCGATACAAAGTACGAAACACTCGCATAGCGCTAAAAGGAAAATTGTTGCTTGATAAAGGCTATTGGGTCATACCCTGGGTGAGCGCAAGCCTTGGCGTTGGCTTTAACCGGGCTCATGATTTTACGAGTACGCCTTTGATTTTTGAGGCACTGCCTAACAAGAACTTTACAAACCATACAAAAACCGCGTTCACCTACACGCTGGGGGCTGGCATGCAAAAATCCATCAGCGAGCATTGGCAGGTTGGGAGCTGGTTATGAATTCGCTGACTGGGGCAAAAGTAGGCTAGTCGCGCATTGGATCAGACAATGAACTCCGGATTAATCCTCAATCACCTCTACATCAATGGGGTTTTGTTTAATTTGACCTACATCGCATAAGGACACAAGATGAACGGCAGAAAGTTTATTAATAAAATAATGACAGGCCTATGGCTGACATGTGCCATGGCTTTGGTGCATGCAGAAACGCCAGTATGGACCTTTACGCCCATTAACCGCAACAACACTCACGGTCGCGGCGAACGACACCGCCACCATGAGCTATCAAGTCACCAATCAATCCATAAAGACACATACATTAGCCAGAATGGCACCGCATTTCCGATGAAGCACTCTTGGCGTAAAACAAATAACTACGTCAGGGAATTGCCCAATCCCCTTTGTTTTAGGCTACCAGCAATCCTGTATTTTGAATTTATTCATTGATGGCAGTGCCTTGCATGGCCATGTCATCGGTGGGCCTGTTGTATGTAACCGAGGCAATCCAAACCAATGCTATCAACCAGGCGCCGCGAACAGCTTGCACATTACCAAAGGACCTGCGGTGGATTATACAGTAGGGGGCTCTGTATTTGGTCTTTCAGGTACTTTGGTACTGGAGAATAATGGTGGTGATGCATTAACCCTTAATGCAGACGGAACATTCACCTTTTCCAATGCCCTGCCTCCAGGAAGTACTTATCAGGTCACAGTACAAAGTCAGCCAGCAACCCAAACCTGTACCCTGACCAATAACAGTGGCACCATCACCAATACCAATATCACCAATGTTACTGTGAACTGCTCCACCAACACCCGAACCGTAGGGGGTAATGTTTCTGGGCTTGCAGCATCAGAATCCGTTGTGCTGCAAAATAACGCCAGCGATAGTTTGACTGTCAACAGCAACGGCTCATTTACTTTTTCAACACCCATTGCTCAAGGTGCCACCTATAAGGTGACAATTCTGACACAACCCGCCACCCAAACCTGTACCGTGGCCAATGGCAGTGGAACAGCAGGCGCCTCGGACATCACCAATGTGCAAGTAACCTGTGCAACCAATGCCTATACGGTAGGGGGTAACTGTCTCGGGTTTATCAGGCACCGTCGTGTCTGCAAGACAATGCGTGGTGACAATTTGACGATTAACAGCAATGGACCTTTTACCTTTTCTACACCCGTAGCTGAAGGTGCGACTTACAACGTCACTGTACTTACCCAACCACAGGACAAACCTGCAATCTGACTAATGGCAGCGGCATGATGGGTGGAGCGAACGTCACCAATGTTAGTGTTAACTGTGTCACGAATACGACCACGCTGAGCACAAGCGCAAGTCAGCTGGCTTTAAGTGTCACAGGACTTACAGAATACGGAATCAGTGGAACGCCTTCTTCAGGACTTCCTCGTTTGATTACCATTACCAACACAGGAAGTAATCCTGCGGTTAATTTAGCAGTAACCCCACCGATCTGGCCCGCAGGGACCTCAAGCTCCACAACCTGTGGCAGCACGCTAGCGGCATGCAGCACCTGCACGATTACAGTAACACCTGGCGCTGCAGCCACCTCCGATGGCACCAATCCCTGTTCGAGTGGAACAGCGCCTGTTCCCGGAACAGTTCAAGTGAGCGCTGACAATGCGACTGCCCTGTCGATCAATGTTGTCGTATTGGGCTATGGATGTATTTATCAAGGTGGGTATGTGTATGCTTTTGATGACACCACCACCTGATACCGGCAGCGTAGGCGGGAAAGTTGTCACGACATCCGACCAGGCAGCCCGCATTCCCCAATGGCATTGTCTGGAGTTCCAATGGAGGTACTGGTGGGGGAAGTGGAGGTTCTGACCCTGCTGATACAAGCTCTGATACCCTTCCTGGAATTGATGAGACATCCACGTCCGCAACAGGCTCACCCACTTACGCCACATTTGCTTCATTTTTTTCAAGCACCTACACCAACACAAATCCTTTTACCTCCGCATCCTTTCCATGTGCAATGGAATATCAGATGGCTCTTGCAATACAGATAACATTCGTGACGTTTTATAATCAATTCATTACAAATAATACGCAGGCAAACGGAGGCTCTGCTCCCTTTACGGCATCTCCCGGACCAACAACTCTCACTTACTATGCTGCAGGATTGTGCAAACAAACCATTAGCAGTTATTCCGATTGGTACCTGCCAGCGATTTGTGAGATGGGATATGGAAGTAGTGCTGCTTGTGGCACTTCAAGTGCACCGACGCTGCAAAACATACAATCCAGTTTGATAGATACTAGTGGCCTTAGTGCTCCTGCAGGCATCTACTGGAGTTCTACCGAGTACTCGACCCTTCCACAGCTCGAAGCGTGGGATCAGTTCTTTGCCTCTGGTGGTGGCAGCAGTCAGGGCGTCGCCTTAAAGTCCAATCAGATTGGAGTTAGGTGCTCTCGGGCTTTAACCCTTTAGCCCTTTACCCCTTTTCTTTTGACCTTGCTTTGCCTGACCCGCGAAGCGGGTCATTTAAAATCGCTGACTATTCAGCGGTGTTCGGCTTTAACTTAAGGTAACTCACACGCTATTTATCGGGACAGGTACGTCCAAAAAATGATAAAATCATGAATAAATCAGCAGCGGAACTCACGCACGTGCGAGGTTGAAATGGGCATGTGATATATTGTGAGTAGGTTTAAGGGGAAAACTGATGCGCAGCGCGCTAATAACGGGTATTACAGGACAGGATGGTTATTTCTTAGCTGAATTGTTAGTAAAAAAAGGGTATCAAGTATTCGGTTTTGTCCGCAGGGAAAGCCAGAAAAAAGAAACGCTAGCGACTGAGCTGCCCGATAATATCCAAATGATTTATGGTGATATTGCCCAAGAGTCTGATATCACCTCAGCTATTG
Organism: uncultured Gammaproteobacteria bacterium; assembly: GCA_963760845.1. GTDB lineage: Bacteria > Pseudomonadota > Gammaproteobacteria > Legionellales > Legionellaceae > Tatlockia. The sequence continues at coordinate 26,961 of CAVXEK010000017.1, read as the reverse complement.
AGCAAATACAGCCGAGTGAAGTCTATAACCTTGCTTCACAATCGAGGCCAGGAGAATCGTGGGTCCAAGCAGCAACAACGCTATGCGTCAATGGATTGGGGGCTGTTCGTCTATTCGAAGCGGTAAGGAGCGCTTGCCCTACAGCTAGAGTGTATCATGCTTCTTCATCGGAGATGTTTGGCCAGACCAAAGTTGTACCGCAAAATGAGGAAACGCCCTTTAATCCCACTAATCCCTATGCCGCGTCCAAAGTTTACGCTCATCAAATGGTACGTATTTATCGCGAGAGCTATGGGCTCTTTATAGCAAGTGGTATTTTGTTTAATCATGAAAGTGAGCGTCGCCCTTTGCACTTTGTTTCCCAGAAAGTCGCTTATGGAGCTGCTTGCGCAGCACTTGGCATTGTGAATTCGCCTGAGCGAAATGAAAGGGGGCTACCCATTGTTTCGCAGGGTAAACTTGCTTTGGGTAATTTTGAAGTAGCGCGAGACTGGGGGTATGCTCCTGATTATGTACAGGCGATGTGGTTAATATTACAACAGGATGAAGCGAATGATTTTGTAATTGGTACAGGACAACTTCACACCCTGCGAGAATTATGTGAGGTAGCCTATCATTGTGTAGGTAAAGATTGGCGCAAACATGTTATTAGCGACCCGGCGTTAGTCCGACCTCTAGAGACTACCCAAACAGTAGCTGATCCCTCAAAGGCACAAAAACTTTTGGGCTGGAAACCCTCTGTCAATTTTGCAGAGATGATTGAGAGAATGGTGCAAGTACAAATTAAACGGCTAACAGCATTGCGCGATCTTAGGTCGTTGAGCTGTGCTGAATAGGGTGTGTTGACAATTCGCTAGTTTGCGCCGAAAACGAAGGATTTGTGAGCATCGCAGCGCAGTTTAGACGTAGTAAATGAGCAGCGAAGCGGAGCAAATCCTTCGTTTTCGGCCAAAATAGTAGAATTGTCAACACACCCTGATTTTTACCAAGATAATGCCCAGCTCATAGAGCACACAAAGTGGCACCGCGAGCATTATTTGGGACAGGACGTCTGGGGTCAGTAGCATTGCGACGATGAAAGCAGTCACGGTGACATAGGGTCTAACTTTTTGCAAAAGCAACAAATCCACCCAACCTAAGCGGACTAAGATCAAACAAAGCAGCGGAACTTGAAAACAAAACCCGAAAAATAGCAACATACGGGTAATAAAATCCACGGCTGCAGACATGTCGGGCATGAGATGAACACCTTGCGGTACTGTTTTAGCAAAAAATTGCAACATGCAAGGCAATATAAGATAAAAACAAAATAAAACGCCGAGACAGAATAGGAGCATACTAATAAAAATTACCTTGCCTAAATTGTGACGCTCTTGTTGATAAAGACCTGGGGCGGCAAAACGCCATACCTGTAATAATGCAAAAGGAGCAGAACATAGCATTGCGGCATCAGCAGCCAGTTTCAGTGGAATAATTATCGGTGAGGTAATATGGGTCGCAATCAAAGTCCCCTGATCGGGTAAAGCATTAAGCAGAGGTTTTATTAAGGCATGAAATAACTCATTTGAGTAGAAAAAAAACACTAGGAAGAGAAAAAGAAAAAGCAAAATAACATGCAGAGCACGTCGTCGTAATTCTAGGAGATGGCTTAGCATAATAATGTGGTAGGGCCTGTTTACAATTCGACTATGTAGGTTGGGCCTTGGCCCAACTTGATTTAATTATCGATAATAATACTATAACTATTTGCTCAGTAAAGCACTTCATCTGGCCCTGTTTTTTTGAGCCAGGCTTTGTTGGGCCAAGGCCCAACCTACTTTAAATTTGCCTATACGAGAGTTACACCCGAGTATAAATAGTTTTGGACTTTTTTGGGTTAGAGATAGACAATATTATCCGAGTAAGCGGAACCCGTCATCCTGAGCATAGCGAAGGATCTCCTGAATGTGGCATAGTGCTCAACCGAGGAGATCCTTCGCTGCGCTCAGGAGCCTCGGCTTGGTGGCTCGATGGAGTAGACCTACGGGAAAAGGAAAGATGGTATTTCCGCTGCAGTTCTGGGGTTCATGTGGACGCCTCTAAAGATACTTTAGGCTTCTTAATGCAAGTTAAGCATGCTCACCGTATCTCTAATCTGGCTTCCTAACAGTGCATGTTAGCCGCGCAAAAAATACCATCTATGTACTAAAAATAACCCATCCTTACAAAGAGATCAATTTTACAATTGTTAAATTTGAGAAAATATTATGATTATGACCGAACAATCTCCTGAATCCCATGACTCTCCCCTCATCCTTTTAGTTGAGGACAATATTATCGCTTTGCACCTTGTGGAAACAATGGTTACCAAAGCCGGATGTCGTTTTATGTCCGCCATGAATGGTGAGAAAGCATTGGAATTAGCTAAAACAGTTAGTTTTGCATTGATCATCACTGACATTGGCTTGCCAGGAATTTCGGGTACTGAATTAACTATTCTTATTCGTGCGTGGGAAAAATCAGAAAACAAAATCAAGGTCCCAATTATTGGACTAACAGCGAATACCTTAAGTGAGGCAGAGGATAAATGTTTGCAAGTTGGTATGAATAAAGTACTTTCGAAACCCATTTATTTAAATGATATGCAAAAAATAATATCGCGATATATTAAAAAACCCTTAGAGCAGGACGGTATATTAGAAAATGGCGCACTCAGTGAAGGGCAACAGCTCTTTGCGCTTGATCAATTTCCTTTATTTGATCTTGAACGAGGCATAAAAAACATAAGTAACGAGCGAGTGCTGGGCGAGTTATTATTGCTTATGGTGGAGAAAGTAATCCCCGATGATAAGTTAAGTATCGAAAATGCTTGTGCAGATAAAAATTGGCAACAAATAGCTGATGTTGCCCATAAAATAAAAAGTGGTGCGCTTTATTGTGGCACGGTAAGAATGCAGTATGCCTGCCACTATCTTGAATATTACTGCAAAACGGGTCAGCTTGCCTTAATAGAACAATTATGCCAACAATTGATTGACGTATTAAATGACACACAACAATTCGTTAAAGCTTGGCTGGATAAGTAAGGTGGGATAACGGAATGGGCCTGAAAAACGTACCGAACTAACCTTAGACCGTCATTACGAACGCAAGACCGTCATTACGAACGCAAGACCGTCATTGCGAACGCAAGACCGTCATTGCGAACGCAGTGAAGCAATCCAGTGGCCTTTTGAGATGCTAGGAAAGGTCTCTGGATTGCTTCGTCGCTACGCTCCTCGCAATGACGGCTTCACTGCGTTCGCAATGCCGGATGGTTGCTCAACAACTTGCCAATGCGTCATTCCTATTGCTATAATCAGCCAGTTTTTTACCAGGCTACTCATCGCGAGGATAAAATTATGGCGCTTTCAGCAGCACAAATCACCGACTTAGAACAAATTATTATGACGTCTATTGAGAGGGTAGGTGATCCAACAAGTAAAAACTTGCTTATCGCCTATCTCCTGGATGCATTTAAGCTTCAAGCAGTTTTAGCTAATCAAATAGCCAGAAATGCTTTGGAAAACATCCTCGAAAAAAAATATCTGGTAGCTTATTTTTGGCTCAATAATAAAACCTTTTTAAGTAAAGGTGAGACAGGTCAAGAAGCGCCAACGCCCGAAGAAATTGCGGATGCCATGTTTTCTAGAGTGAAAAAAGAAAGGAAAAATGGAACCATACCATCGGTATATTATAACTTTTTTTATGGGGCATTAGTCCATGGAAAAACAGTAGAGTCAGAGAATCCTGATCAGGCCTATCTAGAAAAAAATCAAACTATCCAAGAATTACTCGATGCAGTGTATGCAGGAAACATAGATTATTTAAAGAAAAAAGTTAATCAATCAAATATCAATAATAGTTATCCTCCTTATGGTGATACACTACTTAGTTATGCAGTAATGGCAGGCCAAGCAGGCGTAGTAGACTTTCTTTTAATGAGTCATCATGCTGATCCTAATATTCTTGACCATAATGGTAATTCGCCTTTGCAATTGGCTGTATCAAAAATAATGCCAGAGGCACAAACTAACTCACGCCCAGCTACTTTAAATGGCAATCAATTAGAAATTGTTAAATATTTGTGCAGATTGGGATCAAAGGTCGATATCAAAGATAAACAAGGTCAAACACCCATTGATGTTTTAACAGCTCTTAGCGTTCATGATGAAACGCTTAAAGAAATCATTCTACCCATGAAAGCGCTATCTCGGGGAGCTCAAAAGGTTAATGCACAAACTTTAGAAGTTCAAGATTTAATTAACCGTCGTCAACCCCCAACGCTTTTTGATGAATGCACAAATGGCCTTATTCAACTCATTCGCACAAGCGCTTCATTGGATGATTTTCTTAAACATAAATTTACAACAAGAGACAATGAATCTTTTACATTTTTAGAGTGGGTAATACAAAAGAGTGCATTTTTAGAACCGGCCTTACAAACGAAGGCATTTAAAGTCATTAAACAATGCACACAAAGCTGCCCAGATATTATTCAACAAATGAGCCAAGGGCAGTATACCTCCCCCTTAACCTTTGCGCTTGAGCAAGCTTTTCAAGCACGTTATACTTACAAAGAAACCTATTTACAAATTGCCCAATATTTGCTTTTAAAGGGAGCAAAAGCAGGACCTCGTGATCTTGAAATCATCGAAAGTTTCTACCCTGACATTCCTGAAGCTATTTTAGAATTAACGAATTTTAAAACTGAATTTGAAGGGTTGAATGCACAAGTTAGTCGTTATGATGCGGAACAAGCACAAAAAAGTGTACTTGAAAAAACAAGAATTCGATTTGAAATTGTTCGGATTAATCAGAGATTTGTTTTACAACATCAAGCTAATTTCCATTGCACAGAACCGCAGGATCGTCATAAGCAAAGAATTCAAACTGATTATGGTAATCATCAGCTTGGTATTCAAGAATCGGTTAAAAGCATAGGTATGGGATGGAATCAATCGACATTAACGATTCCTACTCAGGTTATTCCCCAGATTTGCCAAAATAATTTTTCTGCTTTAATAAAAGCAAGTAACCCTCCACAACCCCTGCCTACTACAAAGGAAGCAAAAAACGAAGAAAAAATTCGTGCAATCAAGGCAGCTACAAGGGAATTAAATTTATCTCGAACGAAGTCAATTGCAATGCAGACTTATAAAAAGCTCAAGGCTGTGATGCCAAATCAATGGCAATTAGTAGCAACTCAAGAAGGTTATGAATTGCAATACCCTATTGGGTTTTCGCGAGAAAAGGAAAAATTTGATAATAGTAAATTTCAAGATCGTATTAAAATGTTTCTCAATGCTCCTGCTCTTGAAGAAAGACAGGTTGTGACATCTCGTGGCTCAAACCTGTATCAGTTGGCAATTAAATCCACTGATATGCAAACCTTAAGGGGAAGGACTGAAACCGAAAATCAGACTATAACTCTGCTAGGTGCACCATTTTTCCGGCGAGATGAACTAGACCTCGAAGAGATGTATGTTGGCTTAAAATTAATAGGATCTGACCCGGTCCGTCCTAACACTACTCCATTAAGCCTTGCAATAGCAAAAGCAGACGTTGATGCTGTCAAAAGATTACTTGATTTAAAGGTTCAAATAAATCAAAAGAATGGTGAGGGAAACACCAGCCTGAAACAAGCTATTTTGAAGGCATCGCCTCAATCTAACGATCCGAATTTTCACCCGGAAAAAATAAACCGATACAAACAAATTGTACTCCTATTAGTGAGGAATGGCGCTCTGATCGATCCCGAGCTCGATCCAGATTCTTCGGCAACATTGATTCTCGAGCTCCTTCAGAAGTATCGCCGCGAATGGACACCTGAGATTCAGCGCGAATTAGATAGGTTGAAACGTGAAAAGCTTGATTCGTCTGCTGAGGCGGTGCTTTCTGATGATTTTGATTTTAATGCGCAGAGTCTCTCTGAGTTATGGAATCCGAATCCCCCTCAACCTTCTTCAAGTTCTACGGCAAGCTCTACAAGTAAGCAAAAACACTGCCTTGACCCTGTTATTGCCAAAGAATTATTACAACAGGTTAAGCCCGCCCTACTTCAGCTTCATCAAGCTCAACAAACTGCTAACACTACGTTATTGCAATGTGATGAGCAATTTGTTCCAAATATTATAGGCGCTTTAGAAGCCATTTCTGAACAGAAAACGTTTGCTCCAATCATTGCTCCATCTGGAATATCATCGTTTAAATCGCTTTCGAACGATGCCCATGAATGCTTACTGTATCTGTTTGAAAAACAATATCCTAATGAGGCAAAAACTCATTTTAAAGCAATGATTGATCACTATTGTGAGAATAATCCTTTATTGAAAGAGACGTTAAATCGATTTGGAACAACAGCTGCTGATTTAATACGCGCACCTTCAACTACCGCCTCTTCATCGTCCACTACATCCTCGGCTTCTACTGTATCTTCGTCAGGCCCTACAACTAACAATATAACTTCTCATGATACCCATGTTGAAAATCTCATTGAAGCTTGGGAAATTCAGCAGCCAAGGAGAAACACAGCATTCAATAAAGTCGGTGAGCGTCTAGACCATTTAAAACGAGAATGCATGAAAGAAGTGAATTTCTTGCTTTTGAGCGGCAACCCTAACGCTTCATCTGAAAAAATAGGCGATATTGCTAAAATTGTGACTTTGACAGATTGCTTAGTGAACGTCTTGAACAATGAACAAAATCTGAATGAAAAAAATGAAGAAATAAACGAACTTGTACAAGATTTTCGCAAACAAATTTTTACAACTAATGAACGAATCTATATCGCTATTATTTCTTTTCTGGACAGTGTGTTGAGTGTTATTTTGCCAGAAAGCTACTTACAGAGGGAAGAAGAGTCCCAATTTAGATTCTTTCAGCCTTTTGAAGGAGACAAAGTAAAACGAGGGTGTCTTGAATTCTCAGAAGTGTTAGATACTTCTCTAGAAGAAGCAAATACAGAACTGCCGTCATTGCAAACACAGTGAAGCACATGTCATTGCGAACCGAAAGCCGTCATTGCGAGGAGCGGAGCGACGAAGCAATCCAGTGGCCTTTTTTAGCATCTCATAAGGCCACTAGATTGCTTCGCTAACGCTCGCAATGACGGAGTATTGAGCAACATTATAGAATAGGCCAAAGTCCAGTTATTGACACGTGCACTAATCTTAAGTATTTTAGCCCCCTATTGCCGAGGTGGTGGAATTGGTAGACACGCTAGCTTCAGGTGCTAGTGGGGGTAACCCCGTGGAGGTTCGAGTCCTCTTCTCGGTACCAAATTTTAGGGTCGCCGAAAAAAAACGCCCCGTCATCCTGAGCGTACGCCCCGTCATCCTGAGCGTACGCCCCGTCATCCTGAGCGTACGCCCCGTCATCCTGAGCGTAGCGAAGGATCTCCTCAATGGTGGCATAGTGCTCAACCACGGAGATCCTTCGCTGCGCTCAGGATGACGGGGAATTCGCTCAGGATGACGGGGAATTCGCTCAGGATGACGGGGAATTCGCTCAGGATGACGGGGAATTCGCTCAGGATGACGGGGAATTCGCTCAGGATGACGGGAGCTCGCTCAGGATGACGTAGCAATAGCCTGCCCATAACGGATTCTCGAACCAGCCTGTAAATCATTTAGCCAATGCACTCGCTTACCTTCCGCAAATAGGAGCACTACTGTCGAGCCTAATTTGAAATAGCCCATTTCTTCACCTTGCTTGATGGGCGCATTAGCGCCGCTTAAATCAGCTAAATTCAAATGCTGGTTTTGCTTCGATCGTGGGATATCACCCTGCCAGCGTGTGCCAATAGCACCAACAATCGTTGCACCAACTAATACCATCGCCATAAGGCCCGCCTTCGTTGCAAAAAGGGTAACTAACCGCTCATTGCGCGCGAATAAATAAGGGATTACCCGTGTCATCGCTGGTTGCACAGAAAAAAGTTTACCCGGTACATAAATCATTTTTGTTAATTGAGCATCAATTGGCATATGAATGCGATGGTAGTCTTTGGGTGATAAATAAAGGGTAGCAAAACAGCCCTGTGTAAATTGCTCAGCCAAACCCTCGTCACAAGCTAGCAATTTAGCTACGGTATAATAACGGCCTTTAGCTTGTAAGATTTGCCCCTTGGCAATTGTACCCAACTCACTAATGAAGCCATCTACCGGTGATAAAATATCCGCCGGCGCTAGCGGCCTGCATTCAGGTTTTAAATGACGAATAAAGAACTCGTTAAAACAGCCATAGTGCTCAGGATTTTCTTCGAGTGCCTCACTCATATCCACACCGTACCGTTGGATAAACGAGCGAATCAACCTGTTTTTAATCTTAGGGACGTGCACATTGGCTAGTAAGCCAGCAAAGTAAGTCAAGCTTTGCTTAGGCAGCATAAATTGGGGTATGGCCTTCACATAATCATTAAACATCATCATTACCCGATGCTTGTTTAGCACCGGCGGCTACAGATATTTGTAGCCCCGTGACATTCTGCAATCCCCGCGGCAAACGATTGCCGCGACGCCCTCGCTCACCTAAATAATGATCAAGATCTGCCGGCTTCAAAGTAAAGTGGCGTTTCCCAGCGTGGACAGTGAGCGAATCTTCACGAAATAGCACTTGCAAGTCGACAACAAATTCCTCACGTTGCGCTGCTTTAGCTGCAGAAATATTGATTAATTTGTTTCCTTTTCCCGAGAAAGTTCAGGCAATTCACTGACTGGGAAGATAAGCAGTCGACCAGCATTGGTCACCGCAGCAATGAGTTGTAATTCCTTACTTGCAATTAAACGCGGCGATATCACTCGGCTATTTGCTGGTAGCTTAACGCAAGCTTTGCCATTACGATTTTTTACATAGAGTTCTTGTAGTTTACTAATAAAACCATAGCCGGCATCGCTTGCCAATAATACCCAGTCCTCGCCATCGCCCGCAATAAGACCAGTAAACGATATTCCCTCAGCCGGATTCAATTTACCGGTCAACGGCTCCCCTTGTCCCCGCGCAGAAGGTAGAACATGGCCAGGTAAAGTATAGACTTTCCCTTCAGTATCAAAAAATACCACCTGCTGATTACTGCGGGCATTCGTTTGGGCTTGAAATTCATCACCGGCTTTATAGCTCAGCTCGCGACCATCAATGTCATATCCTTTGGCAGCACGAATCCAGCCTTTTTGTGAAAGTACCACAGTGATTGGTTCATTGGGCAAAATATCCTCTTCTTTTAAGGCCTGTGCATCTTGCCGCTCAATTAAAGGGGAGCGTCTTGCATCACCAAATTGGTTTCTATCCGCAGTGATTTCATCTTTGATTAGCGATTTTAACCGCTTTTCGCTCGACAAAATCGCTTGCAAACTGGCACGCTCTTCTTGCAACTCAGCTAACTCGCCACGCAGTTTAATTTCTTCTAACTTGGCAAGGTGGCGCAATTTCATGTCTAAAATCGCTTCAGCTTGCCGTTCGCTCAGTTTAAAGCGATTGATCAAACCCTGTTTCGGATTGTCATCCTCCCGAATAATGGCAATGACTTCATCAATATTTAAGTAAGCAATGATGAAGCCCTCTAACACATGGATCCGCTCGAGCACTTTGTCCAGTCGGTACTGCAGGCGCCTTTTAACGGTTGCTGCGCGATACCTTAGCCATTCTTGTAAAATGGCTAACAACCCTTTAACCCGAGGCTTGCCATCTAAACCAATCACATTAAAATTAACCCGATAACTACGCTCTAAATCAGTTGTCGCAAACAGATGTGACATCAATCCAGCAACATCAACCCGATTTGATTGGGGAACAATAACAAGACGCGTGGGGTGCTCATGATCAGACTCATCGCGTAAATCGTCTATCATCGGCAGTTTCTTTTGCTGCATTTGTGCCGCTATTTGCTCAATGACTTTAGCCCCAGATACTTGATAAGGGAGCGCAGTAATCACAATGATTCTGCTTTTCCTGCCGATAAACGGCACGCATTTTTACCGAGCCATTTCCTGACTCATACATGGACCGGATGTCGTCAGGGGGGGTGATAATTTCCGCTGCAGTGGGAAAATCAGGGCCTTTAATAAAGGTGCTAATATCATCTAAACTAGCGTTTGGGTTATCGAGTAAATGAATGCAGGCATTGGCTACTTCGCGTTAAATTATGCGGCAATATATCAGACGACATACCCACCGCAATGCCCATCGCGCCATTCAATAAAACATTGGGTAATCGTGCGGGTAAAAGTGAGGGCTCCTGTAAAGTGCCATCGAAATTATCAACCCAGTCAACCGTACCTTGCTGCAATTCTGCTAATAATAATTCAGCATAGGCAGACAAACGAGCCTCGGTATAACGCATGGCGGCAAATGATTTTGGATCATCTGGCCGATCCCCAATTTCCTTGTCCATCGACAAAAGGATAGCGATAGGAAAAAGGTTGTGCCATTAATACCATTGCTTCGTAGCAAGCTGCATCACCATGTGGATGAAATTTACCTAATACATCACCCACTGTGCGCGCTGATTTCTTATGCTTGGCACTTGCTTTAAGGCCCAATTCAGACATTGCATAAATGATTCGCCGCTGGACTGGCTTTAAACCGTCAGCAATATGGGGTAGTGCTCTATCGAGAATTACATACATCGAATAATCAAGATAAGCTTTCTCAGTAAACTCGGTGAGTGGCTTGCGCTCTATATTCATAAAACTCATTTAATCTGTGAATAACTTTTTAGCATTTTTCTGCTCTAACAACCAATTTGCATAACGTGTTGATTAATATTGATTTTAATCAAACTGCAGTTTTAATACTACTAACAATCTGTGGACAACCCTGTGGATCGATGATGAATAACTGCTTAGGTTAGCTTTTCCCTCAGCTTCTTAATTGCCCGGATTTGTGCAGCAGCACGCGCTAGCTCAGCAGCAGCAACGGAATAATCAAGGTCAGCCCCTTTAAGAGCCATTGCCTCTTCGGCACGGGCCTTAGCCGCAAGCGCTGCACTTTCATCAAGATCTTCGGCACGTTGAACTGCATCCGCTAAGACAGTCATATAGTAGGGCTGTATCTCCAGCATTCCCCCTGAAACATAGTAAACGTCTTGCTTACCGCCCTGCAGAGTTACCCGAATTTCACCAGGCCTAAGCACAGTTAGCAGCGGCGCATGGCCTGGAATAATACCGATCTCACCCAGCTCACCCGTAGCAACTACCCTCTCAACGACGCCAGAAAAAATTTCTTGTTCTGCACTAACGATATCTAAGTGCGTTGTTATAGCCATATCTCTTTGCCTCATAGGGTTTTAGCTTTGGCAACAGCTTCCTCGATGCTACCAACCATATAAAATGCTTGCTCAGGTAAATCATCGTAATCACCCGCGAGAATCCCTTGGAACCCTTTGATCGTATCTTTCAGTGATACGTATTTACCAGGTGAGCCAGTAAATACCTCGGCAACAAAAAATGGTTGTGAGAGGAAACGTTGAATTTTGCGGGCGCGAGATACAACACGTTTATCCTCTTCGGATAACTCATCCATACCCAAAATTGCGATAATGTCTTTTAATTCCTTATATCGCTGCAGTGTTTGCTGAACACGACGAGCAGTATCATAATGCTCTTGACCAACCACTAAAGGATCCAATTGCCGTGAGGTGGAGTCCAAAGGATCCACCGCAGGGTAAATTCCTAATTCTGCAATTTGACGTGACAGTACCACGGTGGCATCGAGGTGCGCAAACGTGGTAGCAGGCGACGGATCAGTCAAATCATCCGCAGGCACGTATACCGCCTGAATCGAAGTAATCGAGCCGGTTTTTGTTGAGGTAATCCGCTCTTGAAGCATCCCCATTTCTTCTGCAAGTGTGGGCTGATAACCTACTGCAGAAGGCATGCGGCCTAGTAACGCAGAGACTTCCACCCCGGCAAGGGTGTAACGATAAATATTATCAATGAACAATAACACATCACGGCCTTCATCACGGAATTTTTCTGCCATCGTCAAACCGGTTAAAGCGACGCGTAAGCGGTTTCCTGGTGGCTCATTCATTTGACCGTAAACAAGGGATACTTTATCCAGTACATTAGACTCCTTCATCTCATGGTAGAAATCGTTACCTTCACGGGTACGCTCACCCACGCCAGCAAATACAGAATAACCACTATGCTCGTGCGCGATATTACGGATTAACTCCATCATATTAACCGTCTTACCTACGCCAGCACCGCCGAACAAACCGACCTTACCCCCCTTGGCAAATGGGCAAAGCAAATCAATGACCTTTATTCCTGTTTCAAGTAATTCTTGCCCACCCGCTTGATCTTCATAACTCGGTGCTTGGCGATGGATTGCCCAAAGCTCCTCTGCATCAATAGGACCAGCTTCATCGACTGGGCGACCCAAAACATCCATAATCCGACCTAGAGTCTTTTTACCGACGGGAACACTGGATAGGCTCACCGGTATTTTGCGTCCTGACGCCACGCTTTAAACCATCGGTAGTACCCATAGCAATAGTGCGGACAACCCCATCACCTAATTGTTGTTGTACTTCAAAGACTAAATCCCCTTCAACAGCCTTTAATGCATCGTTTATTTTGGGGACGCTTTCACGCGGAAATTCAATGTCCACAATTGCACCAATCACTTCAACTACTGTTCCAAAACTCATCGTATATCCTCTTATTAAGCGTTTGCACCACCGACAATTTCAGCCAATTCTTGGGTAATGGCCGCTTGTCGGGCTTTGTTATAAGCCAATTGGAATTCTTTAATTAAATCACCCGCATTGTCCGTTGCGCTTTTCATTGCAATCATTTTTGCCGCCTGTTCGCAAGCAATATTTTCAACGACGGCTTGATAAACTTGTAACTCAATATAGCGCTCCAACAGTGCATCAAGAAGCTCCTTGGCATCAGGCTCATAAATATAATCCCAGTGATGCCCTAACGTTTTACTGTCCTCTTCGGCCAGCGGTAAAGGCAACAATTGTTTAACTGTTGGTCTTTGTGTCATGGTATTAACAAATTCATTATAAACAATATGCAAGGCATCAATTTCACCTTGGTCGAAAGCATCCAACATGACTTTAACAACGCCGATCAAATCCTTAACTCCTGGTTTATCACCCAATTGATCGGCTGCGGCAATCAGCTCGACCGCCAACGCGTTTAAAAAAAGCTTGCCCTTTCCGACCAATAACGCAAAGGTCAATTTCCTTCCCTTCATCGTGCCATTGGCGGAAAACACGAATTGCTTCACGCAGGAGATTAGTATTTAAACCGCCACACAAACCTCGGTCTGAGGTAACAACAATAACCCCAATCCGCTTAATCTCACGGGTAACCATAAACGGATGACGGTATTCCGATGTCGCACGAGCAATGTGTCGAACAACATTATAAATCTTTGCCGCATAAGGCTTTGATGCGCGCATTCTATCTTGTGTTTTGCGCATTTTGCTTGCAGCAACCATCTCCATTGCTCGAGTTATCTTTTGCGTTTTTTTAATACTCGCAATTTTTGAACGGATCTCTTTTGCTCCAGCCATTTGCTTCGCCTTCTAAGTTACCAAGTATTCACCACAATTCAAAATCTTGGGGAAAAGTCAGATTTGAGTGCAGGTTGAACGAAAGGCGTGCTGAAAAAGCGCAGCATAGATATGACTATGTGAGCATTTTTCAGCACGCTTTTCGTTCAAGATGCACCAAATATGGCTTTTCGGTGAACTGTACTGAATAGTTATTTACCAACTACCACTGCGTTTAAATTCTTCTACCGCTGTTTTTAATTGTGCTTCAATCTCGCCATCATAAGCCCCTGCCTCATTAATTTTCTGCAGCAAAGCGGCATGAGAAGCTCGCATATAGCTGTGTAGAGCATGTTCAAAAAGGCTGACTTCGGCAACAGGAATATCATCCAGATAACCTTTTTCAACAATGAAGAGGGATAATCCCATCTCTGCTACGGATAATGGTGAATATTGCTTTTGCTTCATTAGCTCAGTAATTCGCTGGCCACGTTCTAATTGTTTTCGTGTTGCATCATCCAGATCCGATGCAAATTGCGAGAAGGCTTCTAGCTCTCGGAATTGAGCAAGCGCAAGACGTATACCACCACCAAGTTTTTTCATAATCTTAGTTTGGGCAGCACCACCTACGCGAGATACCGACAAACCGGAGTTGATTGCTGGACGTATACCCGCGTTAAACAAATCACACATCAAGGAAAATCTGGCCATCCGTGATCGAGATCACATTGGTTGGTACGAAAGCAGACACGTCACCCGCCTGAGTTTCAATAATAGGCAGTGCGGTAAGCGAGCCAGTTCTGCCTTTCACCTCACCCTTCGTTATTTTTTCAACTTCTTCCGCATTAATGCGTGCAGCACGCTCTAATAAACGCGAATGGAGATAGAAAATATCGCCAGGGTATGCCTCTCTTCCGGGAGGGCGCCTGAGTAACAGAGATATTTGACGATACGCCCAAGCTTGCTTAGTTAAATCATCATAAACAATGAGCGCATCCTCACCCCTTTCCATGAAATATTCTCCCATGGCACAACCCGCATAAGGCGCGATAAACTGCAAAGCTGCTGAATCTGAGGCACCAGCAACAACGACTATGGTGTGCTCCATTGCCCCGCTATCTTCTAATTTACGTACAATTGCGGCGACCGACGATGCTTTTTGGCCGATAGCAACGTAAATGCATTTAACGCCTGTCCCCTTTTGGTTAATGATGGCATCAATGGCAATCGCTGTTTTTCCGGTTTGCCGATCACCAATAATTAATTCCCGCTGGCCACGACCAATTGGAATCATGGCATCGATTGCTTTAAGACCTGTTTGCACGGGCTGATTGACTGATTGGCGTGCAATGACACCTGGAGCAACTTTCTCAATAGGCGACATCTTCGTTGCAGTAAATAGGCCCCTTACCATCAATAGGATTACCCAGTGAATCAACCACTCGGCCTAATAAAGCGTTGCCTACAGGAACTTCAAGAATGCGACCGGTGCATTTTCCTTTTTGCCCTTCCGATAACCCAGAGTAGTCACCAAGAACCACCGCACCAACTGAGTCACGCTCCAAATTCAAGGCTAATCCATAGACACTGCCAGGGAATTCAATCATTTCCCCTTGCATAACATCTGCAAGACCGTGTAGGCGAATGATACCATCCTTTAAACTTACGATTGTCCCAACATTCCGCGCTTCAGAAGCAACACCGAATTGCTCAATTTTTTCTCTGATTAATTCACTGATTTCCGATGGGTTTAAAGCTACTTGTTCTGACATGAAATCTATCCTCTCTATTACGCGGCTAAATCGGCGCTAAGTTTATCCAGCTTTCCTTGCACCGAACCATCAATCACTAAATCGCCCGCATGAATAACTGCCCCGCCTAACAGTGATTTCTGTATAGTCAGGTTAAGGCTCACTTGACGCTGTAATCGCTGGCTAAGCGAGCTGACCAACTTTGCTTGTTGCGCAGCTGAGAGCTCTGAGAAACTAATCACCTCGACCAGCAGTGTTTTTTCTTGTTCTGCACGCAGGACATCAAATATTTGTTTAATATCGGGTAACACCATTAACCGCTTATTCTGCGCTAATAAAACGATTAAGTTTTTTATTGTTGCATGTTCTGGCAATCTAGATTGCGCAAGCACAGCCATTAATAATTGCACTTGTTGATCTGTTGTCGCAGCCGGATTAGTGATAAATTGCTTCGCTTTTTCATCCGCTACGGCCAGCGCAAGTTCGTGGAGTATCTCAGACCATTGACTTAGCTTTTTAGCAGCCAAAGCGTGTTCAAAAACAGCTTTAGCATAGGGCCTGGCAATTGTAGTGGTATTCGACATATCAAATCTCTTCAATCAAATCATCAAGCAGAGCACTATTTGCTTTTGTATCAATTTCGTGACCAAGGATTTTTTTGGCACCGGCAACTGCTAATTGTGCAACTTGCTTACGCAAACTATCTTTTGCCCGGTTTATTTCCTGCAGCAATTGCTCGTGCGCGATCTTAGCTTGCCTTTGCGCTTCCAACCTCGCTTCTTCCTTGGCTTCTTCGATAAGTTGTGCTGCACGACGAGTTGCTTTTTCAAGAATTTCTGAAGCTTGTGCTTTTGCATTCTTCAATTCGTCTTTAACCCGATGCTGCGCAAGCTCCAACTCCTTACGCCCACGCTCAGCAGCTGCTAAGCCATCCGCTACTTTATCCTGGCGCTCTTCCATGGCCCTAGATAATGGCGGCCAGACAAATTTCATGGTGAACCAAACAAAGGCAGCAAATACAAGGATTTGTACAAGCAAGGTCATATTAATTTCCAAGGTAGTCTCTCCCGTGGTAATCCGACAACTTATGCGCTTTCATCTAGACTATTAAGAACCTAAATTGCTGAGGAAAGGATTAGCGAAAGTGAAAAATAACGCAATACCCACACCAATCATCGTCACCGCATCAAGAAGACCCGCAACAATAAACATTTTTACTTGCAGCATAGGAACCATTTCAGGCTGACGGGCGGAGCCTTCAAGGAATTTTCCACCTAATAAACCGAAACCAATCGCTGTACCTAAAGCACCCAAACCAATAAGTAAAGCGACTGCAAGAACAGTCATGCCTTGAACTTGTGCTATTAAATTTGCAGCTTGCATATAAAATCCCCTTAATGAACAATAATAAATAATATAATCAGAGTTTCTTTACAATTCGCTAGTTTGCGCTGAAAAGCCTGACGTCATCCTGAGCGCAGCGAAGGATCTCCTTGACTGAGCACTATACCACATTCAGGAGATCCTTCGCTGCGCTCAGGATGACGTGCGTTTTCGGCCAAAATAGTAGAATTGTAAAGGCCCTAATGATCTTCATGAGCCAGACTAAGATAAACAATAGTCAGTACCATAAAAATAAATGCTTGCAACGTAATGACCAATATATGGAAAATCGACCATGCTAAGGCCAGCAAGAATTGCGCAAACCCTAGGGTGCTTGCTCCTATAACCGAGGCAGAAGTTGCATTTAACGTTAGCAACGCTATCAAAATAAAAATTAATTCACCAGCATATAAGTTACCGAACAACCGCAATGAAAGTGAAATCGGCTTAGCAATCAACCCAACTAATTCCAATAGCAGATTGAACGGGATAAACACAGGGTGGTTAAATGGGTGCAAAGTTAATTCTTTCACAAAGCCTTTTACCCCTTTTATTTTCAGGCTGTAGATCAGAATGAGCATGAAAACAGAGAGAGATAAGCCAAAAGTTACATTAAGATCATTAGTCGGAACTATTTTCAAATAATGAATACCAAGCGATTGAGCCGCCTGAGGGAACACATCAACTGGCAAAATGTCCATAAAATTCATTAGAAAAACCCAGACAAAAATGGTCAGCGCCAAAGGGCCAATCAACTTACTTTTCCCGTGAAAGCAGTCTTTTACCTGGCTGTCAGCAAACTCAAGCATGATCTCGGCAAAATTTTGTAACTTCCCCGGTACGCCAGTGGTGACCCTGCGCGCGCCAAAATACAGCAAGGATAAAATGATGATTCCTGACACCAAAGAGAAAAGTAATGTATCTAAATTCAAGGTCCAGAAGCCACCCGTGCCAAAACTCATTGTTTTGAAATTAAAGGTTAGATACGTTAAATGATGCTTGATGTAGTCGGTGTTAGAAACCATTTCAGTCACTTTCTGGCCTATTTCGTCTGTTAGCAAAAATCAGTGGTGCGAACCAGTAGCTCATTAACACCACAATGTAAGTGAAAAAAAACGCAAGAGGGGTGATTTTGAAGAGTATAAATACCAATGCAAACAAGATAACCGATGATGCAATCTTCACAGCCTCACCTATGTAGAAGCTTTTGACAATCTGTCGCGCTGCTCTAGCGCCTTGGTAGCGGAACAATTTTCTGGCAAAGAGAGCCGAAGGTATTATTGCCACCATGCCGCCTAACATCGCAGACACCGCTTCTTTTGCCCCAAAAATTAAAAGTAATACTAGAGAAATCAATACACTAGTGAACAGCTGAATTCCCAGCATCCGTCTAACACCGCTAATGCCAAGCTTATCCTTCACATTGTCACCCATCTTTATACCGCGCGGATTATAAAGTAAACAGCCAGGATAAGCAAGCAGCTGAAATATTACTGTCAACCCAATTGCTAGCAACACTTTTAGGTTAACTGGAGTGTATCATTTTGCTTGACGTCAGTATTAGATGAAACATTACTCCCTCTGCTTAATATAAAATTCTGTGGCTGATTTTCAGCAAAAAAAGCTGGACTCCTTTGTGTTATTCTGGGCAAATTAGAAGATGGTTTTGGAATTAAACATTCTTCTTGTTTATCTTGCTGAATAAAAGGTTCAACGGAGCGTTCTTTAATAGCATCATCTGTTGCAGGGGTTGAGCTGGGCATCGCATCGGTTGCATTCCAAGTCATGTCGCTTGACTGAAAGTCGTTAAAAAAACCTAGGTTCGAAAATATATCGTCAAAGCCTATGTCCTCATCAAAGAAATTAATTCCTTGAGGACTATTTATTTCTTCTGCGAAAAGAGAGGCAGCAGTATGTGACCTCGCTAAATTTTCTTCGAGATCAACATTTGTTGGTATAACCCCCGACTTTGTGGTGACAGGAGTACTGGTGGTTGTCGTAGTGGTTGATGACATTGAATTACTAGTAGGGATTTCTGTAGAAGCAGGTATCGACATAGCGGAAGCAGGCAGTGTTGCTGCAGGAAATGCATCATTATCCAGCTAGGTAACATCACTTCAGCATAAAAATCGTTAAACGGACCATAATTATCAATATAAACACGACCATCTAACTTGGACAAAACAAAGCTATCGTATTTTTCTTCAGCCTCTTTATTTAACTCCTCAAATTGCTTATTCACTAATCCAATACAAAAATCAGCAAGAAAGGATTTCATGCTATTTAATGGTATATGTTGATATTCGGTCGTAAATTTAGCACATAAATCATCAAACGAAATGAGGGCACCTAAAGAACTCGTATTTGAACACGTATAAGTTAATTGTTGTAGAAAAGAGCTGTAATTCGCTTTTAAATTATATTTTACGAGGTAAACCAAAAAACTGATCGTGTCTAGTATCTGCTCATTGGAGATAAAATGAGAAGGGTTTATCAATTGTATACTTACTTTTTCGGCTGAAGAGAGCGAGGGAGGATGACACCATGTACGCATCGCAGTATTATTTTTATAACATCGAGTTAGAAATTCGTTAATTTGACTCGCTAAATAAGTTTCCTTGACTTCAAAAATAATCTTGCCATTATCAGAAGCAATAGAGGTGGCCCATTTTTTGTGAATGATAACGGTACCAATATTATTTACACGCTGAAAAAACGTATTGACCTTTTCAGTTTCAAATAAGAGCGCCCAAGCGCTTAATGGTTTTGATGACAATTCCAAACTCCTACGTAATAAATCCCTTCCTCTGCTACGCTCGGAAAAATAATTTGTAATTTCAGAACGTTTTAGTCCGGATATTTTTAGCTGGTCATAGCATTCCTTAACCGCTTCCAGGTTTTTTGAACCGCCATATGCCCCACCATTTTGACAATATGGTCAGGAGTAAAGCCCAGGTCTTTTAGCGCTTGGAAGTTGGTTTTAACCGCTTCCAGGTTTTTTGAACCGCCATCATGTCCCACCATTTTGACAATATGGTCAGGAGTAAAGCCCAGGTCTTTTAGCGCTTGGAAGTTGGTTTTAACCGCTTCCAGATTTTTTGAACCGCCAATATGTCCCACCATTTTGACAATGTGGTCAGGAGTAAAGCCCAGGTCTTTTAGCGCTTGGAAGTTGGTTTTAACCGCTTCCAGATTTTTTGAACCGCCATCATGTTCCACCATTTTGACAATATGATCAGGAGTAAAGCCCAGGTCTTTTAGCGCTTGGAAGTTGGTTTTAACCGCTTCCAGGTTTTTTGAACCGCCATTATGTCCCACCATTTTGACAATATGGTCAGGAGTAAAGCCCAGGTCTTTTAGCGCTTGGAAGTTGTTTTTAACCGCTTCCAGGTTTTTTGAACCGCCATTATGTCCCACCATTTTGACAATATGGTCAGGAGTAAAGCCCAGGTCTTTTAGCGCTTGGAAGTTGTTTTTAACCGCTTCCAGGTTTTTTGAACCGCCATCATGTCCCACCATTTTGACAATATGGTCAGGAGTAAAGCCCAGGTCTTTTAGCGCTTGGAAGTTGGTTTTAACCGCTTCCAGGTTTTTTGAACCGCCAGCATGCGCCGCTATCCTGACTAATTGCTCGTGTGAAAATCCATGTTCTAGTAAACTAGGATGCAATTGAATTAATGCTATAACAGTGTTAGTACAGGATTTGCGTTTTGTTATTTTAAGAACTTGTGCTTGCGTATAGTTAAAATCAATCAGCTTCGATTTAAGTTCTTCAAGAGAGCCTTGTTTAGATTTTTTTTTAGGAGGTTGTTTTAAATTTTCTTCATCGGCTTTACGTTTATTTCTTCTTTTAGGAGTTATTCTCTCTGCATCTTCTTCATCAATCCTATCATCAATCGCAACTGACTGAGTAGGTTGAGTGGTAGTTGTGGTTGTACTTGTGCTTGTACTTGTATTTGACTGTGATTCATCAAGAGAGACCGGTTGTTCTATTTGACTGCAATACAGTCGGTTCATTATTTTTATGTGTTTGAACGTTGCGTTGTTGATTTAATTTCTCTAAACAATCCTCTCTTATACTATTTAAATCCTTTAAGAACTGGATTGTTTGTTGTAACTCGTTGAATGAATTAACTAGTATATTATTTTTTTCAGGAAATAATTGTAACTTTGAATAATATTTATTAGCTATAAAGGACAGCATATCTGCATTATATTGTGCCCTTACTTTCTCTAAGTCTTGCCAAGTGTGAAGTGCTGGAAAAAGTTCTCGAATAGACTTGAGAGTCTCTTCATGATTTGTAGCAACGTTAGCAAGTTGTACGAACCAATCATGGATAGATTGAATATAAGCATAAACATCCTCATTGGATAAAGATTTGGCATAATTCAGCACTTGTTCAATGGTTTCTTTAGTGGGTAATTGTCTAGGCATAATTCACGAATTCTAATCATTAAATAGAAACGAAATTATATAATATAGACAAAAATAATGCAATTAGCAGCAACAGACTATTGCGGTAACGCTGTCAAACCAATTGCTAGCAACACTTTTAGGTTAACTGGAGTGTATCATTTTGCTTGACGTCAGTATTAGATGAAACATTACTCCCTCTGCTTAATATAAAATTCTGTGGCTGATTTTCAGCAAAAAAAGCTGGACTCCTTTGTGTTATTCTGGGCAAATTAGAAGATGGTTTTGGAATTAAACATTCTTCTTGTTTATCTTGCTGAATAAAAGGTTCAACGGAGCGTTCTTTAATAGCATCATCTGTTGCAGGGGTTGAGCTGGGCATCGCATCGGTTGCATTCCAAGTCATGTCGCTTGACTGAAAGTCGTTAAAAAAACCTAGGTTCGAAAATATATCGTCAAAGCCTATGTCCTCATCAAAGAAATTAATTCCTTGAGGACTATTTATTTCTTCTGCGAAAAGAGAGGCAGCAGTATGTGACCTCGCTAAATTTTCTTCGAGATCAACATTTGTTGGTATAACCCCCGACTTTGTGGTGACAGGAGTACTGGTGGTTGTCGTAGTGGTTGATGACATTGAATTACTAGTAGGGATTTCTGTAGAAGCAGGTATCGACATAGCGGAAGCAGGCAGTGTTGCTGCAGGAAATGCATCATTATCCAGCTCAGGTAACATCACTTCAGCATAAAAATCGTTAAACGGACCATAATTATCAATATAAACACGACCATCTAACTTGGACAAAACAAAGCTATCGTATTTTTCTTCAGCCTCTTTATTTAACTCCTCAAATTGCTTATTCACTAATCCAATACAAAAATCAGCAAGAAAGGATTTCATGCTATTTAATGGTATATGTTGATATTCGGTCGTAAATTTAGCACATAAATCATCAAACGAAATGAGGGCACCTAAAGAGCTCGTATTTGAACACGTATAAGTTAATTGTTGTAGAAAAGAGCTGGAATTCGCTTTTAAATTATATTTTACGAGGTAAACCAAAAAACTGATCGTGTCTAGTATCTGCTCATTGGAGATAAAATGAGAAGGGTTTATCAATTGTATACTTACTTTTTCGGCTGAAGAGAGCGAGGGAGGATGACACCATGTACGCATCGCAGTATTATTTTTATAACATCGATTTAGAAATGCGTTAATTTGACTCGCTAAATAAGTTTCCTTGACTTCAAAAATAATCTTGCCATTATCAGAAGCAATAGAGGTGGCCCATTTTTTGTGAATGATAACTGTACCAATATTATTTACACGCTGAAAAAACGTATTGACCTTTTCAGTTTCAAATAAGAGCGCCCAAGCGCTTAATGGTTTTGATGACAATTCCAAACTCCTACGTAATAAATCCCTTCCTCTGCTACGCTCGGAAAAATAATTTGTAATTTCAGAACGTTTTAGTCCGGATATTTTTAGCTGGTCATAGCATTCCTTAACCGCTTCCAGGTTTTTTGAACCGCCAATATGTCCCACCATTTTGACAATATGGTCAGGAGTAAAGCCCAGGTCTTTTAGCGCTTGGAAGTTGGTTTTAACCGCTTCCAGGTTTTTTGAACCGCCATCATGTCCCACCATTTTGACAATATGGTCAGGAGTAAAGCCCAGGTCTTTTAGCGCTTGGAAGTTGGTTTTAACCGCTTCCAGGTTTTTTGAACCGCCACCATGTCCCACCATTTTGACAATGTGGTCAGGAGTAAAGCCCAGGTCTTTTAGCGCTTGGAAGTTGTTTTTAACCGCTTCCAGGTTTTTTGAACCGCCATTATGTCCCACCATTTTGACAATATGGTCAGGAGTAAAGCCCAGGTCTTTTAGCGCTTGGAAGTTGTTTTTAACCGCTTCCAGGTTTTTTGAACCGCCATCATGTTGCACCATTTTGACAATATGGTCAGGAGTAAAGCCCAGGTCTTTTAGCGCTTGGAAGTTGTTTTTAACCGCTTCCAGGTTTTTTGAACCGCCATATGCCCCACCATTTTGACAATATGGTCAGGAGTAAAGCCCAGGTCTTTTAGGCTTGGAAGTTGTTTAACCGCTTCCAGGTTTTTTGAACCGCCATTATGTTCCACCATTTTGACAATATGGTCAGGAGTAAAGCCCAGGTCTTTTAGCGCTTGGAAGTTGGTTTTAACCGCTTCCAGGTTTTTTGAACCGCCATTATGTCCCACCATTTTGACAATATGGTCAGGAGTAAAGCCCAGGTCTTTTAGCGCTTGGAAGTTGGTTTTAACCGCTTCCAGGTTTTTTGAACCGCCAATATGTCCCACCATTTTGACAATGTGGTCAGGAGTAAAGCCCAGGTCTTTTAGCGCTTGGAAGTTGGTTTTAACCGCTTCCAGGTTTTTTGAACCGCCACCATGTCCCACCATTTTGACAATATGGTCAGGAGTAAAGCCCAGGTCTTTTAGCGCTTGGAAGTTGTTTTTAACCGCTTCCAGGTTTTTTGAACCGCCATCATGCGCCGCTATCCTGACTAATTGCTCGTGTGAAAATCCATGTTCTAGTAAACTAGGATGCAATTGAATTAATGCTATAACAGTGTTAGTACAGGATTTGCGTTTTGTTATTTTAAGAACTTGTGCTTGCGTATAGTTAAAATCAGTCAGCTTCGATTTAAGTTCTTCAAGAGAGCCTTGTTTAGATTTTTTTTTAGGAGGTTGTTTTAAATTTTCTTCATCGGCTTTACGCTTTTTTCTTCTTTTAGGAGTTATTCTCTCTGCATCTTCTTCATCAATCCTATCATCAATCGCAACTGACTGAGTAGGTTGAGTGGTAGTTTGTGGTTGTACTTGTACTTGTACTTGTATTTATGGACTGTGATTCATCAAGAGAACCGGTTGTTCTATTTGACTGCAATACAGTCGGTTCATTATTTCTATGTGTTTGAACGTTGCGTTGTTGATTTAATTTCTCTAAACAATCCTCTCTTATACTATTTAAATCCTTTAAGAACTGGATTGTTTGTTGTAACTCGTTGAATGAATTAACTAGTATATTATTTTTTTCAGGAAACAATTGTAACTTTGAATAATATTTATTAGCTATAAAGGACAGCATATCTGCATTATATTGTGCCCTTACTTTCTCTAAGTCTTGCCAAGTTTGAAGTGCTGGAAAAAGTTCTCGAATAGACTTGAGAGTCTCTTCATGATTTGTAGCAACGTTAGCAAGTTGTACGAACCAATCATGGATAGATTGAATATAAGCATAAACATCCTCATTGGATAAAGATTTGGCATAATTCAGCACTTGTTCAATGGTTTCTTTAGTGGGTAATTGTCTAGGCATAATTCACGAATTCTAATCATTAAATAGAAATGAAATTATATAATATAGACAAAAATAATGCAATTAGCAGCAACAGACTATTGCGGTAACGCTGTCAAACCAATTGCTAGCAACACTTTTAGGTTAACTGGAGTGTATCATTTTGCTTGACGTCAGTATTAGATGAAACATTACTCCCTCTGCTTAATATAAAATTCGGTGGCTGATTTTCAGCAAAAAAAGCTGGACTCCTTTGTGTTATTCTGGGCAAATTAGAAGATGGTTTTGGAATTAAACATTCTTCTTGTTTATCTTGCTGAATAAAAGGTTCAACGGAGTGTTCTTTAATAACATCATCTGTTGCAGGGGTTGAGCTGGGCATCGCATCGGTTGCATTCCAAGTCATGTCGCTTGACTGAAAGTCGTTAAAAAAACCTAGGTTCGAAAATATATCGTCAAAGCCTATGTCCTCATCAAAGAAATTAATTCCTTGAGGACTATTTATTTCTTCTGCGAAAAGAGAGGCAGCAGTATGTGACCTCGCTAAATTTTCTTCGAGATCAACATTTGTTGGTATAACCCCCGACTTTGTGGTGACAGGAGTACTGGTGGTTGTCGTAGTGGTTGATGACATTGAATTACTAGTAGGGATTTCTGTAGAAGCAGGTATCGACATAGCGGAAGCAGGCAGTGTTGCTGCAGGAAATGCATCATTATCCAGCTCAGGTAACATCACTTCAGCATAAAAATCGTTAAACGGACCATAATTATCAATATAAACACGACCATCTAACTTGGACAAAACAAAGCTATCGTATTTTTCTTCAGCCTCTTTATTTAACTCCTCAAATTGCTTATTCACTAATCCAATACAAAAATCAGCAAGAAAGGATTTCATGCTATTTAATGGTATATGTTGATATTCGGTCGTAAATTTAGCACATAAATCATCAAACGAAATGAGGGCACCTAAAGAGCTCGTATTTGAACACGTATAAGTTAATTGTTGTAGAAAAGAGCTGGAATTCGCTTTTAAATTATATTTTACGAGGTAAACCAAAAAACTGATCGTGTCTAGTATCTGCTCATTGGAGATAAAATGAGAAGGGTTTATCAATTGTATACTTACTTTTTCGGCTGAAGAGAGCGAGGGAGGATGACACCATGTACGCATCGCAGTATTATTTTTATAACATCGATTTAGAAATTCGTTAATTTGACTCGCTAAATAAGTTTCCTTGACTTCAAAAATAATCTTGCCATTATCAGAAGCAATAGAGGTGGCCCATTTTTTGTGAATGATAACTGTACCAATATTATTTACACGCTGAAAAAACGTATGGACCTTTTCAGTTTCAAATAAGAGCTCCCAAGCGCTTAATGGTTTTGATGACAATTCCAAACTCCTACGTAATAAATCCCTTCCTCTGCTACGCTCGGAAAAATAATTTGTAATTTCAGAACGTTTTAGTCCGGATATTTTTAGCTGGTCATAGCATTCCTTAACCGCTTCCAGGTTTTTTGAACCGCCAATATGTCCCACCATTTTGACAATATGGTCAGGAGTAAAGCCCAGGTCTTTTAGCGCTTGGAAGTTGGTTTTAACCGCTTCCAGGTTTTTTGAACCGCCATCATGCCCCACCATTTTGACAATATGGTCAGGAGTAAAGCCCAGGTCTTTTAGCGCTTGGAAGTTGGTTTTAACCGCTTCCAGGTTTTTTGAACCGCCAATATGTCCCACCATTTTGACAATATGGTCAGGAGTAAAGCCCAGGTCTTTTAGCGCTTGGAAGTTGGTTTTAACCGCTTCCAGATTTTTTGAACCGCCATCATGTTGCACCATTTTGACAATATGATCAGGAGTAAAGCCCAGGTCTTTTAGCGCTTGGAAGTTGGTTTTAACCGCTTCCAGGTTTTTTGAACCGCCATCATGTCCCACCATTTTGACAATATGGTCAGGAGTAAAGCCCAGGTCTTTTAGCGCTTGGAAGTTGGTTTTAACCGCTTCCAGGTTTTTTGAACCGCCATCATGTCCCACCATTTTGACAATATGGTCAGGAGTAAAGCCCAGGTCTTTTAGCGCTTGGAAGTTGTTTTTAACCGCTTCCAGGTTTTTTGAACCACCATTATGTTGCACCATTTTGACAATATGGTCAGGAGTAAAGCCCAGGTCTTTTAGCGCTTGGAAGTTGTTTTTAACCGCTTCCAGGTTGTTTGAACCGCCACCATGTCCCACCATTTTGACAATGTGGTCAGGAGTAAAGCCCAGGTCTTTTAGCGCATGGAAGTTGTTTTTAACCGCTTCCAGGTTTTTTGAACCGCCAATATGTCCCACCATTTTGACAATGTGGTCAGGAGTAAAGCCCAGGTCTTTTAGCGCTTGGAAGTTAGTTTTAACCGCTTCCAGGTTTTTTGAACCGCCAATATGTCCCACCATTTTGACAATATGGTCAGGAGTAAAGCCCAGGTCTTTTAGCGCTTGGAAGTTGGTTTTAACCGCTTCCAGGTTTTTTGAACCGCCAATATGTCCCACCATTTTGACAATGTGGTCAGG
>CAVXEK010000016.1:0-151492 GCA_963760845.1 uncultured Gammaproteobacteria bacterium | reverse complement strand
TTTACTCCTGACCATATTGTCAAAATGGTGGGACATGATGGCGGTTCAAAAAACCTGGAAGCGGTTAAAACCAACTTCCAAGCGCTAAAAAACCTGGACTTTACTCCTGACCATATTGTCAAAATGGTGGGGCATGATGGCGGCTCAAAAAACCTGGAAGCGGTTAAAACCAACTTCCAAGCGCTAAAAGACCTGGGCTTTACTCCTGACCATATTGTCAAAATGGTGGGACATGATGGCGGTTCAAAAAACCTGGAAGCGGTTAAAACCAACTTCCAAGCGCTAAAAGACCTGGGCTTTACTCCTGACCATATTGTCAAAATGGTGGGGCATGATGGCGGTTCAAAAAACCTGGAAGCGGTTAAAACCAACTTCCAAGCGCTAAAAGACCTGGGCTTTACTCCTGACCATATTGTCAAAATGGTGGGACATATTGGCGGTTCAAAAAACCTGGAAGCGGTTAAGGAATGCTATGACCAGCTAAAAATATCCGGACTAAAACGTTCTGAAATTACAAATTATTTTTCCGAGCGTAGCAGAGGAAGGGATTTATTACGTAGGAGTTTGGAATTGTCATCAAAACCATTAAGCGCTTGGGCGCTCTTATTTGAAACTGAAAAGGTCAATACGTTTTTTCAGCGTGTAAATAATATTGGTACAGTTATCATTCACAAAAAATGGGCCACCTCTATTGCTTCTGATAATGGCAAGATTATTTTTGAAGTCAAGGAAACTTATTTAGCGAGTCAAATTAACGAATTTCTAAATCGATGTTATAAAAATAATACTGCGATGCGTACATGGTGTCATCCTCCCTCGCTCTCTTCAGCCGAAAAAGTAAGTATACAATTGATAAACCCTTCTCATTTTATCTCCAACGAGCAGATACTAGACACGATCAGTTTTTTGGGTTACCTCGTAAAATATAATTTAAAAGCGAATTACAGCTCTTTTCTACAACAATTAACTTATACGTTTTCAAATACGAGTTCTTTAGGTGTCCTCATTTCGTTTGATGATTTATGTGCTAAATTTACGACCGAATATCAACATATACCATTAAATAGCATGAAATCCTTTCTTGCTGATTTTTGTATTGGATTAGTGAATAAGCAATTTGAGGAGTTAAATAAAGAGGCTGAAGAAAAATACGATAGCTTTGTTTTGTCCAAGTTAGATGGTCGTGTTTATATTGATAATTATGGTCCGTTTAACGATTTTTATGCTGAAGTGATGTTACCACTGGATAATGATGCATTTCCTGCAGCAACACTGCCTGCTTCCGCTATGTCGATACCTGCTTCTACAGAAATCCCTACTAGTAATTCAATGTCATCAACCACTACGACAACCACCAGTACTCCTGTCACCACAAAGTCGGGGGTTATACCAACAAATGTTGATCTCGAAGAAAATTTAGCGAGGTCACATACTGCTGCCTCTCTTTTCGCAGAAGAAATAAATAGTCCTCAAGGAATTAATTTCTTTGATGAGGACATAGGCTTTGACGATATATTTTCGAACCTAGGTTTTTTTAACGACTTTCAGTCAAGCGACATGACTTGGAATGCAACCGATGCGATGCCCAGCTCAACCCCTGCAACAGATGATGTTATTAAAGAACACTCCGTTGAACCTTTTATTCAGCAAGATAAACAAGAAGAATGTTTAATTCCAAAACCATCTTCTAATTTGCCCAGAATAACACAAAGGAGTCCAGCTTTTTTTGCTGAAAATCAGCCACCGAATTTTATATTAAGCAGAGGGAGTAATGTTTCATCTAATACTGACGTCAAGCAAAATGATACACTCCAGTTAACCTAAAAGTGTTGCTAGTAATTGGTTTGACAGCGTTACCGCAATAGTCTGTTGCTGCTAATTGCATTATTTTTGTCTATATTATATAATTTCGTTTCTATTTAATGATTAGAATTCGTGAATTATGCCTAGACAATTACCCACTAAAGAAACCATTGAACAAGTGCTGAATTATGCCAAATCTTTATCCAATGAGGATGTTTATGCTTATATTCAATCTATCCATGATTGGTTCGTACAACTTGCTAACGTTGCTACAAATCATGAAGAGACTCTCAAGTCTATTCGAGAACTTTTTCCAGCACTTCACACTTGGCAAGACTTAGAGAAAGTAAGCGCACAATATAATGCAGATATGCTGTCCTTTATAGCTAATAAATATTATTCAAAGTTACAATTGTTTCCTGAAAAAAATAATATACTACTTAATTCATTCAACGAGTTACAACAAACAATCCAGTTCTTAAAGGATTTAAATGGTATAAGAGAGGATTGTTTAGAGAAATTAAATCAACAACGCAACGTTCAAACACATAGAAATAATGAACCGACTGTATTGCAGTCAAATAGAACAACCGGTTCTCTTGATGAATCACAGTTTCAGCAAATACTAAAGATGCACTGATGAATCACAGTCAAATACAAGCACAACCACAACAACTACCACTCAACCTACTCAGTCAGTTGCGATTGATGATAGGATTGATGAAGAAGATGCAGAGAAAATAACTCCTAAAAGAAGGAAAAAGCGTAAAGCCGGTGAAGAAAATTTAAAACAACCTCCTAAAAAAAAATCTAAACAAGGCTCTCTTGAAGAACTTAAATCGAAGCTGACTGATTTTAACTATACGGAAGCACAAGTTCTTAAAATAACAAAACGCAAATCCTGTACTAACACTGTTATAGCATTAATTCAATTGCATCCTAGTTTACTAGAACATGGATTTTCACACGAGCAATTAGTCAGGATAGCGGCGCATGATGGCGGTTCAAAAAACCTGGAAGCGGTTAAAAACAACTTCCAAGCGCTAAAAGACCTGGGCTTTACTCCTGACCATATTGTCAAAATGGTGGGACATGATGGCGGTTCAAAAAACCTGGAAGCGGTTAAAACCAACTTCCAAGCGCTAAAAGACCTGGGCTTTACTCCTGACCATATTGTCAAAATGGTGGGACATATTGGCGGTTCAAAAAACCTGGAAGCGGTTAAAAACAACTTCCAAGCGCTAAAAGACCTGGGCTTTACTCCTGACCATATTGTCAAAATGGTGGGACATGGTGGCGGCTCAAAAAACCTGGAAGCGGTTAAAAACAACTTCCAAGCGCTAAAAGACCTGGGCTTTACTCCTGACCATATTGTCAAAATGGTGGAGCATGATGGCGGTTCAAAAAACCTGGAAGCGGTTAAAAACAACTTCCAAGCGCTAAAAGACCTGGGCTTTACTCCTGACCATATTGTCAAAATGGTGGGGCATCATGGCGGTTCAAAAAACCTGGAAGCGGTTAAAAACAACTTCCAAGCACTAAAAGACCTGGGCTTTACTCCTGACCACATCGTCAACATGGTGGGACATGATGGCGGTTCAAAAAACCTGGAAGCGGTTAAAACCAACTTCCAAGCGCTAAAAGACCTGGGCTTTACTCCTGACCATATTGTCAAAATGGTGGGACATGATGGCGGTTCAAAAAACCTGGAAGCGGTTAAAACCAACTTCCAAGCGCTAAAAAACCTGGGCTTTACTCCTGACCATATTGTCAAAATGGTGGGGCATGATGGCGGTTCAAAAAACCTGGAAGCGGTTAAAACCAACTTCCAAGCGCTAAAAGACCTGGGCTTTACTCCTGACCATATTGTCAAAATGGTGGGACATGATGGCGGTTCAAAAAACCTGGAAGCGGTTAAAACCAACTTCCAAGCGCTAAAAAACCTGGGCTTTACTCCTGACCATATTGTCAAAATGGTGGGACATGATGGCGGTTCAAAAAACCTGGAAGCGGTTAAAAACAACTTCCAAGCGCTAAAAGACCTGGGCTTTACTCCTGACCACATCGTCAAAATGGTGGGACATATTGGCGGTTCAAAAAACCTGGAAGCGGTTAAAACCAACTTCCAAGCGCTAAAAGACCTGGGCTTTACTCCTGACCATATTGTCAACATGGTGGGACATAATGGCGGTTCAAAAAACCTGGAAGCGGTTAAAACCAACTTCCAAGCGCTAAAAGACCTGGGCTTTACTCCTGACCATATTGTCAAAATGGTGGGACATATTGGCGGTTCAAAAAACCTGGAAGCGGTTAAGGAATGCTATGACCAGCTAAAAATATCCGGACTAAAACGTTCTGAAATTACAAATTATTTTTCCGAGCGTAGCAGAGGAAGGGATTTATTACGTAGGAGTTTGGAATTGTCATCAAAACCATTAAGCGCTTGGGAGCTCTTATTTGAAACTGAAAAGGTCCATACGTTTTTTCAGCGTGTAAATAATATTGGTACAGTTATCATTCACAAAAAATGGGCCAACTCTATTGCTTCTGATAATGGCAAGATTATTTTTGAAGTCAAGGAAACTTATTTAGCGAGGCAAATTAACGAATTTCTAACTCGATGTTATAAAAATAATACTGCGATGCGTACATGGTGTCATCCTCCCTCGCTCTCTTCAGCCGAAAAAGTAAGTATACAATTGATAAACCCTTCTCATTTTATCTCCAACGAGCAGATACTAGACACGATTAGTTTTTTGGTTTACCTCGTAAAATATAATTTAAAAGAGAATTACAGCTCTTTTCTACAACAATTAACTTATACGTGTTCAAATTCGAGCTCTTTAGGTGCCCTCATTTCGTTTGATGATTTATGTGCTAAATTTACGACCGAATATCAACATATACCATTAAATAGCATGAAATCCTTTCTTGCTGATTTTTGTATTGGATTAGTGAATAAGCAATTTGAGGAGTTAAATAAAGAGGCTGAAGAAAAATACGATAGCTTTGTTTTGTCCAAGTTAGATGGTCGTGTTTATATTGATAATTATGGTCCGTTTAACGATTTTTATGCTGAAGTGATGTTACCTGAGCTGGATAATGATGCATTTCCTGCAGCAACACTGCCTGCTTCCGCTATGTCGATACCTGCTTCTACAGAAATCCCTACTAGTAATTCAATGTCATCAACCACTATGACAACCACCAGTACTCCTGTCACCACAAAGTCGGGGGTTATACCAACAAATGTTGATCTCGAAGAAAATTTAGCGAGGTCACATACTGCTGCCTCTCTTTTCGCAGAAGAAATAAATAGTCCTCAAGGAATTAATTTCTTTGATGAGGACATAGGCTTTGACGATATATTTTCGAACCTAGGTTTTTTTAACGACTTTCAGTCAAGCGACATGACTTGGAATGCAACCGATGCGATGCCCAGCTCAACCCCTGCAACAGATGATGCTATTAAAGAACGCTCCGTTGAACCTTTTATTCAGCAAGATAAACAAGAAGAATGTTTAATTCCAAAACCATCTTCTAATTTGCCCAGAATAACACAAAGGAGTCCAGCTTTTTTTGCTGAAAATCAGCCACAGAATTTTATATTAAGCAGAGGGAGTAATGTTTCATCTAATACTGACGTCAAGCAAAATGATACACCCCAGTTAAACTAACTGGACTTTGGACAAAAGTAAGATCTTTACGGGCCCGGGCCCGTGGGCGAGCCCGAGCCCGCCCGTTGTCCGATAAGTAAATGGAACAGTGCGCCAATTAATCGAGGTTTTGAGAAAAATCCAGGAATTCTCAAAACCTCGATTAATTGTTACACCTAGCCCTTTTTAAATCGGGCCCGTGTCGGGCTCGGGCTCGCCCACGGGCCCGGGCCCGTTCAGATCGAAGTTTGTCCAAAGTCCAAATACTGTCATTCATCCTTTTTAATAATTGCCACGTATTGCAAAAACTGCAGGGACATAAATCTTCTACGTATGGGACTAAAAATCAATGAACTCTATCTGCTCGTTTTCCGTCACATACAGGAAAATTACGCATTTACTACTTGCTAACCAGGCCTAACTCTTCTAACATGGATGGATTAGAATTTGTTAGCGAATAAATCATGATGAGCGATAAATTGTTTAATAATCAATCAATTATTGTAACCTTAGATGTTGATACGTTCTTATTTGATCGACTTAAACAAATTGCTCAAGCAGGATTTTCCGTTGTTGAAGTGAACTGCAGTGAACAGGTAGTTTTGCAAAAAATCCTACAAGATTTTCCTGCTTTACGGGTGGGCGCTGGCAATATTACTAATACCCAGCAATTAGAAGAATGCTATCATGCTGGGGTACATTTTGTCTCAAGTCCTGGCTTTTTACCTGCTATTGCCCAAACTGCGGCTATCTATTCAATTAATCACCTTCCAGGTATTGCGACAATCTCTGAAGCGATGCAAGTTATGGCACTTGGTTATCATCAAGCTAGACCTTATCCCGCTAACCTCGCCTTCTGTGCTTCTCTTAACAAATGTCTACCTATGTTACGGTTATTTCCAGCCGAAGTTGAGTGGGAAGAGGCTGAGCATTATCTTAGCCTGCCAGCCGTTGCAGCAGTAAGTATCATCAACCCAGAAAGCAAGCATCTTCACGCATTATCGGCTGGGGTTTTTGCATAGGTTGGCCTTGGCCCAACATGAGCGATGATCCGGTAACAATCATCCCATAACCTTGTTGGCAAGGCCCAACCTACGTAGATGGTGATTTCTACAAATCGATAATAGCAAAGCAGCGCCTATGCAAATGGCACTATCGGCTAAATTAAAAACAGGCCAATGGTGATTCTCATAGTAAAGATCGATAAAATCGATGACATGACCCAGCGTAGCCCTGTCATACAAATTACCAATTGCTCCGCCAAGAATCAAACTAACTGCTAAAGATTGCACTTTTGCCTTTGCTGATAATCGCGCTAACCAGGTTATTAACACTAAACTCATTGTTATGCTAAATCCAGCAAAAAACCAACGATGCCAACTCCCTGTGCCACTAAGAAAACTAAACGCAGCACCGGTATTATAAGCCAAAGTAAAATTGAACATGGAGAAAAGGGGCTCAGGCACATAGGGAATCAGGCTTGCAGATGCCCAGTATTTACTAAGCTGGTCAATCAAGATTACAACAAGGCTTAACAAAACCACGGCCACTTTTTTTTCATGCAAAATGCCTCACTTCATCCCGACCACCTAATATTGCCAATGCAACGTTGACATAAATCGGGTTGCTTAGGATCAGAGCCTACTTCTTCACGCCGATGCCAGCAGCGAGCACATTTTTCGTAACCGCTGGCGTTAACAGCAATGGCTAAATCCAGTTCTTTATTACGTAATACTTGGCCCTCCAAAAGAGCTTCTTTCATTTTCCCCCTCGCCCCGGAAACGGGGAGAGGGTGCCCGCAGGGCGGGAGAGGAGCTAGTGATGCGGAGTTGTTTTCTGATGTTTGCTCCGAAGGGCTAGGAAGCTTACATTGACTCATTGGCTTTACTATAGCAGAAGAAGTTATGAACACAAACCGCAATTCATCGCCCAATTTGCTAAGGAGAGGAAACAATTGTTCACCCGCGTAAACAGTAACTTCTGCCGCTAAAGCAGAGCCAATCACCCCTTCTTTACGTTTGCTTTCCAGCGCTTTGTTCACTTCATCACGGACAATTTGCATTTTCTGCCAAAAAGCCATATCGACATGTTGAATTGCAGGCCATTGCTCATACCATCGCTCCAGGAACACTGACTCCGAACGACTACCCGGTATAAATTGCCAAATTTCATCCGCAGTAAACGACAGGATTGGGGCTAACCAACGGGTTAAGGCATGGACAATATGGTACATTGCTGTTTGGCATGAACGCCTAGCTACACTATTTTTTGCTGTGGTATATTGCCTATCCTTAATCACATCCAAATAAAAACTGCCAAGATCGACAGCACAGAAATTATGAATTTTCTGATAAATGACATGGAAATGATAACTCTGATAGGCTGCGATAATCTCTTGCTGCAACTGCTGACAACGCTTAATGATAAAGCGATCCAATTCAACTAACTCCATTGCTTTAACAGCATGTTCGCTGGGAACAAAATCAAATAAATTTGCCAGTAAAAAGCGGGCTGTGTTGCGGATGCGACGATAGGCATCTGCATTACGTTTAATAATCTCATCAGAGATAGCCACTTCATGGCGATAATCGGTAGAAGCAACCCACAAACGCAAAATATCAGCACCGTGTTGATTAATTAATTTATCCAAAGCAATATAATTACCCCGCGACTTCGACAATTTCCTGCCTTCCGCATCCACTGTATACCCATGCGTTAGACACTGTATGAAAAGGCGCATGCCCATACATAGCCACAGCAGTAGTCAGTGATGAATTAAACCAACCACGATGTTGATCTGAGCCTTCAAAATACACCTCAGCGGGTAAGCCAAGCGCTGCATTTTGTTTCAATACACAGTAGTGTGATACCCCTGAATCAAACCACACATCGAGAGTATCACTAATTTTTTCATAGTGCTCAGCCTCTGCCCCTAAAAACTCGGCAACATCAAGCTCAAACCAAGCATTAATACCCTCTTTTTCAAACTTTACTGCAATCTGTTCTATCAATTCAATCGTCCTAGGATGGAGAGTCTCCAGTTGCCTTATGCACAAACAATGGCATGGGTGTACCCCAGGCTCGCTGACGGGAAATACACCAATCAGGTCGTGTCTCAACCATGGTAGCTATCCGCGCCTTACCCCAATCAGGCAACCAATTGACTTTGTTAATTTCAGCCTTGATAGCCTGACGTAAGTTATTTTTATCCATAGCAATAAACCATTGCGGAGTAGCAAGAAAAATCATTGGTGTCTTATGACGCCAGCAATGCGGATAGCTGTGGCGGATTGATTCACTGTGCAAAAGCATATGGCGTTCACGCAATACTGCGATAATCTCATCATTGGCCTTTAAAACAGAAAGGCCAGCAAATAAAGGTACATCACTGGCATAACAACCATTCCTCATCACCGGATTGATAAGAGGTAAATTATAGGCAAGACCTACTTGATAATCCTCCGCTCCGTGTGCAGGTGCAGTATGAACACAACCAGTGCCAGCATCCGTTGTTACATGCTCACCGAGAACAATGGGCACATTCCGATCATTAAAAGGGTGGCGTAGTAAACTGTTTTCAAACAATTCACCTCTCGCTTTACCTACTGCTTTATAGTTAGTGATGCCATAACGAACCATCGCCGACGCAACCAGCTCAACATTGAGCAGAAAGTAATTCTCGCCAGCATCCACTAACGCATACTCAAATTGTGGATGTAAACATACCGCCTCATTTGCCGGTAAAGTCCAGGGTGTTGTTGTCCAGATAGGCACGATCACTGGTTTTACTGGCAAAGAAGCAGCGACTACCGTTAAAATTTCCTTAGGTTCGACCGCCAGAAAAGCAACGTCAATTGCGCTCGAGGTTTTATCTTCATACTCCACCTCAGCTTCTGCCAATGCTGAACCACAATCGATACACCAATGAACAGGCTTAAATCCTTGCTGCAAATGACCATTTTCAATGACTTTACCCAGCGCGCGAATAATATTCGCTTCATAAGAATAATCCATGGTGATATAGGGATGTTCCCAATCACCAAACACGCCTAAGCGTTTAAATTCTTCGCGTTGGATATCAATTTGACTTGTTGCATATTCGCGACATTTGGCACGAAACTCCGCATTACTAATTTTTGCTCCTGCTTTCCCCAGTTTTTTTTCAACATTAAGTTCGATAGGTAAGCCATGACAATCCCAGCCAGGAACAAAAGGCGCATCAAAACCGCTTAGTGATTGCGATTTTACAATGATATCCTTGAGAATTTTATTAAGTGCATGGCCACAATGCAGATGGCCGTTGGCGTAAGGAGGGCCATCGTGCAACACAAACCGCGCTTTTCCTGCATTTGCCTGCCTAATTTTTTCGTAAATACCTTTAGTTTGCCAGTTGGCTAACATCTGTGGCTCGCGCTGAGCAAGGTTAGCTTTCATTGGAAACGACGTGTCTGGTAAATTTAAAGTATCTTTATAGTCTGCCATCTGTATTTACTCTATTTATAATTTATAATAGTTCAGCTCCCCGTCATTGTGAGCGTTAGCGGAGCCCAGGGATACGAAGCCGGAAGCTACCACAATCTGTGCCTCTCACTCCTGGGTTTTGCTTCGCTTCGCTCGCAATACGCTCGCAATGACGGAGGGCTACGCTCGCAATGACGGCCCTGGGAGCGGCACGTCGCAGGGAGGTAAGCTATTACCCACCTATTACTTCAAAATGGCGCACGCGAAATTGCGCTTTAGCCGCAGTAATATCATTATGGATCTGCTTAATCAAAGCGTCCACTGATGAAAATTTAACCTCATCTCGCAATTTGTGCAAGAAAAATACCTTGAGCATCTCACCGTATAAATTGTCATTAAAGTCAAACAAATGGATTTCAAGAATATTTTTTGTTCCATCAACGGTTGGTCGACTACCGAGGTTAGCAATACCCTGGACCCATTCACCATTCGCTCTACGTACTTGCACACAAAACACCCCATGCAAAGGAAGAGCTAAGCGATGCATAGTCAAATTCGCAGTAGGAATTCCCCATTGCCTGCCGCGCTGATTTCCTTTAACTACACGCCCACAAAGGCTATACATTCTACCCAATAAGGCTGTGGCACGCTTCAAGATCTCCTTGCAATAATGCTTCCCTAATATTAGTGGAGCTTACCCGATGATTATTTATTGCAAAATTAGGAAAGGTCTGCACGATGCAATTACTGTTCCCTGCCATTTCTTGCAATAACTCAACATCACCTAAACGCCCTTGCCCGAAACGAAAATCTTCGCCAATTAACAAATATCTTAACTTAAGCCAGGAAAAAAAATACTGTTTGGCAAAATCTTGCGCTGATAATAAGGCAAACGCCCTATTAAATTTAAGACAGCACAGGTAGTCAATTTTGCAAAACTTAAGCACTGCCAGCTTTTCCCGCAGACTAGTAAGTCGCGCCGGTGCTAACCGACCACGAAAATATTCAGTGGGTTGCGGCTCAAATAAAAGCACAGCCATTGGTAATTTAAGCTTATCAGCCTCGGTACGCAAGGATGATAATAACGCTTGATGGCCAAGATGCACCCCATCAAAATTACCAATTGCCGCAACACACCCCTGTGCAAAGTACGGGACTGGGGCTAACCCACGCAACAACTTCATAGTTAATCAAAAATGTAGATAAAGAAAAGATTATAACGAGTTTAGCGTCGATTGAGAAACTTATGCTTTATTACGCTATAATACTGCCTTCTTTCCTTAGGGTATAGGCGTTATGGTACAACCTCTAATTAATATCCCCTATAAACGAGCCCTAATCTTTGCCTGTTTTTTAGTTTTCTACGAATTTCTTACCTATATTGCTAACGACATGATCATGCCCGGTATGATTAAAGTTATCGAATCTTTTCATGGGCCAGAAACCGCAATTGCTACTTCACTGACTGCCTATATTTTAGGGGGAGCTAGTTTGCAATTATTTCTTGGACCCATTTCTGACCGTTATGGACGTAGACCAGTCATGCTATCAGGAGCTTTGCTTTTTTTCCTTTGTACTATAGCAATTGCCTGCTCTAATTCGATAGGCCAATTTATTATCGCTCGCTTCTTTCAAGGCATGGGCTTATGCTTTATAGGCGTTATCGGCTACGCTACCTTGCAAGAAATCTTTGCCGAAATGGATGCAATCCGCTTGATTGCTATTATGGCCAATATTTCTACCTTAGCTCCTTTATTAGGGCCATTGCTTGGTGCAATCTTTATCCATTATTTTAGTTGGCGATTCATTTTTGTCATTATTGGTATTTTTGCCCTCATCACACTGTGGGGGTTGTGGCAGTTTATGCCGGAACCCATTGGGCAAACAAAACTAGATGGCCAAAAAATTAAGCGCATTTCATTATCACCGCGAACTGTTCTAACGAATTACCGCAATTTACTGACAAACCTGTCTTTTATGTTGGGTTCAATTGCCTTAGGGTTAATGGTATCACCTTGTCTCGCCTGGATAGCCCTTGCACCGATCATTTTAGTCGCTAATGCAAAATTATCGCTTGTTCAATATGCCTTATGGCAAATCCCACTATTTGGCGCTGCAATCGTGGGTACGTGGTTTTTGCATAAATTAACCCATCGCGGGACCATTAAAAAAATTTTGCTGATAGGCTCCGCTATCTTAGGAACAGGTCTTCTAGCTACTGTTATCTTAACTATTACTGTGAATAATCATTTCATCTGGTTAATGCCGGGACTGATTGTCTATTTTTTTGGACTTGGTATCGCTGGAGCTCCTTTGAACCGGCTTATCCTTTTTTCTACACCTATTGGTAAGGGCACAGCCTCTGCCTTGATGAGTATAGTAAGTATGGGCATTCAAGCCACAGGTATCGAAGTAGCCAACCATTTATACAAATCACATAACAATAGTCTTTTTGGTTTTTTTTGTGCACTATTTGGTATCCTGTATTTTATTTTTTTGACAGGTGCCCTGGTTCTGACGAAGGATAACAATGCATCTTAAAGCGTCTTTTCGAGCAACATTCTCAGGTCACCCCGTGCAGTGTTTAATTTCAGCAAACAAGCGATGCAGTCGTTAAACCACGAGTATCGTTTGATGGTGATTTGGAGGGAAAAGTCTTATGTCTTTTTGAGCTCTTTATGTGACAAACAGGTAAACAACTCGAATCAATAGAATAGATTCCTGTTTGTTTGTCGGCCTTTACCTGATTCAAGCTGCACGAAATAATTTCAAATTGATATTTACAAATACAATAAAATCGACGATAATCTGTTTTTTTAATTTCCAAGTAGCGTAATAACCATGCAAAACAAATCCGAAGTAGAATCATTTTTATTCCAATTACGCTCCGATGAGCAAGTTGCAGTAGCAGAGCATTTACCGACAAGTGATGTGCTCAATTATCCTAGAAAAAGCAGTTGAAGCCTACTGCGCAAGCCAAATGCACTGAATCTGCTCGGCTTTTTTGAATTTTTTCGCTCACCGTAGTGGTGACTACTGCTTTCACGAAAAAATTCAAAAAAGCCGAACATCTTCAGCACCTTTAACTTGCTCGCTACGGCTTCAACTGCTTTTTCTAGGATTATGCGTTAATCTCCAAGCACTATTTGACCCTATTTACCCCGATTCTCAATATCCGTAAATTTTTACATTATGGTACACGTGGTGAGTATGGCATTGTCAAAGCAATGCTAACGGACACTATTGAGCTCATCTATGAACAGGGGAGCGTGACGGATTGTTCTGGTCGAACATTTGAAAAAATCAGTCTTTTTGAATATACGCTTTGGGCGAAAGATAAGCCGATGTGGACAGTGATGCTTGAGTGTATACCTCAAAACGAAAAGAGGTCAAAGATTATAGCAATATTACAGTCTCAATATAAAAACCTAATAACGAATGGTGTTACCTACCGTCTCAACGGAGAACGATTCACCGAGCATCATTTTGATTTTGAGAACACTATTATTAAGGAACTTCAAACCCAAGTTAATTTCAATGGGCCTGATGTTAATTGGGATGAAGCAGATGAACAATGGAGAACGGGCGTGGGTGGCGCACAAAAGCTATTACCGATGCATGTCGTTTACGAATACTGCTCTAATAGGCCGTTTCATCCACTGCCGGATTTTACGCAACAGCTGGCGTTACCGGCCTCAAAACAATTTTATAATTTCCAAACGACCAAAAATGAAAATTGGTTCGCTGTTGGTTCTAAATTAGGTGTTGATTTTGCAATAATGAAGGCGGTGCGGCTCGCGCCGTTGCATGCTTTGCGCGCGTGCGTTCCTTGCGGGCGGCCGTCCGTGCGCGCGCAGAGTGCTGTGGATTTAGATGCCATGAAGGCATTATGTAATGCAAGAACAAATGATTTTATCAATCTTGAGTCGCAACTTGAGGCGCTGGCTGTTGTTGATGAAAAACCCACGCCCGCTCCTCAAACCTGATTGATTGGGTGACACGTCGGTGAAGTAGCCCGGTGGTATAGGCCGCCGCGTGCTCATCCCAACATACACTCAAAAACCATAAAAGCAAATCCTTAGAGACTGGACTTTGGACAAACTCCGATCTGAACGGGCCCGAGCCCGTGGGCGAGCCCGGGCCCGCCCGAGCTCCGGCTAATCTACTTTTTGCGCCATTTTAGTCAACATCATAACAATACGAATAAGTAAATCTCTGGCTAAGCGATACTGTTCTTCATGTATAATATTTGCACGTTTGGATACCTCCAGGATCGCCGCAGTTTCTGTGGCCGAACGTTTTGCCATGCGATAAAATCTGCTTTTTTCATTGGTGGAAAACTCACCTGAGCCTTCAGCAATATTCAATGAAATTGAGGTTCCAGCTCGTTGAAGCTGGTCGGTTAAATAAGCTCTGCCACGAGGGAAGGCTGAAGTGATTTTATCGACAGCGCGGATTTCATTTATTTACAGTAGACTGCACGCCACAGCCTCGTGGTTTTTCACCGACGTTAGAGGACAGGAGTTATGTTTACGCGCCCAATACCGTCTGTGGCAACAAACCGATAACGCTGGGTCACAAATACAGCATTGCGGCTTACTTGCCTGAAAAAACAGGCATAAACACGCCTTGGTTGATCCCTTTGGCATGCACGCGTGTTGATACCGCAAAGCAACCAACACAAGTTCAAAATGACTTTGAACGAATTATTCGAATGATTGGGACACCAGCTCAACCACCCAAACCACGAAAAAAAGCCCTTGGACGACAATCGGGGGACATTCAGGTAAAACGCATGCGTCATCCTATCGTTAAAAAGTGGAAAAACACTGCTCTTGATGAAAAAATCATTGCATAATCAAGATAATATTGTCAATAAATAGACCAGATTGCACGTTGTGATGGTGGAATATTGCTAAAATAATCTGGATTTGATTGTAACTTATCACTGTTCGGAGCTCGGGCGG
Source organism: uncultured Gammaproteobacteria bacterium (assembly GCA_963760845.1). Taxonomy (GTDB): domain Bacteria; phylum Pseudomonadota; class Gammaproteobacteria; order Legionellales; family Legionellaceae; genus Tatlockia. The sequence continues at coordinate 136,605 of CAVXEK010000016.1, read as the reverse complement.
GCCCGGGCTCGCCCACGGGCTCGGGCCCGTTCAGATCGGAGTTTGTCCAAAGTCCAGTTAGAGAGAGATTAAGGATAAAAACAAGGGTTGAAGTTAGTTAAGAGCGGATAAAGATTTGCGTGAAATAGAGCTTCCCCCTTTTATCACGAGCAAGGCCTATACCGGTTAAATTATAGTTCCCTACTATATTCCTGCGGTGTCCTGGACTAGTTAGCCAATTACGTACTACATCTTTAGCATCTTTATAATTATAAGCAACATTCTCAGCTCCACCCGAGCAGTGTTTAATTTCAGCAAACAAGCGATGAATGCGCTTGTCAAAATATTTATGGCCAAAGGGAATGGTATGGCTTGCCATATTACGACTGTGCTTTGCGGCTTCCACTGACATAAGATTATTCATCTTAAGAGGTTTTAATCCGTGCTTAACGCGATATTCATTGACATAAACTAAAATAGCTTTTTGATTAATCCTATCGATAGCTTCTTGAGTAGCGGGAACTTGAGCTGCATTGATTGGCTGGAATACACTCATCAACAAGGGGATAAACCAATAACATAACATTCTTTTCATAATCCGACCTGCCTAGGAGTAACAGGCTTTGTTCTAACGATAATTGTAATAATCTTGCTATCACCGGAGTATACTCCGATTTTGGCGGAATTAAAGTATCTTAGACAGTTGATCGAAGTTTGTCCAAAGTCCAGTTATGCTAGCATTGCACAAAATACCAAATAATTTTTTTAATTTGTCTTTTTTATATCCATCAAGAGTGTTTTTATGTATAATTTTCGCTCATTATTTGCAAAACGAGAGTAAAACATGAAACGGAAACTCGATAAATCTTTAACCCCAAACGTTCTTGAAGACATAAACGAGGATATTGCGGGAGTAATCGCCAGTTACTCTTCCGTTAAGGACCTCTTAAATGTAATGTATGCATCCGTACTGGACTTTGGACAAACTTCGATCTGAACGGGCCCGGACCCGTGGGCGAGCCCGCCCGAGCTCCGAACAGTGATAAGTTACAATCAAATCCAGATTATTAGCAATATTCCAGCATAACAACGCGCAATCTGCACTATTTATTGACTATTTTATCTTGATTATGCAATGATTTTTTCATCAAGAGCCGTGTTTTTCCACTTTTTAACGATAGGATGGCGCATGCGTTTTACCTGAATGTTCCCCGCTTGTCGTCCAAGGGATTTTTTTCGGGGTTTGGGTGGTTGAGCTGGTGTCCCAATCATTCGAATAATTCGTTCAAAATCATTTTGAACTTGTGTTGATTGCTTTATAGTTTCATTATCCTAGAAAAAGCAGTTGAAGCCGTAGCGAGCAAGTCAAAGGTGCTGAAGATGTTCGGCTTTTTTGAATTTTTTCGCGAAAGCAGTAGTCACCACTACGGTGAGCGAAAAAATTCAAAAAAGCCGAGCAGATTCAGTGCGTTTGGCTTGCGCAGTAGGCTTCAACTGCTTTTTCTAGGATTATACATGAAGAACATTATCGCTTAGCTAGAGATTTACTTATTCGTTATGATGTTGACTAAAATGGCGCAAAAAGTAGATTAGCCGGAGCTCGGGCGGGCTCGCCCACGGGCCCGGGCCCGTTCAGATCGAAGTTTGTCCAAAGTCCAGATCCGTAACAACGCATAATTTATTCAAGCCAAGCTTACCCCTACTTTTAGTAAAGAAGGCCCAGACTTGTGTTGTTCAAGGAAACCCAGATGGATTAATCGCAAAACATAAGCCAGAGGCTTTGTTCGAGAAGGGACGAGTTATCGACTTGCGCGGACGAATTTTTCCTAGCATATCAGCGTATCAGCTCACTATTTTTCTCTGTGATGAGGACATGAAGAAAACAATCGACCCGCTCATTCCTGAAGAGTTGAGGAAAAAACGCCAAGAACAATATGCTGAGCTTGGCAGCGGAGGTGCTGATTTAATTAAGCTTGACGTTGACCTGCTAAAAGCAGCAGGGCACGCTTTCAACAGCATTCTTATGCCTAATCTACCCTGGAATTTAGATGAGCATACACAAATAGAGGTCACTTATCCTTTATTTGAAAATAAGGACGCCATTATTTATTGCCAAGATAAAAAGGGTAACGTCAATTTCTACTATACCAATCGCGAAACCAAAAAGATTAAGGAACTTTCCGTCTGTGCTAACACAGAGAAAGACAGGCAGGCATTTGAAGAATTTAAAACCTCCTTCGAGCACATGGAAACTTACTCTAGTCGTCGATCAAGTAATACAGAGCACCAGCTGATTGAAAGAATCTTCAAATACAAACTACACCGTGATGGCATTGAGTATGAACAAGATGGCATACGCTACCGCGATAGCCGTACATCGTTTCGATTGATTAATGCCTACAAAACCTGCATCAGGTTGTGTCAGGAAGCGCAAAATAATGTCCAGTGGGAAAAAGCAAAAAACTATTGGTGCAAAGGTGTTGGAAAAACCCAAGGCGAAGAAATGTGGTTACTACAACGAATTTGTGAGAAAGACCTGCGATTCCATCCACTGCCTACCAATTTTGACAATTTCAAGCGAGGAATGAAGATTTATAACCTTATTAACCCTAATAACCAGGATGTGTTCCAGGATGGTAAATTGGTTGTCGACTTAGGTTTGAATTTTGCACTATATAAGGGCCGCTCGGACACCGCCATGGGGAGCTTTTGGCCGGATAGTGCCTTACGTGGATATGATTGCCATTTGCTGTCTTGTTGAAAGCGCTAAGGCGAATGTTATTGAATGTGAGCAAGAACAAAATTTGCAGTCACAAAGCTCCTATTACACGCTCAGTAATTGTGTTTTGCCTGCTTAAGTTTTGGAGAGCATCGACGCAACTCCCCGTGTGGCAGCATCCCAACAGAAGTACAGAGCACTATTCCATCAAACCTCATATTACTGTGGTAGCTACCAACCCTGAATCCCTGGGTTGCTTCGCTAGCGCTCGCAATGACGCAGCCGAGCGGGAGGTGGGGTAACTCTGAGCCGCAACCGTTAGGGTTGCAGTTGCGGCTCAAAGATTAGGGCCTGTTGACAATTATGAAATACCGCTTTCCTCACCCTGAGAGCTTTCATCAGCCTCAGAGTTATCTGATTTTAACGGCTCCGGTAATTTAAACGGCATTAATGTCTGAAATAAATTTTTTGTTGGATTCTTTCCTAAAATCTTATTTTCATCAATTTTAGTCCCTACGGCAATGCATTTATTGCCGAAATCATTGCAAAAAACATCATTTAGCACAGACGAAAAGGGGAAAGATAGATGAGTATTCTTTTCCCAGCTCTTGCCACCATCAAACGTTGCATAGACGATTGGCTTCATGACAGGGATAGTTACTACATCCTTTTCAGCTGCCCCAACAGCGGTGCAATTTTTCCCTGAATAATCACAGCGTAACGAGTTCAGCACCTGATTTCCCCAATTTGGTGTAATCTGAACTTGATTATCCCAGCTTACACCCCCATCGCGAGTAGTATAAGAAATGAGCTGATAGCTAGCCGAATATCGATCATAAGTAACACCGATTGCAATACACTGCATAGCTGAACCATCACAGCTAATATCCGTTAACGCGCTTTCACCGGTAAAGATAGTTGGCAGTATGGATGGCTCACTCCAAGTTGCCCCTTTGTCATGGGTTGAATATACGACAGGTTTCTGAGTGTATATACTACCAATCAAAAAATTGGCCGTTACTGAATAACCCGCTGCAATACAATTTTGTCCAGTGACATCACAGCTAACGCTCGCTAAAGAGGTCCCATGAAAAATCGTTTTAGGTGCTTGTCGAAATGGTTGCTCTATTGCTTTAGACAATGTCCATGTTTTTCCTGCATCAGCCGTTGCATAGGCTAATGGGATAGCCTCGTTGTCTCCACTTAAATTCCCGGCAACCACACAGACTTCACCACTTTGATCGCAAGATATACTCGTGGCAAGTGAGCGATTGGTAAAGATCTGTTTTTGATTACCTTTTTTTGATAACGGTAACGGCAGTACTTTTGGCTCACTCCAGGTTAAGCCTGCGTCTTCAGTAGAGTAAACAATAGGTGTGGGTACTTTACTAATAACCGCAGAACTTGTAATTATGCATTTTGTTCCTGAATCATTGCAGCTAATACTCGCCGGATTTGGATCATCACTTAGCGCGGGCGATATTTCTTCTTTCGGCGAGGCTAATGGGATTGCAGCACTCCAAGTTAAGCCCCCATCTTGAGTGGTATATACGAAGCGATCTTGGATGCGGAATTCTCCTCCAAAACCAACCGCAACACATTGGTTACCTGTTTTATCGCAAGATATCGCCTGAAGCTTATCTAAACGAGTCTTTAAATAAGCACCAGCATTTTGATAGGGTGCTTCTGCAAACCCGGATGCTGATACGACAAGCATAGACAACAAGGTTAGCTGCATAGATGTTTTCATAATGTTCCTTTTTGAAGTAAAAACGCTCCTCATTATGAAAAAAATAGTTGCAAAATGAAAGAGTAAATTGGAATTTAGTTTTAGGGTACTAGGGTCTGTTGACAATTTGCTAGTTTGCGCCAAAAACGCACGTCATCCTGAGCGCAGCGATCTTACCCGAGCCGCGCACGTAAGTAAGCGGATATGATTTATCCACTCCCTAACGGTCGCGGCTCGGGTAAGATCGCTGCGCTCAGGATGACGGCTAATGTTCCCGAACTAAGAGCACTGGCATTGTGGCAATTCTTACTACGTTTGTAGCTACACTTCCTAAAAAGAAATGACTAAAGCCGTGGCGTCCATGCGTTCCTATAACCAGTAAGTCTGCCGGCCAGGTCTGTGCTTCTGTGACAATTTTTTCAGCGAGGCGTCCTTCATGAGGCTTTAGCTCTACAAGAAAGGTCTCAAATGCAATATTTTCCCGTTTAATCTCCTGGCTGATTTTATTTAATACGTTCAGTCCTTTTTCCTTATATGCATCCCAGAGTGCATCAAAATCGACATAACCATCAATGTAATTAGCTATACTCTCATCAGCCACATAGATAATCCGCAGTTTTGCCTCCAGGTTTTTAGTGAGCTGCACTGCTTTGCTCAACGCCGAATATGATGCATCACTTCCATCAGTTGCTATCATAATTTGTTGATACATCATGGTATCTCCTTACATAATAATTACCGCAGCACCAGTAAATCGCCCGTAACGTAGATCATCAAGCGCACGATTAGCTTCCTGCAGAGGATACGCATGGATTTCTGTTCTTACTGGAATCTTAGGCGCCAAGGCTAAAAAATCTTCGCCATCTTTTCGGGTTAAATTCGCTATTGAGCATAGCGTACGCTCTCCCCAAAGAATTTCGTAGGGAAAGCTGGGGATATCACTCATATGAATACCTGCGCAAACAACAATGCCACCCTTCGCTGTATTGGCCAGAGCTAAAGGAACCAGAGCACCTATCGGAGCAAAGATAATGGCTGCATCAAGCGGCTGCGCTGTTCTTTGGCTAGAATCACCCGCCCAAGTAGCCCCCATCTGATAGGCAAAATTCTGTGCATCATAATCGCCAGGACTAGTAAATGCATAGACATCTCGACCTTGTTGCCGAGCTACTTGAATAAGAATATGGGCCGCAGCGCCAAATCCATAGAGACCTAAACGTCTCGCATCCCCTGTCTTTTGCAGCGCACGATAACCAATTAGTCCAGCACAAAATAAGGGCGCGGCTTGCTGATCTGGGTATCCCGCGGGTATAGGAAAACAAAAACGCGAATTCGCAACACAATATTCAGCAAATCCACCATCAATTTGATAGCCAGTAAAGCAAGCATAATCACAAAGGTTTTCACGTCCAGCTTGACAAAAATGGCATTGGCCACAACTCCTCCCTAACCAGGGAACGCCTATACGCTGCCCCAATGTAACCCCTTTTACAGCCTCACCCAATTTCTCAATACGGCCTACAATTTGATGACCAGGAACAAGAGGGAGCTTAGGGTTTGTCAATTCACCATCTACGACATGTAAATCAGTCCGGCAAATTCCACAAGCACTAACCTTAATTAAAACCTCATCCTGTGCTGGATGAGGCTTCACCATGTCGACATAGTCCAATGTTTGCCGGGGCTTTCGCATTAACATAGCGTGCATAGGGCTTCCTTTTAAGCAGATTTTTTTCCAAGCTATAATTATAAGAATAATACAATTAGGATTAATTAGGATAGAAAGTGAAATGGAAAAATTTATTGATCGCTATGAAGCAGGCGTAATCCTTGCTCAACAACTACAAGATTATGCAAACCAACCTAATGCTATTGTTTTAGCCTTGCCGCGGGGGGGCGTCCCTGTTGCCTATGAAATTGCAGCGGCACTTTCTATTCCACTGGATGTTTTTATCGTCCGAAAATTAGGAGTACCTGGTCACGAGGAACTAGCAATGGGGGCTATGGCGACTGGCGGGATAGTCTTTTTCAATAACGATATCATCAGTTCGTTAAATTTAAGCGAAACAGCTATTCAGCGTGTCATCCATATTGAGCAAGACGAATTAAAACGGCGCGAGTCACTCTATCGCAAAGATCAGCCCCCTTTACAGGTTAAAGATAAAACAATCATTCTAGTTGACGATGGCGTGGCAACTGGGGCGACAATGTTTGCTGCTCTAAAAGCCTTACGGCAGCAAAAACCTGCCTCAATCATCGTCGCTGTACCTGTTGCAGCTGCCTCGACCTGTATAGAATTGCAAAAACAAGCTGATCACTTTATTTGCCCGCTTAGACCAGTTAATTTTTATGCCGTTGGCTTGTGGTATGAGGATTTTAACCAGACATCGGATGAGGAAGTATTTACTTTATTAACAAAGGCTAACCAAATACTGCCTCCCTTATTCCCAGGTTATAAGGATGAGCAACAATGACCAATTTTACCCCTGATCTTGAGCATGAGATTGTTATCCCCAGTGATCATTCGCAACTTAATGGGATCCTGTATATACCTAATGAGTCACACGGGATTGTATTGTTTGCTCATGGCAGTGGGAGTAGCCGCCTGAGTGTGCGTAATCAATACGTCGCTCATTTGCTAAATAAAGCTAAACTGGCCACTTTATTATTTGATTTATTAACAGCAGAAGAAGACTCTATTGACAATCTAACCTTAAAGTTTCGTTTTAACATAGATTTCCTCGCTTCACGTTTGATCGATGCGACCAATTGGTGCTCTACAGAGCTTCATGAGTATAACTTTAATTTTGGCTATTTTGGTGCAAGTACAGGAGGTGGAGCAGCAATAGTTGCCGCAACAAAACAAACGGGGATAATTAAAGCCATCGTCTCGCGTGGTGGCAGACCCGATTTGGCAGGTACTAGTTTAGCTTTGCTCCAAACCCCCACCCTATTGATCGTTGGTGGCAACGATGAAGCTGTTATTGGAATGAATCAAACCGCAATGAAACAAATGAATTGTGTTAAAAAATTGGCAATCGTCCCTGGTGCGACTCATCTCTTCGAGGAGCCAGGCACACTTGATGCAGCAGCAAATTTAGCAAAAACATGGTTTGTTCAGTACCTATCCCACTAACGCGATGCTGGATTTTTCACAGAATCTTGGTGAAAAGCCAGATTTGAGTTCAGGTTGATCAAAATATGGCTTTTCGGTGAACAGTGCTGGATGCTTACTCTTCATGAGCAAGCTTAGGACGCACTATAAGGACATCACACTCAGCACCGTGGAGAATAGCATTAGCAGTTGACCCAAGTAGCAGAGCAAGACCATGTTTCCCATGACTACCGGTGACGATTAAATCAATTTTCTTTTCTTGCGCCACACGCAGAATTTCATTCTTGGTAGAACCAAACTCAATCATTCTATGCTTTTCATCCACACCTAATTGTTTAGCCAACGCAGCTAACTCCTTTTCGGCCTGTTCGCGGATTGATACCTCTACCTCGGCAAATCCTGCAAAACCAGGATATGCATAGGCTGGAATTGGTTCTACAACATGAACGAGAAGCAATTCAGCTTGGTTTTCATCGGCAATCTTCTTCGCTTTGTGCGCAGCTCTGACACCTACTTCATCAAAATCTGTCGCGAATAACACCCTTTTGTACATTATTATTTCTCCTCAACGTCCTCAAGCTACTCTAAAGACTAGCAGAAAAATTTTTAATTTCCCACCTAAGCCTGCTCTTTATCCTATCATGTTGCGGACAAATAGAATTGTCCGCAACATTGTAGCGGACAAATAAATTGTCCGCTACAGCTCTTTATCCTATCATAGCGGAAATCTCCAGTTTACTATAAAATCTCCTATAACCCTAAAGCAAACTACTCGCTGTAAAATAACTATGTTGTTAGATATACTCGGTGCAATAACTTCACTTTTATCCACCTACTATTTCATTCGCCTTGATTATAAAGCTTGGTTAATTACTTTGTTAGCTACTTGCTTAAATAGTTTTCTCTATTGGCAAAATGGAATCTATGCTGATATGGTGCTTGAATCATTTTACTTCCTAACGACCTGCTACGGTTGGTATTTATGGCAAAGACCGACAAAACAAGTGGATACCATTCGCAAACTTTCTAGGAAACAATGGTATCTACTTACAACGTCCGTGATGGGCAGCTTCATACTCATAGGAATTTTACTTGCTACGCTTACTCACTCCACTGTAGTCGTTTTAGATGCACTCACGACTTCATTAAGTTTAGCAGCTCAATGGTTAATGTGTCACAAAGTCATTGCTACTTGGATTTTTTGGTTTTTTACTGATGCACTTTATGCCTACATGTACTTCCATACACAATTACCTTTTCATTGCATACTGATGCTTTTATACACAGGAATGGCGGTGATTGGTTATTTAATTTGGTATAGACGTAACAGCTCCTATAGCGTCATTGCGAGCGTTAGCGAAGCAACCCAGGGATACGAAGCTGGAAGTTACAAGCATATATAATCTGTGCCTAACACTCCTGGGTTGCTTCGCTAACGCTCGCAATGACGGGCTAACGCTCACAATGACGGGCTACGCTCTTAACTAACTTCAAGCCCAGTCTGGGTTGTAGAGAATCGTATGTTCGTCATTGCGAACGCAGTGAAACAATCCAGTGGCCTTATGAGATGCTAGGAAAGGTCGCTGCTTCGTCGCTACGCTCCTCGCAATGACGGTACAATGTTAGTTCGGTACGTTTTTCAGGCCCTGTATAAAGGCTCGCAATGACGCCGCTGGGACTATAGGGCCTAGCAGAAAAGATTTAAGCAAGCGCCTTTAATTGCCCCGCTGGGCGAACCCAAGGATTAAGTCGCGCAAGCTCTGTTGGCAAATTTTTAATAGCAGCCCGAGCTTGTTCGACTTGAGCAAATTGACCAATAGTTAAGACATACCAATCTAAACCATCACGTTTGGTCAAGCGAATATTCACCTCGGCACCTATTTTATGGCTATTCACAAAGCGCATGATCTGTTCTCGCTTGCGGCTTGCTAATATCTGTATAGTAAATTGTTTCGTAAAAGCCTTCGCTTGGCCAATTTTGTGCGGCGTATTTTGCGATACTGTAATTTTCCCTGGGGCACTGTGGGGCACTGGAGCGTTGCTAGTGCTGGCTACCGTAACAGTTGGCACGGATTGCTGAGGGTGTAGAACCTTCGGTATAACCACTACCCTATCTCTGACCACCAGAGAATCATCATGTTCTTCTTCAATCGCAACATCCAAAACTCGTCTTGGTGAAGGCTGTACTTGCTGCCTTACTGCAGCAACTAACCATCCTGGGATTTGGCTGGGTCGACTAGCAAATGCAGAGTTAATATCAGGTAATTGACTGGTCAAAACCACGTCTTCTCCCAAAGAACTTCCTTCATTTTCCCCCTCGCCCCGGGAACGGGGAGAGGGTACCCGCAGGGCGGGAGAGGGGCTGGTGGTGCGGAGTTCTTTTCTGATGTTTACTCCAAGGGGTTGGAGGGCTCGCATAGAGATAGTCGGTACAAGGGACGGTAATGGTTGGCTAATTTCCACGACTGGATCGGGTGCGACATAGTCTGTTTCTACCGCGTCTACCAAGAAATTTTCTGCTGCAGGCAAAAATTGATTTTGCAATAGATAGGATGACGCCAATAAAGCAATTACCGCAGTTGCTAAAAAGCTCATATTTCGTACAACAGACTTACGCTTGTAAGCAGAGCTACCCCTCTTCTGATTGACGGCCGGCCTTATCGCTTTCCTTATCGCTTTATTTTGCATTGCTAATCTCCTTCGACTGCACTCTCTAATGATAAACGTAAACTATCCTCCGACACCTTGTCATCGATATAACAATCTCCAATAGCTCTCATTAGTATAAAGCGCAAGTCTTTATTTTTAATTTTTTTATCTTGAGACATTAATGCACGGAGCTCATTAAGGTCAATATCCTTCGGAATCCTGCGGGGCAATTTCGCCATGATCAGCATGTTATCAACTAAATGCAAAGCTTTTTTGGCAAATTGCACTTGGTGCTGAGAAAGTTCAGCAGCACAATACAGTCCAATAGCAACCGCCTCCCCATGTAGCCAGCGATTATAGTGCGTACACGCTTCAAGCGCATGCGCAAACGTATGGCCAAGGTTTAGCAGTGCCCGTTGCCCGGTTTCATCTCGTTCGTCTTGTTGGACCAATTTAGCTTTTATTTGGCAACTCTGGCTAATAATTGCTGGCAATGCTGCATGTAAATCGTTTTCTAGAGCATGATAAACAAGGGAAAAGAATTCGTCACCAGCCAATAAAGCATACTTGATCACTTCAGCAAGACCCGCACGGAATTCTCGTTGTGGCAAGGTTTGCAGTGTATTTAAGTCGATGATGACCGCATCCGGTTGATGAAAACTACCAATCATATTCTTTGCTTGTGGATGATTAATTGCAGTTTTTCCACCAATGGAAGCATCAACTTGAGCTAATAGGGTAGTTGGTATTTGTATAAATCGTACCCCCCTTTGGAAAGTCGCTGCAGCAAAACCAGTCATGTCACCAACCACTCCACCTCCTAGCGCAATCAAGGTGGTGTCGCGGTGATGTTGTTTAGCGACCAAAGTATCATAGATTGTAGATAAACTTTGCTGATTTTTATAAGCCTCGCCATCAGCAAGAATAACAACATCACATTGCCTATCTGCAAATGCTGCTTGCAAATGACTAAGGTAAAGTGGCGCAATCGTAGCATTGGTCACAATCAAGACTTGTTTAGACAAGACATAGCGACGCAACAACGCTTGATCAAGTAAAGCATTATGGCCAATAAGGATAGGGTATTGATGCCCTGGCAAGCGGATAAGCAATTCTTGGTATGAATCAAATTTCGCCATAGATGTACTTAATAATGTTGTTCGCTACCGCTTTGACGGTTAATTTATCGGTTTCAAAGCTAATATCCGCCAATTCATCATAGAATGGCTCTCGCTCATCACGCAACATCTCTAATCGCCCTGTTAAGTCATCTGTTTGGAGTAGTGGGCGCTTGGTATCACGCTTTGTCCGCTCATACTGCTGTTGCAAAGATGTTTTTAAATAAATCACTGTACCGCGACCAGCAAGCGCATTACGGTTTTCCGGGGTCATTACTACACCGCCACCAGTCGCTAGCACAATATTATTTTTTTGGGTTAATTCATCAATTACTTTCTGCTCACGACGACGAAAACCCTCTTCACCCTCTATATCAAAAATCCAGGAAATATCGGCTCCTGCACGTTCTTGTATCACTTCGTCAGAATCAAAGAACTCAAGTTTAAGCTCCTTTGCCAAAGTACGGCCTATTGTACTCTTACCCGCCCCCATCGGCCCTATTAGAAATATATTTCGTACTTTAACTATGCTCATTTTTACTTACGCACCCCTCGAACTGTATCAGGGTCTGTTGACAATTCTACTATTTTGGCCGAAAACACCACGTCAACTAGCGAATTGTCAGCAGACCTTAACTAAGAAAATTGACCCCAGAACTAATTTGCATTGTGGGTTATTATCCTAGGAGTGATGAAAATGAGCAACTCCTCATTTCCAACTGTCGTGGTGCGTTTACTAAATAACCACCCCACAACCGGCAATCCCCCTAGGAAGGGGACACGAGTTAACGTATTATATTTATCCTGCTTATAAATACCGCCTAATACAATGGTTTGTCCATTATTTACTAAAACACTTGTTTGAATTTCCTTGGTTAAAATAGAAGGAACTCCATTAAATACTTTCACAGAGGGAATATCTTGGTTGATGTGTAAATCCATCAAAATCTTTCGGTCTGGCGTTATTTGTGGTGTCACTTTTAAACTTAGTACGGCTTTTTTAAATGTGACCGTTGTTGCCCCATTTGCGGTCGCTTCTTGATAGGGTATTTCTTCTCCTGACTCAATAAGAGCTGCCTGTTGATTAATAGTCATTAACCTAGGGTTGGCAATTATTTCTCCCTTTCCTTCACTCTCGAGAGCAGAGAGTTCTAAATCGAGGAGAATACCATTCCCAAGCTTAGCCAAAGCGATACCCACGGATGCTGGAGGGCTTGCCAGTGGTACCGCAACAAGATCAAGGTTTAAACGCTCCGCCAATGGCACCTCATCGGATAGTGCACTATCCTCTTCTGCTCGCTTGATACCTTTTAAATGACCTACCAAATGGGTTGGCTTGGATAGGCCAAAACGGACTCCTAAATCCCTAGCGAAATCTTTCGATGCATTCACTATGCGCGCCTCAATAAGAACCTGCTTAACCGGCACATCTAGGCGACGCACAAGCTGCCTTATTTTGGTAAGCTGCACGTCAATATCTTGGATCCAAATCGCATTGGTTCTTGGGTCAACACGCAAACTACCACGAGAAGATAATAGACTGGCGTTTTGGTCTTTTAATAAAGTAGCAATATCATTGGCCTTTGCATAATTAATTTGTATTAAGTCAGAGCGCAGTGGGGCTAAATCTTTTCGATCGATCTGGGCATTGAATTCTTTTTTCTCGCGCTCAAGAATTTCTTCAGCTGGAGCTATAAATAGAACATTGCCTATCTTTCGCTTACTCAACGATCGAGTGGTAAGAATAATATCCAATGCTTGGTCCCAGGGAATGTCATTTAGATGTAATGTAATTTTACCGGTAACTTTATCACTGACCACCAGGTCTATTCCAGTAAAATCAGCCAAAAGGTGTAGCGCAACCCTCACTTTAATATCCTGAAAATTCAAAGAAATACGATCGCCACTAGCTGATTTATTCAGAAATGGCGGTGGACTGTTTTTCGCCTTTCCTTCCTCTTGCGAGATTTTTCCAGCAGCTGAATCATGCGTGAATTCTCGCACTTTCGGCGCGAATGGGCTGGAGTTATTATCATTTTTTGGGTAAAGGAATTTTGGCAAAACATCGGGTGGTGGGATTGGCTCAGTCGGTTGCATAGCTTGGTACTTTACTTTCTTAAGATAAAGGGTTAGCGAGTCGGCCACAGCGCAACAAGCCATTGAAGAAAGCAAAAATAGAGTGATTACAATGCAATATTTTTTCATGATATTAGGGCCTATTGACAATTCATCTCTGCTCTAGCATCTACGTGCCGCGACTTGTTCGCGGCATCCAAGAGATGTTGAAATTAAAAAATTTGCCATTGATTAAGATCGTCTGGATGCCGCGAACAAGTCGCGGCACGTAGGCGGTGAAGGTGAATTGTCAACACGCCCTAATTATTGCCAGATAGCTGATAAATTTTTGCTCTTATTTCCATCCGCAAAAATTTATCCGATTTTACTTCTGTACTAATCTTCTCTTGGCTAATAAAATCCTTCGTTATTACCAAATTATGAAAACTAATTAAATAATTAAACTGCCTAACTTTACTCAAAAATGACACCAATTGTTGATACTTGCCGATCATTGTCATATCAACAGCTAACTCCATCAAAAAATCACGCTTTTCTGCTGCTTTAGGAGCCAATAATTCAACAACAAGGCCAGATTCAATAGCGGTTTTAGACATTTCATTCAGCAGGTTGTAAATTTCATCCTTACCCGCTAATTGCTGCAATTTATCGCGGTAATTTTTTTGCAAATTTGCAACTTGTTGTTGATACGCTGGTAAATTAGCTCGTTGTCGTTTTTCTTCAAATTCTCTTTGCAAATTTTTTTCTTCTTGGACTAATTTTTTATAGTGGTAAAAATCTGATTTTAGGATGAACCAGCAACAAACTATGCCAAATAAGAGGGCTAAAAGAATTAGCACAACATACCTCAGTGACAATGGCCATTGGTTAAAATTTTCTACCGTCATTTTGTTAAAATTAATCATCTGCGTGTACCATCCTGTAATAGCCTATGCTCCAAGTAAACAGGATCCCGTCATTTTGAGCGCAGCGATCTTACCCGAGCCGCGCACGTAAGTAAGCGGATATGATTTATCCACTCCCTAACGGTCGCGGCTCGGGTAAGATCGCTGCGCTCAGGAAGAAACTCAAAATGAACATTTTATTTCCTGTGTACCTGGCTCTTTTAATTTCGACCAACTTGGCGTCTTGCAGCCAGGGATTTCTTTCGACGTTTTGAATCAATAATGAGATTGCATCATTGGATGCAGCAACACCCTGCAAAGTGATTTTTGCATCGTCCTGCCGGAACCGATTAAGATAGATTTCCTCAGGTATAAGTTGTGTTAATTCAGAAAATAAGTGAAGAAGCAAAGACGCATCATTGTTAATTTTTTGCATAAAAAAGAGGCGTTCAATTAATTTTTTCTTTTGCGTTTTCAGTTTTTCAATGTCTTGTATATGCTTGTTAATCCTTTCAATTTCATAACCAATACGTTGATTACGACTCACCTGTAAATCACTAAATCTTCGCATGTAATCTGCCACCAATAAGCCACTAGCTATAACAATCATAAGAACAACTACCATAACGATAATACTTGTTTTTTTTTCATTATTTCGCCTGATTTGTCGCCAAGGGAGTAAATTGATGTCGATGCTCATTTAAGCTGCCCTAATGCCAAACCCAACGCGATCAGAAAGGAGGGAGCAAGCCTTCTCAGTTTTTGCAAATTCACATTGCTTGCAACCGCGATATGCTGCAATGGATTTGCTACCGACGTTGAAACGCCAACTTTGTCTTGCATTGTGCTAGCCAATTTATCTAAATCAATAAATTCGCCTGCTAAGTAAATGTGATCAATCAATTCATAATGCGATGTGGTAAAAAAATATTGTAGGTTTCTTTTGATATGCAGCAAGATTAAATCCATGAAGGGTTGTAGAACGTCCTCGACATAATTTTCTGGCATGCCCTCTTGCTCGAGTAAATCCTGCGCTTCTGTAAAGGATACTTTATAGTATTGCACCACCGCATCGAGCAATTGCTTAAAACCAAACGTCTCCTCACGAGTATAGATGATTCGTCCTGCATCCATGATGCATAACCGCGTAAATTGATAACCGATATCAATCACTGCAATGATTTTAGTTTGGTAATCAGTAAAATCAGTTTTAGCAAAGACCAGCTCAATGACTCGGGCAATTGCATACGATTCGATATCAACGATATTAACCTTAAGCCCAGTCCCCTTTATTGCTGCAACGCGCTTATTAATCGTTTCGGTTCGGGAGGCGAAAAGTAGGACATCAAGCATGCCGCAAAATTCATTACTTGGCCCTAGGACAACAAAATCAACACTAATTTCATCAGCTGAGTAAACAAGTGATTTCTTTGCTTCAAGAAAAGCCAATTCTTCCAGTTCTAAATCAGTTAAACTGCCAAGGAGTTGGATTGTTTTGCTAATCACAGAGGAATCTGGAACAGCAAGCGCAGCTAATTTTGTGGATATCTTGTTTTCTGCTAAAAGCTTTTGGACAGTCGAGGTGAGCGTGTTAATCTCGCTAATCGAGTTACTATTCGGTGGTAGTCGCTCATAGCCATAGGCTTCGATACAACATTTCTCTCCATAGGTAGAAACGACCATAATTTTAACTGATGTTGGACAAATATCCACACCAAGCACAGCACGCGACCTGGACTTAAATCGCCGAAACATTTGATTATCTCCATGTATTGCCAACGAGTTTGGACTCGGGAGCTATCATAGCTTGCTCTCGACGAAAAAGGAATTTATTTTATAAACATTTCCGCTCCCTGATGGTCGCGGCTCGGTTATGAGCGGATATACTTGCCAAAACCATTGTTGGGCCAAGGCCCAACCTACGTTTAACATAGGTCACAAAATTGTGGATAATTTGTTGGGCCAAGGCCCAACAATAGCTGGCAATCCCCCAAGGGAAATCCATTTTATTTGCGCAGCAAGGAAGTATATAATCCTTGACTTAATTCAAATTATGACCAGGAACCTGTATGCGCGCATCTCAATGGCTATTAGCTACCTTAAGAGAAACTCCCAATGACGCTGAGGTTATCTCGCACCAACTCATGTTAAGAGCGGGTATGATCCGTAAGCTAGGTGCAGGTCTTTATACCTGGCTGCCCCTTGGTCTTAAGGTATTGCACAAAGTTGAGCACATTGTGCGCGAAGAAATGAATCGTGCTAAAGCCATGGAAGTGCTGATGCCTGCTGTACAACCTGCAGAATTATGGCAAGAAACCGGCCGTTGGGATACCTTTGGTGACCAACTTTTAAAAATGCGTGACAGTAATGAGCGCGACTACTGTTTTGGCCCCACACATGAAGAAGTGATCACTGATTTAATCCGCAAAGAACTGCAGTCGTACAAGCAATTACCTATTAATTTGTATCAAATACAAACTAAATTTCGTGATGAAATTAGACCACGCTTTGGAGTCATGCGGGCGCGTGAATTTATTATGAAAGATGCCTACTCCTTCCACCTAACGCCTGAGAGCCTGCAACAAACCTATGACGCCATGTACCAGGCTTATTGCCGAATTTTTGACCGCCTGGGATTACGCTATCGCGTTGTAGAAGCGGATACGGGTGCGATTGGTGGTTCGACGTCACATGAGTTTCAAGTACTCGCCGACTCAGGTGAGGATTTGATTTTCTATAGTGACGGCAGTAATTATGCCGCCAATGTCGAACAAGCAACGTGTTTACTGCCTAAGAAAGCAACTTCTCTTCCACCAGAGGAGATCGCTCTCGCTGACACACCAGGGCATAAAACAATTGCTGATCTAGCAAAATTTTTACAGGCAGGCCCCGAACAGATTATAAAAACATTAATTGTGGAGGGGGAAGAAACCCCTTTAGTCGCGTTGGTCTTGCGGGGTAATGATGAGCTCAATGAGGTAAAAGCAAGCAAACACCCATTGGTGAAATCACCTTTATCCTTTGCTGAGGATCAAACTATTGTTAAGGCTCTGCAGATCCCACCAGGCTTTATTGGCCCTGTTGGTTTAACAATTCCAATCATTGCCGATCACCATGCGCTGGCTCTAACTTCTTTCATTTGTGGTGCAAATCAGCCGGATAAGCATTACCGATACGCTGCATGGGGACGCGATGCGCAATATCACGATGCCTATGATTTACGTAATGTCAAAGAAGGTGATCCGAGTCCCGATAATCAAGGTCATTTACATAGTTGTCGCGGTATCGAAGTGGGACACGTATTCCAACTCGGTGACAAGTACGCACAAGCGATGAATGCTAGCGTCATCAACGAAGAAGGCCAGCAGCAAACAATGACCATGGGCTGCTATGGTTTAGGCATTAGCCGCGTCGTTGCTGCCGCAATCGAGCAGCATCATGATGAGCATGGCATTGTTTGGCCAGTAAGTATAGCCCCTTTTCAGTTGGTTATTATCCCAATCAATAGCCAACACTCTACCGTAGTCAAAGACACCGCCGAGTCCATTTATCAGCAACTTAGCGAACAAGGTTATGATGTGCTTCTTGATGATCGCAACGAACGAGCTGGTGTTCTATTCGCCGATAGTGATCTAATCGGTATCCCTCATCGCTTAGTTGTGAGTGAACGCAATTTGCAACAGAATTTTGTGGAATACAAAGCGAGAAATAGCAGTGAGACAACTCATGTTGCCCTAACTGATTTAGTTAATTTTATCAGCAAGCGGATCTAGGTTCCGTTGACAATTCGCTAGTTTTGCACCGAAAACGCTGAATTTTCAAGCAGTGCAGCGCAGTTTACATGGGCTCATGATCTAATATTATTCATATCGCACTTAATAATTCCTTAATGTTCTAAGCATATAATGAGTTTATAAAGTATGTAATTAGGGTAATTCCATGGTCATGAGAAAATTTTCTGGGAACTATACCCAGGTTGTGGATGCATTAGGCTTTCCAAACTATGCTGAAGCTCAAGCACAGACAGCATATAGAGAACAGGTAGAGAAAGATCTTCATAGAACACCTTATGTAAGCTACTCTCACAATGTTGCGCAAATAAAAGACATTTTACGCAAAGAGGATAGGTTTACCGAGGAGACACGCTCTTTTACCCAAGGTGATTTTGATGGTGGGTCATTAGCATTGACTTGCACCAAAATGGGTTATAAGTTCCTCCATGGAATAGGTCGAGCAGGTGCGGAGGGAAGTGAAACTAGCTTTATTGATGATATTCGAATCGCTTATCTCGATGATAATGGAGTTCCTTGTGCCCTTGCTATTAGTTACCTGAGAGACGATCCTAGTCCTGAAACCGAAATAAGCCCTAATGATCCTCCCGTGGCCCAGCGTAAGCGTAATTTTGTAGTAGGCATTATCCGAGGCACTAATTATGCCCCAAACGATAGGCAAGTCACTGTTATTGCTCATCCTACTTTATTGCCTTATCAAGTCAAATCGCTAGGAAGCTCTATCAATGAGGCAGCAGTACCTGGGGAGATTAATGAACAAATAAACTCTAAAAAGTTAAGCCAATTGTTAACGGGTCTTTTTCAAGGTGACTCTCTTAATATGGAGCGTTTTGAAGAGTTACACCGCCGAATCAAACCCAATCTAAATATAGATAACCGGGATGTTAAAACAGTTCAACTGCAACATTTTATTGATTTTGCTAGAGAGGAGGCATTGCGTAGTGACTCGGCTCTGCAAGGGTACATTGATAGGATCGAGAAAGCATCAAGGGACCAGGTTGATTTTTTTAAAACTGGTAATTTCGAAACTACACTCACGCAAATTCAGGCAAGAATTAACACCTTCATAGAATTGCAGCAAGATGAATCAATAAAAACATCTCTACGTCGTGGTATGCATTTGACCTGCTTGGCAACTGAACTGGTACGTGAGGCCGGAAACAACTCTGGCTATATCCGAGCTCAATATTCTCTGACTAGCAGTAAACTTCGAGACTTGGTTAAAAATCCCTCTTCAACTGAGGCAGTATCTTATGATGGTATGACTATAGAACGTCTAATTGAGAGAGAACAAGAGGATGCAAAAAAAATAGATGCACTATGGAAGCTCGCTGACTCCTATAAACAAAAGCTTACTCATGATCCAGAATTTACAGTACTTCTAAAAGAACAAAAAAATCTGTACAAAACAAGCCCTGATTTTTACCACAACACTGAGGAGCAGCTCAAACAAGTTGAAGGTAAAATTAAAACATTTATTGAGGAACGAAAATCGCAACTGCCGAGTTTCTCTAAAGAATTAAAGGAACATCTGTCTAAACTTAACTACATTCTTGAGTCAACAAAGTCAACGCTCCCTAAACATATACATGAGGAACTCGCGCGGGAATACCAGAAACTTCAAGCAATACAGAACAATCCTACTACTAAGGACATGCAAAAGTATAGAGGTAAGGAGTTTAAGAAATTCGTCAAGACCCTTTTAGATGAGGTCGAAAATATAAAATCTGAGCCACTTAAGAAGGCACTGGAGAAAGCACAGAAGACTCCCCAACCGACTCCACCCGAAACCTCAGGATTCTTCAGTCGAAATCGTAATATGATAATCCTGATATCGTTTGCCTTGCTGACAATTATCAGTATAGTACTCATTGCGACAGGGGTTTTAGCTCCCTTTGGTATTGTCATGGGTATCTCCGTAGCAGTAGCTAGCGCATCTGCCGTTGCAACTGTTGGAGCCATTGCAGGTGCTGAGATAGGTTACACTGAGTCCCAGTATCATAAAGAATATCAGAGAAAAATAGATGAGAGATCTGCTCTTATTGGCGATGCAACAAAAGCGATCGAGCAACATTCTACCGATTTCAGTTCTGCAAAGAAAACGGTTGACGACCTAATCGATGTGAGCAAAGAGGATCTAGAATCTTTAGTGAGCATATCTTTAGGAACTCCTATAGTGAGTACAGGTGAAACAAGCGAAGACGATTCGCAAGATGAACCCCACTCTACTACTGTACTTTTGGATGTGGGATCTTCTGACGAAGAAGAAGAAGAAACTGCTTCATTTGATAAGCTAGACGGAAATCTTAATGGTGGCGACTCGCAGGCACAAAAAGGTCTTAGCATCCAGCCGGTACAGCCGTCCAAGAGTAGCAATAATGAACCAGCGATCTCTAAACAAGACAATCAATCACACAAAGCACAGGACGAAGTAAACCCTCAGGAGAACGAACAAGAACAAACCAGGAATCAGATGCAATAAGCGCCTTCCCCCATTGTCGGGACACAGGCGTCATGCTAAGGAGATGCATTTTTAATGCGTCATTGCGAGCTTAGCCCGTCATTGCGAGCGTAGCACCGTCATTGCGAGCGTAGCACCGTCATTGCGAGCGTAGCACCGTCATTGCGAGCGTAGCACCGTCATTGCGAGCGTTAGCGAAGCAATCCAGCGACCTTTCCTAGCATCTCATAAGGCCACTGGATTGCTTCGTCGCTACGCTCCTCGCAATGACGGTGTATTTGGTGTCGCAGTGGGTAGGGTAAAGGGAAAGTTTAGGAGAAAACCATTATGCCAGGTAGAAGTTTTTTCAATGTTCCATTATCAACCTACATTCAGCATGAAAGCCTTGAGAATTACAACCGTCAAGTCGCTGCAAAGAAAGCCTGCCTGATCAAAGCACAAGAAATGCATCAGAGAAGTTTAGAGTTGCTCGATCAGCTGCAACAAAAATTGGCGCTGAAAACCGCCCAACTGGCGGAGATCAATGAGAAACTAGCAAATTGCCAAAACAACGAAGAAAAAGAAAAACTTCACAAACAAAAAAAAGCCCGCGAGCGTTATATTAAAGAATACAGCGCTCGGTTAGAACCCTATGCTCCAAGAATAGCACAACTCGCTAAAAATATAGCGACTTTAAAAATGGAAATTCAATCCCTAATAGCCCCGTCATCCTGAGCGCAGCGAAGGATCCCCTTGATTAAGCACTCCTCCACATTCAGGAGATCATCGTTGCCCCGTCATCCTGAGCGCAGCGAAGGATCCCCCTGATTAAGCACCCCTCCACATTCAGGAGATCATCGTTGCCCCGTCATCCTGAGCGCAGTGAAGGATCTCCTGAATCTGGCATAGTGATCAACTGAGGAGATCAACTTCGCTACGCTCAGGAGTCGCTGCTCGGATAATATCACTCAATAATTTGCAAAACACTCGCTAATAATTGACGGGTATACGTTTGCTCAGGATGGTGCAAAATCTTTTCACATGTCCCCGCCTCAACCCTCTTTCCATCCTGCATAACCAATACCTCATCGGCAATGTACGAGACCACCGCCATATTATGAGTAATAAACAAATACGATATCCCTGTTTCTTGCTGCAGATCCCGCAACAAATTGAGTATTTGTGCCTGCACAGAAATATCCAGAGCACTGGTAGGCTCATCACAAATTAATACCTCAGGCTCAGTAGCCAGTGCCCGTGCAATGCAAATTCGTTGACGCTGGCCGCCAGAAAACTGATGCGGGTAACGAGTTAAACTATTGCGTGGCAAATTGACCTGCTCCAATAGCGTCTGCTGCCTTTTGCGAATGAAGCCTGCCGCCAAACCTTGTGCCTGCATACCTTCCGCTAAAATCTCCCCCACAGTCATGCGTGGATTCATCGAGGAAAATGGATCCTGAAAAATAATTTGCACCTTCTTACGATACTCCCGCAAAGACCGACCATGTAATTCCCTAACATTTTGACCGCGATAAAAAATTTCTCCGCTGCTTATGGGTTGCAACCGCAATAGAGCTCGACTTGTGGTCGTTTTTCCACAGCCTGATTCCCCTACCAGTGCTAAGGTCTTCCCCTTATATAAATCAAACGACAGGCCATCTACGGCTTTGATCAGCTCAGCATTGGAGTGCAATACCCTTTTTTTAGACAAAAAATAGACCGCTAAATTGTTCACTTGCAATACTATTTCACTGCTTTCCACTTTAACCCGTTGAGTTATTTCTGTTCTAGGTAGAGGGGGTGGATATTCTTGCTCTGGGTATAAATGACAGCGCACCTGACGATGTTGTATACCCTTGTAATTGCGGCTCTTTCGATTCACACAGCAAAAATGCATGCGCGCAACGCGGATGAAACCGACACCCCTTCGGCAAGGCATCTAGCGTTGGCACAGCCCCAGGAATAGATAGTAACCGTTGTTCGCGCTTATTGAAATCAGGTAGGGAAGCCAGTAATTGCTGGGAATAAGGATGCAGCACTTGCGTAAAAAACTCGGCTACAGAGGCTTGTTCAACCACTTGACCTGCATACATCACACACACTCGATCGGCCATAACACGCACCACACCAAGATCATGCGTGATTAATAACATCCTCATTTGATATTGCTGCTGTAGTCGTTTAAGCACAGCTAAAATCTGTGACTTGGATAGTCACATCAAGCGCTGTGGTCGGCTCATCGGCAATCAATATCTCTGGATTAGCAGCCAAAGCCATCGCAATAACGACGCGTTGCTTTTGCCCTCCAGATAATTGATGGGGGTATTGCTGCAGGCGTAGCTCGGGCTTGGGCATTTCGACTTCTTGCAAGAGTTCAATTAAGCGCTCTTTGACCGATACACCAACGCTTTGATTTTTCCGTAAAATTTCAGCTAGTTGCTCACCAATCGTTAAGACTGGGTTTAATGCGGTCATTGGCTCTTGGAAAATCATCGCGATACGCCGACCCCGTAAAGTACGCATAATATACTCGGGCACAGACAATATATCTTGATCCGCGATGCGAATCTCGCTACGCCAACCATACACGGCATTGCGCGGTAAAAGACGCATCAACGCAAGGGCAGTTATCGATTTACCACAACCAGACTCTCCTAATAGAGCCAAGGTTTCACCTGGATTAATGGTAAAATTTAAATTATCAACAGCTGTAGTGAGTTGTTTTTTACCAAGAAAAGCAACACTAAGCTGTTTAATTTCCGCGAGTTTAGGCATATCAATTGAAAGTGGATGGCACCTCGGTATAATTTGATAATATTAAATTAGGGAAGAAGAAAAAAAAATGGTTAGGATATTTATTTCTGTCGTGTTCACTCTTTTTTCATGCCTTATGCATGCGAAAGCAGCGGCTTCGTTGTACCAAATTGATCTCATTGTCTTTACCCACCAACAAGCTTCTTCTGTGCCGCCAGAAATTTCTCTCATTTCAACTTTATCCTCTACAAACTCACAGGCTAAACCTCTAGAAGCAAAGATTAATAAGGACTTGACACCTTTTCACCTTCTCCCCTCCTCTTCCTCCCAATTACGTGAAGAATATTGGGCTTTACATCGAAAACCGCAATACCATGTTTTGCTCCATTACACTTGGCTACAACCACTCAATAGCCAACGCACTATTGCCCTGCCCAAAATTAATCGCGATGGCTGGCATGTGGAAGGCACCTTACGTGTCCAGCACGAAAATTATTATTTATTAAATACTGAATTATTGTTTTCAACCCTGGATACCAACAACTCTCCCTTTGTATTTGCGCAAAAACAAAGACTAAAAGGGGGCGACACGTATTATTTCGATCACCCGCAAGCAGGGATGCTAATAAAAATACATCAGCTTGGTTAGCAAGGGGTACATGGAGGCGGATTGAGTGATTGGGGGGATTACAAAACTTATTTTATTAATCACTGTCATCAGCGTCTTTGTACCATTTTCACCAAAAATGCCGGCGCCAGGGCTTGATCCGTCTTGGGCTCTTGGGCTTAACCAGGCAATTGCTCAGGGACTTTCATTCGGTAAGGATATCGTTTTTACTCTCGGCCCCTATGCGGCTATTTATAGCAAAGCCTATCATCCAGCGACAGATTTTATGATGATGAGCGGGAGTCTCTATTTAGCTCTCTGCTATTGGCTTTCTGTCATCTTGTTAATGGGAAAAATCAAATGGCATTGGATTCTGTTATTTGCTGTGCTTCTGTTTACCATGATATATGCCCGCGATTCCTTATTCTTCTCATACCCTTTACTGGTAGGATTAATTTGCTACCAATTGGTTTCTCAACAGGGTTGCTTCGCTGCGCTCGCAATGACGGGGATACCGAACAACTATTCACCTTTTTATCTCACGCTGCTCTTCACTCCTTTTGGGTTACTTCCCTTAATTAAAGGATCCCTATTAATCTTGTGTACACTATTTTCAATTCTATGCTCCACGCTTTTCATTATTCATAAAAGAGCTATCTGCGCAATGATTTGCCTACTCTCCCCCATCGCCTCACTACTTTTATTTTGGCTCGCAGCGGGACAATCACTAAGCAATTTAACGAGTTACCTTAGCAGTACAATCACTCTAGCCTGTGGATTCACCGAAGCCATGGCAATCGGAGGTAGGAATAGCGAAATGATTTTATATCTAATTAGCGCAGCGCTCCTTCTCTTAGTTATTGCCAGACAGAAACAAATACCCACCTGCCAGCGTATGTTCGCATTGTGCTTTTTTTATGCTTTTTTATTCATCTCTTTTAAGGCAGGGTTTACTCGCCATTTTGGCCACGTATTTATAGCAAGCTCATCCATCCTCATCGCAGCCTTCTTACTACCCCTGACGCTTCCTTTCCCTGCTAAGCGGGAGAAGATCAAAACAACTTCCTTCTCCCCTTGGGGAGAAGGTGCCCGCAGGGCGGATGAGGATCTTTCCAGATCAAAAAACCAGAAAAGCCTGTCCCTAGCCATCCTCTTTGCCTTATACACCTGGTATTCTATCAACAGCCACTATACCCTTATTTCAATACCTAATAACTTCAAATCCAACTTTGCTGCAGCCTGGTTCGGTCTTAAAAATAGAATTAACGATAAAAACTACCTAAAGCAAGATTTTGCCTTGACCATGAATTTTCTGCACCAACGCGCCTCTTTTCCCCTCTTGCCAGGTACATCTGACATTTACTCCACTGAGCAATCGTATTTAATTTCTTCACCAAATACTTGGGCACCACGCCCCATATTTCAGAGTTACTCGGTTTTCACAACAAATCTAGCCAAACAAAATAGAGAGTACCTAGCGAGTAACGGACCTGACAATATTTTTTTTAAAATAGAACCTATTGATGCAAGAGTCCCCGCTTTAGAAGATGGCCTCAGCTGGCCCCTGCTCATAGCGAATTATCGACCGCAGCGAATGATCAACGATTTTTTATTGCTGCAAAAAACAGCACCGCATTTAAAACCACTGCAGAGATTAGTGAGTAAAAAATATCGGTTAGGAGACGTTGTTAATTTACCTGTAGGCGATCAACCTCTATTCGCAGAGATAGACATAACCCCGACGATATGGGGACATTTAGCCATTATTTTTTTCAAACCAGTCGAGCTACAAATCATTTTTACGCTAAAAAACGGCATTAAAAAACAGTATCGCATTATCGCTACTATGGCAAAATCCAGTTTTTTAATTTCCCCACTGATTGAAACTACCCAGGAGTTCGCTTTGTTATATGGTAATCCTAATGACTTAAATGAGAAAACTGTCAAATCCTTGGAAATTTCAGCAAAACAAAACAATTCATGGCAATGGCAGCAAGAGTATTTTATTCATTTTAAAAATTACCCAACTTCATCCCTGCTTATCGTACAAAACCCAGGAACTTCGCCCTCAATCAGACCGGCGATGAGGTGATGTTTTTCGTTTTTGTTGGCTAAGGTATCTTGCAAAGTCAATCGTGTTTTCGGAGAGGGAATACGAATGTGCCAAACTCCCCCTTTTTTGGTTTCTTTAACCGATATAAATTGCGACATGGCGATTGCTTTACCTTGGCCATCACGCCAACCTGCTATAGCACCACGTAATGCATCGGGCTCTTGTAAATTCACTGCATAAAAACCACTGCCATCATTAAATTGGCATAAAACACCAGTGAGAGGATGTAAAGTATCTTGGGGTTGACTAACCCAAACTTGTTTAAACCACGCTTTTGCTGCGGTAACGAACTGGTCTTTCCCCAGCTCACCCATTTGTAGATGCCCATTCAAACGACTTGTTTGCTTAACCAGTAGCTGAACTCCTGAACGCAAATCTTGCTTCACCGGTATGCTAGCTGCCTGCTCTAACAGATCAATTTTGAAATTGAACCCTTTA
Source organism: uncultured Gammaproteobacteria bacterium (assembly GCA_963760845.1). Classification (GTDB taxonomy): domain Bacteria; phylum Pseudomonadota; class Gammaproteobacteria; order Legionellales; family Legionellaceae; genus Tatlockia. The sequence continues at coordinate 110,193 of CAVXEK010000016.1, read as the reverse complement.
TTTTCTTTGTTTTTTATGCCAAAAACCCAGCTATCGTTAATCGGATTAAATTGCATAAATGCGTTGCCTACGTGCCAATTCTGTGCATCAGGTTCCACGATTGTTGCCTCATTTTCTTCAAATAGCAAAACCTGCTTACTTTGACCATCAATGAGTGCTGCTATTGCATGAAATTGCGCATTCTTGCGTTGCATTTGAAAATAGTAATTGTAGCGCTCACCGCTTTCATTAGTGACTATGCCAGCAAACACCCAATAAACCTCTAATGGATTAGTAGCTAGAGTATTTGCTTGTCCAGGTAATTCGCTTTTTGGTGTAGGTTCTGTAGCATAACCACTCACCGCCATCAAAAAAACGCAACAGATAAACAACCTAATTTGTCTCATCGCAAACATAACCCCGAATTGTTGATGTGACCATAACGCCTGCCAAAATGAGTCACTTAACTTGGCTTCCACGGGTAAAAAATACCATGACTCTGCCGCAAAAGGTTGACATTTAACTGCATCCTTTTCGGTCATTACCAGCGCCTTTGCTGCAAATTGCAATTCCTTTGCCTGAAAATGATGATGATCTGGGAAAGGGTATTTTATAACGGTTAATCCCATGTTTTGCAATGCATTAAAAAATCGTTGTGGATGACCAATTGCCGCAACCGCAGCAACGGGTGAGGGTAAGTTCTGCACTGCAATCTCCTGGCCACTTACAAGCTGCGTTAATTGTACCAGGTTGCAAACTCATAGAGTAGGCATTCGGCCACTCACCCTCCCTAATAACTTCCCTCATTTTCCCCCTCTCCCCAGACATGGGGAGAGGGTGCCCGAAGGGCGGGAGAGGGGATGCTGGTGCAAAGTTCTTCGCTGATATTTGTCCCACGGGACTAGGGTACTCATTCACGACAACCAAATCACTTCGTTGTAAACGCTTAACACTCTCACGCAAGGGACCTGCCGGTAAACGCAAACCATTACCTAATTGACGTACACCATCAATCACTACAATTTCAATTGCACGTCCCATGGCATAATGCTGCAAGCCATCATCACTAACAATAATTTGACTTTCGTACTTATCCAACAAGTATTGCACTGCTTGCACCCGCTTGGGCGCGATCACCACCGGGCAGCCAGTTTTCCTAGCAATTAATAAAGGCTCATCACCCACCCATTGCGCGACATCATCAGGTGAAATTTCGTGGGGAAACCGTTTGATGGTAGCCCCGTAACCACGACTAACAATGCCAACTCGCAAACCCTTGGCTCGTAACTGTTTTGCTAGGGCAATAACCAACGGTGTTTTGCCAACACCACCTACAGTTAAGTTACCGACCACAATGATGGGGACAGGAAATTGCTGTTGGCGAAACTGCAAGAGGTATGCACGACGCAGATCAGTTACCGCTGCATAAATTACCGACAAGGGCCAAAATACCCAGCGTAAAGGATGCTTACCATACCATAGCTTGGACACATCAAATGACATTATAGGATAACTTCCTCTTTACCTACCCCAAATTTTTGTGCGCGATATAATTGTGCGTAATGACCATCTAAGTCAAGCAAGCGTTGATGAGTACCCTGCTCAACAACATGCCCTTGCTTCATAACAATAATTTTATTAGCTCGCTTAATCGTTGATAAACGGTGGGCGATGACTAACGTGGTGCGAGTTTGCATAATCTGCTCCAGAGCGGCTTGGATATAACGCTCCGACTCGCTATCCAAGGCTGAGGTTGCTTCATCAAGAATCAAAATTGGCGCATCTTTCAAAATCGCACGGGCAATGGCTATACGTTGTCTCTGCCCTCCAGAGAGTAAAACACCATTCTCACCAATACGGGTATCATATCCCTTGGGTAAGCGCTTAATAAATTCATCAGCGAAAGCAAAATTTGCTGCCTGTACAATTTGCTCACGGCTGACACCAAAACACCCATAAGCGATATTATTGGCCAAGCTATCATTAAATAACGTGACATGCTGGCTAACTAAGGCAATTTGCTCACGCAAACTAGCTAATGACAGCTCACTAATGGATTCGCCATCTAGAGTTATACGACCTTGTTTAAGTTCGTAAAATCGAGGTAGCAAACTAGCAATCGTCGTCTTACCACTCCCGGAGTGCCCCACTAAAGCGACTGTTTCACCTTCGGCAATACTAAAACTCACCTCATGGAGTACAGGCTGTCCTTGGCGATAAGCATAGCTCACTTGCTCAAATGCAATAGCTCCTTTTGCCCTTTGCGTTAATGACTTACCTTTTTTACACTCAACGGGTTTATCGAGAAGATTAAACACACTTTCAGCACCAGCTAAGCCGCGCTGAATTGTGGCATTCAGCGTAGTTAATGTTTTTATTGGCCTAATCAGCTGCAGCATAGCGGCAATGATGGCGAGAAAAGAACCTGCGCTAATGGTGATTACTGTGGCCAAGTGAATCGCTGCCAAAATGATCACGCTAATGCCCACCGCAATGATAAATTGCACACCAGAAACATTAATCGCCTTTGAAACCGCCACTTTCATATCATTTTTGCGTGAGAATTCCGTCGCATGATTAAATTTATTGATCTCATGTTGCTCACCACCAAAAATACGCACTACTCGATAACCTTCGATAACTTCCCCAGCAATTTCGGTAACCTCTCCCATCGACTTTTGCACTTTATGACTAATGTATCGGACACGTTTATTGGTATAACTAACCAACAAGCCAAGAAAAGGAATAGTTATCAAAAACATGAGCGATAATTGCCAGCTGATAACGATCATTACCGTCAAAAGTCCAAGCGCCAAACAAATATTTTGCACAAAATCAGTCAAAGCATCCGCACTGACTTGTGCCACTTGCTCCACATCATAGAGGATTTTAGAGAGAAGCTGCCCCGAAGTTGCCACATCATAATAATCAGCCGGTAGTTTAACGATATGAGCAAACACACGCTGCCGCATTAGTTTCACCACCGAACGTGCCACCCAGGTCATGCAATAACTGCCTAATGAGCATACTATTCCGCGCACAGTAATCCCTATCAATACAATAAAAGGAATTTTTTTGACAAAAGCTAGATCTAAATGAATAAAACTCTTATCAAGAAAGGGACGCAACATGTAGGTAAGGCCAGCGTCAACGATTGAGTGTGCAATGGTAGCCACTATTCCTAGAATAAGAACAAGCCAAAATGGTTTGACATAAGTGAATAAGCGCCGATATAACGGACCAGTTTTGCCATGCGGCTTTGTATTCATCAGTTTGCGGATAGAACGGCATAAGGTGGGGCATTGTAACGTTAAATGGGGCTATGTGCCAGTTCACTCACCAATTTTGGTCCCTGGAAAATTAATCCCGTATAAATTTGCAATAGGCTGGCACCTGCCGCAAGTTTTTCTTGCGCAGTATTCATATTATCGATGCCACCAACCCCTATCAGAGTGACCTCATCACCCACCACTTCTTTTAATATTCGCAAGCACTGGGTAGCGCGGTTTGCAAGTGGACGACCACTTAAGCCGCCCTGCTCAGCTCCATGTGGGAGTGATGCAACACCTTCCCGCGAGAGGGTGGTATTGGTGGCAATGATCCCAGCAACCCCCATTGCGACAATAATCTCAGCCAATTCTTTGAGAGTTTCATCGGACTCATCAGGTGAAAGCTTTATCACTAACGGGACAAAACGTTGCTGGCTGTCTGCTAGCCGTTGTTGTGCTTCGGTTAATTCACTTAGAAGAGCACGGAAATAGTGCTGTTGTTGTAATAAACGTAAATCAGGGGTATTGGGTGAAGAAATATTGATGGTTACATAGGAAGCATGTTGATAAACTTTATGTAAACAATATAAATAATCATCCGCCGCCTTTGTTAAGGGAGTATCTTTATTTTTACCGATATTAATCCCTAATATGCCGCGATAATTGGCCCTTGTAACGTTAGCTACTAAGGCATCAACACCCTGATTATTAAAGCCCATACGATTGATAATTGCAGCAGCCTCTGGTAGGCGAAAAAGACGCGGTTTAGGATTTCCTCTTTGTGGCTGCGGCGTCACTGTACCCACCTCAATAAAAGAAAAACCAATTTTACTCAGTGCATCGATATGCTCACCATTCTTATCCAAACCCGCCGCCAATCCAATCGGATGAGGAAATTTCAACCCCATTGCAAGTACCTCCCTACCCTGAGGCTGTTTAAAACAACTTTTGGGTAGCCAATGTAGGGCCGACAAAGTTAAATCATGCGCCCTCTCTGCATCGAGGCTAAAGAGAAAAGGACGGATTAATGAGTACATAGTAAGCTCCTGATTCGTGGTTCTTTAGTGTAGCAGATATGATTTTGTCTTAGAAAAAGAAGGGTACAACTATTATATAGGCAAATAAAATGGCGTAGGTTGGGCCTTGGCCCAACAAGCACAGTAATTCTACCGAACCTCTTGGAGCCTCCTAATGATTATCAAAATAGTCGTTGTTTGTTTTGGGTACACTTTTTTTCTTACAATGAAGACACTTGTATCTTGTTGGGCCAAGGCCCAACCTACTTCATATTTGGAGTTCTAGGCGTAAACCGTCCAAATTTCCGGAATATTTTTAGTCAAATTGAGTTTCTTTCGGATTTTTTACTAATTCGAACAATTTAAAAATTTGCTTTTTAGTAACTCTATGTGTTGATAATGGCGGTAGGTTAGTTAAATCAAAAAAGTCCAGTTCTGAAATTTCAGCATTTTCTTTTGCTTCCCCAGAGAATATTTCACAATGAAAAAAACATTTATATGCATGTGGCCACTGCGGTGGATGATCATGTTTAAGTTTATCCCATAATGCAAGCAATTTTGTTACGGAAACATCATAACCCGTTTCTTCCTTTGTTTCTCTGGTTACTGCTTCAGAGGGTGATTCATTAACATCAGCCCAACCTCCAGGTAAGGTCCATAAACCATCAGACCGCTCTTTTACCAGCAATAGTTTATTATCTCTAATGATGAAAGATCGAACACCAACTTTAGGAGTGGCATATCCTTTTTCTAATGAAAATATATTAATTACGTCACTTATATCATGTGCAGAACAGTGCGCGGTTAATTCAGCAATTATTTCGCTAAGCCTTATGTACTGGACTTTGGACAAACTTCGATCTGAACGGGCCCGGGCCCGTGGGCGAGCCCGAGCCCGCCCGAGCTCCGAACAGTGATAAGTTACAATCAAATCCAGATTATTAGCAATATTCCAGCATAACAACGCGCAATCTGCACTATTTATTGACTATTTTATCTTGATTATGCAATGATTTTTTCATCAAGAGCCGTGTTTTTCCACTTTTTAACGATAGGATGGCGCATGCGTTTTACCTGAATGTTCCCCGCTTGTCGTCCAAGGGATTTTTTTCGGGGTTTGGGTGGTTGAGCTGGTGTCCCAATCATTCGAATAATTCGTTCAAAATCATTTTGAACTTGTGTTGGTTGCTTTATAGTTTCATTATACATGAAGAACATTATCGCTTAGCCAGAGATTTACTTATTCGCATTGTTATGATGTTGACTAAAATGGCGCAAAAAGTAGATTAGCCGGAGCTCGGGCGGGCTCGGGCTCGCCCACGGGCCCGGGCCCGTTCAGATCGGAGTTTGTCCAAAGTCCAGTACAACAGAATATGGTCGCTCATTTGAGGCTAAAAATTTAAGACGTATGATTCAATTTGCAGAAACATTTTCAGATGAAAAGATTGTCGCCGCACTGCGGCGACAATTAAGTTGGACTCATTTCAAGTCATTAAGTCCACTAAAGGATCCATTGAAACGCGATTTTTATGCAGAAATGTGTCGCATTGAGCACTGGACTACTCGTACATTAGATAAACAAATCCAGTCCATGTTATTTGAGCGTACAGCGCTTTCCAAAAAACCAGAAGAATTAATTCGTCATGAAATTGAAGTCTTGCGTAATTCTAATAAAGTCAGCACCGATTCAATTTTAAAAGATCCTTATGTCCTGGATTTTCTTGGCATGAAAGATCGTTATCTTGAAAAAGATTTGGAAGACGCCATATTACGTGAGATTGAACGCTTTTTATTGGAGTTGGGCACAGGCTTCAGCTTTATTGCCCGCCAAAAACGCATACAAGTCGATCACCGTGATTACTACATTGATCTATTATTTTACAACAGACGACTTCGGAGAATGTGCGCGCTGGATTTGAAACTAGGAGAGTTCGACGCGGCCTACAAAGGTCAAATGGAGCTTTATCTGCGTTGGTTGGCCAAATATGAACAAGAGCCTGGTGAAAATCCACCATTAGGTATTATATTGTGCACTGGAAAAACGCATGAGCAAATCGAGCTGTTAGAGTTGGATAAAAGTGGAATTCATGTTGCTGAGTATATTACAACGTTACCGCCTAAAGAAGAATTACAGAAAAAGTTACATCAATATATTGAATTTGCGCGGCAGAGATTTGTAAGCAAGGATCAATGAACAATATTTGTCCGGAAATTTGGACGGTTTACGCCTAGAAGGCCTTATAATCCACTAGGTAACGTCGTAAGGTTCTATCCGATACCCCTAGTAACCGCGCTGCATCTTCTTGAGTTAACCTCTTCTCTTGCCAGCCTTGATAAGCTTCTTCAAAACGTAACATCAGTAGCTCCTGTAGCAATTTTGTCCGTTTCACAAGTACCTCCTTGCTCTACCAAGAGGTATCATAAAACCGGACAATTCATTTGCTACAGACCCGGACAATTTATTTGTCCGCTACACAAAAAACGAATAAGTTATTGACAAATGGCTAAAAATATCGTTGCATTAGACACAAATGTTCATTATTGTAAAAACTGTGAGTTGAATATACCTAAAAAGTTCATGTAGTTAAATCAATTTTCGTTGCTCATTTTAGAGTTAGCAGCCGGATATAAAAATCAAATTACATCATGCGAACTTACTATGAGCTAACCTAAGGAATGTGTTATGTTGGATGCTGCAGTGGATACTACAACCCAGGAATTAATTCTTGAGTTAGATGAAATTCATTTCATCATAAAAAAATTAGTATTGTCTGAAACGACATTACTTGCTTACGTGATTTCACTTAATTCGGGGATAAAAGAAAAAGAGAATATTGATTTACGTAAATACTATGGTTTATTAAAATCTCTTGCAGGGCAGTCTACTATCGATTCCCGCCATGTTGATACCCTCAATGATTACCTTTCTTCATTAATAAACCAAGCAAAGCTCGAGATGTATTCTTTGCACAATCCATCTGAAGAGGCCAAACCGATAATCCGTCAATTAGCAGCCAGTTTCATCCAAATGCATGCTAAGATTTTTAGAAATCTGCTGCAAAAAGATATACACAATGATCAACAAGTTGCTTTTCTTGCGTCAAAGATAGAATCCCTTAAAATTGCCAGCGCGGAAATAGAAAAGCTAAACATTTTGCATTTCATTGCCCAGATTGACGGGAGCCTATCACGCAATTTATACTCCCAATTGCGCACCCCAATGTTTACTCTTTTCGGTAAAGCAAAAACCGACAAGAAATTGATTCGTGAGATTGGTAATTTATTTGCCGACTTACAAAGTAAGCTGTTGACAACGCAAGCTTTAATTGGTGCTCTATATTTATTTAATGACGATTTGACCGTTTTACTGCATCAAACATTAGGCAATTTGCTTACCCAGCGCATCAACAACTTTTTACTAGAAAACAACCCCGAGCATAGAAAATACGATAAACCAGATTGCATTACACAATTCCATACGGAAGCAAATAATCTAGCCATGACCTGGCCAACAGCAATGCAAGCAAAAATAGCAGCACCCGCGGCATAATGCCGAAAACGCCACGTCATCCTGAGCGCAGCGGCCGTCATCCTGAGCGCAGCGGCCGTCATCCTGAGCGCAGCGGCCGTCATCCTGAGCGCAGCGGCCGTCATCCTGAGCGCAGCGGCCGTCATCCTGAGCGCAGCGGCCGTCATCCTGAGCGCAGCGGCCGTCATCCTGAGCGCAGCGGCCGTCATCCTGAGCGCAGCGGCCGTCATCCTGAGCGCAGCGGCCGTCATCCTGAGCGCAGCGGCCGTCATCCTGAGCGCAGCGGCCGTCATCCTGAGCGCAGCGGCCGTCATCCTGAGCGCAGCGGCCGTCATCCTGAGCGCAGCGAAGGATCTCCTGAATGTGGCATAGTGCTCAATCAAGGAGATCCTTCGCTACGCTCAGGATGACGTGGCGTTTTCACGTGGATGACGTGGCCCTCTCACGTATATAATTTAAAGCATAATCCAAACGCGTTAAGGTACGTTGCTTACCAAGCAAGCTGAGAGTCATAGCAATTGCCGGTGATACGCTATTGCCGGTTACAGCGACCCGAAGAGGTTGAGCTATTTTGCTCATATTGATGTCAAACTCTGCACTCACATTGTTGATACATTGCTGCAATGTCTCACTTTCCCAATCAGTTAGCTGCTTTAAATGATTATACAAAGCGGCCAGCGGTTCCAATACTACTGGTCTTAGGTGCTTTTTCACTGCATCGTCATCGTACTTAACCACATCTTCATAAAAATAACGGCTGCCATGACAAATTTCTGCTAGGGATTTATAACGCTCCGCTTGAATACTAACCAATTCGGTTAATTGCGGACCATTATTGACATCGATACCTTGTTGTTGAAAATGCCAGCTTAGCGCTTTAGCAACAGTTTCTGGAGGATCATTTTTCTGATAATGCTGATTTAACCAATAAAGTTTATCGTAATTAAAGCTCGATACCCCACGGCTCACATTTTTCAAATCAAAACTTGCAACCATCTCCTCGATACTAAATATTTCTTGATCACCACTAGACCAACCTAAACGCACTAAATAATTTAGCAGAGCATGAGGTAAAACCCCTAATTCTTTAAACTGTAAAACACTTACCGCACCATGACGCTTCGAAAAACGTTTACCATCCTCGCCAAGAATTATCGGTAAATGCGCAAAAACAGGCACTGGAGTATTTAGTGCATTGAATAAATTAATTTGTCTCGGTGTATTATTAATGTGATCATCGCCGCGAATCACATGTGTAATAGCCATATCCCGATCATCAATAACCACCGCGAAATTATAGGTTGGATGACCATCCGAGCGAATTAAAATCAGATCATCAAGTTCTGAGTTTTCTACTTTGATATTGCCATAGACAACATCGGTAAAAGAAACTACTCCAGTTTGCGGATTCTTAAAGCGAATAACATAAGGTTCATCACCGGCAAGTAAATTTTTATTGCGACAAGTCCCATCGTAACGGGGTTTTTGTTTTGCAGCGAGTTGGGAGTTGCGCAAAGCTTCTAAACGCTCTTTGCTGCACACACAGCGATATGCTTTACCCTCACGCAGTAATTGCTCAACGATTTCTTGATAGCGAGAATAGCGTTTAGTTTGATAATAGGGTCCATCATCATAATCTAAGCCTAACCATGCCATACCATCAATAATAGCCTGAACGGACTCCTGGTTTGAACGTTCTTGATCAGTATCTTCAATGCGCAAAACAAATTGACCCTTATGATGCCTCGCATATAACCAAGAAAATAGGGCGGTACGTACATTTCCAACATGTAAAAAACCGGTAGGACTTGGAGCAAATCGCGTTCTAACAACCATGAGGAACTCCGTTGTAAGCAATGAAATAATCGCGCTATAATAGCGAACTGTAGGGTCTATTGACAACTCGCTAGTTTGCGCCGAAAACGCCAGTCGTCATCCTGAGCACAGCGAAGGATCTCCTGAATGTGGCATAGTGCTCAACTAAGGAGATCCTTCGCTGTGCTCAGGATGACGTGGCGTTTTCGTATTTTAAGCAAGGATGTATCAGTTTGGGATTTGAAATGGAAACGAATTAACCCATGAAACGACTTAGCATCAAATATCAGCTGCGATTAATTACCCTAATGCCAGTGCTCTCGGTCGCCCTGCTCTTCGCAGTATTATATAATGGCCAATTTCATAAAGATTTAAAGCAACATGTATCCCACTTAGGTAAAGCTTATATTCACCAATTATTACCTGCTGCTCAGTTTGCTATGTTACGTGATGATAACCGCACCCTGCAGGGGTTGATTAATGCCTCCGTTGTCAATCCTGAGATAGAAGCCTTAGCTTTCTATAATGCACATGGGCAGTTGCTAGTCTATCGTGGTGGTAAACATTCTACCCAGAAAACCTTTAAGCCACCTCAATTTACTGGGGATTACATTGAAAGCAAGCAAATTAAACCGCACTCAATTAATTTCTTAGCTCCGATAATGGTTCCTAAATTTAATCTTTACTCCATTCCGCCGGTTAAAGCACCGACAAACCGCATTAATTTACAAGCCTACGATATTTTAGGCTGGGTTTCTCTCGAAATTGATACCCGAACGATGTTAATAAAACAGTATCGCATGTTCATTTATACTATCTTCATTACCTTGTTTGGTTTGTTAATCGGCCTAATTATTCATCACATCTTATCCAAACAAATCTATTTACCAATCTATCGACTTCGACGGAGTATGAAACAAATTTTAAGTAATGAATTTGAAACCCAAATCAGCGCGTCGAGTCCAGGAGAGATAGGGATTATTGAGCAAGGTTGCTCCCATCTACAAAAACAGTATTTAAGTACTGTAAAAGATTTGAATCATCACATTGAAGTAGCCACTGAGGATTTACAACAAAGTTTAGAATTATTAGAAGAGAAAAACATTGAATTATTGTTAGACAAGAAAAAAATAGAGGAAAAAAGCAGACAAAAATCGGAATTTATTGCCAACATGAGTCACGAAATCCGTACGCCTATGAATGGGGTGATCGGGTTCACTAATGTATTATTAGAATCGAAATTAGATAATTTACAATTAGATTATGTGAAAACGATTAAGTCATCTGCCAAAGACCTATTAACAATAATCAACGACATCCTTGATTACACTAAAATGGATGCTGGCAAATTGCACTTGGATTGTATTCCCTTGGATATCCGATCCTGTATAGACGAAGTATTAGCCCTCGCTGCGCCCAATGCCAATAAAAAAGGAATTGATCTACTACCGATCACGGAGATCAGTGTCCCCAAAACAGTACTCGGTGATCCTTTGCGGTTGAAGCAGATCATCACTAATTTAATTAGCAATGCAGTGAAATTTACTGACCATGGTTATGTCTTGATCCGCACTACAATTGAACAAGAAGATGATAAAGAGTACACTTTATGTATCTCTGTTACTGATACTGGAATCGGTATTTCCAGTGAGGATCAAACTAAATTATTCAATGCCTTCAACCAGGCTGATACCACAATTACTCGCCGCTTTGGTGGCTCTGGTTTAGGCTTAGTCATTTGTAAAAAATTAGTCGAAGTTATGAAAGGACGAATTACTCTTACCAGTGAAGTGGATAAAGGTTCAACTTTTGCTGTACGTATAAAATTAGAGAAATTGGCGGCCTATGAGATTGAAAAATACCAAAGCCAGCGCTTCGATAGCATTAAAATCCTTTGCTACGATGATAACCCTTTATATCTGGAAACCATCTGTAATGGTCTAGGCTATTGGGGCATTAAGAGCATTACCGTTAACGCTTTTAAGCAACTGGAGGCAGCCTTTGCCCAACATCCAGATTGTGCTCTAGCCTTCATTAATGTTAATGAGGGTTGTGAGAAACAGGTCGCACGCGTTCTCCGAAAACAATCAATCCCCTGTGTACTCGTTTCGAAATGGCTAATTCATAACCCTCAGGCACTAGGCGCCCGTGCTTTTTTATTTAAGCCAGTCAGTGTGCAAAAATTGCACGATACAATTGAGTTATTGCTGAATCAAGCTGTGCAAATCCCCCCTTCCGATCAAGAGTTAGAGCATTTGCGCTTGCAACTACGCAAGGCTAACCCTGATGTGCTAATCGCCGAAGATAATCCAGTTAACCGTATGTTGCTTAATTCACTTTTAAGTCAACTGACTAACATTCAAGGAGTTGATAATGGTGAGGAAGCAGTACAAGCCTGCCAGAATAAACGTTTTAACTTAATTTTACTCGACCTTCAAATGCCCAAGCTTAATGGCCTCGATGCAGCACGCTTGATCCGCCAAGAATCTATGCTAAACAAACGAACCCCTATTGTAGTAATCAGCGCAAACTGCCCGGATCTGACTAAAGCACGTTTACAAAAAGCAGGAATTGATCTGTGCGTACAAAAACCAATTGATGAAAAACAACTGCTTAACCAATTGTTATTGATGCTAAAAAAAGCTAAGCCGGAAGCCATCGACTGGCAAATCTGTGTACAAAAAGTGTCTGGTAACCAAGCATTAGCAGAAGAATTTCTTGCCCATTTTGTTGCCGAATTACATAAAAATCGCGAAGAATTTCTACAACTCCTGCACGTTAAAGATATCAAGGGATTAGAGGCAGCGGCCCATAAATTGCACGGCGCTTGTTGTTTTTGTGGTGTCCCTCAACTACAGACACAGGTTGTCCAATTAGAGAAGCAAGCGAAACAGGCAAAAAAAATAGATGAATTAAACCCAACCCTCAAGGAGCTTATCCAGTGTATTGATGCAGTCATTGAGGAATACAACAACTTTTATCAAACCACTACTTCCAATTAATACTAGGGTCTGTTTACAATTTGATCCGTCATCCTGAGTGCAGCGAAGGATCTCCTGAATCTGGCAGAGTGCTCAACCAAGGAGATCCTTCGCTGCGCTCAGGATGACAGCTATTGTAAACAGACCCAAATTCCGGAGCCCCTATGTCGATTAAGAATGCAATTTATGCACAATCAGGCGGAGTAACCGCCGTTATTAATGCCTCTGCGTGCGGGGTTATTCAAACTGCACGTCTCCATCCAGAAAAGATAGGAAAGGTATATGCTGCCCTAAACGGCATAGTTGGTGCGCTGAATGAGCAATTGATCGATACTTCCCAAGAATCTGATGAAGACATTGCCAAACTTATGCACACACCCTCTGGGGCCTTTGGCTCCTGCCGTTATAAGTTAAAAGATAATGGCGCGGAGTATGAGCGTTTAATTGAAGTCTTTAAAGCCCATAATATTGGCTATTTCTTTTACAATGGTGGTGGCGACTCACAAGATACCGCCTTTAAAATTTCCAAATTAGGTAGTCATATGGGCTATCCTATTACCTGCATTGGCATTCCCAAAACAGTGGACAATGATTTACCCTTTACTGACAGTTGCCCCGGCTTTGGGTCAGTTGCAAAGTATGTAGCTATCTCAACGCTAGAAGCGGGGTTTGATGTCGCCTCTATGGCAGCTTCTTCTACCAAAGTATTTATCCTTGAAGTGATGGGACGCCATGCCGGATGGATCGCTGCAGCTAGTGGACTAGCAGGGCAAAACCCAACACAGCCACCGCATATTATCTTGTTTCCCGAGGTAGCGTTCGATCAACAGCGCTTTTTAAATAAGGTGAAGAGCTGTGTAACAGATTATGGCTACTGTGTGGTAGTGGTCTCTGAGGGGATCCGCAATGAGCAAGGAAAATTTTTAAGCGAGGCAGGTTTACGCGATGCCTTCGGTCATGCCCAATTGGGAGGGGTAGCACCAGTAATCGCACAATTAGTGAAAACGGAGCTAGGTTATAAATATCACTGGGCTGTTGCTGATTATTTACAGCGCGCAGCTCGTCATATTGCTTCACAAATGGATGTTGAGCAAGCTTACGCTTTGGGTAAGGCAGCGGTTGACTTGGCTCTCAGTGGCCATAATGCCGTTATGCCTATTATTAAACGCGAACAAGATTCACCTTATCGTTGGTCAATTGCTCATGTTCCATTAGCTGATGTAGCAAACCAGGAAAAAGCAATGCCTGCAGAGTTCATTACCGCAGATGGGATGGGCATTACTGAAGCATGTCGCCGTTACTTAGCACCTCTGATTCAAGGGGAAGCCTATCCACCGTACCAGCACGGCATGCCAGTTTACGTTCGCCTCAAAAACAGGTTAGTCACACAGAAATTAGCGCACGTAGACCCGTCATTGCGAGCGTAGCGAAGCAATCCAGCGACCTTTTCTAGCATCTCATAAGGCCACTGGATTGCTTCGTCGCTACGCTCCTCGCAATGACGGGGAGCTACGCTCCTCGCAATGACGGCTTCACCTTCGGTTCGTAATGACGGTGCTATGAAGTAAGCTTTTTCCTGCAAGATGCTGGCCTATATTGTTTCTGCAGTGTTCCATCACTGCAAGACCAAGTCAGCTCACCACTCGCTTGCAATATTGGCTTTAATACTAACGTACCACCACCCGCAGGCTCTCTGTATGTAATAGTAATTACACCCTGAGACCCAATAATAACGGATTGAACATTGTCAGTAGGCACCGGACTTACATAACCAGTATCTGCTTGGGAACGCGGTAAGGCATGATCAGCAATCGCTGCTTCAGCTACAGCAAGTTTTGCTGTTTGTGCCAAATTTAATCCCTCAGATACACGCGCCCGAACGGTATAATCGTAATAAGCTGGAATCGCAATTGAGACAAGAATACCCAAAATAGCGACTACGATCATTAACTCAATAAGTGTTAGCCCTTGCTGTCTCATCCTGATCTCCATTGCAATACCCGAAAGCAAGTAGGCTAACAAATAGGCCGAAATATGACAAGTGATCAAACAATAGATATACTGCAATAATCCTAAATCAATAAATGGCATAACGATGTCTCGTGAAAACCGAATTAAGCAAATCATTGTCAACGAATTGAATCCTAGCTTCTTAGAAGTGGTCAATGAATCACATAAGCATCATGTTCCCGATGGCGCTGAAACGCATTTTAAATTATCAATTGTTACCAACCAATTTACCGGTGTTAGCAAAATAGCCCGTCATCGCTTAGTGAATAATTTATTAGCCGGAGAATTAACAACTGGTTTACATGCTTTGAGTTTGCATTTACACACGCCAGAAGAGTGGGAGAAGAGCAATAGGACTCAACCTGACTCCCCCGCTTGCCGAGATGGTTATCGCCATGGATAAGACAATACCCGCCACCATTTATTGGCAAACTACTTGTGTTCTACCTATTAAACCGCGTGGTTTTCATCTCATAACTGCAGCAATTCGACAAAACCTTGCAACGATGCCTGCAATAAGCACCGGCTTAATCCATCTGTTCTTGCAGCATACTTCTGCCTCGCTAGCAATCAGTGAGAATGCTTGTGCCAATGTTCCCCAGGATCTAGAAGCCTATTTCAATACAGCAATTCCAGACGACAACAAACTTTACCTGCATACCTTAGAGGGCGAAGATGATATGCCAGCCCACATTAAAAATATTATGTTAGGATCGAGTATTACAATCCCAATAAAAAATGGTCAATTAGCCCTTGGTCAATGGCAAGGGATCTATTTGTGTGAACATCGCAATCAGGCCACAGCACGGCACATTGTTATTACGGCGCATGGTACCTGTTTTTAAAAAAAAGCATCATTGGGAGAACCAAAGGTTCTCCCAATGATGCTTTTTTAACAACAGTGGTCAGTGCTTCCTTTTCTTCCTAGTACGGAGTACCAGCTCCACTATTAGTTCCAGTGCCAGAATTAGTGCCAGTACCAGGAGTAGCCCCAGAATTAGTGCTCCCAGGACTAGTCCCTACACCGGTATTAGAGCCAGCTCCGCTATTAGTAGAAGGCATAGAAGTCCCAGACGATGAAGTACTTGCCGCATTAGCAGCGGAAATAAAGAGGGTAAATGCTATTGTCATTAATAGTGGAAATATCCTTTTCATAATTAATCTCCCTTAACAATTTACGCTTATTATCCATCTAAAGATGGTTTAACCTTGGAATAAGTATAGCAGCTCACAGAAAAAGCTGTACCCTGTCGTCATTGCGAACGCCGTGAAGCCGTCATTGCGAGGAGCGTAGCGACGAAGCAATCCAGTGGCCTTTCCTAGCATCTCATAAGGCCACTGGATTGCTTCGCTAACGCTCGCAATGACGGAGTATTAGCAACATTATTGTAGCTATTCACCACACTTGCTTTCCCACTGACACCACATCATCTTGCTGAGCACTACAATCTTGCCCTGCTGGCCCTAATAAATTTTGATGTAGCAAATAATGATAATACCTATAAGCTCGTTTGAGTTTAATAAATTGCTGTTGATCCAATATCTTTTCACTGAACAACTTCTGTAACTGGCTAAGCGTATTGGTACAGCGAAGCAAACTCTGTTTCGGGTTGGCAAGCGCTAAAAATTGCACTAAAAACTCAAGATCGAGTAAACCGCCAGATCCATACTTAACTTGATTGGCATCCGTGTAACGATCGATTTTTGCCCTCATTGCTAACACGTCATTACCAAGTACTTGCCTGTCTCGAGGCAAAAATAGTACATCTGCCTTCAGTTGATTAAACATATGACGTACTCGTTTGTTAGCGGACACCACTCTAGCACGCAACAAGGCCTGGTGCTCCCAGGTCCAAGCTTGTGTACGTTGATACTGAATAAACGCATCGATATGACTCACTAACAAACCTGCAGCACCGGATGGTCTTAAACGGGTATCAACCGCATATAAAATTCCAGCTTGTGAACGCGTAGTTAACATGTGCAAAATTTTTTGCGTCAAACGAGTAACCAATCCCTCTTCCTTAGGCAAGACGGTATGAACAAAAACTAAATCCAAGTCTGAATTATAATTCATCTCCCTACTACCTAATTTTCCATAGGCGACAATTGCAAAGCGTGATTTAATGCGCATAATCTCAGGGTAACGATCCGATAACTGCTCAATCGCAAGTACCAAAACTTCGGTAACAATGACTTCAGCAACCTCAGCTAAAAAACGGCCGATACGGATTGCATCATATCGCCCATACATCTCGGCTCGAGCAGCAGAGAGCCAATTATTCAATTTAAATTGCCGTAATAATTCCTCCTGTAATTCACTGTCCTTGCAATTTGCCAACTGCTCCTTCAAGGTTTGCTCAAGTTGTCGACGTGATGGGAGCCGCCAATTTACCTGTTGATCCAGTAAAATCTCCAGCAAAAAAGGTTGAGTTGCCAGTAAAGAACTAATGAAAGGGCTATGGTTTAACCAATAGAATAACTCGTTTAACACTTGCGGATTCTCAGTGAGTAAAGCTAAATAGGCACTGCGACCCACGATATTTTCGAGCAACTGTAAGACTTGCAGTAATACCTTATCAGTATCCCCCACTTGCGTTAATTCCAGCAACAATAACACCATAAAGCGATCAAGACGCATACGGGCCGCTTGTGACAAACGCCGACAGCGGGCACTATGGCGAAAGGTATGCAACATTTGATAACAGTGTTCGGGCTGACTAAAACCAAGACTGGCTAATAGATTAACCGCCATGGTACTTTCAATATGCCCTTGCCATAAACTGGACAATTGATTGGCAATAAGATGATTTTCATCCTCATCAGCATCCACTTTTCCGAGCATAGATCGAAAGATAACATTAACAATGCGTTGATATTGCAGCAATTTTGCTAAAAGTTCACTCCACTGCGTGTAACCCATAGTCAGAGCAATCTGCACTTGCTTTAACTCATCCTTAGGGAGGGAGTGAGTTTGCTGATCATTTTGAGCTTGCAGAGTATTCTCTAATTTACGCAAAAAAAGATAGGCCTGCTTTAATGCAGCAGTACGGGGTAAAAAACCACCCTCTCTTATCACATTAAGAGCAGCCAAAGAGCTCTGCTGTCTTAACTGGGGTAAGCGCCCGCCACGAATCAACTGGATATTCTGGATAATAAATTCAATTTCACGAATTCCTCCTAGCCCCCGCTTGATGTCATCCAACATCGGATTTAACTGTACCTCGCGCTCTATCATCGCTTTCATGCTGCGTAAAGAGTCAATAACACCAAAATCAATATAGCGTCTATACACAAAAGGCGTAATCAGGCGAGAAAACCAGTGATTTTCCCCACTCGTCTGGTTACCGATCAGGCGTGCTTTCACCATGGCATAACGTTCCCAATCACGCCCTTGTTCTTGATAGTAAGCTTCCATAGCCGCTAAACTACTGACTAAAGCGCCACTTTCCCCGTTGGGGCGTAAACGTAAATCAACGCGAAAAACAAAACCATCTGCAGTCGAATTTTGTAAGGTTTTCACGAATAGTTGCACTACTTTACTGTAATATTGCTGATTACTTATCCGCTCCTGACCATTTGTATAGCCAGCAGCTGAAAACGCAAAGATTAAATCAACATCTGAAGAGTAGTTGAGTTCTCGCCCACCAAGTTTACCCATAGCTAAAACATAAAGCTGAGTAGGTTTGCCCGTTTCATCGGCAGGTTGCCCGTAACGGCTTGATACTTCTTGCTGGCAAAAATCGAGTGTCCGCAAAATAATTGCATCGGCGCAATCGGACCAGGCCGCCATTGTTTCTTCAGTATCAGCTAGCGCCCCCAATTCACGCAACATCAAGCGTAAAAAATGACGATGGCGAAAACGGCGCAGATCACGTACGAAATAATCTGTCGACTGGATGGGCAGCTGCTTCACCAAACTGCAGTAATCGTTATAGTGTAAGGGATTTAAACAATCATCCTCTATAAGCAAACGCTTTAAAATCTCTAATTGGCGACCAGCATAATCACTAACTAATAATAACGATTGCAGCGCGATAGCGAGTGGATGCTGCAATACCGAAAAATGCTTCAAATAGCTACCTAATCTCGTTTGCAAAATAGAAGGAACCTGTTGCTGCATTGTCAAGAGACCCTATACTAGCATTGAGGTATCTGGTGGTGGCGGAGCCGTGCTAAACAAGCTCATGATTACCAATGAAATGAAAATAAAAAAAAATACAAAAAAAAATAATTTGGCTATGTAAGTTGATGTGGATACGGTCCCTCTGTAACCGTATATTGCAACAATAGTCGCCAAAATCAAACTAACAAAAGCCCATATTATCATTGCTTACCTATCCTTGGCTTGAATGATCAACATGTTTATATTAGCTCAAATTTAGCTATTTTGGTATCGTGCAAGGGTGTGATTTAAATTGCCTCGAGCAGGCACGTACACGTCATTGAAATGAAGCTAAGGATGTTAAATAATGTGAAGGTTATAGAAGACTTAATAATACCTCCAAGTAATCATTTAGAAAAGTTAATTGGTAATAGATTAGGCCAGCATAGTATAAAAGTGAATGACTCGTGGCGTATTTGTTTTGTTTGGCAAGATCGCATTGCTACTGATGTTGAAATCGTTGATTATCATTAGGAGTGGACATGGCTAAGTTAAAAAATATGCACCCCGGTGAAATTCTCCTTGAAGAGTTTTTACTTCCTATGAATATCAGTCAAAATAAATTGGCTCGAGATATTGATGTGCCGCCTCGAAGGATTAATGAAATTGTGCATGGCAAACGTTCGATTACTGCCGATACCGATTTAAGATTATCACGGGCGCTAGGAACATCTGAAGGGTTTTGGCTTGGCTTGCAGGCTGATTATGATTTGGAAGAAAAGAAAGCCAGCCTTAAAAACAAGTTAACTAAAATTAAGTCCTTAGTTGTTTCTGGAAATTTACATCCTTTTGAAAATGAGCAACTGGTTAAGGAATTTGTTTAAGACTATGTCTTTCCAGCTAAATTAGGCAAGTTGGTTCGTGGTATTCCAACGAGATATGCAGCGCCAAGCAAGCGGCCAAGACACAGTTACTGAGCGCTATAGGAGCTCTGTGACTGCAAATCCTGTTCTTGCTCACATTCAATAACATCCGCCTTAGCACTTTCAATAAGACAGCAAATGGCTATCAGCTCCCTGGAAGGAGACTGGACCAAGCGATCCACACGCATACCGCAATACGTGAGTCCCCCCCCGTCCTTAAATATTGCAAACTTCAAACCGAAGTCGACAACCAATTTACCG
Organism: uncultured Gammaproteobacteria bacterium; assembly: GCA_963760845.1. Lineage (GTDB taxonomy): Bacteria > Pseudomonadota > Gammaproteobacteria > Legionellales > Legionellaceae > Tatlockia. The sequence goes on along the minus strand of CAVXEK010000016.1, from coordinate 90,305 downwards.
TTAACGAACACATCCTCATCACCGGTTTTAAAATTAAAAATCGTCACTCCACGCTTGAAATTGTCAAAATTGGCAGGCAGTGGATTGAATGGCCGGTTTTTCTCACAAATGCGTTGTAGTAACCACATTTCTTCACCCTGAGCTTTTCCAACAACTGTGCACCAATAGTTGTTCGCCTTTTCCCGCTGGCCATTCTTTTTCGCTTCCTCATACAACCTGATGCAGGTTCTATAGGCATTAATCAATCGAAACGATGTACGGCTATCGCGGTAGACTATGCCATCTTGTTCATACTCAATGCCATCACGGTGTAGTTTGCATTGCAGCATGGTTTCAATCAGTTGGTGCTCTGTATTACTTGAGCGACGACTAGAGTTATTTTCCATGTCAGCAAAGGACAATGTAAATGCCTTAAATGCCTGGGTGTCTTCCTCCGAGTTAGCACAAACGGAAAGTTTCTTAATCGCTTTAGTTTCGCGATTGGCATAGTAGAAATTGACGTTACCCTTGTTATCTTGGTAATAAATAATGGCATCCTTATTTTCAAATAAATGAAAAGTGACTTCTTTTTGCCTATTACTTTTATCAAATAAAGTATAGGTTGTCTTAAACGTAAGAATGGTGTTGAAATCCTTCTCTGCAGCCTCTAGAGGGTCAAAGTCAAGCTTAATTAAATCGGCACCTCCGCTGCCAAGCTCAGCATATTGTTCTTGTCGTTTTTTCCTCAACCTCTCAGGAATGAGCGGGTCGATTGTTTTCTTCATGTCCGCATCACAGAGAAAAATAGTGAGCTGATACGCTGATATGCTAGGAAAAATTCGTCCGCGCAAATCGATAACTTGTCCCTTCTCGAACAAGGCCTCTGGTTTATGCTTTGCGATTAAGGCTAATCCATCTGGGTTTCCTTGAACAACACAAGTCTGGGCCTTCGGTGCTAAAATTAAAGCTAGATTGGGTTTGAATAAATTATAAGTTGTTTTACATACAGACATTAAGTTTAAGAGGTGACTAACAGAAGAGTGACTGGCGATTACTCGCGCAACATCCTCGTTTAAAGTTCCAAAAACATTTGGGGTTATGGATTCATCGACTTTACGTTTCATGTTTTACACGCGTTTTACAAATATTGAGCGAAGATTGTACATAAAAACACTCGTTTTGTATATATAAAAGACAAATAAAAAGGCACGAGATTTAACCGAACTTCTAAAGAACTTCCTTCATTTTCCTCCTCGCCCCGGGAACGGGGAGAAGGTGCGAGCAGGGCGGGAGAGGGGTTGGTAATTCGAAGTTCTTTTCTGATGCTTACCCCGAGGGTTGGGTAGCTTTAAATCATACCCGTACTGAGAATATTGATTTCCAGATTTATATCTATCCGGTAATATTTATTACCAGATTAGTGGAGTGTTTCACCCCTAGTGATGCAATAGCTAATAACCTGACGGGTAATAAAATCACCGCGATTTGCTCCATATAACGATTTAAAATGCTGAGCGAGTACAAAAACCCATGATGACAGACGAACATCCATGCGTTTTTTTTCCTGATTTACCACCACTTCAAATAATCCTAAAGCATCCGTGTCATGTTGATTCGCATATTCTTCCATAATACGTTGAGCAATGGTCATATCCTTAATTCTCGTTGGCCAATTGTTATTCATATCTACTCCCTACTTATGACTACTAATTTGGAAATTGTACATCCAGCCAAGATTGGGTCAACATTTAAAATTGCAAGGGGTGCAACTTTCGCATAGGCAAATTGTGAAGTAGGTTGGGCCTTGGCCCAACAGGCCGCATTCTTGTTGGGCCAAGGCCCAACCTACGCGATTTTATTGGCCAATATGAGAGTTGCACCCAATTGCAAGGGATCAAACTACACCAACTAAAATATCTATCATGCCATAAAACAGCAATATTTTCAACAAAAATTCTATTTTTTGTGCGTTTTGTTTAAACTTAAGCCAACATCTTGCGATTCCTGCCAAAGTGTTACAAACAAAACCATAATCATAGGCCCAACAAATAATCCTAGCAGGCCGAGGGTCTCCACTCCACCTAGAATCCCAAAAAGTACCGCGAGAAAGGGTAATTCAATAGCGCCACCAATTAATACAGGTTTAATAAAATGATCAGCAACAAACATCACAATCGTACCCCAAATTACCACTACAATTGCACCAATCATACTTCCACTTGCTAATAGGATAAGGGCAACGATAATGAACACAATGGGAACAACAAAAGGGATCATTGCCGCAAAAGCGGTAATAAAACCAAGCAACGTAGGCGCCGGAAAACCAACCAAAAAGTAGCAAAGCCCCATCAAAACGCCCACACCAAGCCCGACCACGATAGTACCATTGACCGTTGCGCGTAAAGCTGAAGGCAACCTATCCGCATAACGAAACCAGCGCTTCCCTAAACAATACTCACCAATTTGATTGATTTGCTGGAATAATTTATCGCCATCCCGATAAAAGAAAAATAAAGTCAACACGGTAAATCCAAGTTGAAATCCACGGTGGGCAAGATTAACCCCCACCTGCTTAATATAGTAACTTGTTGGTGTTAATGAGATATGCACATTGGATAGCAATTGTTTAAGATTCCCAGGATGGCCAATACGTGTCTCCCAATAATTTACCAGCTCATTACCAATCATTGGAAATTTACGAATTACATCGGGAGCTGGCCCACCAGCTTTATTTATAAGATGTAAGTAATTGATAAATAATTGGAATTCTGTTATCAAGATAGTAATTAACCAACTCAGAGGTAATACGAGGAGGAGAGCAAACACCGTAGTGAACAACAAAGCCGATATATTGTCATGGTTGGCGAACAAACGCCGCCAACGCTTGTAGAGAGGGTAAGTAGCTATCACAATAATAGCCGCCCATATCATCGAGGGAATAAAACGGTGCACAATGAATATAGCCAAAATGACTATACCGACCGTCAAACCCATGCTTAGTAATTCTTTGTGGCTTTCATTCATTCTGCAAAACCCCAAACAAGTAATTGGATAATTATCCAAGCGGGCACTGCCGCCAGTACATCATCGAGCATGATCCCGACTCCCCCCTTTACACGCTCATCAATAAAGCGGATTGGCTGTGGTTTCCAAACATCAAAAAGGCGAAAGAGCAGAAATCCTATTACCATCCAGATTAATCCAACCGGCGCCATCGTCATTGTACACAAATAGCCGACAACTTCATCCCAAACTATGCCGCAATAGTCATGCTCACCCAAATCCTTTGTTACTCTACCACAAACCCAAACACCGAGGAAAAAAGCAATCAGAGTAAACAATATATAAATCACTAAAGAGTGGCCAGCAAGTAGCAAATACAGGGGTATAGCGACTAAAGTACCCCAAGTTCCTGGAGCAATCGGCATCAAACCACTGCCAAAACCAAAGGCAATAAAATAGAGCGGATCCTGCCATACTTTTTTCGCTATGTTACTCATGCCTACTTTTTCCTCTTTCTCAGTATGTGAGCACCGTCATTGCGAGCGTATACCCGTCATTGCGAGCGCTAGCTCCGTCATTGCGAGCGTTAGCTCCGTCATTGCGAGCGCTAGCTCCGTCATTGCGAGCGCTAGCTCCGTCATTGCGAGCGCTAGCTCCGTCATTGCGAGCGTTAGCGAAGCAATCCAGTGACCTTTTCTAGCATCTCATAAGGTCACTGGATTGCTTCGTCGCAAGCTCCTCGCAATGACGGGCTAATGTTAGTTCAGAGCGTTTTTCAAACCCTGTATAAGCGCTCGCAATGACGGTATAGCATCATCGACATACACCCCTAAAGAACCTCCTAAAAATGGCTATAGCCCCTTGGGATAAAATCTTTCGTTTCACCATTCTCCCCCATTACGCGTAAACCAGCCTTTTCCTCAATAACACCAATTGGATAGCAATTTAAACCAACCTTACTGAGCAAACCCAAGAGCTGTGCTTCTTTTTTCATGGGTACAGTAAAACATAATTCATAGTCGTCTCCGCCAACGATAGCAAAATCCACCGCACCCTTTGGCTGATATTTTTTCACCAAAGGATGTACAGGAATTGCAGCGAAGTTAAGGCAAGCCCCTACCCCACTTGCGACACAAATGTGATTCAGATCAGCACTTAAACCATCAGAAATATCAATTGCTGCAGAGGCACATTCTTGTAAAATTTCTGATAGGTCAACACGAGGATAAGGATGCTGTAGTTTTCGCAATAAGGCTTGTTTCTCGAGCTTGCTAATCTCTTTTCTTGCCAAAATACGCACAGCGAGAGCAGCTGCACCTAATTCCCCACTCACATAGATTTTATCCCCAGGCTGTGCACCACTACGTCGAACTGCTTTTCCCGCGGCAATTAACCCAAACATTGTAAGAGTCATACTCAAGGGGCCATGTGTGGTATCGCCGCCAATCAAAGCAATATCAAATTGACGCAATGAATCATGCAAGCCTCGAGAAAAACGCTCCAACCAGGTTTGCTCAAATTTAGGCAAAGTAAGCGCTAAGCTTAACCAGCAAGGTTTTGCTGCCATTGCTGCGATATCACTGATATTGACCATGACAGCTTTGCAGGCAATATCATAAGGCATCCCAACTCTTAAGAAAATGCACTTGGGCAACTAAGGTATCTGTACTAATTAGCAACTGCTTCTCTGCTGGTACAGTCACACAGGCCGCATCATCACCTATACCCACAATCACTTCAGCGCGCTCAAGGGCAGGCGTTCTGAAGAATTCATCGATTAATGAGAACTCATCCATTTTCAAGATCAATTTCAGCTGCTCTGACTTTTCTAGCCAGATTATTTAATACGCCATTGACATAACGGTAACCATCTTGAGAGCCATATTCCTTCGCTAAGGAAATAGCCTCATCAAGCACAGCGCGGTAGGGAACCTCAGGACTATGCATTAACTCAAATGCACCGATACGCAATACTGTCAATTCGATTGGATTTAATTGTTGAATGGGCCGATCAAGAAAAGGAGTTATGCTCTCTTCTAAACCGCTAATATAGTTTGGCACCCCATACAGCAAGCGACAGAAATACTCGGTATCCACTTTACTCATGTTTTTGGCTGTCCGAAACTGGGCTTCAATTTCATTCAATTCACACCCTGACATAAACCACTGATAAAGAGCTTGCAAGGCTAGTCTGCGTGCACGTCTTTTGCCACTAATCGCTTGTTTTTCCACAATTACCTTTCATCTCATCAATAGTTTGTCTGAAATCACTAACGTCTTTGAATCGTTTATAGACCGATGCAAATCGTACATAAGCAACATGATCAAGGCGATACAATTGCCTCATGACCAACTCACCAACTTGGCGTGAGTCAATTTCTCGCTCACCGCTACGCCTTATCTCCTGCATAATCGTGACAATGGCTTCCTCGAGGGCATCAACACTAACCGGCCTTTTTTCTAATGCCCGCAACATACCTGCTCGTAAGTTATCGACGTTAAAAGGCTCCCTGCGGCCATCGCGTTTGATAATGGAGGGCATAATTAATTCAGCCGATTCAAAGGTGGTAAAGCGCTCATGACAGAGCAGGCATTCCCGTCTCCTGCGCACTTGCGCACCTTCCGCAACTAAACGTGAATCCACCACCTTAGAATCGTCAGCATGACAAAATGGACAGCGCATGATTAGCGATATACCGGAAATTCACGACACAATTGCACCACTTGCGCCTTAACACGCGCAATAGTTGTCTCATCATTGACATTATCTAGCACATCCGCTATCCATTCAGTTACCTGGCTTACTTGTTCCTCTTTAAAACCACGGGTAGTGACGGCTGGAGTGCCTAAGCGAAGCCCGCTAGTCACAAAAGGAGATCGCGGATCATTGGGAACCGAATTTTTATTGACCGTAATATTCGCTCGCCCTAATGCAGCGTCTGCTTCTTTACCGGTGATATTTTTCTCAATTAAATCAACAAGAAAAAGATGATTTTCCGTTCCACCCGACACGATAGGATAGCCCCGACCTTTTAAAGCTTCAGCCATAAGCTTAGCATTGCGCAGGACTTGCTCCTGGTAGAGTTTAAATTCCGGCTGTAGGGCTTCAGCAAAAGCAACCGCTTTGGCAGCAATCACATGCATGAGAGGCCCACCCTGCATGCCAGGAAAAACTGCAGAATTTAATTTTTTCTCAATGTCCTCGTTGGCGCGTGCCAAAATCATCCCACCACGTGGCCCACGCAAGGTTTTATGCGTTGTTGTTGTTACGACATCAGCATAAGGGATAGGCGTTGGGTATAGACCGACAGCAACTAACCCGGCAACATGGGCAATATCAGCCATCAAATAAGCCCCGACTTTATCAGCAATTGCTCTAAACCTTGGCCAATCAAGAATCTGAGAATACGCCGAAAATCCGGCAATAATCATTTTTGGGCGATGAGCAACAGCCAGTTTTTCTAATTCATCGTAATCAATCAAACCAGTACGAACATCTAAGCCATATCCTACAGCCTGATATAATTTTCCAGAAAAATTAACTTGAGAACCATGGGTTAAATGACCACCATGAGGAAGAGCCATGCCTAATATCACGTCCCCTGGGGAGAGCAAAGCCATCATTGCCGCAGCATTCGCTTGTGAGCCAGAATGAGGTTGAACGTTAGCATAATCCGCTGCGAATAATTGTTTAGCACGGTTAATAGCGAGAGTTTCAGCGACATCAACGTATTCGCATCCTCCATAATAGCGCTTACCGGGGTAACCTTCTGCATATTTATTAGTAAGGACAGTGCCCTGTGCTTGTAAAACGCGTGGGCTGGCATAATTCTCTGAAGCAATTAATTCAATGTGCTCTTCTTGGCGTACCCCTTCAGCTTCGATTGCCCGCCAAAGTTCTTCATCAAAACCTTCAATGGTGTAATTCCGGTCAAACATAGCAACCCTCAAGCGATAAATTAATCAAGGTTACCACAGTGGTATGAGCTAGTCATTCTATGTTATATTAGCCGCCCTATTTCTACCTCTTTCACTGAGAAAACAGATGAAAAAACGCATGATTGTCATGATCAGCGCCTTAACCCTAGTATTTGGCGGAATCATTGGCTTTAATCTTTTTAAGGGCTTTATGATAAAAAGCTATTTTGCCAGCTACGAACCACCGCCAGTTAGCGTTTCTTCCGTTACTGCATTACGTAAAAACTGGCGGCCTCATCTTGCTGCTGTAGGTAATTTTGTCGCGATGAATGGAGTTGACATTAACTCCGAAGCCTCAGGTAACGTAGCGAAAATCCATTTTGAATCCAGTCAATACGTTGAGAAAGGAAGTCCCTTAATCGACATTGGAGACCACGTTGACCAGGCAACCCTCAAATTTAACCAAGCTGAATTTGCATTAAGGCAAATCAATTATAAACGGCAAACTGAATTGTTGAAGCGCAAAGCTACCTCAAGCTCTGCCGTTGATGAGGCGACGGCCAAACTGCAACAATCACAAGCAAACGTCGAGCGGACAGAAGCGGAAATAAAGAAAAAACATATTGTGGCTCCATTTTCTGGTCAATTGGGTATTCGCCAAGTAAACCTTGGGCAGTACATTACACCAGGGCAAACCGCAATCGTCACCCTGCAATCGCTTGATCCCCTCTACCTCGAATTCCATTTACCTGAGCAATTATTAAAGCGCCTACATATTAATCAAGCGATTCGATTTAACGTTGAAGGATTCTCGAACCTATCCTTTGCAGGAAAAATTACCGCAATCAATGCGAAGGTCGATACCAATACGCATAATGTCCTCGTGCAAGCTACTGTCCCTAACTGCCCTGCTGCACTAATTACTCCTCCATTTAATGCCAACCTGGCTAAGATCAGCAAGCAGCCTGACGGGGAAAGAGCACTCGTTAATTGCGATACAGGATTGAACACTGCCAATCACATCACCCAATTCGCCTTCACTCCCGGTATGTTTGCTTCTCTTGCTATAGAAGAGCCCCCTATCCCCAATGTGATGGTTCTCCCTTCGACAGCGATCTCGTTTAGTCTCTATGGCAACTCTGTGTTCATTATAGAGAAAGATAAAAAGGGCAATAAAGACGGAAAAGAGACTTTGCGAGTCAAGCGTGTCTTTGTTAGCACGGGGGAGCAGGCAGGCAATTACACAATAATTAAAAAAGGTATAGAAGAAGGTCAGCAGGTTGTTAGTGCAGGGGAATTAAAACTACAAAACGGAACACCTGTTGTTATCAATAATAGCGTGAAACTTAATCAGGTTACACAGCTGGATACCCTAGGCCAGTAAATGAGCATGAAATTTACCGATTTATTTATCAAACGCCCCGTTCTCGCTACGGTAGTTAGCTTGCTGATTTTTTTGTTCGGCTTAAATGCAATCTCAACCATGCAGATCCGGCAATACCCACGCATGGATAATACAGTCATTACCATAACAACCAGTTATCCAGGTGCTGACGCTAAACTTATTGGGGGCTTTATTACCACCCCCTTAGAAGCGGCTGTTGCTAGTGCGGAAGGGGTTGATTATATGACCTCCAGTAGCGTGCAAGGTCTTAGCACCATTACCCTCACGATTAAATTAAATTTTGATCCGCAAGTTGCATTTACTGATGTCATGTCCAAAGTACAGCAAACTATGGATCAATTACCCCGCGAGTCGCAACGACCCGTGATCGTGAAAAGCTCTGATACTGCTACTCCTCTGATGTACATCGGCCTTGATAGTCAAGAGATGACCCCACAACAAATTACGGATTATGCCACGCGTGTCGTACAGCCCCAAATCCAAACAGTGGATGGCGTAGCAAAAGCAGAAATTTTGGGTGGTTCTACCTATTCGATGCGCATATTCCTTGACCCGGTAAAAATGGCTGCCCTTAATATTGCCCCCGCCGATGTTTCTAATGTGCTAGCCCGTAATAATTTCCTAACTGCGGCTGGCAGCACTAAAGGCGAATACGTTGCACTTAATATGACAGCCAAAACGGATTTAAATACTGCGGAAGAATTTAGCCAATTAATTGTGCGGGCCAACAATAACTCTATCATTCGGTTACGTGACATTGGTAAAGTGGAATTAGGCTCACAAGACTACAACACCACAGTGCGCTTTAACGGTAAAAAAGCAGTCTTCTTTGCGATTAGCCCAACTCCCACAGCTAATCCATTGACCGTAATCAGTAACGTCCGCAAAGTGATGCCAAGCATCCAACAAGATTTTCCACCCTCGTTAACAGGGACAATTGCCTATGATGCGACCGATTTTATTCGTGCTTCAATCGATGAAGTGACCCATACTATCGTTGAATCAGCAGTCATTGTCATTTTAGTCATCTTTATATTTTTAGGTTCCTTACGCTCCGTCATCATCCCTGTCATTACTATACCCCTGTCACTGATTGGCGTATGCTCTCTGATGCTTTTTTTAGGCTATTCTATCAATCTATTGACACTCCTTGCCTTTGTTTTAGCGATTGGTCTGGTCGTTGATGATGCGATCGTCGTCGTGGAGAATGTCCATCGTCATATTGAAGAGGGTTGCCCGCCTTTGCGCGCAGCACTTATTGGTGCACGAGAAATTGCCATACCTGTTATCGCGATGACCATCACTTTGGCGGCAGTCTATGCACCAATTGGATTTATGGGCGGCCTTACCGGTGCACTATTCAAAGAATTCGCTTTTACTCTTGCCTGTGCGGTTATTATCTCTGGCATCATTGCCCTTACCTTAACACCGATGATGTGCTCTAAGTTTCTCTCCGCTGATACCTCCAATGGGCGTTTTGTCCACTATCTTGATAAGCAATTTAATCGACTAAAAGCGCGCTATCAGCGGGCTTTACACAGTTTATTGAATACCCGTGCTATTATGCTAGTCTTGGCTGCGGCTGTTTTATTGATGTTACCTTACCTGTACACGCATACGCCTAAGGAGACAGCTCCGGAAGAAGATCAGGGATTTTTCTTTGTGATGGGTCAAGCACCACAATACGCTACCATTAATTATCTTGAGGCTTACACCAAACTTTTTGATGATATTTATAAGAGCTTCCCGGAAGCCGAGTATTACTTTACCATTAATAGGAGTACACCTATTTCTGGAATGGTATTAAAACCTTGGAATAAGCGCAAACAAAAACAATTTGCCCTAAAAGAACCGTTGCAGCGAAAATTGGATGATGTCGCTGGGCTACAATCTTTTGCGGTCATCCCACCCCCTTTACCTGGAGGCGGTACCGGTACACCAATCCAATTTATTATTAAAACAACCAATGATTTCCAAACTTTATTTGACCTGTCAAACCAAGTAATTGACAAGGCCAAGAAAAGCGGCCTCTTTATCTTTCTTGACAACAGTTTAAAATTCAACCAACCACAAATCGAGTTTCAGATAAATCGAGCGAAAGCTTCGGATCTTGGTATCGATATGCAGGCAATTGGCAGTAGTTTAACCAGTGCTTTATCAGGAAATTACGTCAATTACTTCAATTTACAAGGTCGCAGTTATCAGGTAATTCCTCAACTTGATCGGCAATATCGTTTGACTTCTGATCAACTAGCGCAAATCTTTGTAAAAACAGCGTCTGGCAGCATGGTGCCCATTTCGACGGTAGTAACACCTAAAGATAAAATTCAACCCAATGCAGTGTCTCATTTTCAACAACTCAACTCAGCCACCCTACAAGGGGTTACGATGCCAGGAGTAACATTAGGCCAAGGATTAGCCTATTTGCAAGAGCAAGCGAGTACGATTTTACCAAAGGGATTTACTTCTGATTATGGTGGTCAGTCAAGGCAGTTTATGCAGGAAGGCAATGCTTTGATTGTTGCGTTTTTCTTAGCAATTGTTGTCATATTCTTAGTTCTCGCTGCCCAATATGAGAGTTTCAGAGATCCCTTAATCATCCTTATTAGTGTACCTATGTCGATTTGCGGAGCGCTTATTCCCCTCAATTTAGGTGCTGCTTCGATTAATATTTATACCCAAGTTGGCCTGATCACGTTAATAGGCTTAATCAGTAAACATGGTATTTTAATTGTCGACTTCGCTAACCAATTACAACGAGAAAAAGGGCTCGACCGCAGAGCCGCAGTCGAAGAGGCAGCCTCCATTCGCTTACGACCCATTTTAATGACTACCGCCTCTATGGTTTTCGGCGTACTACCGCTGCTCACTGCCAGTGGCGCAGGAGCAGTAAGCCGCTTTAATATTGGGCTCGTCATTTCATCGGGTTTATTAGTTGGCACCTGCTTTACCCTTTTCGTCGTCCCCACACTGTATTCCTACCTTGCAGCCGATCACCGCCACGACAAAGAGAACGATGCTAAAAGCAAGAGAACTCAAACTAAAAGTGACTCCTTTGTTAAAAAACTTGAGACTGAGCATGGTTTAGAGTTGTGAACTTGATACAAGGATAGGTACAAATGAAATCAATCTTATGGGAACCAAAGCAGCCTGAGAAAACAAAAATGTGGCAATTTATCCGTTTTGTTGCCCAAAAACACCAACTGCATTTTAAAAACTATCCAGAGCTGTATACTTGGTCGATAAAAGAGCCTGCTCAGTTCTGGCTAACCCTAAGTGATTTTTTTGGGATCAGTTACAACACCCCCACACAAGACATATTGAATCACTACGATCACATGATCGATGCCCGCTGGTTTGATGGAGCAACGTTTAACTTTGCGGAAAAATTATTAGCACGACGAGATGATCACCCAGCCCTAGTTAGTATCAACGAAAATGGTGACCGGCAAGTTTTAAACTACAACGAAGTTTATGAATTGGTTGCACGCTGCGCTCAAGGATTAAAGAAGTGTGGAGTCGTTCCAGGAGATCGGGTAGCAGCCGTCATGCCTAATGTTTCATACACCATCATTGCCATGTTAGCCACTACCTCCATTGGCGCGATTTGGTCGTCCTGCTCACCTGATTTTGGCTCACAAGCGGTTCTTGACCGCTTAGGTCAGGTTACGCCTAAAGTACTTTTTATTTGTGATGGACATCAATATTTAGGCAAAACACACCCAGGAACAGACAAAATAGTAGAGGTCAGCAAAGCAATTTCCTCACTAACCAAAGTGGTAGTCTGTCCGAATATTTATAGCGCACCTGATCTCAGCACCGTGAAGCAAGCTGTGGTTTGGGATGATTTCCTCGGCCAGGCGAGAGATTGTGAATTCACCCCCTTACCTTTTGCCCATCCTGTTTATATTCTTTTTTCATCAGGAACTACAGGTAAACCCAAATGCATTGTCCATGGTGCTGGCGGTACCCTATTACAACATTTAAAAGAACTTGGCTTACATACCGATCTGAGCGCTAATGACAATCTCTGTTTCTACACCACCTGTGGCTGGATGATGTGGAATTGGATGGTATCCACTTTAGCGTTAGGCGCAACACTTACGCTTTATGAAGGGGCTCCCAACCATCCTGACGTGAATCGACTATTTCAGTTGATTGACGATGAAAAGATTACTGTTTTTGGTACCAGCGCAAAGTTTATTTCCTCAGTAGAAAAAGCAGGGGCCACCCCTGCTAAACAATTTTCCTTGGCGAGCCTACGTGCGATTCTCTCTACCGGCTCACCTTTGCTACCTAAAAATTATGATTTCGTTTATCAACACATTAAAGCCGATGTGCAGCTTAGCTCAATTTCTGGGGGTACAGATATCATCTCCTGCTTTGCGCTAGGTAACCCCATTCTGCCGGTGTACCGTGGTGAGCTGCAATGTCTAGGCTTAGGTATGGCAGTCCAAATCTTTGATGAACAGGGTAAAGCGATTCATGGAGAATGCGGGGAGCTGGTCTGCACCAAACCTTTTCCTTCCATGCCGATCTACTTCTGGGACGATCCGGATAAAACAGCGTATCAACACGCTTATTTCGACCGTTTCCCTCAGGTTTGGGCGCATGGTGATTTTGCTGCAATGACTAAACACAATGGCCTTATTATCTATGGCCGCTCAGATTCTGTATTAAACCCAGGGGGGGTCCGCATAGGGACAGCCGAGATTTATCACCAAGTGGAAAAAATTCCGGCAATTTTAGACAGCATTGTAATCGGCCAGGATTGGCAAGATGACGTCCGCATTGTCCTTTTTGTTAAACTCAGGGAAGGTGTTCAACTTGATGAATCACTCATGGATACCATCCGCCAAACTATACGCCAAAATGCTTCCCCACGTCATGTCCCTGCAAAAATTCTGCAAGTTGCTGATATCCCCCACACCATCAGCGGCAAAATAGTAGAGATTGCAGTGCGGCAAGTGGTTCACGGAAAAAAAGTCAATAACCTCAATTCCCTCGCCAATCCTGAATCACTTGAGTATTTTAGAAACCGCAAGGAGTTACGCGAGTAGGCAGATAAGATAGAGGAGAATAAAAATAAATGACGGTATATCAGATGAGCCAAAAACTACGGGCACTTTTTGGTTGTGCTTGTTTATTGCTTATTATTGCAGCTAAGGCTATTGCAAACCCAGTGAGCACTCCATCTTCAGACCATCATCCACATTATACTGTTTATCAGCAATTAGAAAAATTCATTCCTATTTATACAGCAGCGGTGAAGGATCCATGGCCAACTATTGAAACCAATCAACCTCTAAAATTAGGTGTTAAAAATAATGCAGTGATTGCCCTGCGTAAACGACTTCAGCGCACGCGCGATCTACCGGAATCTGCGGATAATAAAAGTCCTTACTTTGACAATAATTTAGAAAAAGCTGTGCGTGTATTTCAAGAGCGGCATGGGATTTTGGTTGATGGTGTTGTAGGAAATGATACTTTGATCGCTTTAAATATCTCCCCACAAAAAAGGCTGCAGCAAATCCATACCAATATCAAGCGCTGGAAAGAATTCAGTAAGCAGATTGTACCTCGATACATATGGATCAATGTACCCGATTATCGCTTGCGTTTTGTAGCTGAGCACCAAACTGTCCTTACTTCGCGAGTTATTGTTGGTAAACCTACGCGTGCAACTCCTGAATTAGATTCTGATGTTACACATGTCATATTAAATCCTTATTGGAATGTGCCTCCTACCATCGCACGTCATGATTTAATTCCCAAAGCAGTAGCAAATCCACAGTATCTACAGCAGCACCAAATACGAGTTTTCTCTGTGGATAACCCGAAAATCCAGTTATCATGGGATAAAATTCAATGGCCTACAGTTGCACGAACCCCTCATTCCTATCTTTTCCGCCAGGATCCTGGTCCTAAAAACGCGTTGGGCCAAATTAAGTTTCAATTCACTAATCCTCACTCAGTGTATCTGCATGATACCCCATCAAAAGAACTTTTTTCGAAAGGAAAGCGGCTATTTAGCTCAGGCTGCGTTCGTTTAGAGAATCCCTTGACGCTTTTTACCAAAATAGCTGAGCGTGACAAGGTCATACAAAACCAAATTCCACTTATACAGGATATACTCCAGTCTGGTCGCACAGTTAGCTTTAAGTTAGCTCATCCTGTTCTTATTCGGGTTACTTATATCACTGCTTGGGTTGACGAGAGTGGTGTATTACATTTTTGGGATGATATCTACAAACGGGATCATCATTTAATCATTGAAGCGAAAAATGAGCATAACGATTTACCACAACCTCTTTAAACGTATCGAGGATTCTCAATGTTACTACAATTGCAAGCGTTATCGCTCGAATTAGTTGAGAAAATGGCAAAAGCTGCAGAAGATTTTGCAACCAAAAACAACTTAACTTTAGCGATTGCGATAATGGATTGCCATGGGAATCTTAAATTTTTTAAGAGGATGGATGGTAATCATTTTATCAGTATTCGTATGGCGCAGCTCAAAGCCATGACTTCTGCCAGTATGCCCATTTCAACAAAAGCTCTAGCCGAAAGAAATAACTCTTATTCCAATAGTCCTTATACCTCAGTGCCAGATATCGTATTCCTAGAAGGAGGTTTGCCAATTATAAGTAACAAAGGTGAACATCTTGGAGCTATTGGTATAAGCGGGGCAAATCCCGAACTCGATGGCATGTGTGCCCAAGCAGCGCTTGATGCTATTCGTGAGTATCTATAATGAGCGATCTCAGCAGATATAATTCCTCGCTGTGCTTTTTCTCCTGACTGTCTTGGAATTTAAGCATGCTTTTCACGCAATTTTTTCTTGGTATTAGGTTTGAAGTGAATTTCCAGCTTGCAACCAACTGCATGGGCATATTATAGCTTGAACTGGAGTTCCCCTCCGTATTATTGACTCAACTCTTCTCCTGAGCTTAAAGAAGGGATAGACGTGTTCAATGAATTCACTTGGTAATTGGTAAAAAAACCTTGAGTTGGGATCATGGTGGATAGAAACGTCAAAATTTCTTTAGGATTATCACTATGTTTTTTTATAGTTCGATAAATTTGATTTTCAAAGCGGAGATCGATTAAACCAGTCAAGGAGTTTATTGCCTCTAATTTTTTAATAATTTTCTCTTCTTCTTGAGTATCAAAATGACAAGTCTTAATAAATTCAATGCCATCACTTATACCAAATAAACTGTTTTCGAATAGGATTTTATTAACATGGTGGCCTTGGGGATGTTTAATAATTCCTGAAAATTGACCTTTAACTTCAAAACCCGCACGCTTTACCCCCTCAATTGTATTGTTATCTCCTTCCAATAGCGCCACTTCTATTCGCTTAATGCCTTTATCGGCTTGATCTTTTGCAACATTTTTTAAAAAACCACCGATAATTTCTGGATGACATGTCGGATCAGTAATTAAGCAATCAATTTCTGCGTTATGCTGCAATCGCTTGTATTGGGAGTATGGAGCAAGGTGGCTTATACCGATTACTGTATCATTATATTCATATATGTATAAATTACCATTTGCAAGAAACTCGGAAAAATCAGATAAAAATTCTTCACGCGTTTTACCTGTAAGCCCAAGGCTTAGTTGGTTCCTCTGATATAAATCATAGCCTTTTTGAAAATCAAGACTCGTTGCTTCACGTAGATTACAATTTGCACTATCAATGCTTTTAAGTGGTGTATGAGTAGAGTTTAAAGGTTTTACTTGGGGCTCAGTTGTGAATTTCACCATGAAATGTTCTTGGACGAACCATTTGTTTTGATGGGTGCCTTCATAACGTCGAAACCAATCATCATAAGTTGCTTCTAACCGGAATCCTGCTTTTTCATAGATATGTTGTGCTACTGGATTATCCCCCTCAAGACTCAATTGAATACGGGTAACTTGGGGTTGTTGTTTGATTTCTTTCATGATAGCGCTTAGCATGCGTTGCGCATATTTCTTGCCACGGTACTTTTCACTAATCGCAAATGAATTAATTTCAACCACGTGCTGGGAATCGCCAGAGAAGGGTGTTAATCGACAAATACCAACAATATTTTGTTCATCATCCTCAAAAACGTATAACGTACTTTTTTGCGTCATATTTAAAAAGCCAGCATCTAGTTCATTTGCAGAACCATAAGCCATAAATGGATTAACACTCGATTGCATATAAATCTCTTTCCATGCAGCGAAATCTTTGGGAGTTGCTTTTCTTAACATACGAACTACTCCTATCTTAATCGACTTTAGCTATTTTTATAATATTGCTCAATACTCCGTTATTGCGAATACCCCGGCCCCACGGCGACAGTTTTATATCTGCTTTAACAAATGACCAAAATCAAGTTATCTTAGTTGTGGAGTAACTCCCCAGGTACGTCATCCCGAGGAGCTTGCGACGAGGGATCTCCATACAGTGGCACAATTTTTAAATATGTGCCGTTTGCTGGAGATCCCTCGCTACGCTCGGGATGACGTGGGGAGTTACGTTGTAGAACAGTATTCTAATATAAATCAATCTAAATGTAAATTTAATATACATAAATACCAAAAATTGCATATAAACTAAGCGGCGATGGAGTAAGACACAGGCCTGTTTCAAATGCGCGAAGCACAGGAAAAAATCACCAGTAGATTGAATGAAACGCACTAAATTGGTTGTTAAAAATAGTGTGGGATTGCCCTGCGCATCTTGGCATCGCTCATGGATCCGCTCACTAACGGTCACGGCTCGGTATGTGATGACATGGTGTCGAATACACTCGACAATCATTCAGGTGTCGAATATACTTGACACTATCGGCCATTCATATCATAAAAAAGCATTATATGCTTACCGATCAATCAGTTATAGAAATATTGCGCGAGTGGAGCTTCTGGTCAGAGCCCCCATCGACTGGATTAGCTCGCCAAATAGCGCTACCCGAGCGACTTCATCATGACATAGCGTTGATCATTCAGGGTGTCCGACGTTGTGGAAAATCCACATTACTGACACAATTGCCCGTGCACTATAGTTTACCTTTATTGCAATGTTACTTCTGCAATTTTGAAGATCCTCGATTACTTAACAATCTAGATCATACACTGCTCAGCCGTATTGTTTCGCTTGCACGAACTGAAATTCCCCAAGACCAACCCTGCTATTTCTTTTTTGATGAAATTCAAAACGTGAAGGGATGGGAAAAATGGTTACATACACAACTTGAACGCCCGAAACAAAACTATTTTATTCTGACTGGATCTAATTCCTACCTATTGAGTGGTGAATTTGCTACCGCATTAACGGGACGTCATATTACACTTGAGCTGTTTCCGTTTTCATTCGCGGAATATAAATCTCTATTTCCAGAGCACAAATTGGAAAATTATTTGACCAGTGGCGGATTCCCACGCCCACTGAGTTTTGAGCATCCTTTTCAATTATTACAAGAATATTTTAATGATATTATTTTTCGCGATGTGATTAAGCGGGTCAATGCGCGAACCCCAGATGCGGTTAAACAAGTAGCAAAAATGACTTTTGATACTTGTGGATCAGAACTCAGTTATCGAAAAATTGCTGCTGTCACCGGTTTAACTGTCGATACCGTCAAGTCTTATTTAGAGGCCTGCGAGCAAGCTTATTTGTTATTTGCTTGCCCCTTTTTTGCGTTTTCAGAAAAAAAACAACTGCTCAAACAAAAGAAATATTACCCCATTGATCCTGGAATGCGTTATGCAATTTCTAGTACCATGGGGCGTGATTTAGGAAAGAGTTTGGAAATATTGGTTTTTTTACGTTTAAAGCAAACCTACGATCAAGTTTGTTATTGGCAAGAGTCTCATCAAGGAGAAGTTGATTTTGTCGTCCTACAAGGACAATCCATTACCCCATTTCAAGTGACTTGGGAAAAATCTGAACCGCGTCACGAAAAAGCACTACAACATTTTTATCAAGCTTTTCCCCAAGCAAATGAAGCCGTTTTTATTACACGAGATAATGCAGCGGAATTTTTGGAACAGGTTTGAAAATTTATGATCTAAAATTTGGATTATGGATTTGTTGCTATATTCTCACTATTGTGGTAATATTTATTCCTTTTTGATAATTTATTTTTCTTTTATAGTCCATGCCGAATCTATTTAAAATAACTAAACAGGGAAAAGTCAATTATTTATATGGCACTTGCCACCTAGACAATGATGCAGTATGCACTTTTTCCCCAGAAACAAAGCAAGCATTTGAACAGGCGAGTTGCGTTGCTGTGGAAATGACATCTGAAGCACAAGACAAGTTGAAAGACTATTTGATCTCTAAGTTTGAGGAATGGAAAAAGCAGAACAGGATAGGTTCAGAGAAACCACTCACGGATTACTTGAGTGCCACTCAAACTAAAAAGATTGCTGATATATTCGAAGATGAGTTATTAACTTCACATCCTTCACATACAGCGTTGTTTCAACTATTAGAAACCTCACCCATGAATCTTTGCCAGAAAATCAATGTTAAGCAAATGCATAACTTAGGATTCTTGGGGGATAAAAGTTTGGATAAGCAAATTGAGAATCAGGCTAAATTGGTTCGCAAACCAACAGTCAGTCTAGATACCCCAGAAGATTTAGCACAACGATTAGTAGGGTCTCAATTTTCCTATGAACAACAAGTAGACTATGCAAAACATTTCCTAGCTGAGCAGTTCACTTCGAATAATCATGAAGAAATAAAAAAATTGAGTCAGCAGATAATTGCTCTTTATTTGGCAGGAGATCCGGAAGGGCTGACCAAATTAAACAATCCCCGAGAGTCTACACCGATTGGTAAATCATATTTCCAATCCCTAGCCTATGGACGTGACCCAATTCTTGCTCAGACCATGCGACCCCTTTTAGAGGCTGGGGATACATTTTTTGCCATGGGCGCTATACATATACCAGGTGTATTGTCCTTATTAGAAAAAGACGGGTGTGTTATTGAGCCAGTACACGAAGGGGAGCGTTTATATAAGGTTCAAACTCTAAAAAATACGAATATTACTTTAAGAAAGACAAATCTTTTGTCGGA
This sequence comes from uncultured Gammaproteobacteria bacterium, assembly GCA_963760845.1. Classification (GTDB taxonomy): domain Bacteria; phylum Pseudomonadota; class Gammaproteobacteria; order Legionellales; family Legionellaceae; genus Tatlockia. The sequence continues at coordinate 70,932 of CAVXEK010000016.1, read as the reverse complement.
TTTTGAACGTTCTATACAGCAGGAAGAATTGTTTTCTTTTTTTAACAGAAGTAATAAATTCACATTACAAAATGAAGAAAATAATCTACAAATCTTTTTAGATTTGATCAAAGAGGGAAAAATTGATAGAAATCAAAAAATTAATATTGAGACGAACACCCAATATAACAATGAGAAGCTTTTAATCCTATGTGCCATTCTAAAAGAACACAATGCTCCGAAAACTATTGATCTTAATTTAATGGACAATTCTGATTACGACGATATAGTTACTATTTCTGAAATATTTAAATCAGAATGTTTTTTTGAGGAATTGAATATATTTTTCAACCCTTGCCGGAACATTAGTGAGCAGAGTATCCAGTGTCTGATAAATGCTTTAAAAACAAGTACATACTCCGGAAAATTGCATCTATCTATGACAAATAGTGAATTTGATTCTCCATTGTATGCTGAACTTAATACTCTGATAGAGGCCCGGAATACCATCGAATGCTTACAATGATAAGGCTTCAGGATGCCCATTTTTTAACCAAATCATAAAGTCGACTAGTGGTAAAAAGGAAGAAAATTTAATCATAAATGTCTTTTCTATGTCCTACTCCAATCACCAAAATAGTTATAGTTTCGTCATCGATTTGACAAATTACTCTATAATCACTAACCCGATCACGCCATAGTTCTGCTTTATTATAAGCAAGCGCTTTTCCTTGTTTCTTAGGATCATCTAAAATAGAAACTCGGTCTGCTAGATAATCTACAATTCTTTTAGCTACTTGTTTATCGAGTTTCCTTAATTGCTTAACTGCAACTTCAGAAAAGTTAATCTTCCAGATCACATATCTTCCTTACCTCTTCTAAGGAGTATATTCGACCTGGGTTCTTTAGTGCTTCCATACCAAGATAATAATCTTCAATATCCTCTAAATAATGCTCAATAGCTTCCCTAACATAAAAACTTTTGGAACGTTTTGTTCTTTTTGCCAAAGAAGAGAGTTTATTTTCTAGCTCTTCTGACAACCTTATTGCAATAGCCATTGTATCCCCTAGCTTTAATTACCTATTATAATTATACATTTTTATACAGTATTATACAAAAAGACTGATACACTTTATCACAAGACTTGACCACTAAAGAGGCTTTTCTCACGATTTTTTAAGCGATGTATTGTTTTTAACGGTATGCGCTTCATTATGGTCGAGCACTGCCTAAAGTCAAATATGCTCTAATAGTTGATTTTAGAGCACACAATATTGCATTTTTTGCAATATTACAAAATATGGTATATTATAATGAAATGGAACGTTATTTTTACAATCAAGGCCGCTAAACAGGTTCAGCATCTAAATGAAAGAGTCGTGCTTGCTTTACAAGCACTAGTTAATGACCTAAAAACAAAAGGTCCTGCTCCAGGGAAACATTGGCCCAATTATGGAAAATTGCATGGCAAAAAAAATGAAGATAACAGGCACTGCCATTTAATAAAAGGTAATCCAACTTATGTATGTTGTTGGGATGTAAATAAATACGAGAATACAATAGAGGTGTACTATGTCGGCACACACGAGAAAGCACCATACTGAGCATGATAATGATCTCATTCGCATCTATCATGCTGGTGTTTTATATCAAATCCCGATAGAAGTCGCTGAAAAATATCGGGTTGATGAAGATGAATCTGTTAGTGCAGATGTTGTTTTCGCCAATATTAATAAAAAATATACCAAACCAGGCGCCCTTCTTCGTGGCACACGCATACGCGAAGGTTTAACTCAAGCTGACATGGCTAAAAAAATCAAAGTCACTCAGTCAGATATTTCTCAGATGGAAAATGGCACTCGAAGTATTGGGAGAAAGATAGCACAGCGGATTGAAAAATTATTTGATGTTGATTATCGGTCTTTTTTGGAATAGAAAAACAGAAAACCCCATGAGTAATCTTGAATGATGGATGATTTCCCTCACGATTTCTAGAAAGTTAACTGATTAGCTTTTAGATCCTCGTTGCGTTCAATTGTTGGTTTGGGCTGAGGTAAAAAAGTATACTTTAATAAAGCTTCAATATCTGAACCTTTCTGTTTGGAATTTAGATAGTGGGCAATAGAATCATACATTTTTGAATTATCATTCTCTTCTTTTCTTCGACTATTAATGACTAAATCATCATAGCCAGTGTTATGCTGTTGTTCATCCCTTAACTTTGCATAATCCAGACAAGTTTTTCCTTGCAATGTGTAGGATAAATCTGCTCCATGTTCTATTAAATAAAGTGCTACATCAGTAAACTTATTGTAAATAGCACTTGATAAAGGCGTTGCGGTTTTCCAGTTGCCGGCGACTATTATAAATCCTGGTGGATAATTTGTACTTGCTTGATAGATTTCGACCAATTCTTTTACCCGTTCTAGTGTAGTTTTGGAATCCCTATCGCTGTTAATTGTGTCGACTAATTGTTCAGGAAAATCAAAAATACAACCAAATTTTGCTTTATAATTTTCGATAAAGGGACAATTTGCGTTCATTTGCAACGAGTTTATTAATTCATCTTTTATAGATTCTAACGGGATATCAGATTCTATTGCCTTTTGAAGAATCGCTTTTGTCTGTTTACCTAAAACAATACTAATATTTTTAGTTGAATAATGGCTCGCTTGCATTTCAAAACTAAAATTTCCATCATCTGAAATGGAAAAATGTTGTATATGGGAGTTTTTAGATGGAGCAACTATTTGTACTTCGGGCTTATTCAATGTTAATTTAGCAAATGCAAACTGCATGTTATTACAACCATTCTTCAGACTTCCGGTTTGACAAGAATCTAAATAGATAATGCCTTTATCCTGCATCAGGTCAGGGAGTTCATTGAAAATCTCATCAACATTATCCAAGCTAATATCAAAATTTACAGCGGCAGCCATATGATCAGGGGCGCCATGCATCCTGTACCATAATAATCCGATACTACCTTTTGGAGTCTCTTTATATTGGTTTATAGAATCTCTTGAATGGACATTAATATGTATAATTTCAAAGTTGTTCTTTTCTAGATTTTTAATTTCTTTATTGTAAAATCCGCGTGACGATCGAAATGTCACTGAACTCTTCGTGGTTGTTAAAATAACTGCATATTTGGGCATAAAAAACTCTCAAAAACTAACTGGGTTCTCTTTATTTGCAGGTGCATACTGCCTCATTGTTTAGGTGGCAAGCACCGTTTCTGTTTATTTATTTTTAAATAGATTCGGCATGGGTCATAAAAGAAAAATAAATTTCCCAAAAGGAATATATATTACCATAGTGAATATTTATTGCAAACAAAAGGTATTTAAGTTTTTTAATATATTATTAGAACTAATGCTTGGATTTGATCATTTTCTTGTTAAGTGTTAGCAAATTTGCTAACCTAGGAGAATGGAAATTTATTTATTACAGTAATCGAGTTATGCAAGTAATTCTTTCTTTGCCAAAAGAATTGCTTGCTGAGTTTTATGCGATGAAAAAAATTATGCAGCAAAAAGGCCCAGCGCTTGGCATGCCCTTTACCCGAGCAATGGGCGATGGACTTTTTGAAATGCGGCTTCGTGATAAAAACGGTATAGCACGCGTATTTTATTGCACTGTTGAGAGGAACGACATTGTTATTTTGCACAGCTTTGTTAAAAAAACTCAAAAAACATCTGATCGAGAATTGCAATTGGCAAGAAAACGTTTGCAGGAGGTAAAGAACCATGCCTAAATTTTCTTTGCGAAAAGCAAGAGAGTTGGCCGAAAAAGCCAACGAGGCCATTGAAAGAAAAATCATGTCAGATCCAGAAATCAAAGCATTGTATGAGCGCAAGCATCGAGAAATTGAGCTGGCATTATTGATGCGGGAAACGCGTGAACAACAACATCTAAGCCAGGAAGAAATCGCCAAACGTATGCATACAACAAGAAGCGCTATCTCCCGTCTAGAGTCGTTTGGCGTCACACGACACTCACCCTCGATTGAAACACTGCTTAAATATGCAAATGCACTCGGATATGATCTTCTAATTCAACTGGTTCCGTTGAAACAAGCAAAGCGCAGGGGATAACTCACCCCCCCCCCCCCCACCACGTCGTCCCGCTCCCACTGCTTGTCCGCGTGATCCAGAACCGTCATTGTTGGGCCAAGGCCCAACCTACAAATTAAGCTCTGGGCCCAGTGGAACAATCTGGGTTGGGTTGATGGTTTTATGGCTGTAATAGTAATGCTGCTTGATATGCGTGAAATTTACCGTATCACTTACCCCAGGATGATGATATAACCGTAGCAAATAGGCTTGTAAAGACGGGTAATCACTAATCCTGCGCTTATTCGCCTTGAAATGACTAAAATAAACGGCATCAAAGCGAATCAGCGTAGTAAATAAACGCCAATCTGCCTCCGTTAACTGGTCGCCGACTAGGTAGTCATGTTTGCTTAAATGAGTATCCAGATAGTCAAGCATTGCAAAGAGTTCAATAAAGGCTTCTTCGTAGGCGTTTTGGCTAGTTGCAAAACCACATTTATAGACACCATTGTTAACCGTGGTGTAGATTCTATCGTTTATTGCGTTAATCTCCGCTGCCAAAGGTTGGGGATAAAAATCTTGTTTATCACCGGTCAAGTGGTTAAATGCTTGATTAAATTGGCGAATGATTTCTGCCGACTCATTATTAACGATTGTTTCTGTTTTTTTATCCCACAAAACTGGTACGGTGACTCTGCCTGTATAACGGCTATCTGCTTTACAATAAAGCTCATAAAGATAAGAAAAACCATACAGCTTATCCCCGGTAGCGCCCATCCCTTTTTTCAATTCCCAGCCATTTTCTAACATATGTGGATGAACTATTGACAGGTCAATGAAATCGTCTAATTGTTTTAATTTCCGAAAAATCACTGTTCGATGTGCCCATGGACAAGCAAGTGAGACGTATAAATGATAACGCCCCTTTTCGGCAGGAAAATTTGCTTTGGGATCAGCAGAGATTGCATGCCTGAATTGGGAAGATTCTCTCCGAAAAGCACCTCTGGTTTTGCGTGTATCATACCACTCATCAGACCATTGGCCCTCAACTAATAATCCCATAAACCCCTCTTAGACTAATAGGAAACGAAAATTCTTTTGAATCTCTTCTAAATTAAATTTATTAAGAAATAGAGAAAAACTCATCCAAGCACCAAGAGCCGCTAAATCTCGAAACGGTAGTGGCAAATAAACCGCTGGGGTAAGTATGCCATGATCTCTTAATTCGCTAAGCAACGGCAAATCATCTAACACCATTTTTCCAGTAAATAACAACGGTATTGCATCAATGCGACGCTGGCTAATTGCAAACCGCATGAAATTATAAATCAATAAAAAACCTTTAGCGTAGGAAAGATCTTTAGTAAATGGCCCACCCTCCGGGGTACTCCCTCTAAAGATGCGTACCGCCTGATTGTAACTTGCAGTTTCAGTTAGGCCACAGTCCATAAAATAATGATAAACGTCAAGAAAATTGGCGCCTTGCCGTACTTTCTCTAGAGCAATCACCCTGTTGGTTATTTTTTGCACTCGGCTAGGATACGAGGAGAAAGTGACTATTTCTGTGATTACTGCTAAACCTTCTTGCATCACACTGCTAGAGGGAGAGCCTTTCGACAAAAAGAAACAGTAAGGTTGCATTGAGCCATTTAAGGTCGTGCCAACATGTACCCATCCTTCATGGACTTCAAGATATTTTAAATCCCGATCACTAAACATCGCTTGTTGGTTTAGCTTAATAGTATCCGCACCAGCAGCCGCATCAGCTATCATACCGTCACTAACCATGACAGTAACTCGACCCGGATGCTGATTAAAAAATTGACTTAGCCGCTCTTGTAAAATATCTTGTGCTTGCTTAGGTGTATACCTTTTAATGTCTGCCTCTGATTGTAACTGCACATCGAGGGCAATCAATACGTCAAAAAGGAGGGTACCTAGCTCCGATAAACGCGGTCCACCGGAATAAAAGGCATCATTTGGGCTACCATATAATTCCATGGCTAAATCACAAAACGTGGGCGTTCCACGGACAGCCAACATCTGAGCAGCACGCGAGTACTCTTCACACTGACGCTTAATGAGACGAGTAATTGCAGTATATTGGCCAAGATGATTTTGGGCATCGCGCAAAATCAGCCGAAATTCTTCCTGTTTTTCCTGAGCATCAAAAGGCAGTGGCCTATTTTGATAATACGATTGATCGACTGCAGGTAATCGCTTCCCTTTATGATTAAAAAAATCCTGCTTAATTGAATCATCCCATTTGATACTATCCAAAATACGTATTTGGCTTTGGGCCTCGACAATGCGCCTTGATAAGTCCTGGATAATGGCTAATTCGTCAAATTCTTTCGACATAAGCACCAACCTTTTAACTAAGTCCCGGATCGGATGGCGGCGTAACACTCACTAAAGCATTTTGATTCTGCTGGGGCAGATCATAAAAATGACTAATATTCGCATCTGTCAAAGGAGGAGGTACCGTAATGGGAACTCCGTTTCTACTCTGCAAATAGTGCTTCTCACCAGTACTAGTTAGCGAACATGCGGCTAAAAGCAGCGCCGAAATAAAAAGAAAAGCAATTTTTTTCACCACAACTATCCTCATTTATTGGACTTTGGACAAACGCCGATCTGAACGGGCCCGGGCCGTAAAGATCTTACTTTTGCCAAAGCCCAGTCATTTAAAAGTGAGCAGTCATATAAGTTGCAACGTACGAAGTGCATGCTCCAATGACTGACGGTGCTCTTGCGATAATGTTGTCATTGGCAAACGCAATTCACCACTTATCAAACCCATTTTACTCAATGCCCATTTTGTAGGAATAGGATTCGATTCTATAAACAATAGCTGATGCAGCGACATCAACTGCTCATTGATACCTAAACAACCAGCATGATCATGATCCAATGCTGCATCACACAATTTAGCCATGAGCCTTGCCGCGACATTGGCAGTCACTGAAATAACCCCTTTCGCACCCGCTAACAACCACTCAGCTGCTGTTAAATCATCACCACTGTAGACATCAATGCTCGCCTCTGAACTATGCAATATTTGCTGTAAACGTGAGATTTGGCCTGTTCCTTCTTTAATCCCTACTATGTTGGAAATCTTAGCCAGTTTTATCACTGTTTCAGGCAATAAATCACAGGCAGTTCGGCCTGGAATATTGTAAAGGATGATGGGTATCGCGACTGAATTAGCAATTAAACTGTAATGCTGATAGAGACCTTCTTGGGTCGGCTTAATATAAGCAGGCGTCATGATAAGAGCTGCATCCGCTCCACATTCCATCGCTTCGCGAGTTAGTAAGATACAGTCTTTAGTAGCATTCATTGCCGTACCAGCAATAACGGGGAGGCGCTCGCGTGCGTGTTCCACCACTGTTCTTATAACCAAAAGTTTTTCCTGATGCGACAAAGTTCCCGCCTCGCCAGTAGTTCCCGCGGCAACAATAGCATGAGTACCTGCTTCAATGTGAAATTCAACTAATTCACGTAAACGCGCGATGTCAACTTTATCCTCAAGCATTGGTGTAACTAATGCAACTATACTACCTCGAAACATTACGCTCTCTTTTCTTGCGAACAATAAAACAATACTACTGGGGGATGAGTAATTTCTCAAGCCCTGGGACCGTCATTGGATCCCCACCTTCGCGGGGACAAGCTTATCTGATTTATTAAAAAACATTTTGTTTATTTTTGTACTAATATCTCTGATGAGGGAATATAACATAACAAAAGGAAAATAATCATGAAAAAAATAATAGCTATTCTCATTTTCTCTGGGTTATCAGCTATCACCTTAAGTGCATGTACTCCTACTCAGGTGGGAACAGTAGGTGGTGGTGCCGCAGGTGCTGGAATAGGTTATGCTGTCACCCCTAACAGTGCAGCAGGTCCGATTATTGGCGCCGGCGTAGGCGCTTTAGTGGGTAACCAAATAGGTCGAAGTTATTATTACCGTCCTTATTATTATTAATACTTACGACATGCTAAAGGTTGGGCCAAGACTCAACCTTTTTCAATCACTTGCAACTCTCATATCGGCAAATAAAATCGTGTAGGTTGGGCCTTGGCCCAACAGGATGTGGCATGTTGTGAAAAATAGTCTCTGTTTGTATTGAGTACACGTTTTTTCTTACAATGCAGACGTTTGTATCATGTTGGGCCAAGGCCCAACCTACTCTATGCGAGAGTTTCACCTTTTTCAATCCCGTTAAAAGCAAAATGGAAAACGTGGAGCTATACTAGTAAAAACAATAACAACACAAGGACTGTGAATATGCGTCTACAAAACAAAGTCGCCATAGTAACAGGCGCAGCCAGTGGGATAGGGAAAGCAATCGCCCTGCTTTATGCTCGCGAAGGTGCAAAAGTAGCCATAGCCGATCTTAACCTTCAACAAGCTCAACTTGTTGCTGACGAAATTAAAGATAAAAAAGGCCAAGCAATGGCTGTTGAAATGAATGTCGTCGACGAAAATCAGGTTAATACGGGTGTTGAAACCGTTGCTAAACAGTTTGGCGGCATTGATATTTTAGTGAGTAATGCCGGAATCCAAATTATTGATCCGATCGTTAAACTAGCCTACGGGGATTGGAAAAAATTACTCTCAATCCATCTTGATGGTGCTTTCCTCACGACCAAAGCCTGCTTAAAACACATGTATGCCGCAAAAAAAGGAGGCAGCATTATTTATATGGGTTCAATACATTCCAAAGAAGCTTCCAAACTTAAAGCACCTTATGTTACAGCAAAACATGGCTTACTGGGGTTATGTCAAGTTGTTGCTAAAGAAGCAGGGGAATACGGTATTCATGCTAATGTGATTTGTCCTGGTTACGTACGTACTCCGCTGGTTGAAAAGCAAATACCCGAGCAAGCAAAAGAATTAAAGATCAGTGAAGAAGAAGTGATTAAACATGTCATGCTTAAAGACACAGTGGATGGCAAATTTACCACCACCGATGATATTGCCCAAGTCGCTTTATTTTTTGCAGCCTTCCCATCCAATGCATTAACTGGGCAATCCCTTGTAGCCAGTCACGGTTGGTTTATGGAGTAAACAAATGGACGAAACACAAATTAAACAAAACGCTTTTGCCATGCCTTTTTCAAATCCCTCGTATCCCCGTGGGCCTTATCATTTTACCAATAGGGAATACTTCACCATCACTTATGAAACCGATATGGAGTTGCTTCGTGAAATAGTACCGGCACCTTTGGAAGTAGTGGAACCACTGGTTAGCTTTGAAGTGGTCCGTATGCCAGATTCGACTGGCTTTGGTAGTTACACCGAATCCGGCCAAGTAATTCCTGTGCGTTACAAAGGAAAAGTGGGCTCTTATTCTCATGCAATGTACTTGGATGATCAACCACCTCTTGCAGGTGGACGTGAAATCTGGGGCTTTCCTAAGAAGCTAGCACAACCACGATTATCTGTTGAAAAAGAAACATTAGTAGGTATTTTAGATTATGGCAGCTGCCGTGTTGCAACTGCAACTATGGGTTTTAAATACGAACAGTTGGATAAAAAAACAGTTGGGGAAGCAATGACCTTGCCGTGTTATTTGCTAAAAATAATCCCCCATGTGGATGGCACTACCCGCATTTGCGAACTAGTTGAGTACCAGTTGGAAAATGTAGTTGTCAAAGGGGCCTGGACTGGGCCATCACGCTTAGAGTTGCACTACCATGCTTTAGCACCCCTTGCACAACTGCCGATAAAAAAAATTGTTAAAGCAGTGCATGTATTAACGGATTTAATATTACCCTATGGTCGAGTAGTGCATGATTATCTTAAGTAGTACCAGCAAGTTTGTGCTAACTACCGTCATTGCTAACCGAAGGTGAGGCCTTTATTTGCGAGGAGCGTAGCTGCCCCGTCATTGCGAGGAGCGCCTCAAGCTCCGCCCCGTTGCGAGGCAGCTGTTAGCTCCCCCGTCATTGCGAGGAGCGTAGCGACGAAGCAATCCAGTGGCCTTTTCTAGCATCTCATAAGGCCACTGGATTGCTGTGCTCGCAATGACGGAGCTAACGCTCGCAATGACGGAGCTAGCGCTCGCAATGACGGAGCTAACGCTCGCAATGGCGGCTACGTAGCAAGAGAGGGACTGTTCCCCACATTAGTCTCCTCCTCGTCGGCGTTGAAAAAGAAAGCGTACAATGGGTAACAGCAGCTAGGATGCAACCGACTCACTTCATTATTAATTAAGCCATTTAACTCAACTTGTGTTGAAGTTCCTCCCAGTAGACCTCTAATGAAGCGAATTATCCATAAGGAACTGCGTAGCTGGCGAATATATTGGAGTTCAGGTGCTGGAGCTACATTATCACCGCCATTTATAGCTATCTTCATTTCTGCCAAGATAGTTTCATAATTAGGATTTGTCCGCTGCGCTTCAATGAACGCTTTCATGCATAAAACAGAATGTTCTTTTTTCATCTTTAGGCTGTAGCTATAATCTGCCCCAATCTCTTTCATTACCTTTATCAGTGTGCGACTATTGGCTGCTTTACTAGCTCTCTCAAGGTAAGCTGTACCAAAACGGTAGTTGAGAATAGCTTCTTTCTTCACCGGGGCCAATTTCTCATAAGAAGGAGTCTCCTCAACACCTTCCTTTAACAAGAAGTGGACTATCGCAAACGGATCCCGCCTGACATCCACAGAGCTGTCAGGATTAGCATTTTTGACCAGAGCAACCGCAAGATCAAGCGGTCTTTCACCCTTGTCGTTAGGCTGGTCGGCATACTCGCTATAGGCTTGCCAAGTTTCATGATAACGAAAATCCCCCATGCGGATAGCCACATGCAGTGGTGTATCGCCTGCTTCAAATGCGTCCGGTAAACTACATAGTGATTGATAACACTGCATTCTCCTTTCTACTTCAGATAATAAATTCCCTCGCTCAACACCTTCGATACCATTAACAATTTCGTCTTTAATTGAGGCCATGGTTTCCTCGTCAAGATTACTGACATAAGTACGAAATACGGGCATGCTAAAGAACCTAGCCTGCAATTTGGCTAACCTTGATATCACTGCATGGGTCACTAAAGCAACCTGGGCTTCATCATGGGGATCATCAATGTTTAAATACCCCATTTGCACTCCTTTCTCGATAATGACTTGTGGCATAAGAATATGTTTATAAAAATTGCGCCACTTCAGTTGTTGAAATTCCTCCAGTTCCCCGATTTCGGAAAATGCATTAATGTCATCTTGATTTGAATAGACCCTGTTATCGAAAGGATTAGGAGAAAAAACTGGAAGAAGTTGGCCAAAAACGAGGCCGAGAGTCTCGAACTCTAGGAAATTTCCGGATATCGCGTTCTGTAATATCAAAAGCATGTGCACCATGATACCAGCTAAACCAGTGATAATCGCAGCGCGACATTATACTGTCAGCCAACATGGCATCGTTATCAATTTTAAAGAAAACAACCTGAATCCGTTCGTTTTTTATCACGAGATAAAAACCAAAATTTCCTTTATGGAAATCATCTTCTTCGAGGGTGTAAGAGCTAGCTAAAACACTAGCAAGGGAATTCATGTCAAAATCGATTTGTCCCCGTTCTTTTAGCATGCCACAATTTGCTAAAAAATCCCGGCGCATATTGATCAAAAAAGTAAATTGGGGCATTTTCTTCTTTGCTTATTGTAGTGCTGATGAAGCTCGTTTTAGGATCTAAATTTAAGTATAACCTTTCTTCTTCTGACGTCTAACTTATCTGATCGTAGCCGAAGTCGGCTCCACCTTGATGCGAATAAAAGTAATGGGATATCGACCCTTCTCGGCTTGAAGCTACATAACTAAAATGTTCTGCTGCTACACCAACAATCTCTTGTTGTTCATCGACGACTAAGAGTTGACCAGGTGTGAGATTAGGCGCTAAAAAACGAGTTGCTAACCCGTTAAAAGCCACTTCAAAGTGAGAGAATCTGCGGATCATCATGTTTATTTTTCTTATAAATTATCCTTTTTCGACTTATTCTCTTTTTTGAATAGCGAGCATGTTTATAAACAACGTGGCCTGACTGGCTTGCTTCCCCTCGAACAATATTTTTATGTTCGTAAGAATCAGTCATAATTTACAAGGGTATTACTATATGGTCATGAGTCTACCAAAATAACAATCTAATTCAATGCTTTTTACAAGTTTCTAGTAAAAATAACTTTTGAGCATCTTATTGGATTCCTTCCCTGCGTTCGCTAATACTATACTAATAGTAAGAATTCCTATTTTCACCCGAGATATGGGCTAATATTATACAATTAATTCAATTTACCAATAAGGTGATGAATATGGTGCAACTTGAGGTAGGCCTTGGCTTGAGGCATATTCACCTTTTTTGCGTCATCCCCGCGAAGGCGGAATCCATGCCATAAATGTGGCACAGTATATATTTTGTAGATGGATCCCCGCCTTCCGGGGATGACAATTAATAAAAAATTATGCAATATTTATAAAATAGTTGCGTAATAAAAAGGTGAGGATACACTCAGGGCCTTGGCCCAACAATGCATTGTTATCGGATCTCAACCCGCATGTCGGGCCAAGGCCGCAACCTACAAAGGTTTATTTGCCTATACGAGAGTTGCACCCGATGAAGCAACCCATGATGCTATCTAGGAGAAAAGACAATGAAAAACAGCGATGATGCCTTAACCATTTCAAATCCTCGTTTACTTTCAGCAGCTTATTTTGGCTTACTGGCAATCATAGCCACAGCCATCATTGATGTAATTCTTTATGGAATAGGAGTAGAGCAGATACTACCCACCTTCCAAGCTATATTATTAGCTGTAGTCATAGCAAGCTTCTTTGGTGCAATTTTTGGAGAACGAATAGTCTACTGTAAAAAGCCCTATCGACGTCGTGCATTTTTATGGGGCTTTTCCATGGTGCTTGCTGCCGTACCCATTTATGCGTTGATTTTTCTGTACCTATTTAAAGCGCATCATCCCGCAACCTTTTGCCAATTTAAGCGTCAGCTAATTTAATAGTTACCTATTTATTTATATTATTGTACAGTTTTGCTTTAGTAGGAGTATGGCTTGCGATTGCGGCAGGTTTTGCAGCCATGTATTTACGTGGGCATTTAGTTTACGACATACTTCATTCTAAAGATGAAAAACTAAAACAAACTACTATAGAACCACCTCCCATAGAGAATACTGAGTCTGATCTATCTCATGATAAAAAATAAAACACATTTATTTACACTGATGATCAATGGCGCTACAGTCATTACCCCCAATAATCGCTTAAGTAATGAACTCATTAATGATTTTTTTAGGGCAAGCGGCAAACATGTGACACGATAAGCCCCACTGCCTGCCCTATTCTGCTTTTTTGCAAATGCAATTTAAAAAACTGCGCCATCACTACCCACACGTCGCCCACCCTCTCTTGCTAACCCAACAGCAGCTTCAGTATTTATGGCGCAAATACTGCCACTCCGTAACCTAACTAATGAGGGTTTGCTTCAAGCGGTAATCGAGGCTTGGGACACGCTGTCAGTATGGGGCCTTGATTTTGCCCATCCGGCCTTTGCCTCCACGCCGCAAACGCGGCAATTTCAGCAATGGGCCCTACAATTACAACAACAACTTGACCATATTGAAGCGATAACTGCAGAACAATTAGTCGTGTATCTTCTCAGTCATAAAGGATATATTCAAGCTGAGACCTTAGTATGGGCATGCTTTGACGATTACACCCCCCAGCAGCATGCAATACAGAACCATTTTAGGACACAAGGGTGCCAGATTTATCATTATGATTTGGACCAAAAAGAAAGCAATCAGTACCAGTATGCTGCGAAAGATGACCATGACGAATATCAACAGCTCATTCATTGGCTCAAGGAATGTCTTGCTAAGGGTGAAAAACACATAGCCGTGGTTGTTCCTGATTTAAATAACCAATCTCGTCATTTGCAGCGTCTTCTCCAGCGACAAATTGCCCCGGAACAATTCAATATTTCCTCTAGGCCAAGGCTTAGCAGATTATCCTTTAGTCGCCCATGCGCTTTGCTGGCTTAGACTTGATGGTGAGTCCATGAGTAATGAGCAAGCGCGCCTCCTACTTCATTCACCCTATCTCGCTCACTCCCATACAGAAATGCTTGCACGCGCTGAGATGATGGAAAAAAGCACTGTCCTGCAAGAGCTGCATTTTACCCGAGGCGCATTCCTTCAGGAGCTCAAGCAGGCAGCACCTAAGCTAGCTAATTTAGTCAAAAATATAACTAAATACCCAGCAAAAGGTTCGCCCAACCAATGGATTATCGCCTTCAACGATCGACTAAGTAACTTAGGCTTTCCCGGTGAATACCCTTTAGATTCAGCCAATTATCAATGTTATCAGCGCTTTTTAGCCTTATTTGATGAATTTAAACAATTTAACTTACTTGCTAGTGAAATGACAAAAGTAGAGGCATTATCTGCCTTAGCTAATTTAGCAAAAACAACGATTTTCCAGCCCAAAAAAGGAGCTGCCACCATTCAAATTCTTGGCTTATTAGAAGCAGCCGGCTGTAATTTTAATAGTCTCTGGGTAACAGGGCTAACTGCTCAATGTTTACCCCATCAGGCAAGCCTTTCTGCCTTCATTCCCATCACTCTGCAGCGGGAAAATTTTATGCCTCATGCAAGCCCGGAGCGAGAATTAGAGTTGGCACGAAAAATAGTACACCGCCTTGGCAACAGTAGCCTGCAAGTCATTTATAGCTACCCTCGTTTAACAAATGATAAACCCAATATGGCTAGTCCCTTGCTCAGCAATTTAGCCCCATTTCCTACAGCCAAAATCTACACGCCGAAAGTCAATTCGCCCGCTAGTTAATTACGTGGAAAATTATCAAATTCCTGTGGCTGAAGGTGAAAAAACGGCAGGGGGTACTGCTATCTTAGCTAATCAAGCAAAATGCCCTTTTCGTGCTTTTGCTGAACATCGCTTATATGCACAAACTGCGCTAGAAATTTCCGATGGGCCTAATGCTAAAGAGCGTGGTCAGGTCATTCACAAAGTCATGGAATTGTTATGGCAATCCTTGCAAAATCAACAAACGCTTTTAACACTTGATGCAAAACAATTAGAGGACTATATTGAACAAGCGATTCACCAAGCCTTGGAACCTTTAATTGCGAAGCGCAGCTATTCCTTCTCATCATTATTTCAGCAAGTGGAAATGGCAAGACTTAAACGACTAGTGCAAGCTTGTTTGCACTGGGAGCAACAGCGCCCCCCTTTTGCTATTGAAGCATTGGAGCAAGCCTTTACAATTAATTTAGCAGGCATTGATTTTCGTGTTCGCATTGATAGACTGGATAAACTTGCGCAAGGCAAGAAGTGGGTCATCGATTACAAAAGCAATTTACCCCAACATCTGCCCTGGAAAGAGGAGCGCCCCAAAGAGCCACAGCTTCTATTTTATGCATTGTTGGATGACTCGATTAATGGCCTCCTGTTCGCGCAATTAAAAACAGGTCAGCTAACTTGCAAGGGTTTAACTGAAGAGAATCATGCTATTGCCGGGTTAAATGCGATAAAAAAAGAGGAAAGCTGGGATGATTACCGCCAGCACTGGCGGATCCATTTAAATAAGCTAGCAGAAGAATTTAGCCAAGGCCACTGCCCCCCTCAACCCGCCAGTCCCTCGGTTTGCCAACAATGTAATTTTCAAACTTTATGTCGTTTCAGGATGGTTTGAAGCTCTATTGCTACCCCAATTAAAAATGGTATATTTATCCATACACACAAGAGAGAAGGAGCTCTATCCATGAAACCAGCCCATTCGTATTTAAAAATTAACATCATTGGCCAACTCATTCTTATTGTTGTGCTACTATTTTTCCTACTGAACGAAACCTACGCCAAAGCCGATGTGAAGCACTCCATCGCATGCAACTCTCATATTGGCAAATTGAATGCAACTTTCATATTGGCAAATAAAATCGCGTAGGTTGGGCCTTGGCCCAACAAGAATGTGGCATGTTGTGACAAAATAGTCCTTGTTTGTTTTGGGTATCCTGTTGGGCCAAGGCCCAACCTACAATTTGTCTATGCGAAAGTTGCACCCGCCTCCATCAATAGATATCAAAGCGGACCGTTTTCCCTGGTATACTTGCCCGCGGTGGTAAAAGAGAGGGTAGATGCTGTGGCCATTTAACTACAACTCGTTTTAATACTTTCGTTATAGCCAGCTTTAATAAAGGCATTGCGATCGACATCAGGCCCAAACAGCTGTTGGAGAACCTGCATATCTTTTTTTACCAAAGCCGCTTTTTGTCGTTGTGGATGCATAGGGTCAATATAAATAACATCTGGGTAATCCGTTTCTGACAAAGTTTCTAAGTAACTCAGCGCATCAGTTGTGCACAATTTAAGCTGCAAAATTTCTTTTGCATGCTCATCCTGACGGGCTAACGCATCGCTAAGTAAAGCTGCCATTATAGGCTGACGCTCAAGCATTAATACTTCCGCACCAAAACTAGCCAAAATAGCTGCATCCCGTCCCCAGCCAGCAGTTGCATCAATAATTCGCACCCCAGGCCCGGGCTTACAAGCACGAATCAAGCCTTGATTTTTTCCAGCATCTCGCCGCCTTTGCCAAGTTTGGCTTGAAAAATCTGCGTATATCGGTGAGAAAGCTCCTATCTTTAACACCAGCTTATCTGCAGTAACTAATAATTGTTGCTGTGCCTGATTATTAATGGGTAGATGCAATTGCTCTTTAAGCTGCTGTGCACCGCGCAAAGAGCTCAGCACTTTCATAGCCTATCGCTAATTGTTTCCATCCATGTACAGTCAACAAATGATCAACACAAAGGGCAAGCGAATTAAAAACGGGGACATGCGGATAGGACTCTAAGCCCACTCGATCAGTCATCGGTGAAAGAACGAGCATAGGTGTTGCACCAGCTGTTTGGGCAGCTTGAATATCAGAAACCCTATCACCAATAAAAGGAACATTGGTGAGGGAGCAGTTTAAACGGTCTGCTAAAGCAAGCAACATACCTGGCTGCGGTTTACGGCAAAAGCATCCTTCATCGGGCATATGAATGCAATATTCTATTGCAGCAATCTCCCCACCTGCTGCTTGGACAAGACGAAGCATTTTTTGCATGAATCGCCGCAAGCTCTTCTTCATCATAATAGCCGCGAGATACACCTGACTGGTTAGTGGCTACTCCAATACGATAACCCTCTGCAGTCAAACGGGCTATTGCCTCAATACTACCCGGGATAGGAATAAATTCTTCAACAGACTTGATATAATGCAATGAGTCTTGATTAATCACTCCATCTCTGTCTAGCAGAACTACTTTATTCATAGGTTCAATTGCAATAAAGAAATATCAGCAACACCCTGGAGAAGATTTTGCATACGGGCTAATAAATTTAGGCGGTTGTTTTTAATCGCCTGATTATCAACCATCACCATCACATGGTCAAAAAATGCATCCACAGGCTCTCTTAAACTAGCAAGCTGAGTTAAGATCATTCGCATAATCCTCCTGCGCATAAAGCGGTTTAACCAGCTGTTCCACCGCTTGCAAATGGGCAAAAAGGGCTTTTTCTGCCCCCTCTGTCAATCAAACTTTCATCAACTGCCGCAACCTTATCGCTAGTATGCTCGGCTTGCTGCAATATGTTATGGACCCGCTTACAGGCTGCAGATAATATGGCTGCTTCTGGCAAGTTTAATGAAGGCAGCTAAGGCATGAATGCGTTTATCAAAATCGAAGAGCCAATCCTCTTGGCGAGCACGTACTGCCGAGACTAAATCGATAGTAATTCCATAGCTATGGTAATGGGATTGCATACGCTCCAAAATGAATGGCTTTAACGACCCCTCTAAATTTTTGCTACGATTTTTTCCCTGAACACTCCGGATCAGGCAAATCACCACAGATTTGCTTTAATTTTTGCAGCCCATGCTCGATCCGCCTGCTGCTTACTCAGCAGCACCGCATTAATTTTTCACCATAATTCATATAAACAAAATCAATTAACCTAGACAGATTTAGTCGAGTTGGCAAATCAATCAACATGCGCACTACCGCCAAAGCATGGCGACGCAATTTAAATGGATCTTTATCACCAGAAGGCTTTTGCCCAATAGCAAAAATACCAACTAAAGTATCCAGACGATCAGCAAGCGACAAAGCCAGACCCAATTTGGAGCTAGGGAGTTATCGCCAGCAAACCGTGGCATGTACTGCTCATTTAAAGCAACTGCTACATTCTCAGATTCATGGTCATGATGGGCATAATAATAGCCCATCAATCCTTGTAAGTCAGGAAACTCCCCCACCATACCAGTCATTAGATCACATTTGCTTAACTCTGCGGCGCGACGTGCATGCTGTTTATCTAAATTAAGCTGGTCGCTAAAAATTCCATGATGTGTTCTAGCCGTGTTGCTTTGTCTCGCATACTACCCAATTGTGCCTGGAATACCACTTTATCCGTGGCAGGAATATGGTGACTCAAGGGTTGTTTTTGATCTTGTCGAAAGAAAAAAGCAGCATCACTCAACCTTGCTCGCATCACTTTCTCATTACCAGCCACCACTTGTGCAGGATGCGAGCTAGAAATATTGGCAACGGTAATAAAATGCGGGAGCAAATTCCCACCATTTTGCAAAGCAAAACATTTTTGATGGGCTTGCATGGAAGCAATCAAAGCTTCTGGTGGCACTTGCAAAAAATCCGAATCAAAATTACGCCAGCAATGCTTCTGGCCATTCAACAATAGAGGTAACTTCGTCAACTAACTCATCCGGCATCACAGCCTTCGCCCCAAGCTGAGTCGCCAGCTGCTCTACTTGCTCAATAATTAAGTTGCGCCGCGCAGTAAAGTCAGCAATGACAAATGCCTCATGCAATAACGATTCATAATTTTTTGCTTTATCTATTTTAACTGGCTTGCGGATGGTGAAAACGATGGCCAAAACTGTTGGCGCCCGTTCTTAACTCCCAAGATTTCACAAGGAATCACTTCGTCAGCAAATAACAACACTGCCCAATGCACAGGACGGGCAAATTCATGCCTCACCATCACCCCAACGCATTGGCTTAGCAATGGGTAAACTGGTCAACGCTTGCTTGATGATACTAGGTAATAATTCCTTCGTTTTTGCCCCTGGTGCCTGGATTCATAGACTAGCCATTCACCTTTATCAGTTTTACTGACAGTTAAGTGCTCAATTGCAACGCCGCAGGATTTAGCAAAACCTAATAAAGCAGGCGTTGGCTGACCTTCGTTATTGTAAGCGGCAACCAAAGCAGGGCCACGGCGAGTTACAATTTGACTTGGCTGCTCATCGTCTACATCAGCAATCAACACCGCCATACGCCTTGGGGTCGCAAAGGTGCGCACTTCACCATAATGAATTTGCGCCTTAGCAAGACCGGCCAGCAAATTAGCCGTTAACCCCTCAGCCAAAAGTTTCACTGCAGCGGAAGGAAGCTCTTCGCAACCTAATTCAAACAAAAACTCATTCGCCATCACGCACCTTTTGCAGAGGAAAGCCCAGCGCCTCGCGGGCGTCATAATAAGCCTGCGCTATCGTTCTGGATAGATGTCGTACTCTTAAAATATAGCGTTGTCGTTCCGTCACTGAAATAGCTCGCCTTGCGTCCAGCAAATTAAAGACGTGAGAGGCTTTTATGATCATTTCGTAAGCTGGCAAAGGTAGATTTAATGAAATCAATTTTTGCGCTTCTCCTTCGTAATAATCAAACTGCTGAAATAACACATCGATATTGGCATGCTCAAAATTATAAGCGGACATCTCCACTTCATTCTGATGAAAAACATCCCCATAACTCACGATGCCATGCGCAGTCTTAGCCCAGGGTATATCAAACATGCTATCCACATCGAGCACATACATAGCCAGGCGCTCTAATCCATAGGTAAGCTCGCCTGTGATTGGTTTACATAGCAAACCACCAACCTGTTGAAAATAGGTAAATTGTGATATTTCCATACCATTTTGCCAAACTTCCCAGCCTAATCCCCAGGCTCCTAAAGTAGGTGACTCCCAATTGTCTTCGACAAAACGTATATCATCAGCTAAAGGATCAACACCCAAAGCACGCAATGAATGGAGGTATTTATCTTGAATATCCAGTGGCGAGGGCTTTAGTATCACTTGAAATTGATAATAATGCTGTCCCCGGTTTGGGTTTTCACCATAGCGCCCATCTGCGGGTCGTCGTGAAGGCTGGACATAAGCCGCTGACCAAGGCTCCGGACCAATTGCCCGCAAAAAAGTCGCAGGATGAAAAGTGCCCGCTCCAACTTCCATGTCCAAAGGCTGCAGGATAACGCAGCCTTGGCCAGCCCAAAATTGCTGAAGGGTTAAAATAATATCTTGAAAAGTGCTAGGTTTGGTCAAGACCCCGAACTCTCTTTCTTCACTAAATTCTGTAACGCTTCCTCACTCGCAGCACCAGGAATAAATGCGGGTGAACTGCCTTCCTTCAGCTTACCGTCAGGTGTCGTTGCAACGATAAAGGCTGGCGTACCCATTAAATGTAATTTTTCGGCAAGCTCACGATTTGCATTTAGAGCATCGCTAACTGATTGACTTGACATGTCGGTTTTAAATTTTGAGATATCTAAACCAATAGCCTTCGCAGCATCCATAATTATTTGATCATTCAAACGGTTTTCTTGCTTGAGCAATGCATCATGCATAGCCATATATTTACCCTGCATTGCTGCAGCAAGTGCCGCTCGCGAAGCAGAGTCAGAACTCTTGCCAAAAATAGGGAATTCCTTATAAATAATCCGTAGATTCGGGTTTTGCTTCATTAGCGCAGTAATAACAGGGGCCATTTTCTTACAATGGATGCACTGATAATCAAAAAACTCAACGAGAGTGACTTTACCCTTTGGATTACCTATTAGAGTAAAGCTATCGCTGAATAGTTGGTTGGCGTTTTCCTTGATGGCAGCTTGGGCTTGCATCTGCATCGTTCGCTGTTGCTTTTGCTGTAATGCTTGCGAAGCTTCCAATAATATTTCTGGGTTGCTAACTAAATAATCGTGGATTATTTGTTCAATTTGCTTCTTCTGTGCCGCAGAGATTGGCCTAGTATTACTCGTATCAGTTGCAGCAACCGCGACGGATGATGCCATGGCAGATACCAATGCACCGGCCGTTAATAAATTTATAAATTTCACGCCTTTCTCCCTTCGATGGTGATAATAATTAATAAGGTTTACCTACAATTCTGTACCGTCATTGCGAACTGAGGGTGAAGCCGTCATTGCGAGGAGCGTAGCGACGAAGCAATCCAGTGGCCTTATGAGATGCTAGGAAAGGTCGCTGGATTGCTTCGTCGCTACGCTCCTCGCAATGACGGGCTTCGCTAGCGCTCGCAATGACGTGCTTCACCTTCAGTTCGCAATGACGGTCTAGTGTTAGTTCGGAACGTTTTTCAGCTTCTGTATAAAAGCTCGCAAGACTGTACCGCATTACGAATTGTAAACAAACACTAGTGCAACAGCTTAAATTAAATTCTATATAGCTGCAAATGCTAATTACCTGTTGGGAACCGTCATCCTGAGCGCAGCGAAGGAACTCCTTAATCAAGCCCACATTCAGGAGATCCTTCGCTGCGCTCAGGATGACGGGCGCTACGCCAAATCATTCTCTACAAAGGTTAAATTCGCATACGCCAAAACTAGCCATTTCGTACCTTCCTCAACAAATTTCACTTGCACGCGCGTATGTGCCCCGGAACCTTCAACAGCCAAAATCACTCCCTGGCCAAATTGAGCATGGGTAACGCTTTGGCCAAGTTTCAATCCAGTTTCTTTTGCTGGAGCAGACGAGCTAGGATGAAAGCGTGCTTTGATTCGCACTTCTTCTATTAATTTTACGGGCAATTCACGTAGAAAGCGGGAGGGCCGATGATATTCTTCACGACCAAATTGACGCCGCACTTCAGCATACGACAAAATTAATTTGTCCATAGCACGGGTCATACCAACATAACAAAGCCGACGCTCCTCCTCTAACCGACCAGGAGCTTCTAGCGCTTGCTTGCTTGGGAAAACCCCCTCTTCCATCCCCACTAAAAATACCAGAGGAAATTCTAACCCCTTTGCAGCATGGAAAGTCATTAAGTGAACATAGCTCTCGTATGCCGCAGCTTGCATCTCACCCGATTCCAAGGAAGCATAAGCTAAGAAAGCAACCAATGGTGGTAATTCGCTTTCTGCAGCTAGCTCATACCGGAATTGTTTAGCCGCATTGAGCAATTCTTGCAAATTATCCAGCCTTGATTCTGATTTATCACCTTTAATTTTGGCGAAATGCGCGTATAAACCACTTTGGTCAATCACTGCACTTATTTGTTCATCCAAAGCGAGATCAGCTGTTTGTGTTTGTAATGTCTCTATTAATTCAATAAATTTTGCCAACGCTGCGGCAGCACGCTGCGCTAAAAATTCTGCGCACAACATTTCTTTTGCAGCTTGCCATAAGGAAATTTGTTTATTTCTAGCAAGGCTTCGTGCTTCATCCAAAGTTTTCTCGCCAATACCACGCGTGGGAAAATTCACTATTCGTTCAAAAGCAGTATCATCATCAGGATTAGCAATGAGACGCAGATACGCCAGGGTATCCTTTACTTCCGCGCGCTCAAAAAAGCGCACACCACCATAGATACGATATGCAATGCCCGCTCGCAATAACGCTTCTTCTACTACACGCGATTGCGCATTCGATCGGTACAAAACTGCAATTTCATTTGCACAACGTCCGCTATTTATTGCCATTGTAATGCGCTCGCTGACAAAACGTGCCTCATCTAGCTCATTAAAAGCACTGTAAACCACAATTTTCTCGCCCACAGCACCTGCAGTCCATAATTCTTTACCCATTCGGGAATTATTATTAACAATCAATGCATTAGCTGCAGCTAAAATCGTGGACGTAGAACGATAATTTTGTTCCAGCCTCACTACATGGGTATTAACAAAGTCTTGGGTAAAGCGCTGAATGTTCTCAATCTTAGCACCGCGCCAACCATAGATGGATTGATCATCATCACCTACTGCCATCACTGTAGCTTGTTCGCTAGCAAGTAAGCGAATCCAGGCATATTGAATAGCATTGGTATCTTGAAACTCATCGACTAAAATAGCCTGAAAACGCTGACGGTAATGCGCCAAAATATCCGGATTATCACGCAACAGCTCATAAGTACGCAGAAGTAGCTCAGCAAAATCAATCACTCCTGCAGTCTGACAAGCTCGCTCATAGGCTTGATAAATTTGTAGCAAAGTACGCGCGGGACCATAGGGTAATACGTTAACATGCTGCGGGCGTAATCCCTCATCCTTATTGCCATTAATAAAAGACTGTGCTTGTTTAACAGGCCATTCTTCTTCAACTAGATTCAATGAGGCAATAACACGCTTGATGACTCGCGCCTGGTCTTCACTATCGAGAATATGGAATTGTTCTGGTAATCGGGCAGCTTCAAAATGACGACGCAACAGGCGATGACATAAACCATGAAAAGTACCTACCCACAAACCAATGAATGGCGTGGTAAGCATACTATGCAGCCGGGCCTTCATTTCACCCGCTGCTTTATTGGTAAATGTTACTGCTAAGATACTATGAGGCGAAATGTGATGCTGCTCAATAAGCCAGGCAATACGGCTGACCAGTACTCGCGTTTTGCCACTACCAGCCCCCGCTAAGACCAAAATGTTCTCCAGTGGCGCAGACACCGCCTCACGTTGCTTCTCATTTAATCCATCAAGCACTGCTGTTATTGTCATGAGCCTACCCAAAGAAAAAACCATCTGTGCATTATCTTAAATTTAGCAGGGAAAAACAAAGGTGATGTGGCGTTTTGTCAATAAACCCTACACAATTTTTTCTATAAAACTATTGTGCAGCATCGCTATTTTACGTTATGTTAAAATTACCCATTAGCTGCTGTAATGGGCTTTTAACAATTGTCATTTAAGGACGAATGCGATTGATCAACTAGCTACCTAGTTGACGATTGATAAGCTTTAGCAAAAGGAGGAGTCATGGCTACAGGCGAAGTCAAATGGTTTAATAATGCGAAAGGCTGGGGATTTATTATGCCAGCAGGTGGCGGTGAAGATATTTTCGTTCACTTTTCTGCTATTCAAGGCACCGGCTATAAAACATTAGCTCCAGGGCAACAGGTAACTTACGATCTTGAAAAAGGTGAGCGTGGTTTGCATGCATCAAATGTGATTTCAATGAACGAAGAAATTAATGCGTGATATAATCCGGCAGCGAAGCTGCGCTCTTAGCTAACTTCAAGCCCAGTCTGGGTTGCAGAGAGTCGTATATTCGTCATTGCGAACGCAGTGAAGCCGTCATTGCGAGGAGCTTGCGACGAAGCAATCCAGTGGCCTTATGAGATGCTAGGAAAGGTCGCTGGATTGCTTCGTCGCTACGCTCCTCGCAATGACGGGGAGCTACGCTCCTCGCAATGACGGGGAGCTACGCTCTCGCAATGACGGGGAGCTACGCTCCTCGCAATGACGGTCTAATGTTAGTTCGGTACGTTTTTCAGGTTCTGTATAAAGGCTCACAATGACAGACAAATTGTGCAATTTTAAATGAAAAAGGGTATACTTTTAATTAACTTAGGGACACCTGACAGTCCAAACAAATCCGCAGTAAGAAAATATCTGCTTCAGTTTCTTACTGATAAACGGGTGATTGACCTTCCAGCTTTCATTAGGTACCCACTGGTTTATGCAACTATTATTCCTTTCAGACCGCAACAAACAGCTCAGGCTTATCAGGCAATTTGGGCTGATGAAGGTTCTCCGCTATTGATCCACAGCCGCAATTTACGGGATAAATTACAAACCAGATTAGGAAATAATTGGCAAGTCGCGCTTGGCATGCGCTATGGCAAGCCTACAATCGCTAAAGCACTTGAACAGCTAAGTGATTGTGGACAACTAGTCATAGTCCCCCTCTACCCACAATACTCTTCAGCAGCCACTGGATCAGCCATTGATAAAGTCATGCAACTTGTTAATCGTACCAATCCTCAGGCTTCCTTAACGATTATCTCAGATTTTTATCAACATCCTGGCTTTATTGATGCGCAAGCTGCATTAATTCAACCGTATCTCGCGCAGCATGACTATTTATTATTTAGCTACCATGGCGTGCCAGAGCGGCATTTAACACGGGTAGGATGCCGAAAAATCTGTACCCCAATCTGTGCCCCAATGGATAAAGCCAATTCAATTTGTTATAAAGCACAATGCACTACAACCACTCGGGAATTAGTAAAAAAGCTTGATTTATCTGCACAAAAGTATGGCATTTCCTTTCAATCCAGACTCGGGAAAACGCCTTGGATAAAGCCATATACTGACGAACTATTGCCTGACTTAATTAAAAAAGGAATTAAGCGACTAGCAATTTCTTGTCCTTCTTTTGTTACAGACTGTCTGGAAACGCTTGAGGAAATTGGCATTCGTGCTAAGGAGCAGTGGCTTCGACTGGGCGGTGAGCAGCTCACTTTAATTCCCTGTGTTAACGACAGTGATTTTTGGGTCAGTGGTCTCATGCGCATAATAGAAAACGCCACGTCATCCTGAGCGCAGCGAAGGATCTCCTCGATTGAGCACTATGCCACATTCAGGAGATCCTTCGCTACGCTCAGGATGACGTGGCTTGAGCTCAGGATGACGTGGCTTGAGCTCAGGATGACGTGGCTTGAGCTCAGGATGACGTGGCTTGAGCTCAGGATGACGTGGCTTGAGCTCAGGATGACGTGGCTTGAGCTCAGGATGACGTGGCTTGAGCTCAGGATGACGTGGCTTGAGCTCAGGATGACGTGGCTTGAGCTCAGGATGACGTGGCTTGAGCTCAGGATGACGTGGCTTGAGCTCAGGATGACGTGGCTTGAGCTCAGGATGACGTGGCTTGAGCTCAGGATGACATGGCATTGCAAAACCTTAAATTTATGCTATAGAAAATATATGAAAAAATTTATATTGAGGTAGTTATGCTTAACAGACAATTTGCTGATCGCCTTAACAAGGAGCTTGATAACATTGGCGTTCCACCCCGTAGTGATGAGCGTGTCGAGGTCCTCTCTAAGCTAATAAAAGTCCCTAAATTTAAGGCGGAAGCGCTCATAAATGGCATCACCATGCCCGATCCTACATTACTTACTCGTATTGCTAGTGAACTTGAGATCAACCCAGATTGGTTAATAGGCAAAAGCGAACTGCGGCATAAAAAAGGCGCTAACTAAAACGCCACGTCATCCTGAGCGCAGCGCCCGTCATCCTGAGCGTAGCGCCCGTCATCCTGAGCGTAGCGCCCGTCATCCTGAGCGTAGCGCCCGTCATCCTGAGCGTAGCGCCCGTCATCCTGAGCGTAGCGCCCGTCATCCTGAGCGTAGCGCCCGTCATCCTGAGCGTAGCGCCCGTCATCCTGAGCGTAGCGCCCGTCATCCTGAGCGTAGCGCCCGTCATCCTGAGCGTAGCGCCCGTCATCCTAAGCGTAGCGCCCGTCATCCTGAGCGTAGCGCCCGTCATCCTAAGCGTAGCGCCCGTCATCCTGAGCGTAGCGCCCGTCATCCTGAGCGTAGCGCCCGTCATCCTGAGCGTAGCGCCCGTCATCCTGAGCGTAGCGAAGGATCTCCTCAGTTGAGCACTATGCGCCACATTCAGGAGATCCTTCGCTGCGCTCAGGATGACGGCAGACCCTCCCCTAATCCCACTCATCAGGACTATCCGCTGGCGGCAATGTCAATTCGTCCACGTCTTCAAACAAGGCCACATGGAATAGCGCATCTCCCTCATTAACCAAAGGGATATTTGTCTTGCCAATGATAATTCCTTCATAGGGACAACTAACACTTTCCTTACTATCACCCAAAGGATCAATAATATGGCAAAGTAACTCGTTCCTCTTGATTTTATAACCTACTGGCTTACTGTCAATCATCATGCCACTAGTGGAAGCACGTATCCAAAAAGTTGATTTAGCTACTGCTGTCTGCCCCCTTTTTTTCGCCACATGACTCCCCTGGGAAGGAGACAACATTTGCAGGAATTTCATCACTCGCAATATACCCCGCACGCCTAGCTTTATTGCGACCTCATCAAACCGCAAGGCTTCACCGGCTTCATAAACAATCACTGGAATATTTAAATTTTCAGTGGCGTGGCGCAACGAACCGTCGCGTAGACTCGATGGAATGGCGATTGGTGTTGCAAACGCTTCTGCCATCTTAGCCGACTCTTCACTCTGATGACTAAATCGCACCTGTGGATAGTTACTGCGATGAAGAGCACCTGTATGCAGATCAATACCATGCGTAGAATGTTGCACAATCTCAGTCATGATCAGGTAAGCTAGTTGAGAGGCCATGGAACCATGCTCACTACCAGGGAATTGGCGATTTAAATCACGGCGATCAGGCAAATACCGAGAATGCAGCATCAATCCATAAACATTGACTATAGGGATGGTAATTAAAGTACCGCGCAAACGTTTAATTTGCGAAGAGTGATGGAGCCTACGCATGATTTCAACCCCATTGATTTCATCACCATGAATCGCAGCCGTAATAAACAGGGTGGGCCCTTCTTTTTTGCCATGAAAAACATAAACAGGCACCTCAAGCGGAGTCGAACTATACAACATCGCTAACGCTAATTTGACACAGCGCCATTCCCCTGCTTTGATCGTTTCGTTAGCAATGATAATCGCTTTTCTTTTCATTGTAAGAGATCATCCTTGGAACCGTCGGTTAATATTTTTACGCTTGGCATGTTTTTCAATATATTGAATAATTTTACCAGCAATATTGATATGGGTTGCCGCCTCAATCCCTTCCAGTCCTGGTGACGAATTAATTTCTAAGACTAGTGGCCCATGGTTTGACCGTATGATATCGACCCCAGCTACTTTTAAACCCATGGTTTTTGCCGAACTGACCGCAATTGCTCGCTCTTGCGGCGATAATTTTACTTTTACCGCTTTGCCACCCTGATGAACATTCGCTCTAAAATCCCCTTCTTTAGCCTGCCTTTTCACTGCTGCCACGACTTTATCGCCAATGACAAAACAGCGAATATCAGTCCCTCGCGATTCTTCAATAAACTCCTGGACTAAAATATTAGCTGACATTCCTTTAAAGGCATTAATAATGCTCACTGCCGATTGATGGCTATCAGCCAAAATCACCCCTTTCCCTTGTGTTCCTTCTAACAATTTAATAACTAATGGCGCCCCCCCGACCATGCGAATCAAATCTTCAGTGTCATCAGGAGATTGGGCAAAACTGGTTAAGGGCATTGGGATCCCTTTGCGAGCTAATAATTGTAACGAACGAAATTTATCCCGTGAGCGCGAAATCGCTATCGACTCATTCAGCGTATAGATACCCATAGTTTCCAGATGCCTTAACAAAGCAGTCCCATAGTAGGTAGTCGAGGCACCAATACGCGGAATAACTGCATCGAATTTTGGCAACAGCTCACCACCACGGTAATGAACTTTCGGATTTGAAGCGGCAACGTTCATGTAGCAGTAAAGAGGATTGATGATGCTGACCTCATGCCCCGCCTGCTCACCAGCAGCTTTCAAGCGCTGATGCGAATACAGCTGCGGATTTGTGGCCAAAATAGCAATTTTCATAAAGCCTAATTCCCAGTGAGTTTTTATTCTTTATACGTAAAGACTAGCACGTAATTTATAATAGCTCAGGTCCCCTGTGTAAATACTACAAAAAAATACACGCAGTTGGTGCAAATATATACATTTAATAATTTTTCCTGTATTATTTCGGATCTCTATTTACACGAAGCGCCCCCTACGTCATCCCGAGCGCCCCCTACGTCATCCCGAGCGCCCCCTACGTCATCCCGAGCGCAGCGAGGGATCTCCAGCAAATGGCACGCATTAAATATATTGTGCCGCTAAGGGGAGATCCCTCGCTACGCTCGGGATGACGTGGGAAGTTACCACACAAATATTCCCATATGAGGTTTTCCATGAAGAGACGTCACGAGATTGGCAGTGATTACAGTGGCGCTAGCCAAAATGAACAAACAGAAAATTCAGATACCCACGATATTCGCAAGAAAGATGTCTCCAGTGAAGATGCCTCGAGTGAAGAAACCTCCGGTGAAGAAACCGTCAGTGAATATGCCTCCAATGAAGATTATCGCATTGAAGGCGTTTTCAGTGACGAAACGACATCCGATCCTTGGTTTTCTGTCCTATACAAAGTACTCGATCACATTCCTTTGACGAATGAGAACGAATTAATTAAAGACAGAATTCGTAACCTAATGCATATCCTCTCATACAAACCTAACGATGCAACTGTTCATTATCAACTAGGGTTTGAGCTTTCTAAGATTGTTAGTAGTAAAATCTTACCCGCTGGAGAGCCTCGCTTATTCAATAATAATGCGAAAAAAAAAGCCGTCGAGCATTTGAAAAAAGCCATCCCACTAGAATCAGCTCATATTGATACCTATAGATTATTTAGAAAAATCTATACAGCACTGTGTCATGACCATTTGAGAGAAGCCATCTCACTCAAACCATATTATGTTGATCCCTATTTAGTACTTAGAAAACTCAACGCCCTCATGGGTCATGAAAGGACAATGCTGTTAGGTATCCTACTTAATATGCGTCCCACAACAGACAACCAAAAAATCCAACTTTATCTAGAAATTGCTGAAACATATTTAGATTTGAACCTGCCGGATAAAGCTATAGAATACCTCCAGGAGGTAATCAGCAAAGACCCTACTAATACCCAAGCCAACACTTTACTTGAAGATGCACAAATTAAAAAAATTTTCGTATACCCCCATATTTTTAGCGAAAAAGAGCAACAATGGACACTGGATCACCTCCCTGTGACGAAAGAGAACGAATTAAGTAAATCTATAATTCGTAACCTCATGCAAATCCTCGCGAACAATCCTGATGATGAAACCGTCCTTTATCAACTTGGGCTTGAGCTTTCTCAGATCGTTAACAGTAAAAACTTAGCTGTTGGAGATCCTTACATCGACGAATATGGTGTGGAAAGAATGGTGTTGAAAACAAGAGCCCTCGTTTATTTGAGACAGGCCATCGCACTAAAACCAAATTATATTGATGCCTATAGATTAATTTATAAACTCAAAGCTCTGGTACCGTCTTGGGCTGAGAAAGATGAGAGAGAAATTTTGCTACAACTCCTACTGGATACCCTTTCTACGACAGATGACCAAAAAAATATCAAGGCGTATCTAGACATTGCTCAAATTTATTTAGATAAAAGCCGATGTAATAATGACGAGGATAAAAATAAAGATAAGGCTACAGAATACCTCCAAAAAGTAATCAGCCAAGACCCTACCAATGCCCAAGCCAACATTTTACTTGGAAAAGAACTTGTTTCCTCAGATCCTAAGAAAGCTATCGATTATTTTACTACTGCATTAAAAGGGGATGATACTAATGCAGAAGCCCATTATCAGCTAGGAAGAGCATATTATGGATTCACCGAGATCCTTGCTGAAAGAAATGCAGACTCCGAAGAAATTGATTCTACTTTTAACGGCAGCCTAAAGGCTCTCGATAGAGCCATTGAGCTAAAATTATCTTCTCCCCAAGATTATTTCCTTGCATACTCCCTTCGTGGTGCGATCTACCTGAAATTCGGCAAGATTGAAGAAGCTATTTGGAGTTATTTTCAAGAGGCAAGATTTAACGATTCTCATGGTTTTACTGATCCTGATACTTTGAGTTTGTTAGATAAAATCGATGAAAAAATGTTAGAAAGAATGAAAGATCACCCTAATCCAGAAATTGGCTGGCTAGCTTGGGCCATAGACGCGCAATACAAAAAAAGCCAAAAACCACCAGAGGAATTCTTTGGGGTTAATTTTATGTCTACTAATTATGCTCTTGATGATCTTATCCAAGATTATTCTCTACTGGAAAAAGGCCATCAGAAAAAAATAGAGCGTGCGAAAGTATTCCTTACGAAAGGGGCAAAGGACCCTAATTGCTTCTTCTTTTTTGGTATGCCAAGCGAGTTGCAAAATCGGGTATTAGAAACAATAAGGCAATTACCTCTTCAAATTGAGGAT
Source organism: uncultured Gammaproteobacteria bacterium (assembly GCA_963760845.1). Lineage (GTDB taxonomy): Bacteria > Pseudomonadota > Gammaproteobacteria > Legionellales > Legionellaceae > Tatlockia. The sequence continues at coordinate 39,717 of CAVXEK010000016.1, read as the reverse complement.
GACAAAGTGGTCTATCCTGAGGCCACACCGTCCCCTCAATAGGGGTCATAAGGGAATCGGGGGTTACGAAACCAGCAATTGATAATCTGCGGCTAGTAAGTCTGCCTGATGGGGAGTTGTAAAGAATGCCGCTAGCTCACCCTGTGGATTAAATAGTATAAGCGCCGCACTATGCTGCACGTCATAATTCTTTGCCTCTTGCGAACCCGGTAAGGCTACTTTCGTATAAGCAATGCCCATTTCTCGCGTCATTTGCCTAACAACCTGATCATCGCCTTTAGCGCCATAAAAATGGGGGTGGAAGCTTTTGACATAGTTAGCTAATTTATTCAGATCATCCCTGTCTGGATCAATAGAAATCATCACTACTCTAGGTAAGGGCTTAATCTTTTTTTCTTCGAGTAAACGATACATTTTACTCAACTCCGCCATGGCTGTTGGGCACACATAGCCACAATTGGTAAACCCAAAGAAAAGGAGTGTCCACTGCCCTTGCAAGCTCGCATTAGTGAAGGGTCTATTATCAGTGCCCGCTAAGCTAAATTGATTGATTCCCCGGGGTTTCTGCAGCAAAGTGCCATGAAATTCGCTACTATCAATTTTCTTGTTAACATGCGCATGTTGTAAGATAAATAACGCCGCGATCAATACAGCGAAGGTAAGTAAAACAGCCACCGTCAAACCAATGCGATTTTTTGAAGCAGGCATGTTATCCCCCCTTAGGGTGTGTTGACAATTCGCTAGTTTGCGCCAAAAACGCAGGATTTTCGAGCATCGCAGCGCAGTTTACACGAAGTAAATGAGCAGCGAAGCGCAGGAAATCCTGCGTTTTCGGCCAAAATAGTAGAATTGTCAACACACACTAATGATCAATCATTAAAAAAACAAATAACATCATCAAATAAACAATCGAGTAACGAAACGTGCGCATGGCAATGACTGGCTGCTGTGAGCGATACAACCTAATAGCCCAATATAAAAAGCGAAGACCTAATAATACTGCGCCAATAAGATAGAGCCAACCACTCATGCCTACCACAAAGGGCAACACACTGACCACTAATAATAAAATCGTGTACAAAAGCACATTTAATTTCGTATAAGCGACCCCATGCGTGACCGGTAACATAGGAATTTCCGCATGTTTATACTCGTCCAAACGATAAATGGCTAACGCCCAAAAATGGGGGGGAGTCCAAGTAAAAATGATTAATACTAACAGCAACGCCTGGGGATCGAGCTGATTAGCTACTGCTGTCCAGCCTAACAACGGTGGTGCAGCACCCGCTAAACCGCCAATAACGATATTTTGGGGGGTAGCACGCTTTAAATAGCCTGTATAAATTCCGGCGTAACCTATCAGGGTCATAAAAGTAAGTACAGCAGTTAAACTATTAACCCAAAGGATAAGGATCGCTAGCCCTAAAACTGCAAGTACGATAGCGAAATAGACAGCTTGCTTCACCGAAACTCGACCCCCTGCAACGGGCCGCTGCTTTGTCCGGGCCATAATAGCATCAATACGCTTATCAACAAGGTGATTGATTGCCGCGGCAGAACCTGCGCAAAAACCGATGCCAACCAACGAGGCTAGCAAAGTGGATAAGGGTACCCACCCAGGCGTTGCCAAATACATGCCAACAACCATTGTTAGTAGCATCAGGGCGACAACCTTAGGCTTGCACAGTTCTAAGTAATCCTGCCAATTGATCTTTTTTAAACTAAGCTCTGTATTAGCACCCATCAGTAAGCCTCCTGCCCTGCGCAAGATAAAGCATCATGAATAGAGTAGCCATTAATACTGCAGCAATACCATTGTGCGCAACTGCAATCCACAAAGGGAGCAAATAAGCCACGTTTAACACCCCAAGGATGAATTGACTAATGATCAACAAAATAGCACTAACAGCAAAAAAACGTAAATATTTATTGCCAACCCTGAACCAGAGCAATAAGGATAACGCTACAACATAAGCCGCTGTGATCATTGCCCCTAAGCGATGAATATATTGAATAGTGATGCGAATATCACTAGTAAGGAGTCCACCCTGGTAATTTGCTCCTACTGGTGAAAACAGGTTAAATCCCTGGGAAAAATGCAATGCAGGCAACCATTGACCATTACATTGAGGAAAACCAATACAGGCTATGCCAGCATAATTCGCACTGACCCATCCACCCAGAGCGATTTGACAAAAGGTGATAATCACACCCAATCCAATCCATAGACGCCATTGCGGTAAAGGGCTGGGTTTAACAGAGCTAAGTTGCAGTCGAAGACGACTGAGGCATGAGAATATCAAGACACCACCGAGTAAGTGCCCCATAACAACGACTGGTAATAACTTCATCGTCACCGTCCACATACCCAATGCGGCTTGCAACAGCGCGAGTACCAGCAATAGCAATGGCAACTGCCAAGGTAGTCGAATTCCCCGCAAGCGCCGCCACGCAACGGCACCGGCGATAAACAAAATAAGAAATCCAAGCATACCCGCCACATAGCGATGTGCCATTTCTGTCCAAGCTTTGCCAGCCTCGATCGGAATTTGCGGATACTGATTTTGCGCCGATTGCAATTCGTTTTCGGTGCCAGGAAGTACTATATGCCCATAACAACCTGGCCAATCAGGACAACCTAACCCTGCATCAGTCAAGCGTGTATAAGCGCCTAGCATCACTACAAACAAGGCTAACACCACGGCTATCGTTGCGGCATATCGTATTATTCTGTATTGCATTTAGGCTGAACTACCTTTCTTCAATAACCAATTAATATCATGGTAAATATCCTTTGGCTTAATAGTCTCTGCATAGGCCAAAACTAAATACCCTTTTGGGTTTGCAATAAATATTCTGGGCTTATCAGGAAAAATAGCACCCCTGGATAAACGCAAGAAATGGATATCCTGTTCATGTAAAGTACGGGTTAACGTTTGTGAGCTCTCCTCACCCAATACCAACCATTGATCAACCTCATAAAAACGCCTGCCTAAAGCAAGCCTAACCCGAGCCAGCTTATCCACTTCCTGCAAACAGGCAATTTCACAATGACGAGGATACCAGAGAATAAGTCGCCATTTTGCCTTGTTATCGAGTTTAATGAATTGGGGTGGATTTAATAGCTCACCTTTATTGGCAGTATTCGCCGTAAGCCACTGCGGATTGTGATAATACAAATAAGCCATCAAGCCTGGAGCTGCAAAAAGCAGGGCCAGAAACAGTAAAATTACATAATTGCTCTTAGTCATTTTCATAAGGTCTGTTTACAATTCCTAGCGAATTGTAATCAGACCCTAGTTTTTCTGCAAATTTAACGCAAGGCCGCTGTCGGTCTTTATTCGTTTGGATGGTTCAGTGGGCGGCTCATCAGGGTGAGTTTTTCGTTTCCCAGATTGCTGAAAAAACCCTGACGAAGTGCTTGTACTTGAAGATGTTGAGCTAGTTTCTACTGATTCTGCAAGCTGATTCGAATCAGCCTGGGGAGGTTGCAAAAATTGTTGTTTTGAATTCAACGGGTCATTCTTTAAGCAGATTGATTGTATTAATTGATTTTGAGGAAAAAGCGTCTTCATGTTGGTCAATAGATTGTGAGGAAATACTTCTACCAACATATCGCAACGATCGTCTCCGGCCGCCACATCACTTATGAAATTCAAAATCTCACTCACGTTTAGCAGCTTACCTCCGCCATATTTTTTGAAATCAAGACCAAAATCTAGATGTTCATTTTCATCGTTTTCTTTATATGGCCACGGTTCTAAGCCTAGCCACTCAAACAAATTACTATACTCTAACCAGGATTGATACACTACCCAGCCAACCTGGTTATTCTCCACAATTTTTTCTATGATAAAAGTGTGATCTCCATCGTTAAAATTAAAATAAAATATCAACGATTGTGCATTTTCTGAATCATCAAAAAACGATTGAATAATTGCTTGATCAGATTTTTTTGCCAATTTGAACTGTTCAACAATATTGCAAGTTGGGTACCTGTAATCACAGAGCAATTTCACCTTATTCAAAATATTCTCTGGGAGGTGACTAATAATTTCTTCTACAGGGAAAGGAGGTAATAGACCTTCAAATTGAGCTAAATTGACAAGTTTTTCATTTTTCTGCCCGTCTTCATACCAATGAACTTTTACTATTGGCTCTGAACCATCAACACCCTGGGTAAGGTTCAAAAAGAATGCGCTGCTCTTATTGTTTTCATAGGTTCTTTTGTTAAAAATAGGAGTATTGCTTCCGAAAATATGCCTAGAAGGAACCTCTTTTCTGTCATTATCGGTCTCTGGCAACTGATCAACTTCTGTTGGCAAGAGATTAACATCCCGATGGCCCTGTTTGAAAAATTTTTGCTGAATGCATTTTGGATTGTCCCCTACAAATAAGCGGGTCAATTGCTTTGCCGTTTGGCACTGATCCTGGTCAGAAAACGTATCTGGCTGAGATTGTATTCCAAATTGCACAAGAAGGCGTCGCTCTAACATCGGTGAAAACTCCAGAATTTTAGTGGCTTGATCTACATGAATGCAGCTGCGAATTAGGACCGTAATGCTACATTTTAATTGGAAAATAGTCAATAACAATAAAAAGAACAATAAAAAGATCGCACATAGCTCCCTGAAGCGAACCTATCGAACTATTCCACCCGCGATATAAAGAAGCAAAACCATCACTGCCATAGCAAACCATTGTAAAGCATAAGCATAATGCCGCTCAGGTGGCATCGCCACAACAGGCCATTCACGTACGTACCCCTGGCTGGCGTCTTTATTGAGGCGAATGATAAATGGATACACAGATTTATGCAAAATTTGGCCTATTAATTTCGTATCAATGCGTTCAATGATCGTGATATTGGCTTGGCTTTTTTCAACGGTTTGTCCTAAAACCCACTGTTTGGTGGAGGGATAATAGGCATAACCTGCTATCTGCACTGCATCGACGGGGATAGCAATTTCCGGTACTTGCTGCCTACTCCTATCACCCTCGACCCAACCCCTGTCGACTAGGAGTACTTGATTGGAGCATAATAGCAAAGGACTCAATACATGATAACCAAACTGATGCTGGTAATGTTGATTATCTAAAAGCAACGTTTGCGGTAAGTACTCCCCTCTAACCGTGATCTGCTGATATTGCTCAGGTATTGCCCTATCAGGCTGCCAAGGCGAAGGGGCCTGTTTGGCGAAGTTTGCTTGGCTTGTTAGCATTTGCTTTTTTTCCGCTGCGCGTGTAAGTTGCCAAAATCCTAAGCGAGTAAACAGTAGAATCGCCAAAAACGCAAAAATTGTCATGCGCCAACTGGGCGTGAAACGCCGATTGAAACAGGTTAAACTAGCCATCTTCTTTAGATATTCAATATTGCAGTTTTTGGAGTATAACAAATGTTCGCCAAGGCAATCATCATTATCGCTATGTTGATTATATTGTATTCATTAGGTAGCGGTCTTATTTTTCTAGTTCGTGACGAAGGTAAAACAAGACGAACTGTCAAAGCCTTAACTTGGCGAATTGGCTTGTCTTTGCTATTATTTTTGTTTCTCTTTTTGGCATTCAGCATGGGCTGGATTAAGCCACACGCTGTTTGATAGGGTCAACAGACCCTAGTAAAAGTAGTTTTTTTATTTGTGCCCTAGGTGTAAAATCTCCGTAAGTTATTGAGCAAGGGTGAAATGGATTAATCGCGCTCCCCAACAAACTGACTGTAGTGATAAAAATAATGGCTAAAGTTACTGATGGAACACCTAAAACAATAAAAAAATCGAGGCTCAATACCCCGCACGACAGATTATTTAAAAAATCGATGAAAATCCCGACAATTGCAAAAGATTTTCTAATGATGCATCTACCCGATGAGATAAAAGAAAAAATCGATTATACAACGCTTGAAATCCTGTCAGACACTTTCACTAACGAAAAGCTTCGCCGCTCACAAGTTGATGCGCTTTTTAAGGTGCAATATGATCATAAGGATTTATTGATTTACGTATTAGTAGAGCAACAGTCAAAACCCGATCACACGATGCCTACGAGACGACTTTCTTATAAAAGTGATATCTGGGCAGCCTATTTGGAAACACAGGAAAATAAGGAAAATACGCAATTACCGCCTATTATTGATCTCCACTTTTATACTGGCCTAAAGCCTTATGAGGGGCCGCTTTCACTAGCTGATTTGGCGGGTGATAATGCAGAAATTGTTCATCAGTGCCTTATTCAACCAATGATTAACGTATGGGCTGGTGATATTACCGATGAGCAACTGAAAACGAATCCTTGGGCGGCGACGGTGGAATACATTATGATTAACCGAAGAACTAGCGATCTTAGAGCTGTCCTGAGGAAGATTGCACCTAACATGCGCATGTTTTATCTGGAGAAACAGAATGAATTTGTGTTATCCTTATACACATATATAGAACATGCTTACGAAGCACCAAATGAGGAATTTGCACGAATTGCTGGTGAGGAAATTTCATCAGAGGCTGAGGAGGATATTATGACTATGGCTGAACAACTAATACTTAGGGGTAAAGAACAAAAAAGCATTGAAATTGCGCAATACTTGCTTAATGCAGGCTCTGACCCTGTTTTTGTTGCTAAAGCAACGGGCTTGTCGCCTGATAAAATCAAATCATTGCAGAAGAAAGCTAATTGATATCAAATGGTTGGATCTGTTTACAATTCGCTATTTTGGCATTCAGCATGGGCTGGATTAAGCCACATGCTGTTTAATAGGGTCAACAGACCCTAGTACAAGTAGTTTTTTTATTTGTGCCCTAGGTGTAAAATCTCCGTAAGTTATTGAGCAAGGGTGAAATGGATTAATCGCGCTCCCCAACAAACTGACTGTAGTGATAAAAATAATGGCTAAAGTTACTGATGAAACACCTAAAACAATAAAAAAATCGAGGCTCAATACCCCGCACGACAGATTATTTAAAAAATCGATGAAAATCCCGACAATTGCAAAAGATTTTCTAATGATGCATCTACCCGATGAGATAAAAGAAAAAATTGATTATACAACACTTGAAATTCTGTCAGACACGTTCACTAACGAAAAGCTTCGCCGCTCGCAAGTTGATGCGCTTTTTAAGGTGCAATATGATCATAAGGATTTATTGATTTACGTATTAGTAGAGCAACAGTCAAAACCCGATCACACGATGCCTACGAGACGACTTTCTTATAAAAGTGATATCTGGGCAGCCTATTTGGAAACACAGGAAAATAAGGAAAATACGCAATTACCGCCTATTATTGATCTCCACTTTTATACTGGCCTAAAGCCTTATGAGGGGCCGCTTTCACTAGCTGATTTGGCGGGTGATAATGCAGAAATTGTTCATCAGTGCCTTATTCAACCAATGATTAACGTATGGGCTGGTGATATTACCGATGAGCAACTGCAAACGAATCCTTGGGCGGCGACGGTGGAATATATTATGATTAACCGAAGAACTAGCGATCTTAGAGCTGTTCTGAGGAAGATTGCACCTAACATGCGCATGTTTTATCTGGAGAAACAGAATGAATTTGTGTTATCCTTATACACATATATAGAACATGCTTACGAAGCACCAAATGAGGAATTTGCACGAATTGCTGGTGAGGAAATTTCATCAAAGGCTGAGGAGGATATTATGACTATGGCTGAACAACAAATGCTTAGAGGTATAGAACAAGGTAAAGAACAAAAAAGTATTGAAATTGCGCAATACTTGCTTAATGCAGGCTCTGACCCTGTTTTTGTTGCTAAAGCAACGGGCTTGTCGCCTGATAAAATCAAATCATTGCAGAAGAAAGCTAATTGATATTAAATGGTTGGATCTGTTTACAATTCGCTATTGTGGCATTCAGCATGGGCTGGATTAAGCCACACGCTGTTTAATAGGTTGTTTTAACAAGGATGACAAAATGTACAAACTTTATTCACTTGGTACACCAAATGGGATTAAACCCACCATTATGCTTGAAGAATTAGAAGTACCCTATGAAATAGAATTAGTTAATATCAGCGAAGGGGAACAATTCACGCCTGAGTTTTCTCGTATATCGCCAAATAATAAAATCCCGGTGATCTATGATACTGCAATTGATTTTTATTTATTTGAGAGTGTTGCCATCCTGCAATATTTAGCGGAAAAGCATCATCATTTTTTACCTAGCGAATTGAAAGCTCGTTTTGATGTACTCAAGTGGTGCTACTTCCAAGTCGGGCACGTAGGACCTACGTTCGGTCAATATGGTCACTTTAAACGCTTTGCTTCAGAGGAAATACCTTACGCGCAAAAACGCTATAGCGACGAAGTACTACGCCTAATGGGGGTGATGGATAAGCAACTAAAGCAACACCCCTATATCAGTGGCATAAATTACACTATCGCTGATATGGCAATTTGGCCTTGGCTCTACTGCTACGAAAATTTCTATGAAACACCCATTGATGCCAAACAATTTCCTAACTTAATGCAATGGTATAAAACTATCGCAAAACGCCCCCAAGTAAAAGCTGCTCTCGCTGCGTATGAGACTGACTAGGGTCTGTTTACAATTCGCTAGTTTGCGCCGCAAATGCCAGCCGTCATCCTGGAGCGCAGCGGCCGTCATCCTGAGCGCAGCGGCCGTCATCCTGAGCGCAGCGGGCCGTCATCCTGAGCACAGCCGCCGTCATCCTGAGCACAGCCGCCGTCATCCTGAGCACAGCCGCCGTCATCCTGAGCACAGCCGCCGTCATCCTGAGCACAGCCGCCGTCATCCTGAGCACAGCCGCCGTCATCCTGAGCACAGCCGCCGTCATCCTGAGCACAGCCGCCGTCATCCTGAGCACAGCCGCCGTCATCCTGAGCACAGCCGCCGTCATCCTGGCACAACGGCCGTCATCCTGAGCGCAGCGAAGGATCTCCTGAATGTGGTATAATAGTGCTCAACCAAGGAGATCCTTCGCTACGCTCAGGATGACGGACGCTGTGCTCAGGATGACGGACGCTGTGCTCAGGATGACGGACGCTGTGCTCAGGATGACGGACGCTGTGCTCAGGATGACGGACGCTGTGCTCAGGATGACGTGATGTTTTCGGCCAAAAAGTAGAATTGTCAACCGACCCTAGGCTTTTGCTATGCGCATTCCCCAAACCACTTCCGATCAAAAAAAATTCGTTCTTCTTCTCTTTTTAGCCGGAGTTATTTATTGGCTATCAGGGCCACTCGGCCTAATTGCTACCACTTCAGTGGTAGTGATTAAAAAAATTGCTGATAATAAGCAGTTAGATAAGCTAATCAAGCAAGCAATAGCAGCAGAAGAGACTGCGAGTTTAGTCCTATTGGAAAAAAAGCGGGTTCAACTTACAAATCAACAAAAATTAACAATGCTCGTCAATGCGTCCAAAAACAAACATAAATATTTTATTGAATGGCTTGAAAAACAAGAGGTTAAGATTAATTTTACTTTTATTTTCACTATCTTTAGTGGCAACCAAGACATTGCTCAACTAAGTATACTAATCAATAAATTTCTGACTAAAAACCCCAGACCGTTGCAGACAAATTTACAGGCTATGTTAAGTTATCTTAGTGCTAGCAAGGAATTCGCACTAATTGATTCCTTGTTTATAGTCTATCCTCAAGATGTCCTCGCTGAGATTTTCTCATTGCTAACGGTACGCCCTGAAAATAGCACGCCCCTCTTAGAATTTATTTATAAAAAAGAAACCTGGCTTATTGAAAATATTGTCAGCGTTAATAGGGTACTACCAGTCCAAATTGATGGACGATTACTCGATTTTTTAATGGCAATTTTCCCCAATGGCCAACTAGAAATCACTGCAAGTATTCATTTCTTAATAAACAATAAGATACACAACGAATTACTGTATTCAAATTTGCTAACTTATTTTAATAAAAAAGAAAAAAATGAGGAACTTAGCAGGGAATTGGAAAGTCTTATTACTGTAGCATTATCTGCTGGTAGAGTCGATATTACGCAGCGTATACTAAGCGATAATCCCCATTTTTTGGCAACACGAACTGCATTTTCTGGTCCATTATTATTAATCTATTCTTGGCATTGGGATATCGCTGAATTACTTATTCACTATGGTGCAGACGTTAACTTTACCTCTGCTAATGGGACCACCTTATTGGAATCGGGCATCGGCTCAAAATACACATTGGTAAAGGAAAAACAGAAATTTCTTAATTTTTATGTACAGCATAATGTTGACTTGCACCGTAAAGTGAAGGATACACCACCCCATGTTAGCAACATGACTTTGCTAGGTTTCCTACCCTTTTTAAATTTGCGTATCGCGGGTAATAAAGACTTAGACGCACTAAGATTACAAAAATTTATCGCCTTGTTTTTAGAAATACCAGGCACCAGTAGTTCAAATGGTACAGCATGCGCGCATACTCATATGCAAGACTCCCAAGCATGCTGGAATTTTCTGGCAGACTTGTATTTTAATCGGCTAGCGCATACTTCCCTAATGGCTAATTCACCTCTAGCAATTGATAAATTTCACTCCTGTATCAAAGCGCTCTATAGTGAAGAAGGTGATTATGATGCAACTACGGTTTATAAGAATTATACGCAAGGGGAACCCATTGTACTTCCAGTACATATCCAAGAACGCTGGGGTGGGTCGCATATTGCGACGATAGGATTCATAAAAATTGGGCCCCGTTCTCAGTTAATTGTTGAAGCCGATCGCGGTTTGGGACGCCACGATTTTTCTGTGTTTCTAGACTCAAATTGTAATGAGTATGATCTTAGCGCTTACGCAAAAACCCGGCATTCGCCAATTTTTGTTGACGAATGGCAAAACCACCATGCAAAATCAATCTTGCGTAAAAATCTAAGTGCTCAACAATCAAGCTTTTGCCCCGGTATATCGGCAAAGTTTGCTTTTCACATAGCGTTTTTCTTACGTGTAATCCACAAACAACTTGCTGATCTTCGCTTGCCACCTAGCCCATCAGAGTTGCAAGATAACATTGTAATACCAAGCTATAGTATTGCCACAATTTGGTTTAACCAATTTTGTCAGTGTGTCCAAGAATTGATGCTAGACGATTATCGAGCCCTCGCACCACAATTTATTGATAGAAATTTTTTGGCGTTAGTCGAACAGAAAAAATCTGCAGGGTTAGCGAAAGACCTACAAACTTGCCAAACAACCAATGAACAAAATACAACAACCTCTTTCGGGGTACCCCACTAATACCGAGCGTATATACAGGGCCTGAAAAACGTACCGAACTAACATTAACCCGTCATTGCGAACCGAAGGTGAAGCCGTCATTGCGAGGAGCGTAGCGACGAAGCAATCCAGTGGCCTTATGAGATGCCAGGAAAGCGCTGGATTGCTTCGCTAGCGCTCGCAATGACGGGGAATACGACGCAATGACGGGGAATACGACGCAATGACGCTTTAAGATGCATCTCCTTAGCCTGAAGGCAGTGGGAAGAAGGTGCCCGAAGGGCAGATGAGGCTCCCAAAATAGACACAAATAAAAAAATATAACAAATTCAATGCGCCGATCCTTGACAGCATCAATTTATCCTATCTACACTGTTGGTGCTATTAGCCAAAACTAATAGTAACAATAATAATTTTTGGCTCAATCTATAAAGGAACTTTTATGAAGAATATGGTTAAAGCAACTGGTGTAGCACTAGCATTAGGTGCAGCAGCAATGTTTACAATGGCACCTGTATACGCCTCTTCTGGAGACGCAACGTCTACTACTGTTAATTGTAAAGGGGTTAACGCGTGCAAAGGTCAAAGTGCCTGCAAAACCGCTACCAACGCTTGCAAAGGTCAAAACGATTGCAAAGGTAAAGGTGTAATGGCTATGACACAAGACCAATGCCAAAAAGCTGGTGGTACTGTAGATACTTCTGGTACTAGCGGCACTGGTACTAGCGGTACTTCACAATAATTAATGCAGTGGATACCAGGTATGCTTTTGCATACCTGGATTTAGGTAAATGGCTCTTATAAAAGAACTACAAAAATTTCCTTATCTTGGCTTTGGCTTAGGGTTACGGCCCGAGCTTTATGAAGAGATTTTACAGCAAAAACCAGATATCGATTGGTTTGAGATCATCACTGAAAATTATTTAATTTCTGGTGGTAAACCCCTTTATTATTTAGATCAGATTCGTGAAAACTACCCTGTTGTGATGCATGGTGTTTCATTATCGATTGGTAGTGCTGACCCGCTTGATCGCGACTACCTTAGTCAATTAAAAGCTTTGGCAAACCGTATTGACCCGATGTGGATTTCCGATCATTTATGCTGGACGGGCGTCCAAGGGCTAAATATGCACGATTTACTTCCAATACCTTACACTGAGGAAGCAATCGCACATATAGTCCCCCGCATTTGCGAAATCCAAGATTATTTAGGTCGACAGATTCTGATAGAAAACGTTTCAAGCTACCTTACTTTTATACAATCAGAGATGACTGAATGGGAGTTTATTTCTGCCATTGCTAAACAGGCCGATTGTTACCTTCTGCTCGATGTTAATAACATCTATGTGAGCTCGGTCAACCATGAATTCGATCCTCTTGATTACCTGGATGCGATAGCACCAGAACGCGTTGTCCAAATTCATCTCGCCGGGCATTCTAACCATGATAATTACATTATCGATACCCATGATGCGCCAATTATCCAACCCGTTTGGGATCTTTACGCCAAAACGATCGCAAAATTTGGTCCAATTTCAACGATGATTGAGCGAGATGATAATATCCCTATTTTAACTGAGCTATTGGTAGAATTAAATCAAGCCAGGACAATAACAGCAAATTTACAACAAAATTGTAGGTTGGGCCTTGGCCCAACAATGGCTGAGCGAGAGCTCTAACATGACTGATCTATCCAGGATACAAAATCAGTTTCAAAACTACTTATTAAAGGGCCAAGCGGATATCCAAGCCTCAATAGTAGCTACTGAAAAAGTTTCTGTACCCCAAAGGCTATCGATTTATCAGGATGCCTATCGCTTACGACTACTCGATTCACTTGCCAATAACTTTCCTATTCTTAGCACCTATCTAGGCAAGGAAGAGTTCCATAAACTAGGGGGAAATTACATTGACAATTTTCCTTCACCCTACCGCTCCATCCGCTGGTACGGCGATTGCTTTGCTGATTATTTAACAGAGCATAGTGAACCTTACCTAGCAGAACTAGCGGAATTTGAATGGAAGATGACCCTTTCTTTTGATGCCTCTGATGAAGAGATAGTAAAAATTGAACAAATAGCAGCAATTCCACCGGATGCATGGCCCAACATGCGTTTCAAGCCCCATGCTTCCCTGCAACGTATGGATTTTGCTTGGAATTGCGTGAACCTATGGGAAGCAATAGCCAATGAAGAACAACCTGAGAAAGCAACCAAGAGCGAAAACATTGTATCTTGGGTTTTGTGGCGTAACGATTATATGAATCGCTTTTATCCTTTAACTGCAGAAGAGGCTTGGGCACTCGATGCGTTAATCAAAGGAGCGACCTTCGGTGAGTTATGCGAGGGGCTTTGTGAGTGGTGTGATGAGCAAGAGGTTGGCATGCGCGCAGCTTCATTATTAAAAGGATGGATACAATCAGGGCTTTTAGCAGAAATAGAATTGGAGGAACTAGGATGCAGATAAAGAATAGTGAGTCTTATTTTGGTATCGTCGCAATTCTTCTTCATTGGCTAATGGCTATTTTGCTCATTGGATTGCTGATCTTTGGTTTATACATGGTTGATTTACCTATCGGTATAGAAAAGCTCAAGCTTTATGGTTGGCATAAAGAGTACGGTTTGTTGGCTTTAGCATTAGTTATTATTAGGCTAGGATGGCGTCTAGCCAATACTACTCCTCGCTTGCTACTACCTCTGTGGGAGAGGCTTGCCGCACGCATTGTGCATTGGGCTTTTTATGGTTTTATGTTGGCTATGCCCATTACGGGTTGGCTTCTCACTTCAGCTGCTGGATTAGAACCTTCATTCTTTGGCTTATTTACCTTACCTAATCTCATCGCACCAAATAATACGCTACTAGTATTTTTCCAAGATCTCCACCGATGGCTGGGCTATGCATTAATCGCCACGATAATTCTTCACACCCTTGCTGCCTTAAAGCACCATTTCATCAATAAGGATGATATTTTACGCCGTATGATTTCGTAGGTGGTCAATGACAACTGAATTGCTAACAATCATTCTCGGTTTTATCGAAGGTTTCGCCCTGATTATTTCTCCCTGTATTTTACCCATTTTGCCCATTGTACTTGCCGGTTCTCTTGTTGGCTCTAAAAAACGCCCTCTGGGCATTATGGTTGGGTTTACCGTTACCTTCGCTTTATTTGCTTTTTTCACGCGTCAATTGGTTTACTACACGGGTATCGATTTAAATATACTTCGCTATATCTGCTACGCTATTCTGCTGCTCCTTGGTTTGATTATGATTTCGTCTTATTTGACTGAGAAATTTAGTAGTCTAACTCAGGGGTTGTCTAGAATTGGTTCATCATTCTCGGCGACAGCCAATCGACAAGGTGACTTTCTTAGCGGACTCCTTTTAGGCGGGCTCATCGCAATTGTTTGGACACCTTGTGCGGGCCCTATTCTTGCTGCAGTGATTGTTCAAATTGTCATTCAGAAAACAACCCTTGTTAGTTTCCTCACTTTATTTGCTTTTGCTTTGGGGGCAGCTATACCTATGTTTATCATTGCCCTTTACGGGAGAAAAATTCTGGATACCTTCAGTATTTTTAAAAACAAAGCGGTACTTCTACGTAAAATTTTAGGGGTAATTATTATCGCTAGTGTCGGATATATGATGTATCTAGAAGGCGGTTACCCCACTTCTTCCGTCACACCACCAGAAACAACTATACCAGTCTCTACTGCTCTGCAAGATGGGTTATGGCTTCCCTACAAAGCCCCTGAAATAAGTGGTATCGATGCTTGGATCAATACACCACCACTAACAATCAACAGCCTAAAAGGCAAGGTTGTACTCATTGATTTTTGGACTTACTCGTGCATCAATTGTGTGCGAACTTTACCTTATTTAAAAGACTGGTATAACAAGTACCATGATAAAGGATTAGTGATAATCGGTGTCCACACTCCCGAATTTGATTTTGAGAAAAATTTAGACAATGTAAAAAGTGCAGTAAAACGCGATGGAATTCTCTATCCTGTCGCTCTGGATAACCAGTTCGTAACCTGGCGTAATTATAACAATCACTATTGGCCTGCTCACTATTTGATTAATAAACAAGGAGAGGTCGTTTACCAACATAATGGTGAGGGCTCTTATGACATTATGGAAAATAATATCCGCTTTTTATTAGGAATCAATGAGTTAACTCCAGTCAATGCAGCAGCCAACGAGCCCTATTTTTATTCTATAACGCCCGAAACCTACCTCGGTTATGCACGTGCTGACAGAAATTTAAGTCCCTATTTAATCTATGATGAAGTGGCTCAATATACCTTCCCCGAAGAATTACCGCCTAATGCCTGGGCTCTCCAAGGTGCTTGGCAGGTCAAGGAAGATAAAATTGTTGCAACCACAGCCCATGCCGCCATTAAAATTCATTTCAATGCCCGCAAAGTGTTTATCGTCATGGGTAATAGCACAGCAAAACCAATTACCGTACAAGTCTTGTTAGATGGCAAGCCGCTGACAGTCAACAAAGGTGCAGCCGTGCATCATAGCAGCATTCTAGTGGACAAACATTCAATTTATGAAGTAGTGAGTAAACAACAATTTTCCAGCGGTGTAGTCCAAATCATTGCCAGCGAACCAGGAGTTGAAATATATACGTTTACTTTTGGAGGGTAAGGCTCTCCAATACATTGTATTTCCCATCGTAAAGCCTTACCATTTGCACAAGATTTTGAACCGTGTCGCCATGAGCAAACAAACGATAATTCTCGGGATTTCTGGCCCTTCTGCTTCAGGGAAAAGCCTTTTAGCGAATACAATTGTTAACGAACTCGGTTCAGAGCAGGTCGTTATCATATCCGAAGATGCTTACTATAAGGATAATAGCCATCTCCCTTTTGCCGAACGGGAAAAAATCAACTATGATCATCCCGACTCTTTCGATCATGCCCTACTTTACGAGCATTTATGTAAGCTACAAGATGGGAACCCTGTTGAGATCCCTATTTATTCACATTCTAAACATATTCGCTTACCTGAGACTCGTTATATTGGTCGGCACGCAATTATCGTATTGGAGGGGATCTTACTATTTACGGATAAATCCTTGAGGGAGATTATGGATATTCGCATTTTTATGTCGACTCCGCTAGATGTCTGCCTGATACGCCGCCTGAAGCGTGATGTTGTTGAGCGGCATCGTTCTTTTGAATCCGTTGTTCATCAATATGAAACGACAGTCAGACCTATGTATTTACAATTTATCGAACCCTCAAGTCGCTATGCGGATATCATCGTGCCGAGAGGAGGGGAGAATCTTGTTGCTATTGATATGATCCAAGCAAAAATGCGCGAATTACTCGCAACGCACACTCTTAGAGGAGATTAATATGGGATTTTTAAACGGAAAAAAGGCATTGATTGTTGGTCTGGCAAGCAATCGTTCCATTGCTTACGGGATTGCCAAAGCATTTTACGAGCAAGGTGCTGAATTAGCTTTCACTTACCAAAATGAAAAACTACAAAGTCGTGTAGAAACAATGGCAGCAGAGTTTAATTCGAATCTCACGTTCCCCTGTGATGTAGCGAGTGATCTCGATATCCAAGCAGTCATTGAGCAACTTAGTAGCCACTGGCAACAATTAGACATTCTTATTCATTCAGTTGCTTTTGCGCCCGCCGATCAAATTAGTGGTGATTTTGTCGATTGTACTAATCGAAATGGCTTTCATATTGCGCATGACATCAGTGCTTACAGCTTAATTGGCCTAGCTAAAGCAGCCCTACCCCTGATGCAAGGTACGCAAGGGGCAATTTTAACGCTTAGCTATTATGGGGCTGAAAAAGCAGTGCCTAACTACAATGTGATGGGTATAGCCAAAGCGAGCTTAGAAGCTTCTGTGCGTTATCTAGCTGCTAGCTTGGGTCCGCGTGGTGTGCGAGTCAACGCCATCTCAGCAGGTCCAATCAAAACCTTAGCTGCTGCCGGTATTAAAGATTTTCGTAAAATGCAAACTGCCTACGCCAGTACTACCCCATTGAAACGTAATGTTACGGCAGAAGAAGTAGGCAATACAGCCGCTTTTCTATGCTCTGACTTAGCCTCCGGAATCACAGCCGAAGTGGTCCATGTGGATGCTGGTTTTCATGCAGTAGCGATGGCGGAGCTTGTTTAGGGTCTCGCACCCTATACCGTCACTGCGAGCCTAAGCTCCCGTCATTGCGAGCGTTAGCTCCCGTCATTGCGAGCGTTAGCGAAGCAATCCAAGCGGCCTTTTCTAGCATCTCATAAGGCCACTGGATTGCTTCGTCGCTACGCTCCTCGCAATGACGGGAGTCTATGCTACGCTCCTCGCAATGACGGGGGTATGCTACGCTCCTCGCAATGACAGGGGGCTATGGTTTCTCAATTTTTGCATTAGCCACTAGCTTATTGATGAATAAATCATAATCCATCACCCCGTAGCTTGCTTCAATTTGTTGCGTTAAGCTCGCCTGTTGCTCTTTGTTGAGTGACTCCAATTGCCCATCATTGATTTTTTTCAAGCGCACAATAACGTAATCACCACTGCTTAAACTGTGACCATCAGCACTATTTGGGCGATGTAGACTGAAAGCTAAATCATTAATGGAAGCTTGTGCTTTATCAGTATCACGCGTTGCCTGCTTTACTTCATGCCATTGTAATTGATTGGCTTGCATTAATTTTTCTTGCTGACTTTTATTGTCTTTATTTGATAAGAGTTGCGTACCTAATTGTTTTGCCTGCTCTTTTGCATTTAATAATGCTAACTTCTTGGTAATATACTCTTTAACTTCCGCAAAAGGCCTCTCAGCTGCAGGAAAATGCTTATTCACGCGTAACACTAAAACGCTATCATTATCAAACTGCACAGGCTCACTGTTATTCCCCAGCTCCAAAACATCATGGCTAAAGGCAGCATTGACGACTTGCTTATTTTTGGTCAATTCGCTTTCCCCACCCGCCCGCGAGAAAGGAGTAGTATGCTCAACCTGTAGTTGTAACGCTTGCGCAACAGGAGTTAACGAGTCAGGGCTTTGATAGCTCAAATCACCCAATTGCTCCAAAGCACGCGCATATTGTGCCTGCGTAAGGTCTGAGAGCAATTGCTCTTTTATATTGGCCTCCACTGTCGTTAGGGGCTTTACCGATGCCGGTTCGTAGGCGATAAGCTTGAAAATTTCATAGCCACGGGGTGACTTTACTGGTGATGAAATCTGCCCGGGTTTGCGCAAATTCACCAATGACTTATCAAAACCAGACTGTCCCGCAACTAGCCAAGGCAATATCCCTTTGTTTGCAATCGCTAACTTATCATCCGATTTAGTTTTTACAAATTCGTCAAATTGGCCAGGATTTTTTTGCAAGGCTTGATAAACCTCATCAGCCTTTTGCTGAATTTGGTCCTGGGTGTCTGCGGAAGCATCCTCTGGAATAGCAAACAGAATATGAGCAACCTGCCATTGAGCAGGGGTAAGAAAGTTGCTTTCATTCTCAGCGTAATAGCGTTTTATCTCCTCTGGACTAACCTGAATCCTGTTGCGTATTTGTTGTGTTGATAAACGAACAAAATCAATACTTACCTTCTCAGGTGACAAAAATTCCTTTTGATGGTTTTGATAATAAGCACTGACTGCAGCATCAGAAATTTTGCTATTCTTGATAAATGCTGTGGCCGGAATTTGCAAATAATCATAATCTCTCGTTTGCATATAGAGTTTGACAAAATGATTAATTTCCTCCGGTAGCGCAAAAGAGCTACCAATAAAAGCGAATCGCTGCTGATTTAATAGCATACCCTGCTTTACTTCATTCAGAAATGATTCCGGCGTAAACATCGCACTGCTTAATGCTTGTTGATATCGTTCCTGGGAAAAATGACCATCCTGTTGAAACTGCGGAATACCGAGAATAGCTGCATTGGCCTGATTTCTGCTGACCTCAAAACCGGCTTGCCTTGCTGCTTGCAAGCTAACCTCATTAGTGATCATTTCAGTCAGCACCTTCTTTTTCAGTGCTTGCTCACTGGCTGCTGTGAGTTGTCCGGAATCTCGTTGCTGACGAATTCGTCGGTAATAGAGCTCAAAAGCCTGCTTGCTAATCGGTTGCCCATTGACATTGACTTCGGCATCCGAGGTTTGGCGGGATTGTAGAAAATAATCCACTCCGAATAGAGTAAATGTCACCGCGATCAGAATAATAACTACCCAGGCTACAAGACCCTGTATGCGTTCATTAAGCTTCTGCAACATGTTCAAAGACCCATGGTTGGCTAATAACTATTCAGCACTGTTCACCGAAAAGCTATATTTGGTGCAGGTTGAACGAAAAACGCGCCCTTCGGGGCGCGTGAATCTGGCGGAGTGGACGGGGCTCGAACCCGCGACCCCCGGCGTGACAGGCCGGTATTCTAACCAACTGAACTACCACTCCTTACTTGGTGGGTGCTGCAGGGATTGAACCTGCGACCCTCGCCTTGTAAGGGCGATGCTCTCCCAGCTGAGCTAAGCACCCCTATGATTTAGCCTCTTTGCACAGCCTCTTTCAGAGACTTACCAGCTTTAAATTTAGCAACTCTTGAAGCTTTGATTTGAATTGTTGCCCCGGTCTGCGGATTTCTACCAGTACGAGCAGAGCGGTTGCCGGTGGAGAAAGATCCGAAACCTGGTAACACAACTTGATCACCTTTTTTTAAAGCCTGAGTAACAGTCATCATAAATGTTTCGAGAACACGACTAGCATCTGCTTTAGTTACACCAGAATTACTTGCAATTGCATCAATCAATTCACTCTTATTCATCTTTTCCCCTATCAGTTTATTCTTCCTTGGGTCTGTTTACAGACCCTAGGGTCGGTTGACGGACCCTAGCCTTCAGTGCAGTAGCATCGCCCGCCAGTAGCGGGCAATGCTTTGAAATATACCCCGTATTAATGGGCATGTAAATCCTTATTTTTATTTTTTTTAGCACCTTTACGGCTAGGAATAATCTTAGTTGGGCTCGGCTCAGCGGATTTTACCAAGGGACTGCGTTGCAATGCGAGTTCTAAAACCTCTTCAACTGTTTTTACCGGATGTATAGTCAGCTTTCTTAGCACATTATCTGGAATTTCTTCGAGATCTTTACGATTTTCTTCCGGAATAATAACGTGCTTGATTCCACCGCGATGGGCCGCAAATAATTTTTCTTTTAAGCCACCAATCGGGAAAACCTCACCTCGCAAGGTTATTTCACCAGTCATTGCCACATCTGCCCGCACAGGTATTTGTGTGACTACAGAAACAAGGGCGGTACACATACCAATACCAGCACTAGGCCCATCTTTAGGCGTTGCACCTTCAGGAACATGGACATGAAAATCGTTTTTATCATAAAAATCATCAGGTAAATTAAAGGACTTTGCGCGACTTCTGACTACAGTCATTGCAGCTTGAATAGATTCTTGCATCACTTCACCTAATTGACCGGTATGTGTTGTTTTACCTTTACCTGGCATCATGGATGCTTCAATCGTGAGCAATTCACCACCAACACTGGTCCAAGCAAGCCAGTAACCTGGCCTACCTGATCATATTCCTCTGCCAACCCATAGCGGAATCTTTTCACACCTAAATATTTTTCAATGTTAGTGCGAGTAACCGAGACTTTTTTTACTTTTTTTCCCGTTAAAATTTCTTTCACCACTTTACGGCAAATTCTGGCGATTTCACGCTCCAAATTTCGCACACCCGCTTCTCGAGTATAATGACGGACGATTTCACGGATCGCCTTTCAGCAATGCTTATCTCCTGAAGTTTAAGCCCATTTAGAATCATTGTTTCTTTACTAAATAACTTGCGGCGATATTTATTTTTTCATCTTCGGTATAACCTGCTAAGCGAATAACTTCCATACGATCCAATAATGGCGCTGGGATTTCCAAAGAATTTGCTGTGGCAATAAACATGACATCACTTAAATCATAATCCACTTCTAGATAATGATCATTGAACGTATGATTTTGCTCAGGATCAAGCACTTCCAGTAAGGCTGAAGCAGGATCCCCACGAAAATCCATTGCCATTTTATCGACTTCATCCAGCATAATCAGTGGATTTCTCACCCCCACTTTGCATAATTTTTGGATGATTTTGCCAGGCATTGAGCCAATATAAGTGCGTCGATGACCACGAATTTCAGCTTCATCTCGCACACCACCTAAAGAAATGCGAATAAATTTTCGTCCGGTGCATTAGCAATGGATTGGCCTAGAGATGTTTTACCTACACCTGGCGGGCCCACCAAACATAAAATTGGGCCTTTTATACGCTTTACACGTTGTTGCACCGCCAAATATTCAATAATCCGTTCTTTCACTTTTTCAAAACCATAATGCTCTTTATCGAACATTTTTTCCGCTTTACCCAAATCGAACTGAATTTTATTTTTTCTTTCCAGGGTACGTCAGCATCCAATCTAGATAATTGCGGATAACGGTGGCTTCAGCTGACATGGGCGACATCATTTTTAATTTGTGGAATTCTGTCAGGGATTTTTCCTTCGCTTCTTTGGGCATTCCTGCTTTTTTAATAGACGCTTCTCTATTTGCTCAATTTCATTACCTTCTTCGCTCATATCACCCAATTCTTTTTGAATTGCTTTCATTTGCTCATTGAGATAATATTCGCGCTGGCTTTTTTCCATCTGGCGTTTGACTCGGCCGCGAATCCGCTTTTCAACTTGGAGTAAATCAATTTCACCTTCGATAGCTGCCATTAATCGTCTAAGCGCTTACCTATATCGATAATTTCGAGTATTTCTTGTTTGTCTTCGACTTTTAAATTTAAATGCGCCGCAATGGTATCGGCTAAACGACCCGGCTCTTCAATGCTAGCTAAGGAACCTAAACTTCTGGTGGAATTTTCTTGTTAAGTTTTATGTATTGCTCAAATTGCGACATGAGCGAACGCATCAAAATTTCAATTTCCTGCTGTTGCAATGTCGTACTAACTTCCTCAATCGGTTCCAGATTGGCTTCTAAAAAGCCTCTTCTTGCGTATAGCCAATCAACCTTGGCACGGTATTCGCCTTCAACTAACACTTTGACCGTACCATCAGGCAGTTTCAATAATTGCAGTACACTAGAAACTGTGCCAACCGCATAAATATCCTCAGGGTCTGGATCATCATTCGATGATTTTCGCTGTGCGACCAAGAAAATCTGTTTATTGTCCAGCCATCGCAGCTTCTAGGGCTTTAATGGATTTATGCCCGCCCAACAAATAAAGGAATAACCATGTGGGATAAACGACAACATCCCGAAGGAGGCGGAACACGTGGCAAAAGCAACATTGATTGCGTTTTGAGGCTGATCATCATTTTAATTCTCGTTTTCATTAGCCATAGTTATAAACCCTTATTCCATTCCACCTGCTGCCTGTTTGCTGTCCTCTCCTTCATAGATCAGGATGGGTCTTGCAGTGTTATTAATTACATTTTCATCAATAACTACCTTTCTTACCCCTTCAAGTGAAGGTAATTCATACATGGTGTCTAAAAGTATATTTTCAAGGATAGAACGTAAACCTCGGGCACCTATTTTTCGTGCTAGCGCTTTTTTGGCAATCAAGCGCAAGGCTTCATCCCGAAACTCAAGCTCAACATTCTTCCATTTTAAATAGCGCATGGAATTGTTTGGTAAGCGCATTTTTCGGACGGGTAAGAATATCGACCAAAGCGTCTTCATTGAGTTCATGTAACGTAGTCACAACGGGTAATCGTCCTACAAACTCCGGAATCAAGCCATATTTAACCAAATCTTCCGATTCAAGTTCGTCCAAAATTTTTTCCATATCTTTGGCATTTTTTGGATTTTTCAACTGGGCTGAAAAACCAATGCCAGATTTTTCACTTCGCGCACGAATGACTTTATCCAAGCCAGCAAAAGCACCGCCGCAAATAAATAAAATATTTGAGGTATCCACCTGTAAAAATTCTTGCTGCGGATGTTTGCGCCCACCCTGCGGCGGTACAGAAGCAATAGTGCCTTCAATCAATTTCAATAAGGCTTGTTGCACACCTTCTCCTGAAACATCACGGGTAATAGAAGGATTATCCGATTTGCGTGAAATTTTATCGATCTCATCGATATAGACGATGCCCTGTTGTGCTTTTTCGATATCATAATCACATTTTTGCAATAGTTTTTGAATGATATTTTCAACATCTTCACCCACATAGCCTGCTTCGGTTAATGTCGTTGCATCTGCCATGGTGAAAGGTACATTCAGTAAACGAGCCAACGTTTGCGCAAGTAAAGTTTTACCACTTCCGGTTGGGCCAATGAGTAAAATATTACTTTTACCCAATTCAATACCATCTTCTGTTTTGTGTTGTAACCGTTTGTAATGATTATAAACTGCTACAGAAAGCACTTTTTTAGCATGGGGCTGGCCGATGACATATTCATCAAGAAATTTGGAAATTTCTTGGGGCGTGGGCAAGTGAGCTTCGGCTTCCTGCAGGGATCTCATGAGCTTCTTCGCGAATAATATCATTACAAAGCTCTACACATTCATCACAAACAAAAACAGAAGGACCAGCAATCAATTTTTTTACTTCATGCTGGCTTTTTCCACAAAATGAACAATATAAAACTTTCTCATCATCGCCGCTACCGCTTTTACCCATCTACAGACCCCTTTTTATGCTAGCCATTATCCGAGTCGCGCCCAAGTTGCCCGCCACGTCATCCTGACGGCTGGCTTTTCAGCGCAAACTAGCGAATTGTCAACAGGCCCTAGTAAAATTTTAGACAATCGCAAAAATTACGCCAGCAAAATTGGCAATTTGTTGCTAATTATACCATATCATTGGGCTGTGGCCATCGCCTCGCGATCGTGGAGAACCTTATCGATTAAACCATACTCAAGTGCTTGAGTAGCATTCATAAAATTATCTCGCTCAGTATCGTGCATAATTTGCTCGGGCGTTTTTTTGGTATGCTTTGCCATGATGCTATTTAACCGCTCACGTACCGCCAAAGTTTCACGGGCATGAATTTCAATGTCAGTAGCTTGCCCTCTATAACCGCCCAAGGGTTGGTGAATCATTACTCGCGAGTTTGGCAAACAAAATCGCTTACCTTCTGCACCAGCACAGAGCAAAAGTGCTGCAGCACTGGCAGCCTGACCTATACAGAGAGTACTCACATCAGGTTTAATAAATTGCATGGTGTCATAAATTGCAAGCCCAGCAGTAACTACACCTCCAGGCGAATTAATATAAAGAGAAATGTCCTTATCAGGATTTTCTGACTCTAAAAACAAAAGTTGAGCAACGACCAAATTAGCCATATGATCTTCAACTTCACCTAAAAGAAAAATAATACGTTCTTTCAAAAGCCTTGAATAAATATCATAAGAGCGCTCCCCTCTTGAGGTTTGCTCAACCACCATTGGCACTAAGCCACTAGCATTTCTAATCAAATTTTCTGAATAGCCCATCGACTTTATTCTCCCTCCTTTACTCTCACTTTCCTTTGTGGGATTCATTACTGCATCATAATTCATTGCCTTCTCAATAAGCTTAGCATTTTCACTAATTTTTTCTGCAACGACTTCTTCCATCACTAACGCTTCAACTTCTGCTAAACGCTCTTTGCTTGCCCGGTACCAAGCACGAAGCTCCTCAGGCTTTTCATAAGCACTAGCAAATTTTTCAATCATTGCATCGACCCGCTCTTTATCAGCAACAAGTTCATGTTTTTTTACATATTCAGAAAAAAGTAAACCTAGGTGAACTCGGCGTTTTGCCTGCGCTTCGAATAAATCACGAGGAAAATCAGGTATTTGTTCATTATCTGAATGCTCATGACCAAAAAGTCGATGATACATATCATGTTTTAAGTGTTCAATTTCTTGCTCAATTAAGCCATTTGGCAAGTCGAATGACGTTAGCCTCTAAGAACTTATCAAAAATTCTTTCCCGGTTCATAGCACTGACACGACGCTCAAGCTCCCGAACCATATTTTCTTTGATATCCTTTTTAAGTGCCTCGATACCCCCTTCAGTGATGTTAAATTTTTCGGCAAATGCTTCATCTAAGGGCAGGTAATTTTCCTTCCATAACCTTATGGAGTGTAATCTTAAAGGTTGCTTCCTTACCAGCTAATTCCTTATGGCTGTAGTTTTCTGGGAATGTCACTGTAATATCGAATGGTTTATCCTTTTTACCACCGATCAAACCCTCCTCAAATCCTGGAATCATTGACTAGAACCAATGACGACTTCATAACCTTCGGCTTTACCACCTGCAAAGGGTTTACCGTCAATAAACCCTTCAAAATCAATGACAACTTTATCATCTTTTGCAGCGAGCACGCGAAACCTCATGCCATTCTTTGTTTTGTTCACGCAATTTTTCCAGCATTTCATGTGACATCAGCTGTCGTTGACTTCAGCCCGAACTAGTTCAATTTCGGCCTTGTCCAATTCAGTGATGGTGAACTTGAGGCATATACTTCGAAAACAGCGGTATATTTGAAATCTTTACCTGACTCAATCTGCTCGGGCTCAACATTAGGGGATCCAGCAGGCACCAATTCATTCTCTTTTAAAGCTTCATACAAGGTTGATTGCACCATTTCATTGGCAACTTCTTCACGAACACTATCAGAAAAACGGCTTTTCACTACATTCATTGGTACTTTACCAGGGCGAAAACCATCCACTTTTACTTTGCGAGCAAGATTGCGTAGACGAAGACCCACTTCTTCCTCAACTTTTTCGCTAGGTACTGAAACGGTTACTTTACGCTCCAAACCTTTCAAGGTCTCAACAGAAACTTGCATCTATCACCTCTTGGAATATTATCATGAAATGGTGCGAAAGGAGAGACTCGAACTCTCACGGGTTACCCCACTGGAACCTAAATCCAGCGCGTCTACCAATTCCGCCACTTTCGCAAACAGGTGGAATTATCAAACAGTAATTATCTTGTAAAGACTCAGATGAACTAGCTAAATTCGAATCTGGGGTGAACGATGGGACTCGAACCCACGACAACCGGGATCACAACCCGGGGCTCTACCAACTGAGCTACGCTCACCATCATCTAATTTAGCTAGAAGAAGAATACTGCTAAAGGCTGGCACGCCCGGCAGGATTCGAACCTGCTACCCTCGGCTTAGAAGGCCGATGCTCTATCCAGATGAGCTACGGGCGCAAAAAAATTGGTCGGGGTGGAGAGATTCGAACTCCCGACATCCTGCTCCCAAAGCAGGCGCGCTACCAGACTGCGCTACACCCCGTTTTTAACCCATCCCAAGGACAGAGCGTAAATGATACTCGCAGCTGGATTGGAGGTCAATAAGTTGCCGTATTCAATATTGTTAGTACCTTGCTCCCTCCAGCTATTATAAGTTAGCATTCAGTTTTATTTAAACAAGTAGTAGCACCCCATGAAAACGCAACTCTTACCGCTCTTTGATAGCTTAGAAAATCTTCCATAAAAACATGGAGAATGTTGTCTTACCTGAACCGGGCTTGCAAAAGGATTTCTATTATTGCCTGAATTTTCTTAAAAGCTATACGGGAAGCCTGGGTACATTTAATAGTTATCGGCGCGAGACAGAGCGTTTATTGCAATGGTGCTGGCACGTTAAAAAAACGTGTTTGGCTGCGCTCAAACGGGACGACATTGAGCAATTTGTTCGCTTTTGCCAAAACCCGCCCCTAACCTGGATTAGTCTGAAAAAAGTCCCTCGTTTTGTTGTAAAAGACGGAAGACGTTTGCCGAATGAAGAATGGCGTCCCTTTGTTGTTACACTGAGTAAATCAGCTAGGAAGCAAGGCGCTACTTGTTCGATTGAGCAATTTAATTTATCGCAAGGGGCAATCCAGGAAATTTTTGCAATCCTAAGTACTTTATTTAACTTTTTGATTGCTGAGGAATATCTTGTCTCCAATCCGGTGGCTTTAATCCGCCAAAAAAGTAAATTTATCCGTAAGCGTCAGCAAAATGCCCCCATTAGACGCTTGAGCTTGCAACAATGGGATGCCGTCTTAAATGCTAGCGAAAAACTCGCCGTGGAAAATCCTGAAAAACATGAACGGACCCGTTTTATCCTGAGTATGCTCTTTGGTATGTATTTACGCATTTCTGAACTTACCGCCAGTGAGCGCTGGATCCCCACCATGAATGACTTTGCCAAAGACAGCAATGGTCATTGGTGGTTCACCACCGTGGGTAAAGGAAATAAAGAGCGCCAAGTCGCAGTCAGTGAGGCAATGCTAGAGAGCCTGATCCGTTGGCGAAAATTTTTAGGTTTAACCCCGTTGCCCTCACCTGCCGACAATTCCCCTCTTATTCCCAAAATCAAAGGCACGGGGCCGATGAGCGATACTGCCCCTATTCGCCGCATAGTGCAGCTGTGCTTTGATCAAGCTGCAGAGCAGTTACAGCAAAGAGGTCTAACAGAAGAAGCCGATAATTTAGCGTCTGCCACTGTACACTGGTTAAGACACACTGGTATTTCAGAAGATGTTAAAATTCGACCACGGGAACATGTGCGCGATGATGCGGGCCACAGTTCGAGTGCAACCACTGATCGCTATATCGATGTTGAAATGCAAGCCCGTTATCAATCAGCACGCAAAAAGCAGATTGTACAGAAAGCGTAGACGATTGGATTCGTAATAGACCTCACCCCGTCATTGCGAACCGAAGGTGAAGCCGTCATTGCGAGGAGCGTAGCGACGAAGCAATCCAGTGGCCTTATGAGATACTAGAAAAGGTCACTGGATTGCTTCGTCGCTACGCTCCTCGCAATGACGGTGTAATGTTAATTCGGAACGTTTTTCAGGTTCTGTGTAAAGGCAATGACGCTGCGGTTAAAGGAAGCCCGAGCTGTTACTTGGGATCACAGCCCAGAAAATTTCGCATCAATCAGCTCAATTTGGTGAATTTGCAAAGGTTCCCCTAAAAAAATCTCACCGACGGCTTGAAAGCGTTTAACCGAGTCTGTAACTAAATAACTCACTCTACTGCCCTGCACCTGCTCTTGATTAAGCAACCCGGTTTGGCTAAGCATTTGTTGGAGCGCTTTTGCTGTCGCTTCGGCAGAATCCACTATTGTGACTTCTGCTGGTAGAAGGGTAGCTAATAGCGGTTTGAAGACGGGGAAATGGGTGCAGCCTAAGAGGATAGTGTCTTCCTCGCTAAACTCTGATAAATAATGTCGCAATGCTTCGCGTGCAATAGTATTCTCCACCATTCCTTCCTCCGCTAATGCAACCAAAACGCTACACGCGCGAGTGCTAATTGCAGCTTGAGGTAAATGAGTAGAGATTAAACGCTGATAAACATTGGAAGCGATTGTGGTTTCCGTAGCGAATACTGCTATGCGATTATTTCTGGTCGCAGCAACCACTGCTGCAGCACCGGGAGTGACTACTCCCAATACCGGCATATCAGGAAGCATCGCTTGCAAATGGGGTAAAGCCGCTGTAGTGGCAGTATTGCAGGCAATAACCAGTGCCTTAATCTGCCTCTCCACCAAAACACGCGCCATTTGTAGAGCATATTGCTGCACCGTGTCCGGACTTTTAGTACCATAAGGCAAACGTGCTGTATCACCTAAATAAATAAAGGATTCCTGTGTCAAGGTAGTTTTTAAGGCACGCAGTACAGTTAAGCCACCCATCCCTGAATCGAATACACCGATTGGTAAGTTGTTATTTTTGTTCATTTTGTTCTTACTATGTCCTTATGTTGTTTTGTGTTCAATTTTTATTGCGACATTTATGCCAGCTATTTGTTGGGCCAAGGCCCAACCTACGATCTCTTAGTTGTCATCCACGCGAGGGCAGGACGACAGCTTTCACTAAACGTAGGTTGGGCCTTGGCCCAACAATCACTGACGGTAAATATCCCTCAGGCCAAAACCCAACCTACAATCTATCCATGAGGACCTTTGGGAGCCACGCTACTTTCATCGCGCTGATCTTGTTCTGTTTTAGCCGCTGTAAGCTGTGCTTGCCTGTCTTTAAAATGATGCATAAGTTTCGCAGCATGCCCCCCTTTCTCTGCCCTTGCACTTTGTATGTCTTTACCAAATTTCAACTCGTCAACTTTTTTAATTGCCTCTAATAAGTTCTTGAAGCTAGGATGCTTTTCGAACTCTGTTTTAAAAAGAGAATCATTGGTAAAACTCTTGAATACTCTGCTAAGCTCGTTACTGGTATTGAATTGCGGACAATCTACAATAATCGACTTTTCATCAAATTTCATATTTGGATCATTTTTACCTATTGCTAATACAGCTGTCCATGCATAGAGCGCTTCTTTTGGATCAGAGGCTTCTATAACAATTGGGTGTTCTGGCGTCGGAGCTTGACTATGACCTGCTAAAAGCCGGATCGCCATTTCCATCGCCTGATTCACACGAGCATCACGCTCAGCCTGCGGGGGAAATTTATTCGCGGTTAGCTTCAGATCAGGCTCATACAGCGGCTTACCATCTTTTTTTACTTGGCCTGCTATAGGACGCGAGCCACGCTCTTCAATAAAAGCGCTTTTACATTCCTGTCCGTTAGGTTTCTTATAGATCACCGTATACTCGCGAAACTCACCTGACTTGACCGCGGCTACAGGCTCAAAGGAATCGGTAGGACCACCTCGCCTCATTGCCAGCGCATTCTCTCCCGGTCTTGGGCCGCCTTGGCCTACCCAAGCTCTCTCAAAGTGCCGCTCTCTCTCAGAAGTAGGATAATCCTTAGCATAGGTTGTCGTTCCCTTAAGCCTAATATCGGTCTGACCCTCTTCCGCTTGCTTAAGCGTTGCTAAAAGCCCTTGTCTGAGGATAGGATGTACGGTTGGAGCTGCTTGCGGATCGCCTTTAAATACAACCTGCAATTTCTCATAGCCTTTTAACTCCTTTTCTATCTCCTGTTGCAGACCATGCAATTCTTTTCTCCTTTCAAGCATCGCTGCTTTCATTCTTCCTTTTGCTTGAGGAGCTGCGCCTGATACATCAATGTCGCTATCAGAAGGTATACTCTTGAGTTCCTCTTGGACTTTGTCAATTTGATTTCTTAGATTCGTTACCATCAAATCGCAATTTTCCGACAACACGCGAAACTCTGCTCCCATTTTCATGGCATTTTGCTTTGAAGCAGCTTGAAAAGCGGGGTTAAACCAATAGATTGGCTTTACCTTAGCCAGTTGCTTTAATGGATCAGTAGATTTTAATTGCAAATCAGTAAACTGTTTTCTTAAATTAGTAACAGCAGTTTCTTTTTGTGCGCGCAATGCCCCTTGATACAAATCTGGATCCAACATTGCACTACGTTTTAATGCAATTTTAAGCTGAGAAAAACGTTGCGGCGTTATTTGCTCAGTTATCGGAGGGTTAAATACAGCGAAATGAGCGTGTTGGGCAGGGTCGTTAGTTGCTTCCACGAATTGCTCGTAAGTTGCCTGAGCCAATGCTTGTCTTACTGCCTGGGTTCCTTGAGGACGAGTAAGTACAGCATTTTTGCTTAATGCAGCAATGCATGCATAGTGCACTTCCCGTTCAGGATGATGTTGATATGAACTCAATACATCGCGATTGAGAGCATGTTGGTCTTGAATCGTTTGCCTAACCGGATCATTGGCGACATTATTACCCGCAGCATTAAGCCCGAAAGCATCATATATCTCCTGAGAGGTAGGGGGCTGGCCTATTGTGTTAGCTATTAAGTTGACAGTATGCAAATAATTGGGCTGGGAGTTAAAAAGGTTATTATTATTTAAAATCTCCTGATTAATCGCTTTAATCTGCACCTCACTCAAATTAACAGGTTTTTGCGCTAAGATCGAAGCGACCCCGCTATTCGCAATTCTTGCTATGCTATTCAATCGTTTATTTTCATTGACTAATGCAGTGACAAGACTCGCATCAACTAACGGGCTGTCCCCTACGATACGGCGAACTTCTTTATCATCGAGGGCTTGACTTAACGCAACTAAAGCCTTGGGTTTATCAATTAGGCCGCGTTGTTGATCTAAAGGTAGTTTATCCACTAAATTGAGTAATCCAGGATGGACCTCGCTACCAAATTGTAGCTGCTTGGTCAAACCCAATTTTATCACCTGAGCAGACGCTGCTTTTTGCACTTGCTCCATTGTTTTTGCGTCAACCCAGTCGTGATCAGTAACACCGATAGAGGTCAATGCAGCTTTAAATTCAGCGGGATTGGCAGCTTTCGCTAGAGTTGACATTTCATCAAGAACGTTTGGCTGGGGTGGTCGCATTCTCGAGGTAGGGAGATTCCTAACTAGAGATTCCACCAAGTGCGCCTGGACTCTGTGTTGCTCTGCTCGAGGGAACGCGGGAGCTTGCATCGTAACATGAATACCCACACTTGTTTTGAAATTGTTAATTTTGTCTAATAACAAATTAAGGTTACTATCACCAGGCATTCCTACTGACAAATCGATTGACCCTTCTTTTGCCGTTCTAATTTCTTGTTCAGCAACTGCTAGCTCATGAATTCTCAGTACTACACTCTGAATTAGAGGGACTAACGTTAGATCAGAACCCTTAAGGCCAAGTAAAACATTAACCTCAGTAATAATCGCGTTGAAATTACCTTGAACTATTCGATCTACAGAAGCCTTATCCAACGCAGGGTCGGTAAGCTTCAGCTTTACATAAGTGATTAATGCCTGCTCAGGAGCTATTGCTACGTTAGCCGGATCCCTAAAGTGGGTACTGATCGCATCTTGGACTTCCCGCGGCTGACCTTGCGCAAAATGAGATAGGTATTTAGCTGCAAAATTTCCAGTGATAAGCTCTTTCAGGGAGTTTAAATGGGTAGTCCTTTCACGTGGTTCTGTAGGGGCAAAGGCCAAGTTCTTACGCATATGCGCCGCAGCGACTACATCTGCTACAGATGGACCAGTGAATGCATCACGGAATAAGTTATCTGCGTACCCTAGGGAGGAGTCAAAAGTAGCTAGCTTTTGTTTAAGTTCATTACTATTGCTTATAGAACTTAATTCACTAACAACAACTTCGTTATCACATCGCGCAATTTTTAATATTAGCGCTCGTTTTGCTGCAGCTTCACGAATGACTGGGAAGGTTGCAGCGTTAACAGCTTGAGCAACATAAGCACCCGCCACTGGCGTATTATTAATTGTTAAGCAAAGTGCGTTTTCGTCCGCCGAACGAGCAATAGCTTCTAAATCGCCAATATCCCCTTCAAGTAGGGTAGCATATAGTATAGGTAAGTAGCGCTCACCAAGTTGAGCTTGGATTGTAGGAATATCATTATCATCTAGATAATGTATAGAGATATTGCCAGGAACAGCGTTAAAACATGCTTTGAAGGCAAGTTGAGGGGCCTGAATCATTGGCCATGTACTTCTTAAGACAGTATCATTTGACATCCCTTTTACTAATAATTCTGCTCCTTTTTTAGTTACTTCTCTTAACACAGGAACATTTTCTGTAAGCAGTGAAATCGGCATAGCATCGGCTATCAAATTGGCAGCGCCAAAAATATCTCTTACCGCGTCTGTAAATTCAGCCTGATCGTCGTGCTCGGCACTAAGGAGTAAAGCATCTAATTTAGCCTTATCATTAACTCCTAGAGCTGCGATTTTTTTGAGGAATAACTGGCGTTGCGCTTCTGCTTTAAGTGCAGAAATTACATTGTCAGGTATGAAATCTTGTGCTGCTGGACTCCACGGGGCAACTTGTCCCGGTGGTTGGCCAAACACACTAGCCCCATTACTACCAAATAATTTTTTCCGAAATTCAGTATTATCTCGTTCCGTAATGAGGCCTGAAAGTTGAGCTTCACTAGCGTCTTTAAGAGTGAACCATACTCTAGTTATTGCTGCCTGTTGTCTTAAAGAGGCCAAATTATGGTTGGGAACAGCTCCACTCACATTATCAGCAGCCCCATCCTCTCTTAAAAAAGTATCATCATTGTGATCGGCAGCAGATAACGTAACCGTTCCCAAATTATTCCAAACAGCCTGATGATCGAGAATCGCCTGTCTAAAACCAGCGATATTAGCAGAGCCTGCTACTAATAATTTATTTAATGCAGCTATCGCATTAGGTCTAGTACTGAGATTAGGATCGCGCAGTGCCTGAGTAAAAGCAGCATTTTTTGTCATGAATTTCTCCGATTTACCTATTACATATAAGTAAATTTTAATCCATATTCCTTAACTCAACATTAAGTGTTGTGAAGTTTGGGTAAAATAACTCTGGATTGAGTAATAATAGTTCATTTATCTTGCTAAAACGTCATTGCAAGCACCCTAGTCCTGTGGGACAAACATCAGAGAAGAGCTTTGCACCAGCATCCCCTCGCCCGCCCTTCGGGCACCCTCTCCCCGTTCCCGGGGCGAGGGGAAAAATGAAGGAAGTTCTTTGGGAGCGTAGCCCCGCCATTGCGAACCGAAGGTGAAGCACGTCATTGCGAACGCAGTGAAGCAATCCAGCGACCTTTCCTAGCATCTCTTAAGGCCACTGGATTGCTTCACTGCGTTCGCAATGACGCATAAGCTGGGCTACTGAGTATTCAACAATACAATAACAATTAACCATATAACGGTGCTGGTGAGATAAGAATACTGAAAAGGCCGATAACTCTTTCTTTTTACCCTCCATCGTATAGCAATGACTGGAAGAATCGACAAACCGGTAAGCAATAGAGTATCCGCTATATAGCTTGCCCCGTGCTGAAATGGGAGCCAGTTAGTCAATGTTGTAGTGACCCTTAATAAGAAACTTTGCGTCTTTGCCAGAGCGATGAAAACCCATGAGTCAAAATTAACGACGACAATCGTTGCAAGAATAAGGGGTAAAAATAACTTCATCCCGGGAATCGCAAATACTCGTTTAATAAGATTCCCAAATTCCTTGGAAAAAAAGACAAAAATAGAACAAATTAGCACAACTAATGCGACAGTTAGCAGGTTGTCCATATAAATTTATCCTCCTGGGGCCTGCGTTTGCACTTAAGATTGTCGCACAACCATTGTTGGGCCAAGGCCCAACCTACAACCGTCATTGCGAGCGTAGCGAAACAATCGTGACCTACGTAAAGTGTAGGTTGGGCCTTGGCCCAACAAGAAGGCTGGAGATCACCCCTCCCGTCGCTCACGATTTGAGTACCATGATTCCATCAATTTCAATTTGGGCAGCGCGTGGCAGGGCACTTACACCGATAGCTGCCCTAGCTGGGTAAGGCTCTGTAAAGTAACGTGTCATCGCTTCATTAATTAAGGGAAAGTGGCTTAGATCAGTAAGATACACAGTGATTTTAACCAGATCAGCCAAGCTACCACCGGCAGCTTCACATACAGCGGCTAAATTGTCGAATACTTGATTAATCTGCATACGAATTTCATCACTACACAGTTGCATGGTTTTTGGATCTAAGGGGATTTGCCCCGATAGATAAACCGTATTGCCACTGCGTATTGCTTGACTATAGGTGCCAATCGCCTCTGGTGCTAAATCAGTACGAATAGGTTGCATGAATTAATCTCCCTGCTTTTTACGATAAATGCGCATTACCACTTTATGGGCACGCAAACGACGCATCACTCGCGCTAAGTGTGATCGGTCACGTACACTGATGGAAAACGTCACTGCATTGTGCCGTCCATCTCTAGGATCAACATTAATATTACCTATGTTGGATTCTGCTTCAGAAATTGCTGTGGCAAGTGCAGCTAATACTCCGCGTTGATTAGCTACCTCAACCGTAATATCGACCCAATACTCGCCCTCCACTTTCTCATCCCAACGTAACGAGATCAATTGTTCAAGATGATTTCTGGTCTGACTAATATTAGGGCAATCACTGGCATGCACAATAATCCCACGTCCTTGTTGAAAACGACCAACAATGTTATCACCGGGAATAGGCTGACAGCAATCGGCAAAATGTACGACCATTCCTTCGGTACCTTTAATGACCAGAGGACGACTTTTTACTGCTTTATCCAGCTCAGCGACATCTTGACTAACGACTAAGCGCTTAGCAATGACCATAGGCATCTGATTGCCTATACCTATCGCGTAAAGTAACTCATCGGCTGATTTGTAATTTAAGTCATACAGTAACGCTTGCAAGGTTTCTGGTGGCACCTTAGCGTAATCGCTCGCTAATTCAGCAAGGGATTGCTCGAGTAAGCGCCTACCTAGAACAATCGATTCAGCATGTTGTTGGCTTTTGAGAAAATGACGAATATTGGAACGGGCCTTACCCGTAACCACAAAATTTAGCCATGCCGGATTAGGATGGGCACCGGGGGCAGTAATAATTTCCACCGTTTGGCCATTCGTTAGTGGGATACTTAAAGGGACTAAGCGGCGATTTACTTTAGCTGCCACACAGCTATTACCGACACCCGAATGGACTGTGTAAGCAAAATCAACCGGCGTTGCTCCCTTGGGCAATTCCATGATGTGACCTTTTGGTGTAAAAACGTACACTTCGTCTGGGAATAGGTCAATCTTCACATTTTCTATAAATTCCAGAGAACTTCCTGTGCTTCGCTGCATATCCAATAAGCGTTGCACCCATTCACGAGCACGCAACTGTGCCTCATTCACCTCTAGACCGGTCGATTTATAAATCCAATGCGCAGCGACTCCGTTTTCAGCAACTTTATCCATATCGCGGGTACGGATTTGTACTTCAAGGGGTACACCAAAAGGCCCAAATAAGGTGGTGTGCAACGATTGATAACCGTTTGCTTTGGGGATCCCTATGTAATCTTTAAACCGTTGCGGTACAGGTTTATACGTGCGATGCAAAGCCCCCAAAACCCGATAGCAGGAATCAATATCCTCAGTAATCACACGGAAAGCAAACACGTCAGTTATTTCAGTAAACGATGCTTTTTTCTGACGCATCTTGCGGTAAATGCTGTATAAATGCTTTTGCCGACCAAAGACATGCTCATAAGGTATATTGAGTTGGTTTAAAGCTTGCTCCAAATCTTGCTCAATTTTTTGGGTCAATTCCCGCCGATTGCCGCGAGATTTCTCGACAGCAGACTTAATGGCACGATAGCGCATTGGATAAAGCGCTTGAAACCCTAAGTCTTCAAGGCCAGTATAAATCGCATGCATGCCCAAACGATTAGCAATGGGCGCATAAATTTCCAACGTCTCAATTGCAATGCGCCTTCTTTTAGCCGCAGGCATTGCACCAAGAGTATGCATATTATGAAAACGATCAGCCAACTTCACGATGATGACACGGATGTCTTTCACCATAGCTAATACCATTTTGCGAAAATTTTCTGCCTGGGCTTCGGCGCGGGATTCGAATTTAATTTTGGTTAACTTGGTCACGCCATCAACCAAAGCAGTGACATCTTCCCCGAATTGCTGAGTTAGATCATCTTTACTAATGGACGTGTCTTCAACAACATCATGGAGTAGCGTTGCCATAATAGTCTGATAATCAAGCCGCATGCGGGCCAAAATCAATGCAGCTGCAACAGGATGAGTAATGTAAGGCTCACCCGAACGGCGCATTTGGCCGTGGTGCGCTTTTTCAGCAACCAAATAAGCCTGATAACATTTCTCGATAATCGGCTGCTCAAGGTAACACTTAAGCTCTTCGTCTAACTCCTTAAAGTAGCTCACCCCGCATCCCCTGGACTCAACTGCCCTACTAGTTGTCGTAATAGATTACCCCCTATCTGGAACGTTTAAGCCACATGTACATAGGGGACCTGGGCTACTACTACTTGTCTTCCAAAATCTTTGCCGTAATTAGCCCTGCTGCGATTTCACGAAGAGCAACTACGGTAGGTTTATCATTTTCCCACTCAACCAAAGGTTGCTCCCCACGCACGGCTATATCACGCGCACGTTTCGTAGCAACCATCACTAATTCAAACCGATTTGCTACGTGTTCTAAACAATCTTCTACGGTTACACGCGCCATAATACCTACCCCCCGAAAATTAAATGGAACTATTTGTTTGATTATAAAACTGAGGCTAAAAATATTTTATTCTACTTTGATGTTAGCAGGAAAGAAAGCAGTTTTCCTTGCTCTACCTTTTGTCGAACCATGCGTAAGCGATTGGCCCTAACAATTGCCTGTAAATCCAAACAGGCTTTGCTAAAATCATCGTTCACTATAAGATAATCGAATTCAGAATAATGACTCAATTCATCGTGAACACGTCGCATTCGTTTGTCAATCACCTCTTCATCATCTTGGCGCCTATCGAGTAGGCGTTGCTGCAAAACCTCTAAAGATGGCGGCAGGATAAAAATGGAAATTGCCGTAGGGAAAATCTCTCTAATCTGTTGAGCTCCCTGCCAATCGATGTCAAGAACAATATCAATACCAGCCTGTAAGCGCGTGTTAATCTGCGCCACTGAAGTGCCATAATGGTGATTAAAGACACGAGCGTGCTCGATGAATGCGTTTGCATGTATCATCTCCAAAAACTGAGACTCAGTAATGAAAAAATAATCCACACCCTCTTTCTCACCAGGACGCATCTTGCGCGTCGTGTGAGAGATGGAGATTTCGATGTTAGGCAAGTTGCTGACTAACTCCTTAACCAAACTCGTTTTACCACCACCCGAGGGAGCAGCAACAATGACTAAATTTCCTGGATAAGAATCACCCATAGCTCTTCACTCTATATTTTGAATCTGTTCACGCATCTGCTCAATAAGTACTTTCATTTCAACAGCGCTCTGAGTCAAAACGACAGAATCTGATTTAGCACTCAAGGTATTTGCTTCCCGATTTAATTCTTGCATCAGAAAATCCAAACGACGGCCAGCTGCTTCTGAGCCTTGCAAAATTTTTGCCACCTCAGCACTATGCGCTTGCAATCGATCTAATTCTTCACTGACATCCAACCGTGTTAGCAGTAAAGCAATCTCTTGCTCAATACGCGCGCTATCTACTTCTAATTGCAAGGTTTTTAACCGGCCGAATAATTTGTCCCTCGCCTGCTCTTTTTGAATCTCAACCTGCTGCCTTGCCTTTTTAATTTCCTTACTCAATTCATCTAAGCGGGTTTGCACAAAAACTTGTAAAGCTTGGCCTTCAGTTTTTCTAGCTACAAGCAGCTGATCCAGCGCTTCTGCGAACAATTGTTCCGCATATTGACCTAGTATTTCAATATCTGGTTGAGTTAATTGGACAACGCCTGGCCAGGTAAGAACAGTGGCTAACGTCAAATCATTCGCTAAATGCTTTGCCGCTGCTAATTGCTCACCCGCTGCAAGCAAGCCATTCACTAAGCTTTCATCAATGAGCATGGTTTGCTTACTATCAGGCAGGTCTTGAAATTTAAGTTGGCATTCTAACTTACCACGACTTAACTTACCACGTAGTATTGCACGTAGGGAGGGTTCTAATAACCGCAAAGTATCGGGTAAGCGAAACGAGACATCGAGATAGCGATGGTTCACCGACTTGATTTCCCAACAGAAAATACCCACATCAAGTTGTTGCTGAACCCTGGCAAAAGCTGTCATGCTGAGAGTCATAAATAGTACTACCTCAAAGTTAGAACACTCGAGAGTGTGCCCGAAAATTAATTAAACCGCCGGTCCAAAAATAGCACGGAACGGGGCGCTTTTCTATACAGTAAAATAGAGAAATAGGGGTCAAGTCTTTTGATAAAGGGTTTTATAGATATCGGTTAGTACTATTATCAAAAGACTTGATAATCATATAGAAAGCTCCTTCGAATAACCGGTAAAGTTAGCTTGTAAAAAAACAAAAACCGGCTAACAAAGGAGCCTTAAATGAAACTATATGGTGGAATTGATTTGCATTCAAATAATTGTGTTGTGGTTCTGGTTGATGAAGATGGCTGCGAAGTATTGCGTAAACGAATTGATAACGATCTTTGCAAAATGATTGATTTGTTAGAGTCTTATCGGAGCAACATTATGGGACTTGTTGTTGAATCTACTTACAACTGGTACTGGTTAGTTGATGGTTTAATGGAAGCAGGTTTTAAAGTGCATCTTGCGAATACAGCTGGCATACAACAGTATTCCGGAGTGAAATATACCGATGACAACAGTGATGCACGGTGGTTAGCGGATATGTTGAGATTAAATATTCTACCGGAGGGTTATATTTATCCAAAGGATCAGCGAACCGCACGTGACTTGATGCGCAAACGGATGCAATTGGTGCAGCAGAGCACATTAAATTTGCAATCTATTCAGGGATTATATGCTCGCCATTTGAATAAAAAAATCTCGGCGACTAAGGTTAAGCAGCTTACAGTGGAGCAGGTTAAGGTTGACTTTTTAGCACCTCACGTTGCATTAGCGGCGAACACTAATTTGGCTGTTATGAACTGCCTACAGGAGCAAATTGGTATACTAGAGAAGGTGCTGAAAAAAGAACTGCGTCTGGAGCGTGCCTTCGAACAGTTAACTAGTATCGATGGAGTTGGCCTGGTTTTGGCACTAACCATCATGCTGGAAACAGGGGATAT
>CAVXEK010000015.1:0-198673 GCA_963760845.1 uncultured Gammaproteobacteria bacterium | reverse complement strand
TAAACAAGGCGGTAGAACTCTTGAAATTCAGCGCCTTATTGGTCGGTCCCTTCGTGCATGCATCGACCTAAAAACTTTAGGCGAAGTCACTCTGACTATTGACTGCGATGTCATTCAAGCGGATGGTGGCACTCGTACTGCAGCAATTACTGGTTCCTGCATTGCCATGAAAGACGCACTTCATTGGATGTTTAGCAGAGAAAAATTACGTAAAATGCCCGCCTTTAATTACATCGCAGCTGTTTCTGTTGGTATTTACCGTGGTCAACCCGTATTGGACTTGGATTACGCAGAGGATGTACTCGCTGAAACGGACATGAATATTGTTATGGATGAAAAGGGGCATTTTATTGAGATTCAGGGCACCGCCGAAGATAAGAGCTTCAGTCGTGAAGAACTTAATAGCATGTTATCACTAGCTGAGGTCGGTATAGCACAACTGATTGAATTACAAAAAAGTGCATAATTCAATCGCCACGCGCATAGACAATATTCAACGACTCATCAATGATACTGCCAAATCCTGCCAGCGTTCAGCCAAAGATATTGCGCTACTCGCCGTGAGTAAAGGGCAACCAGCCAGCGCAATTCAAGCCGCTTTTGCAGCAGGAATTCGCAACATCGCTGAAAATTATCTCCAAGAAGCGCAAGTAAAGATCCGAGCATTAAAAAATTTGCCGATCTGCTGGCATTTTATCGGCCCGATTCAAAGTAATAAAGCTGAAGCGATCGCGAAGATGTTTAGCTGGGTACATAGTGTAAGTAGAGAAAAAATCGCTACACGTCTTGCGCAGCATCGACCAGAGCATCTGCCAGCTCTTAATATTTGTCTACAAGTTAATTTAGATAATGAGGAAACTAAATCAGGGGTATCACCGCAACAGTTAAATAAACTTGCCTTGTTTGTAAGCCAATTACCTCGCCTACAATTACGTGGTTTAATGGCTATTCCCAAACCCCAACTCGATGAGCAACGACAGTATGAAAGCCTGTTACGCTTAACAAATTTATTTCAACAGCTTAATAGAGAACTTAACCTATCCTTAGACACCTTATCGATGGGGATGAGTGATGATATCGTTGCTGCAATTCGTGCTGGCAGTACGATATTACGGATTGGGAGAGGGATCTTTGGCGAGCGAGCACCCTAGAGCGCCTTTGGGGTAAACCTCAGCAAAGAATTTTGCACCAGCGAACCCTCTCCGCCCTTCGGGCACCCTCTCCCCATTTCTGGGGAGAGGGGGAAAATGAGGGAAGTTCTTTAGGAGGGT
The DNA here is from genome assembly GCA_963760845.1 of uncultured Gammaproteobacteria bacterium. GTDB lineage: Bacteria > Pseudomonadota > Gammaproteobacteria > Legionellales > Legionellaceae > Tatlockia. The sequence goes on along the minus strand of CAVXEK010000015.1, from coordinate 197,402 downwards.
TAACGTTAATGAGAATTCATTTTATTGGTTTCGGAAATATGGCAAAGGCAATTGCACATAGTCTGAGTGGCAATAAAAATTATCATCTTGTTGCTACCTCGCCTTCCCTTAAAGAGGGAAAGACCAGTGAAGGAGTAATCACGCACTATAATAATATTACGGGTATTAATAACGCAGATATAGTCATATTAGCTGTTAAACCAGCGAAGATGGCATCCGTTTTAGCGCAAATTAAAGCAGAATTGCCTAAAAATTGTTTAGTTATATCGGTTGCTGCAGGGATCACTCTCGCATGGTTAGAACGGCATTGTCCTCCAGGACAAGCAATAATTCGATCAATGCCAAACATAGCGATTGCGCTAGGAAAAGGAGCAACACCCCTAATCGCTAATCATTTTGTGAATCAAGAGCAAAAACACAATGCTACTGCCCTTTTCCAGCATGCAGGCATTGTTTCTTGGACGACTGAGGAAAATGAGATTAATGCTTACAACGCCTTATCGGGTAGTGGCCCAGCGTATGTCTTCCTCTTGCTAGAGTCGATGATAGATGCTGCTCAAAAATTAGGCCTTAGTGCAGAAATAGCTAAAACCTTTACCCTACAAACGGTCGCCGGAGCCTTAAGCTTAGCTACTGACTCTAACCTTGAAATAAGCGAATTACGCAAAAAGGTAACCTCCCCTGCTGGTACAACAGCAGCTGCAATCGCTATACTGCAACAACATGGATTTGCTGAAATGATATTAAAAGCGATGCAAGCAGGGTATGAGAGAGCTATAGAGCTTGGTGATGTAGAAGGCTGATGAACTCTGGGCTCCGTACAACCTACTTGCCGCGACTTGTTCACGGCATCAGCGCCCGTCATCCTGAGCGCAGCGAAGGATCTCCTGAATGTGGCATAGTGCTTAACCAAGGAGATCCTTCGCTGCGCTCAGGATGACGGCTATTAAATTATTGTGAGGATAATATGTCAGGTTTTTTTGCTGTGGGTTATTTTTTAATCACATTGTTTTTTAGTTTATTTTTATTTGCGTTATGGGCGCGGATTATTTTACGTTATTTCAAAATTTCTCCTCGTCATTCTGTTGCTCAGGCCATTAATACATTGACTGATCCTGTCGTTAAACCGATTGAGGGCGTTATTTCTGCTGGAAAAGCGTACTCGCCACGCTATGATTGGGTTTGTTTTGTGGTGATCGTTGTTACTGAGTTTATTAAGTTTATTATTCTTGGCTTCTTGCTTTATAAGACCATGATGCCTTTGGGTTACCTCGTATTATTTGTAGTTGCCGATCTCATCGCTCAACCCTGTAATCTATTTTTTTATATCATTTTGGTGCGCGTCATTATGAGTTGGATCAACCCAAAATGGCAGCACCCCCTTGCAGAAGTTATAAAAACAGTTAGCGATCCTTTATTAGCGCTTGGCCGCCATTTGATACCTGATATTTCCGGTTTTGATTTTTCCCCTTATATCATTCTGATTATTTTGAAAGTCATTACGTTGTTCATGAGTGCCTCTTTGCCATTAAGGCTCGTATAACTTCCCTCATTCCCCCTTCTCCCCGCGGGGAGAAGGTGCCCGCAGGGCGGATGAGGGTCTTGACTCTTGATAATACTAGCCAGGGCGGATGAGGGTCTCCCAAATTAGCGCATACTTGGATGCTGTAACCGGAAAAAATACATAGCGCGAGCTATACTAAAAACAAGTTGGTATACTTTGGATAGGTCTATGACTAACCGTTTAGTGGTCGCTTTAGGAATTGCTTCCTTCTCTTTAAGCGCGCTGGCCGGGGTGCAAGCGTATTATTGTCCGCAAAATCATCGTTATATTAATCTTGGCATGACCCCGGACGAAGTAACCGCCGCCTGTGGCCAACCGCTCAGTCAGCAAGACTCCACTCATCCAATAGTGCAAAGAGTCCCAGTACAGCAATTGATATATAACAACGCAGGAAGCCCAACCGCTTTTTATGGCGCATGGGAACTACCAACAGGAGTCACAACTGGTGCAGCATTGCAAGTTAACATCGTTGATAATAAAGTAAAGTCCATCAACATTAACGGTTCAGGTACTAATGCCTTTTCCATTTGTGGTGGTAGGAGTATTGAAGTCGGTGATCCAGCCTCTAAAGTCTATAGTTCTTGTGGTAGCCCCACTGTAGTGAATAATAGCTTTATTAATCAACCGATCCAATCGAACAAAAAACCACAAATATGGATTTATCAACCAGGGGAATTTCAATCACCCGTTACCTTGACATTTGTTAATGGCAAATTACAATCCATCGATTAATTTTACGCAAAAGGGTCGGGATCTATCATGAGTGAAACAATCGATGACATAACCATCGCTTACAGTGAGGACGGTAACGAAGCAATTAGAGAATTGGACAAGCAAATTTTGTCTAAAGGTGCATGGACCACAATCATGTTTCGCTACCAAGATTGGGATAATAGTAAGCAAGATTTCGGGCCGGTAAAATACTCGATTCGACGTTATCAAAAACGCCACAATCAATATTGGTTAAAATCAAAATTCAACATTTCCAGCGAAGAGCAAGCACGTAAAATCATTGAGGTATTGACTGAGTGGTTGGACAGAGACGGTACGTAAGCGTCAGCAAGGTTTGTCTTCCCAAGGATTATATAATTCAACTCCCAGTTGCTCGAAATCCCTCGTATTTCTTGTTACCACTGTCATTCCATGTACCAAAGCTGTTGCTGCTATTAATGAATCTCGGTCTGGTCGTTGATCTGGAACATGTAACCTGGCGCAGCGCTGGGCTACCGCAAGGTCTATGTATAAAACACGCTCCGCAAAAGCCGGGATAACATGGGTATTAAGCCATGCGCGTAAAATAGCTCCTTGAGCAGGATCGCTTTTTTCTTTTAGCAGCACTCCTATTTCAAGCTCCAACACAGTGATAACAGATAAAAATAAGCTCGCTGTAGCAACGCCCCTCGCCCACATCACAACATTGCTATTGGATTTATTCCCTTTTCTCAGTTCAGAAACAACATTTGTATCCAGGATGTACACTAATCAAACTCCTCGGGGTGATAAAGTTTACTCTTCAATTTTGCAGCTGCAAAATCAATATCTGCTGCATCCGGCATGGCCAATAAATCTACAATAGTCTCTTTAGTTTTCGTAAGTTTTAAGTAGTCTTTTATTGCTAAAAGTACGTGAGCAGGATGGCCTCTGTCCGTGATAAAAACAGGCCCTTTGGCAGCGGCTTTTTTAATTTTGCTTACATCTTGATTGAATTCACGGCTAGTAAAAGTAGTAATAGTCATGTTAGATCTCTTTTATGTAGAAACTTACCTACATATAATATAGTACAAAAAATAGTTACCTGTCTAATGTATTTTATGATTTGCGGGCACGCACAAGTTCACGTAAATTTGACAATGCTATACATCTCGACTAAATTGTGTCCGCCCTTAACTAGATTAAGCCTTTTGAAGGATGGCAAATGGTTTCATCTCATCCAAAGTATCGTCCTGATATTGATGGTCTACGTGCAATAGCCGTTCTGGCTGTCGTTGGTTTTCATGCTTTTCCTGGCCATCTGAAAGGTGGATTTATTGGCGTAGATATCTTTTTCGTTATTTCAGGCTTTCTAATTTCGACGATTATCTTCTCCAGCTTAAACCACGATAATTTTAGCATTACTGAATTTTACAGCCGTCGCATAAAACGCATTTTCCCAGCACTGCTACTCGTTTTAACTGCTTGTTATTTATTTGGTTGGGTTGCTTTATTTGCTAATGAATACAGGCAGCTAGGGAAGCATATTTTTGGCGGTGCTGGCTTCATTTCAAATCTCGTTTTATGGAAAGAAAGCGGCTATTTTGATAACTTGGCAGAAACAAAACCCTTGCTACACCTTTGGTCACTCGGGATTGAAGAACAGTTTTATATCATCTGGCCATTGCTGCTCTATTTCGCCTGGAAGCGAAAAATGAATAGTTTGTCTATTCTACTCGCCGTTTGTCTTATTTCATTCGCATTAAATATTAACAGAGTACATAGAGATGTTGTCGGCGCATTTTACGCCCCACAAACACGGTTTTGGGAATTATTACTCGGCTCTATTTTAGCTTATCTCACATTGCACTCAGCAAAATACCTCGCTATGTTTGCCAGAATTCATTTGCAGCTTAAAAATTCTAGGGCACCGTTTGTAAAGATTCTAGCGCGTAGCAATATCCTTGTATTATCGAATACGGTGCGCTCCTTTCTGGGTGGAGCACTAATTATTCTCGGTCTTTTGTTGATTATCAAAGAGCGCCCGTTTCCAGGGTGGTGGGCTTTATTGCCTAGTCTAGGCGCAGTTTTACTCATTTCAGCTGGACCAAACTCTGGATTAAACCGCCTCGTTCTTTCAAACAAATTATTAGTATGGTTTGGCTTGATTAGTTTCCCTTTATATCTCTGGCACTGGCCTTTGCTAGCCTTTGCACACATTGTAGAAGGAGAAGTCCCATCAAGCACAATCCGAATTTTAATCATCTTACTATCTATTGTACTTGCTTGGCTGACCTACGAGTTAATTGAAAAACCAATTCGCCGCCATGGTCAAAAAACGGTAGTCGCGTCACTGCTAGTTTTGATGGCTGGGGTTGGTAGCCTAGGGTTTAGCTGCTATATGCACAATGGAATTCCATCGCGTTCAACGGTAATCGAGGCAGAGAAAATAAATTCTCAATTCGTAGGGCCTCTATGGAAATACACCAAAAATGACATTTGCTTAAAGCGCTTCCCTTTTTCAGAGGCTAAGGATTATGGTTGGTGGTTCTGTATGCTATCTCGCGACGAAAAACCCTCTCTGTTACTATTAGGGGATAGTATATCCAATCAACTTTATGCCGGACTCACACAAAATAGCAACTTTGCAAAGTACACTATCCTATCCATTGGAACTTGCGATGTCGCTGAGGTAGACCCATCACAATTAACTAAAAATTATACTACTAGCCCATGTTCAGGCGATCGTACTTTACATCAGCAACAGTTTATTAATGATATTATTGAGAAAAATTCAGATTCACTGAAATATGTAATCCTTGGCGTAAGCATGCCCTCTATGTTATTGGATCCAAAATATATTGCTCGTTTGAAAAACAGAGTTGATTTTATAGAAAAAAATCATATTAAAGTGATGATCTTTATTAGACCTATTGGGTTTAAAGATAATATTCAAAGTTGTTTTGCAAGACCATTTAAGCTCGTCCCTCCTAAGAAATGTGAAACTAGTCTTGCCCAACGCATAGAAGTAGCTAACTACTATAAGCCCCTAAGAGAATATTTCGCAAAATCGAATCCGGATGTCCTATTTTTCGATCAAAACGATATCTTTTGTAATAATGAAAAATGTTCAATGGTTCGCGATGGTATGCCATTAATGAGAGACGATGTGCATATGTCTGAGTTTGCAAGCATAGAAGTATCCAAAATCTTTGCAAAATGGGCAGCTGAACATGCTCCTGAGATGATTAGTTAAGCCGCATCTTTTACATCAATAATCACGTGAAGAAACAATTTCAACGAGTACTACGGGCTCAACCCTCGTATAGGCAAATATACCCTTGTAGGTTGGGCCTTGGCCCAACATGGGTAGATGATCCGATAACAATTTTTCAATCATTTGGCCATCGAGGACCATTACCCTACGAAACCTCGAGCCATAACCTTGTTGGGCCAAGGCCCAACCTACTTCAAATTTGACTATACGAGAGATGCACCCAGTTCTACCTTTATTTTGATTAATTTTTGCTTATCTGGTACATTTTGTCTCTTACATAAAGAAGATAATTATTATGGTTTCTAAATTATTACAATTTCTCCTACCTTTTCCTAGAGAATTTCTAGAATATCCTGGTGCTAGAACACTACGTACCTCCTTTTTAAAAAAACTTATGGATACTTTCTTCGTGTTTGCAGGAAAAATAAGAGTTACTGACCCTGAACCAGGGAATAAAGAGGATTTCTATACCGTCAATAATCCTCTCTCTACCGCCACTAATCCTCGGATGGGGATATTTGATTATTTATTATTAGGTATTCCCCAATTGACCGCGAAGCTTTTTTACGCTGCAAAGTATATCGCCGCTAAAGGCTCTAAAAAATTAGCAGTAGGGGTAGCTACGTTAGGATTCATAACTAACATCATTCTCCAGCCACTTCGCTACCTTGTAGCCGGTGCAGCTACACTTTTAGTTTTTTTTCCGGTTGGAGCTATTCATCTCATTTCAAGGTTTCTTGGAAGCGAAACATGTAATACGGCTCTTGCAATTAAAGATAACTTATATGGTGAAACTCTTAAAAAATACCTTGAGCGTACTAAAATGAGTGCTGACGATTTACGCCTTACTTCCATTGAGGCGCAGAACAATGAACGTGGTAGGACGATTACATTAACTCTCACAGCAAAAGGAAATGTAAGAAGTGAAGAGGAACAGTCAGAAATCAACTCACTTTTCCCTGAGTCATTTGTTTTCGAGCTAGATCAAACCGAGGCGCCCCTATCCGAGATAACTCAAATCGAGACAACTCAAGCTGAGATAACTCATAAGAGAGAACCTACCTTTATAACCACTGACGTTGATCAACAAAAGGGATTCCATGCGATACTAGCGCTCAATATGTTTAAAGCTGATTCTCGTCTTCGTGATAAAAACAACCTTAAACTTAAGAAAGAGAGTGATCGAACGATAGTAGACACCGTTCTCGCAATTTAATATCGATAATGCTCTGGCTTATAAGGTCACAAATAGGGGTCACCCATTAGAAAGTCTGCGTCAATAGGCAAAGCTAGTCCGTTTGGTTTTTTTAACCAATTTTTTATTATTTTAACAGTCACTGAGAGTATAAATCGTACACTACATGCGCCTAAAATTTCTCATGGAGGTGTCACTACTATGCACCAGTCACCCATATGAATTAAGACATTTACCAATGGCCATGAAAGGAAATTGGCAGTCCTTGGCAAAATTTGCCTCAGAAATTATTTAGTGCCGTGCTCAGTCCAAGTCGAGAGGTTCAATAATGAACCGATGACAAATCAGTGGCTTATGCTTACGCATGGCCAACCCTTTGTGGCTCAAAGCACGGGCATATCAGTATACAACAAACTTCAGTTACTTTTCCTCACTAAGTGGTTAAGGTAAAGGTTTAATCAAATCTATTGGTTTTTAACCAACCCCAAATTTAACTCAATTACCTTAACCAACTGGACTTTGGACAAACTCCGATCTGAACGGGCCCGAGCTCGTGGGCGAGCCCGGGCCCGCCCGAGCTCCGGCTAATCTACTTTTTGCGCCATTTTAGTCAACATCATAACAATGCGAATAAGTAAATCTCTGGCTAAGCGATACTGTTCTTCATGTATAATATTTGCACGTTTGGATACCTCCAGGATCGCCGCAGTTTCTGTGGCCGAACGTTTTGCCATGCGATAAAATCTGCTTTTTTCATTGGTGGAAAACTCACCTGAGCCTTCAGCAATATTCAATGAAATTGAGGTTCCAGCTCGTTGAAGCTGGTCGGTTAAATAAGCTCTGCCACGAGGGAAGGCTGAAGTGATTTTATCGACAGCGCGGATTTCATTTATTTACAGTAGACTGCACGCCACAGCCTCGTGGTTTTTCACCGACGTTAGAGGACAGGAGTTATGTTTACGCGCCCAATTACAAAAAAACGTGGTCGCCCTAAAGTCTATGGTGATATTCATCAGTTAAACAATCCAGCAACATGGCGGGCTCCAGACGAATCCGTTGCGTTTTGACAAACGAGCGCCAAAGGAAAAATTCAAATCATAAAAATAGACTGCTGGAACGAAGTCATCATGATAGGCAAAAAGGGCAACAAACTATCTGATTATCCCTTGCGTTTGTTGCGCGTTCAGGTCTATAAAAAATCCGGTGAATTGTTATTCAAGCGACCCCTTTGGTTGACGGCAGCAGGTAAAAGACGCATGGAATTATCGTTGTATGATATTTTTACCAGCTATCGCCATCGCTTTGATATTGAACATTCTCAACCACCCAAACCACGAAAAAAAGCCCTTGGACGACAATCGGGGGACATTCAGGTAAAACGCATGCGTCATCCTATCGTTAAAAAGTGGAAAAACACTGCTCTTGATGAAAAAATCATTGCATAATCAAGATAATATTGTCAATAAATAGACCAGATTGCACGTTGTGATGGTGGAATATTGCTAAAATAATCTGGATTTGATTGTAACTTATCACTGTTCGGAGCTCGGGCGGGCCCGGGCTCGCCCACGGGCTCGGGCCCGTTCAGATCGGAGTTTGTCCAAAGTCCAGTACTATTGGTATATCCTTTTTTCTTACCATTACTATATTTCGCTCCACTGATACATCGGCAGTACGAAGCATAATCGCCAACCTCGCCAAAACGCGAAATATCCCCTGTTTCCAGCATGATGGTTAGTGCCAAAACCAGGCCAACTCCATCGATACTAGTTAACTGTTCGAAGGCACGCTCCAGACCCAGTTCTTTTTTCAGCACCTTCTCTAGTATACCAATTTGCTCCTGTAGGCAGTTCATAACAGCCAAATTAGTGTTCGCCGCTAATGCAACGTGAGGTGCTAAAAAGTCAACCTTAACCTGCTCCACTGTAAGCTGCTTAACCTTAGTCGCCGAGATTTTTTTATTCAAATGGCGAGCATATAATCCCTGAATGGATTGCAAATTTAATGTGCTCTGCTGCACCAATTGCATCCGTTTGCGCATCAAGTCACGTCCGGTTCGCTGATCCTTTGGATAAATATAACCCTCCGGTAGAATATTTAATCTCAACATATCCCCTAACCACCGTGCATCACTGTTGTCATCGGTATATTTCACTCCGGAATACTGTTGTATGCCAGCTGTATTCGCAAGATGCACTTTAAAACCTGCTTCCATTAAACCATCAACTAACCAGTACCAGTTGTAAGTAGATTCAACAACAAGTCCCATAATGTTGCTCCGATAAGGCTCTAACAAATCAATCATTTTGCAAAGATCGTTATCAATTCGTTTACGCAATACTTCGCAGCCATCTTCATCAACCAGAACCACAACACAATTATTTGAATGCAAATCAATTCCACCATATAGTTTCATTTAAGGCTCCTTTGTTAGCCGGTTTTTGTTTTTTTACAAGCTAACTTTACCGGTTATTCGAAGGAGCTTTCTATATGATTATCAAGTCTTTTGATAATAGTATTTTGTCCTAATCGATATTTATACCCTTTATCAAAAGACTTGACCCCTATTTTCTCTGACCCCTATTTTCTCGCAGACTATTTATTTTTGTGCTACAATGTAGCTCATAAGATAAGGAGTTTTAATATGACTGCAAATGCTGTTGTTCGAGCTCGTATTGATGAGCACATTAAAGAAGAAGCATCTGCTGTATTAGCCTCTATGGGGCTTACAGTATCCGATGCATTTCGTATGCTATTAACACGCGTAGCAAAAGAGAAGTCTTTGCCATTTGAGCCACTTATTCCTAACCAAACAACTATTGATGCGATGAAAGAAGCTCGAAGAGGAAAGTTACGTTCCTTTGATAGCATTCAATCTCTCATGGATGATTTAAATGAGGAAGATTGAGCAAACAACACAATTTAAACGTGATTATAAACGAGAAATGAAGGGGAAGCATCGAGATGTCTTAGGCGCGATTTTTACTGATATTCTAAAATTACTTGCTCATGACAAGCCACTCGCAGACAAACATCGTGATCATGCTCTTTCCAATAACTGGAGTGACCATCGTGATTGCCATGTTAAACCTGATTTAATTTTAATTTACAGAAAGCCCGATCACGATACATTGCAGTTGGTTCGACTTGGGTCACATAGCGAACTTAGTCTTTAATTCGTTGTTTGACACGATAACAACGCAAAATAAAAACTCTAATTTATTACATTAGACACTAGAACATTACGAACTTCCTTTAGAGCAAATAGGGGTCACCCATTAGAAAGTCTGCGTCAATAGGCAAAGCTAGTCCGTTTGGTTTTTTTAACCAATTTTTTATTATTTTAACAGTCACTGAGAGTATAAATCGTACACTACATGCGCCTAAAATTTCTCATGGAGGTGTCACTACTATGCACCAGTCACCCATATGAATTAAGACACTTACCAATGGCCATGAAAGGAAATTGGCAGTCCTTGGCAAAATTTGCCTCAGAAATTATTTAGTGCCGTGCTCAGTCCAAGTCGAGAGGTTCAATAATGAACCGATGACAAATCAGTGGCTTATGCTTACGCATGGCCAACCCTTTGTGGCTCAGAGCACGGGCATATCAGTATACAACAAACTTCAGTTACTTTTCCTCACTAAGTGGTTAAGGTAAAGGTTTAATCAAATCTATTGGTTTTTAACCAACCCCAAATTTAACTCAATTACCTTAACCAACTGGACTTTGGACAAACTCCGATCTGAACGGGCCCGAGCCCGTGGGCGAGCCCGGGCCCGCCCGAGCTCCGGCTAATCTACTTTTTGCGCCATTTTAGTCAACATCATAACAATGCGAATAAGTAAATCTCTGGCTAAGCGATACTGTTCTTCATGTATAATATTTGCACGTTTGGATACCTCCAGGATCGCCGCAGTTTCTGTGGCCGAACGTTTTGCCATGCGATAAAATCTGCTTTTTTCATTGGTGGAAAACTCACCTGAGCCTTCAGCAATATTCAATGAAATTGAGGTTCCAGCTCGTTGAAGCTGGTCGGTTAAATAAGCTCTGCCACGAGGGAAGGCTGAAGTGATTTTATCGACAGCGCGGATTTCATTTATTTACAGTAGACTGCACGCCACAGCCTCGTGGTTTTTCACCGAGGTTAGAGGACAGGAGTTATGTTTACGCGCCCAATTACAAAAAAACGTGGTCGCCCTAAAGTCTATGGTGATATTCATCAGTTAAACAATCCAGCAACATGGCGGGCTCCAGACGAATCCGTTGCGTTTTGACAAACGAGCGCCAAAGGAAAAATTCAAATCATAAAAATAGACTGCTGGAACGAAGTCATCATGATAGGCAAAAAGGGCAACAAACTATCTGATTATCCCTTGCGTTTGTTGCGCGTTCAGGTCTATAAAGAATCCGGTGCATTGTTATTCAAGCGACCCCTTTGGTTGACGGCAGCAGGTAAAAGACGCATGGAATTATCGTTGTATGATAATTTTACCAGCTATCGCCATCGCTTTGATATTGAACATTCTCAACCACCCAAACCCCGAAAAAAAGCCCTTGGACGACAATCGGGGGACATTCAGGTAAAACGCATGCGTCATCCTATCGTTAAAAAGTGGAAAAACACTGCTCTTGATGAAAAAATCATTGCATAATCAAGATAATATTGTCAATAAATAGACCAGATTGCACGTTGTGATGGTGGAATATTGCTAAAATAATCTGGATTTGATTGTAACTTATCACTGTTCGGAGCTCGGGCGGGCCCGGGCTCGCCCACGGGCTCGGGCCCGTTCAGATCGGAGTTTGTCCAAAGTCCAGTACTATTGGTATATCCTTTTTTCTTACCATTACTATATTTCGCTCCACTGATACATCGGCAGTACGAAGCATAATCGCCAACCTCACCAAAACGCGAAATATCCCCTGTTTCCAGCATGATGGTTAGTGCCAAAACCAGGCCAACTCTATCGATACTAGTCAACTGTTCGAAGGCACGCTCCAGACGCAGTTCTTTTTTCAGCACCTTCTCTAGTATACCGATTTGCTCCTGTAGGCAGTTCATAACAGCCAAATTAGTGTTCGCGGCTAATGCAACGTGAGGTGCTAAAAAGTCAACCTTAACCTGCTCCACTGTAAGCTGCTTAACCTTAGTCGCCGAGATTTTTTTATTCAAATGGCGAGCATATAATCCCTGAATGGATTGCAAATTTAATGTGCTCTGCTGCACCAATTGCATCCGTTTGCGCATCAAGTCACGTCCGGTTCGCTGATCCTTTGGATAAATATAACCCTCCGGTAGAATATTTAATCTCAACATATCCCCTAACCACCGTGCATCACTGTTGTCATCGGTATATTTCACTCCGGAATACTGTTGTATGCCAGCTGTATTCGCAAGATGCACTTTAAACCCTGCTTCCATTAAACCATCAACTAACCAGTACCAGTTGTAAGTAGATTCAACAACAAGTCCCATAATGTTGCTCCGATAAGACTCTAACAAATCAATCATTTTGCAAAGATCGTTATCAATTCGTTTACGCAATACTTCGCAGCCATCTTCATCAACCAGAACCACAACACAATTATTTGAATGCAAATCAATTCCACCATATAGTTTCATTTAAGGCTCCTTTGTTAGCCGGTTTTTGTTTTTTTACAAGCTAACTTTACCGGTTATTCGAAGGAGCTTTCTATATGATTATCAAGTCTTTTGATAAAGGGTATAAATGTCGGTTAGGAAAAAATACTATTATCAAAAGACTTGACCCCTAAAGGCATGACCCCTATTTTGCTATTTTTAGTAATAAACAAAAATAGGACGTACCTGGGAAGTTATTTTTTATCTTTACAAATTTCAGCGAAAGAGTTATCTTGAAAAAAGTTAACTATTTTCAAATGAGAGAACTCATGGCTAATAATCATGGTGGTAGGCGAGAAGGCTCTGGACGTGCTAGGAGAGAAGAAACCAAGCTTATGCGCATACCATTATCTAAAATTGAGGCTGTCCAAGCTGTTCGCCAATCGAATTACCATCATACTATCCCGCTTTTCTTAAGCCGAGTAGCTGCTGGTTATCCGTCGATGGTGGACGACTGTATCGATGAGCATATTAATTTACAGGACTACTTAGTTAAATACCCGGAAAAAACCTTCTTAGTGAGGGCAAGTGGGGATTCAATGATTAATGCGGGTATCCAATCAGGCGATATGCTCATTGTCGATAGTAGTGAGCAAGCAACGGATGGCAAAATTGTTGTTGCAGCATTAAACGGAGAGCTTACCGTTAAATTTTTGTCACTTCGATCTAATCAGGTGCAGCTATTACCGGCAAATCCACTTTACTCTCCCATCGATGTGACTAAGGAGGCTAATTTTACCCTTTGTGGGGTGGTCACTCATATTATTCATCAAACTTAACGAGTTGTCTTTTTTCCCATCGATAAATTAAGCAAGTCATATCACCTACCTGGCTAATGGATTCTTTTATCTAAAAATTATTGAAACCTCTGTTTTTAGCAGGTAAGGAGCGCGGTATGTCACAGCAATTAAGAAGATACACAAAATACATTTTATTAGTTGAAGATGAATTAGAAACCCGTTTAATGATTCAACTCATGTTACACCTGTGCAAGTGTCGCGTAGACTTTGCTGAGGACGGATTAACCGCAGTAAAACTTGCGTGTACTTATCAATACGATTGTATTTTGATGGATGTTGGTTTACCCAAATTAAATGGAATCGATGCAACTATCGCTATAAAACAATATCAAGCACAAAAAAATAGTTTAAAAGCTACGCCCATCATTGCAATCACTGAAAATGCTCAGAGCAATGAAATTGAGAAATGTATCGAAGTTGGTATGAATACTATCCTTATTAAACCAATAAAATCACAATACCTAGACCGTCTAATTGCTTCCTTTTAGTTTACCGGACTTTGGATATAACGGGAAACGGGGCAATAGAATAGATGCCTGTTTATTTGCCAGCCTTTATCTGATTCCAGCTGCACCAAATAACAACAACTTGATATTTAAAAATACAATAAAATTGACGATAATCTATTTTATTAATTTCTAAATGTGACAGCCTCTGGAGATGAACAATGGAGAAAGGGTGCGGGTGGCGCCCAAAAGCTATTCCCTATGTATGTCGTTTACGAATACTGCTCTAAGAGGTTGTTTCATCCACTGCCGGATTTTACGCAACAGCTGGCGTTACCGGCCTCAAAACAATTTTATAATTTTGTAACGGACAAAGACGAGAATTGGTTCGCTGTTGATTCTAAATTAGGTGTTGATTTTGCAATAATAAAGGCCGCGGAGGCTGCATCCGGGGGGGGATGGGGGGGGCGGGCCGCAGATGGATTTAGATGCCATGAAGGCATTATGTGAAGCAAGAACAAATGATTTTATCAATCTTGAGTCGCAACTTGAGGCGCTGGCTGTTGTTGATGAACAACCCACGCCCGCTCCTCAAACCTGATTGACTGGGTGACACGCCGGGTGAAGTAGCCCGGTGGCATAGGCCGCCGAGTGCTCATCCCAACACACACTCAAAAACCATAAAAGCAAATCCTGGACTAACCAGCTTTCTGATGCTCTCACCCGCCACGTACACCATCGATGCAAGTAACGTCTGATTCGTCTCCAATAAATGCATCATCGAGTGGGTTGAACTGCATCCAATTTAATATCGATAATGCTCTGGCTTATAAGGTCCATTTATCGGAACACCGATGTAAGCGGCTTGCTCATTAGTTAGCTGAGTTAATTTTGCACCAATACGTGCTAGATGTAAGCGTGCTACTTTTTCATCTAAAAGCTTAGGTAACACATAAACTTGGTGCGCATAATTTTGGCTATTTTGGAACAATTCAATTTGGGCCAAAACTTGGTTAGTGAACGAAGCGGACATTACGAAACTTGGGTGTCCAGTGGCACAGCCTAAATTGACTAGCCGACCTTCAGCAAGAATGATAATTCGCTTGCCATTAGGGAAAATAACATGATCGACCTGCGGCTTAATGTTTTCCCAAGGATACTGACGCAAGCTTTGAATATCGATTTCAGAATCAAAATGACCAATATTGCATAAAATCGCCTGATTTCTCATGCGCAACATATGCTCATGACGAACGACATGATAATTTCCCGTGGCTGTGACAATGATATCAACTTGCTCCGCAACATCGTCCAAAGTTACAACTCGATAACCTTCCATCGCGGCTTGTAGTGCACAAATTGGATCCATTTCGCTGATCCAGACGGTTGCACCTTGACCGCGTAAAGCTTGCGCACAACCCTTACCCACATCGCCATAGCCGAGCACAAGCACCACTTTTCCGGCGATCATGACATCAGTAGCACGTTTTAAACCATCTAACAATGATTCACGGCAGCCGTATAAATTATCAAATTTAGATTTAGTCACTGCATTATTCACATTAATTGCAGGTACCTTTAATTGCCCTCGTTTGGCCATTTCATAAAGCCTGGCTACACCGGTCGTTGTCTCTTCCGATATCCCTTTAATATCGTTAAGCAGTGCCGGATATTGTTTCATGAACAAGCTGGGTTAAATCACCACCATCGTCAAGAAGTAAATTGGGGGCCCATCCATCAGGACCTCGTAAAGTCTGTTCGACACACCACCAATACTCTTCTTCTGTTTCGCCTTTCCATGCAAATACCGGGACACCAGCCGCAGCAATTGCTGCTGCGGCATGATCTTGAGTTGAAAAGATATTGCAAGAAGACCATCTGACTTCAGCACCTAAGGGCCAACAATGTTTCGATTAGCACTGCCGTTTGAATTGTCATATGCAAACAGCCAGCAATCCGCGCACCTTGCAATGGTTTCTCGCCAGCATATTCTTCACGCAAAGCCATGAGACCTGGCATTTCAGTTTCCGCAATCGCAATTTCCTTCCGCCCCCAAGCAGCAAGCGACATATCAGCGACTTTGAAGTCTTGTTTTAGCTGATTATTCATTCCAACAGAATCCACATTTTCATCAGTTTATCCCCACTATAATGCTTTTGCTAAGGCCTCAACTTTATCCAAGCGCTCCCAAGGAAAATTCTGACGCCCATAATGACCATAAGCTGCAGTTTGACGATAGATAGGACGCAATAAATCATGGTGATCAATAATTCCCTGCGGAGTTAAATCAAAATGAGTATTGATCAAGTCAATAATGACATTATTGGGTAAAAGTCCAGTACCAAAAGTATCCACATTAATCGAAGTTGGCTCTGCCACACCAATAGCATACGAAACTTGAATCTCACATTTGTCTGCGATACCTGCAGCAACCAAATTCTTAGCCACATACCGTGCTGCATAAGCAGCAGAACGATCAACTTTAGAAGGATCTTTACCTGAAAAACAGCCACCACCATGACGTGCCATACCACCGTATGTATCGACAATAATTTTGCGACCCGTTAAACCACAATCGCCAAGGGGACCACCAATGACAAAACGACCCGTAGGATTAATAAAATAACGCGTTCTCGGCAGTAGCCACTCCGCGGGTAAAACAGCTTTAATGATTTCTTCGCGCACGGCTTCGATAAGATCATTATGACTAATTTCTGCCGCGTGTTGCGTTGAGAAGACAATTGTATCCAGAGCGACAGGCCTACCATGCTCATATCTAAGAGTAAGCTGGCATTTAGCATCGGGACGAAGCCAAGAACATTGCTTGCTTTTGCGCAACTGGGCCTGCTTCTCCATTAAGCGATGTGCATAAGCAATTGGTGCTGGCATGAATACATCCGTCTCATGGCTTGCATAACCAAACATCATGCCCTGATCACCTGCGCCAAGAATTTTAGTCTCTAGATTATCGACACCACGAGCAATATCGGGTGATTGTTTGCCAATTGCAGAGAGTACGGCACAAGAAGCCCAATCAAAACCCATTTCTGAGCTATCATAGCCAATATCTTTAATGACCTCACGGGTAATGGCTTCCACATCAACCCAGGCAGACGTTGTTATCTCCCCCCCCACCAATACCATACCGGTTTTAACAAAAGTCTCACAGGCCACTCGGGCTTTTGGATCTGTTGCTAATAATTGCATCTAAGATGGCATCTGAAATTTGATCAGCTATCTTATCTGGGTGTCCTTCAGAAACAGATTCTGATGTAAACACATGAAAATCACTCACGCTATATCGCCCTCCTACTCATTATTAGAATAAACTCATCAAACAATATATCAATATCATGCGGCCCTGGACTCGATTCAGGGTGGCCTTGAAAACCTAAAGCTAGTTTATTCTTATGCCTGATCCCTTGTAAACTCTGGTCGAACAATGAGCGATGCGTCACTTCCAAATAGTCCGGCAATGAGGCTTCATCGATCGCAAAACCATGATTCTGGCTCGTTATAAACACCCGCTTGGGCTCATCAACCTCAACTACAGGATGATTAGCGCCATGATGACCAAATTTCATTTTTAATGATTTTGCACCACTTGCTAATGCGAGTATTTGGAAACCTAAACAAATACCAAATAAGGGAATATCGGCTGCTAAAAATTCCTGTGTTGCTTTAATCGCATAATCACAAGCTAAAGGATCACCTGGGCCATTTGACAAAAACACACCATCTGGGTTTAGTGCCAATACTTCCGCTGCTGTAGTTTTAGCAGGAACAATAGTCACATGACAGCCTTTATCGTGGAGTATGCGCAAAATAGTATGTTTAACGCCAAAATCATAAGCAACTACATGAAATTGAAGCGGTTTAGAATCAGG
The DNA here is from genome assembly GCA_963760845.1 of uncultured Gammaproteobacteria bacterium. Classification (GTDB taxonomy): domain Bacteria; phylum Pseudomonadota; class Gammaproteobacteria; order Legionellales; family Legionellaceae; genus Tatlockia. The sequence goes on along the minus strand of CAVXEK010000015.1, from coordinate 179,898 downwards.
GCCCCATTCATCTCTGCCTAAATGCCAACGCTCTATGGTCTGTCTGGATACCTCACAGGCTAAATCACTACCTTCCATACCCGCAAATGAACGAGCCTTTGCTAATGCTTGCTCCGCCTGATTCGGCTCAGTACTAATGCAAGCAGCAACTGCACCTTGCTCACGTAGTCGAATAGTTAGTTCACGGGTGTCTAACCCGGCAATTGCAACAACACCATGCTTTTTCAACCAATCGGGGAGAGGTTGTTGTGACCGATAATTACTAGGCTGCGCAGTGCACTCACGCATCACTAAACCAGCTGCCCAGATTCTGGATGATTCCATATCATCCGCATTACAACCCGTATTGCCAACATGCGCTGTCGTAAGAGTAATAATTTGCTTCGCATAAGATGGGTCGGTAAGCATTTCTTGATAACCAGTCATTGCTGTATTAAATACCAATTCCCCCACACTATCACCGTTAGCACCAACAGAGATCCCGTGCAGAATCGTGCCATCGGCTAGAGCTAATATTGCTGGTTTATTAAACATAGAATGACTCTTAGTGTTGGGGCATTACTAGAGAAGTAAAAATTGGTTGATTATATCGTAGGGTTTGTGGAGATTTCTACTACGTTGGCTGAAAAAGCCTGATTTTCTAGGGGGTAAGTTAAACTACACCGCCATTGCGAACCGAAGGTAAAGCACGTCATTGCGAACTGAAGGTAAAGCACGTCATTGCGAGGAGCGAAGCGACGAAGCAATGACGGAGCTAACGCTCGCAATGACGGAGCCAACGCTCGCAATGACGGCATACAGGTTAAAATTTCATGTCTTCGAAAAATTTTTTTACCCCGTCAAACCATGAGCTAGAACGCGGCGAATGGCTTTTACTGGCTGCTAGCGATTCTTGTAGCTGACTAAATAGCTCTTTTTGCTCGCGTGAGAGGTTCACTGGTGTCTCCACGACAACTTTACACAATAAATCGCCTGTTGCGTAACCGCGAACAGATTTTATTCCTTTCCCCCTCAAGCGAAAAACTTTCCCAGTTTGGGTTTCACTGGGGATCTTTAAGGTAACCCTGCCCTCCAAAGTAGGTACCTCAATAGAACCACCAATTGCTGCAGTGGTAATGCTGATAGGCACTTCGCAATGAAGATCGCTCTCTTGCCGCTCAAAAATAGCATGGGGTTTTACATTAATCTGCACATACAAATCACCAGACCCACCACCCTGTATACCTGCCTCACCTTCACCCGATAAGCGAACGCGATCGCCATTGTCGACCCCAGCCGGTATCTTAACTGTTAATTTTTTGCTTTCTCTGACACGGCCTTGGCCATAACAGCTAGTACAAGGATCGCTAATAATATGTCCCTCACCATGACAGCTTGGGCAAGTCTGCTGAATTGAGAAAAAACCTTGCTGGATCCGAACTTGGCCGATTCCATTACAGGTTTCACACGTTTTTGGCTTAGACCCTTTTTTAGCGCCTGAACCCGCACAAGTTTGGCAAGCAACGTGGCGGGGAACTGTAATTTCAACTTGTTTCCCTAGCGCTGCCTCTTCTAGACTTAAGCTGACATTGAATTGTAAATCAGCGCCATGTTGTCCGCGCGACTGCCGCCCCTGACCACGCCCACCAGAGAAGATATTCTCAAAAATATCTTCAAAAACATCACCAAAACCACTAAATCCACCAAAACCGCCAGCACCTCCCGCTGCTGCTTCAACACCGGCATGGCCAAAGCGATCATAGGCGGCCCGCTTTTGTGGATCAGAGAGTACGCCATACGCACTTTGGATTTCTTTAAATTTCTCTTCAGCCGTTTTGTCATTAGAGTTACGGTCTGGATGATATTTCATTGCTAATTTGCGGTAAGCTTTTTTAATTTCAGCGTCCTCGGCCCCGCGACTAACACCGAGAATTTCGTAATAATCCTTCTGTCCCATAACTTAATACCAATTCTTCTATAATATGATAATACCAACCGTCATTGCGAACGTTAGCTCCGCAATTGCGAGCGTTAGCTCCGTCATTGCGAGCGTTAGCGAAGCAATCCAGTGACCTTTCCTAGCATATCATAAGGTCACTGGATTGCTTCGTCGCTTCGCTCCTCGCAATGACGGCTTCACTGTGTTCGCAATGACGGCTTCACTGTGTTCGCAATGACGGCTTCACTGTGTTCGCAATGACGGCTTCACTGTGTTCGCAATGACGGCTTCACTATGTTCGCAATGACGGCTTCACTATGTTCGCAATGACGGCTTCACTGTGTTCGCAATGACGGCTTCAGTGTGTTCGCGACGGCTTCAGTGTGTTCGCAATGACGGCTTCAGTGTGTTCGCAATGACGGCTTCAGTGCGTTCGCAATGACGGCTTCAGTGCGTTCGCAATGACGGCTTCAGTGCGTTCGCAATGACGGTTTACACTGCATCTTCTTAACTTGAAGTCTGTACCCCAAGGGGAGAAGATTGGCGACTCTAACTTTTTCCCAAAATTTCGAAATTGTGGTGAATAGTTACTATTTTTTGTCTTCGTCTTCTTTGACTTCCTCAAATTCAGCATCAACAACACCCTCTTCAGGCTTAGCTGTTTCTTTCGTTTCTTTTGTTTCCTGTGCAGCTGTTTCGCTTTCAGTCGATTTCTTCGCGTAGACGCGCTCAGCCATTTTACTGGAAACATTCGTTAAGACCTTCAGTTTATCTTCAATCAACGCCTTATCATTGCCTTTGACAGCCTCTTTCAATTCAGTAATGGCTGCTTCTATACTCGCTTTCTCATCAGCGGATAACTCACCTCTCTAAATCTTTCAGTGATTTTTCGGTACTATGAATGAGACTATCTGCCTGATTACGAACTTCGGCCATTTCCTTGAATTTTCTATCTTCATCAACATGAGACTGGGCATCTTTGACCATCGCTTCAACTTCAGCCTCACTTAAACCACTTGATGCCTTAATCACAATAGACTGTTCTTTGTTAGTTGCCTTATCTCTAGCAGACACATTTAAAATACCATTGGCATCAATATCAAAAGTTACCTCAATTTGTGGCACTCCGCGGGGAGCAGATGGAATATCGGTTAAATTGAATCGGCCTAATGACTTGTTAGCAGAGGCTTGCTCCCGCTCTCCCTGTAATACATGCACGGTCACAGCAGTTTGACTATCATCCGCTGTAGAGAATACTTGGTTTGCCTTGGTTGGGATTGTAGTATTTTTCTCAATGAGTTTGGTCATTACCCCGCCTAGGGTTTCAATTCCTAAAGAAAGTGGGGTTACGTCGAGTAACAAGATATCTTTGACTTCACCTGATAACACAGCGGCTTGGATAGCAGCACCAACGGCAACCGCTTCATCGGGATTGACATCTTTGCGCGGCTCTTTAGCGAAGAAATCTTGTACCGTTTTTTGCACCATCGGCATCCGGGTTTGTCCGCCAACAAGAATAACTTCATTGATCTGGGAAACATTCAAGCCAGCATCCTTTATGGCAATCTTACAAGGCTCAACTGTACGTTCAACTAATTTCTCGACAAGCGATTCTAATTTTGCACGCGTTAGCTTGATGTTTAAATGTTTTGGTCCAGAAGCATCTGCGGTAATGTAGGGTAGATTAACATCAGTTTGTTGGGCAGAGGATAACTCAATCTTCGCTTTTTCAGCAGCTTCTTTTAATCGCTGCAACGCCAAAGGATCACTGTGTAAATCAATGCCAGTATCCTTTTTAAACTCAGACGCCAAATATTCAATCAACGTTAAGTCAAAATCTTCACCACCTAAGAACGTATCACCGTTTGTTGCTAATACTTCAAATTGATGCTCACCATCCACTTCCGCAATTTCAATAATGGAAATATCAAAAGTACCGCCACCAAGGTCATAAACCGCAATGACAGAATCACCACGTTTTTTATCCATGCCATAAGCAAGCGCTGCGGCGGTTGGCTCGTTGATAATCCGTTTAACCTCTAAGCCAGCAATACGACCAGCATCTTTAGTCGCTTGCCGCTGAGAATCGTTGAAATAAGCAGGCACAGTAATGACAGCTTCCGTCACGGTTTCGCCTAAATAATCCTCAGCCGTTTTTTTCATTTTACGCAAAACTTCTGCAGAAATTTGCGGCGGTGCCATATCTCGACCATTCGACTTGCACCCAAGCATCGCCATTGTCTGCTTTGACGATTTTATAGGGCACCATTTTAATATCCTTTTGTACAACAGCATCCTCATATCGACGACCAATCAAACGCTTAATTGCATAAAGGGTATTATTAGGGTTAGTGACTGCTTGACGTTTAGCGGCTTGTCCGACTAAGGTTTCACCATCATTAGTAAAAGCGACAATCGATGGGGTGGTACGGTGACCCTCACTGTTTTCAATTACACGAGGTTTACCACCTTCCATTACCGCTACGCAGGAATTCGTCGTACCTAAATCGATCCCGATAATTTTTGCCATTTTCTTCTTACTCCAATCTATATTTTTTACGCAATATTTTTAATATGGGGTGAAATTTACCGATTTCAAGCCTTCTCCCGAAGAACTTCCCTCATTTTCCCCCTCTCCCCATTTCTGGGGAGAGGGTGCCCGAAGGGCAGGAGAGGGTTCGCTAGTGCAAAGCTCTTCGCTGATGTTTGTCCCACTGGGCTAGGATGAATAGTTACTTTGCAACAATTACTCTCGCTGGACGGATTATCCTATCGTTTAATTTATAGCCCTTTTGCACCACTGCCAGTATTGTATTAGGCAGCGCACCTTCTATTTCTTGCATTGACATGGCTTCGTGTTCTTGCGGATCAAACATAGCGCCCTGTGGGTCGAGTTGCTCCACATCAAGTTTTGCCAATGCATCAATGAGCAATTTGAGCGTGAGTAACAAACCTTCACGCATACTGTCATCTGCCGTCTTCTCAATCAGCTGTATAGCCTGCTCAAGACTATCAACGACTGGCAAAAACGACTGGATCAACTTCTCAAGGCCATAACGATGAGCATTAGCAACATCCCGTTCAGCACGACGGCGAATATTGTCCACTTCAGCCATAGCACGAACCGCCTTTTCCCAATTTTCATGCGCTTGTTGTTCGGCTAGAGTCAGTTTTTCTTCAAGGGCAGTGTAACTGGGATACTCTAAAGCTGCTTCGCTACCCCCTGCCCTACCATCACCTTCATCCTCTTCCTCGTCTTCCGCCATCGCCCGCATTTCTTCTAATTCACTTTGTTTTTTGATTTTATGCCAATCTTTACTTTTATCTTTTTTCATAGGAATCTCCTAAGTGCATTGGTAATCCTAATTGGGGACGACAGAAAAAAATTTCAAGTCCATAAGTATAGAATATTACCCGATCCTCTGCAGAGGCATATATTCTGTATCTTTACAAGTAGCCAGTTTTTTACTAAACTGGATTAATAGACTAATCCAGTTTTTGTATAAACATGATTAACTTACTGAACATATTATTATCGGAATTTAAAGACCGGTTTGAGCTCGCGGAATCGAGCATTAGCCGCCATACTCAATTTCCCGATTTGCCGAATAAGATAAAAGTCGCTATAGGCATGCGGCGGACGGGAAAGACTTATTTTTTATTTCAAACCATTCGTACGCTCATTCAAACAGATAATATTCCTTTTCAACGATTTTTATACCTGAATTTTGAGGATGATCGATTGTTGCCTTGCTCTCAAGAACAGTTTCGGAATTTGCTTGAGGGTTTTTATAAAATTTATCCAGAAAATCACGATCATACCTGTTATCTTTTTTTGGATGAGATACAGAATGTGACAGATTGGGCGTTAGTGACTCGCCGTTTTTTTGATACTAAAAAAGTTCAAATTTATCTTTCGGGTTCTTCAGCCAAATTATTGAGCAAAGAAATTGCGACCTCATTGCGAGGCCGTTCTATTGCAATAGAGATATGGCCTTATGATTTTAATGAGTATTTAGTGGCCAACAAAATCATATTGGAAAAGAAATTATTTAGCCAAAAGATACGAGATACGCTTCATTATCATTTAAGAAATTATCTTCATGAGGGAGGGTTTCCTGAAATAGTTAATATCGCTCTCCCTGAGAAGCGACGACTTTTACAAGATTATGTTGAATTAGTAACAGCACGTGATCTCATTGAACGGCATAATATTACTAATATTGCTTTATTGAAATATTTAATAAGGACATTGCTGACTAATGCAGGTGGAAATTTCTCAGTTAATAAATTTGCACGAGATATTAAAAGCCAAGGTCTTTCTGGAGCAAAAAATACGATTTATGATTATTTAACGTACATCGAAGATGCTTATTTGGCTTTTCCAATCGAGTTATTTAGCCACTCGATTCGCAAAACGCATACGAATCCCAGAAAAATCTATGCTGTTGACCCTGGGTTAGTCAAAGCTTTTTCATTTAATTTTAACAAAAATTATGGGCACTTATTTGAAAACATGGTGTTTTTAGATCTCAAGCGGCGTGATCATAAAATTTATTATTATCTTACGCAAGAGCGATTAGAAGTGGATTTTTTAACGGAAGATAGAATGGGGAAAATGTGCCTTTATCAAGTTGCCTGGGATGTGTCGGATGAAAAAACCCTGGCGCGCGAGCAGAAAGCATTGGAGCAGGCAATGAAAGAGCTGAAGATTCCAGGTATTTTGATTACGCCGGAGAGTTATATTGAAAATGATATTGGCAATTAAGTCTTTCGCCAAAAAAACAGCCAGAGGGAGAGCCAGCAATCCCTTCATTTCAGTTTGCAGTATCTAAGTCTCAAGTATCTCAAGCAGATATAACTAACCTTTCCATTCTCCGATCTGAACGGGCCCGAGCCCGTGGGCGAGCCCGGGCCCGCCCGAGCTCCGGCTAATCTACTTTTTGCGCCATTTTAGTCAACATCATAACAATGCGAATAAGTAAATCTCTGGCTAAGCGATACTGTTCTTCATGTATAATATTTGCACGTTTGGATACCTCCAGGATCGCCGCAGTTTCTGTGGCCAAACGTTTTGCCATGCGATAAAATCTGCTTTTTTCATTGGTGGAAAACTCACCTGAGCCTTCAGCAATATTCAATGAAATTGAGGTTCCAGCTCGTTGAAGCTGGTCGGTTAAATAAGCTCTGCCACGAGGGAAGGCTGAAGTGATTTTATCGACAGCGCGGATTTCATTTATTTACAGTAGACTGCACGCCACAGCCTCGTGGTTTTTCACCGACGTTAGAGGACAGGAGTTATGTTTACGCGCCCAATACCGTCTGTGGCAACAAACCGATAACGCTGGGTCACAAATACAGCATTGCGGCTTACTTGCCTGAAAAAACAGGCACAAACACGCCTTGGTTGATCCCTTTGGCATGCACGCGTGTTGATACCGCAAAGCAACCAACACAAGTTCAAAATGACTTTGAACGAATTATTCGAATGATTGGGACACCAGCTCAACCACCCAAACCACGAAAAAAAGCCCTTGGACGACAATCGGGGGACATTCAGGTAAAACGCATGCGTCATCCTATCGTTAAAAAGTGGAAAAACACTGCTCTTGATGAAAAAATCATTGCATAATCAAGATAATATTGTCAATAAATAGACCAGATTGCACGTTGTGATGGTGGAATATTGCTAAAATAATCTGGATTTGATTGTAACTTATCACTGTTCGGAGCTCGGGCGGGCCCGGGCTCGCCCACGGGCTCGGGCCCGTTCAGATCGGAGTTTGTCCAAAGTCCAGTCAATAACGAAGAAGTAATAAAAGCAGTATTGGATCTTAATATGTTTAAAACGAATTCTCGTCTTTCGGAAGAAAGCGACAAAGTGCAGATTTACTCCGGTGGCCCCAACATTACCGATGTAAAAACCGCACTTGGAATGCAATAATTCTACATTCCCGACTCTCCACACCACAAACTTGAAGTTAGTTAGGAGCGTAGCGGAGCCAGGAGTGCATGGCACAGGCGTTGCACAATTCAATTTATTCGGCGGTTTTTGTAGTGTAAAATACTGCGGGCAATCACATGATGTGGTTCGACTACATAATAAAAAAGTCGAGAATAAAGCATGCTTAATAATTTGAAGAAAACAGTGGTAGCTGCTCTTGCTTTAAGTAGCAGTGCAGTATTTGCTGGCACGATGGGCCCTGTTTGTACCCCTGGTAACATCACAGTTCCCAGCGTAAAATCTGCTTGGGGTGTTGGTGTACAAGCTCTCTATCTGGATACTACTTTTACCAATGGAAATTCTACTTTTGGAAACAACGGCCCTATCTTCGGCCCAGGTTTCGGCAGAGGATTCCAGGACAGCTGGAGCAGTAGATGGGGCTGGGGTTTCGGGTTAGAAGGTTCTTTCCAATTCAATACCGGTAATGAATTGAATATTAATTGGTCTCATCGCAATAATGAAGCGAATAACTTCAACGTTGGAGCTCCTCGATGGGATGTTGTTAACATTGAAGTGGCTCAACCCGTAAACTTACTCCGAAATGATCAGTTTCTCCGCGCTCCCGACCTTCGCTTTAATCCTGTTGCTCCGGTTACTCACACTCCTGAACTTCGCTTTAATCCTGATGTTGCTCAGGTTGCTGAAATTGACCTTCTTCCCCCTAATCGTGGTGTTGATCAGGTTGTTCTCACTCCTGAACGTCGCATTCATCATGGTGAGATTCCAGTTGCTCGCATTCCTGTCCTTGGCCGTAATCGTGCTCCGGTTGCTGTTGCTACTCCTGCCCTTGGCGGTAACCGTGTTTCGCTTGCTCGCATTCTTCTTGCCCTTGGCGGTAATCGTGTTTCGCTTGCTCGTGTTCTTCGCTTTAGGCAGATTACTAGCAACTCTACTTTTTTTAGCCGCTTCCGTGTCGGTCTTCAGGTTGCCAGGATCGCTGACCGTGGCCCTAATCGTGGTGCCGCCGCCGCACTTGAACCCCTTTTTTTTATTGCTCCGGCGGCCATCGCCCCAGTCCCAGTAGCCTTTGAGCCAGAGCTGGCTGAGCCCATCCCCCCCTCCCCTTCCACTTCCCCAATGCCGGATCCGGCCCTTCCCTTTGAGCCAGGTCTGATAGGGGTTTTCCCTACAGGTATTCCGGGCTTTATTGGTCCTGTTTTCGCTCCAGCCGGTAGTCTAGTGAACCCTGCCTTCTTAGGCTTCGCCGCTAATGGGTTTGCAAATAGTACTGAAGCTAGATTCAACGGCATCGGTCCTCGTTTCGGTGCTGATCTAAACTACATAGTCGGTGATGGATTTAGCGTTTACGCTAATGGCGCTACTACGCTGCTGGTTGGCTCTTCCAGACCTGCGTTTCGATTCGATCCAGCCGTCGCAGTAAATAGAGCTTTTATCCCATTCTTCCCAGTAGCAGTGACTGTAGATCCAATGGGTGTGGTAACTCCAGTTAATCCGTTTGTTAACCCATTTGGCTTTAGTGGCTTGGGTGCAGGTGCATTTGGTAATGAAAACCGCCGCAATAAAACTACTCTAGTTCCTCAACTCGAAGGCAAATTGGGTGCTAAATACACTTATACCATGCCACAAGGTGATTTGACATTCGATGTTGGTTATTTGTGGGTTAACTACTTCAATGCAAGACACACCATTACCAGTCGTGGCACCTTCGTAGATGGCTTTGGTTTCCGCCACCACTTAGGCTTCGATGTGAATGAGAGCAGCATTGGTTTCAACGGCCCTTGTGCTGGTATTAAGTGGGTCGGCAATTTAATTTAGTCGGCGGATAAAAATCCCCGTGGCGAGCCACGGGGTATTTTTACCCTAGTAATATTTCGCCTGCGCGGGAAACCCGCGCGACGGCGACTCAAGGGGAGTGCTCGCTCCCCTTGAGAAACCCCACGCGCAAAGTGCTCGCGGCAAGTCGCGAGGAATAAATTTAAAGTTTTATCACTTGCAACAATTGTTCATTTATCACATACTCAGCATTATAGATAATCAAGAGGGCTTTGGGTGATGCAAGAATGGTCGTTGGATTCATGGCTGCGATTTTCCTATGAGCAAGCAGCCAATTACCCCGATCAAAATCAATTGGATCGTGTTGTTGAACAATTAAGTCTGCTCCCTCCTCTAGTTACACCCGGTGAAATCGACGATTTAAAGCAGGCTATTGCTAAAGCTGGCCGCGGTGAAGCGTTTATTCTGCAAGGTGGTGACTGCGCCGAATCATTCAATGACTGCCGCTCAGATATCATTAGCAACAAACTCAAAATTATGCTGCAAATGAGTCTCATATTAATTCACGGCCTGCGCAAACCCATTATCCGCATCGGACGTATCGCCGGCCAGTATGCTAAACCACGCTCCTCTGACTATGAGACCATTGATGGAGTTACTTTACCAAGTTATCGCGGCGACCTCGTTAATTCACAACAATTCGATGCGGCTTCCCGTATTCCTAACCCTAAATTGATGCTGAAAGGTTATAGCTGTGCAGCGATGACCCTCAATTTCATTCGTGCCTTGGTTGCTGATGGTTTCGCTGATTTAAATTACCCCCAGCGCTGGGATTTACGCTTTGTCGAGCACTCACCCCAAGCCGATGAATATCATGCTATCGTCCGTTCCCTGTCTGAATCACTAGAATTTATCGAAGCAATTGATGGCGTACGCTCCAGCAATCTCAAGAAAGTTGACTTTTACACGTCTCACGAAGCCCTGCATTTGCATTATGAGCAAGCCCTAACACGTCCACTTCACAACGACCAATGGTATGATTTGTCGGCGCATTTACCCTGGGTTGGTATGCGTACTGCAAAAATAGGCAGCGCCCACTTGGAATTCTTGCGAGGAGTACAAAACCCAATTGGTATTAAAGTCGGGCCTAGTGCTACCAAGAAATGGTTAAAAGAAATTATCCACATTATGAATCCGAATAAGCAAGAGGGGCGTTTGCTTCTCATCACGCGGCTAGGGGCAAAAGACATTGATAAATTATTACCCCCTCTTATTGAGGCAGTACAAGCTACCCAGTGCCCAGTAACCTGGTCTTGTGATCCAATGCATGGCAATACGGAAACAACTGTCGATGGCATCAAAACCAGGCATTTTGATAATATTTTGTTTGAATTGCAGCGAGCAGTTAAAATTCACCAGGAAATGAGCAGTTATTTAGGTGGCGTCCATTTTGAGTTAACTGGCGATAATGTCACTGAATGTATTGGTGGCGCACGGGGCTTGAACGAGGACGATCTTAAACGGGCCTACCGCAGTTTAGTTGATCCACGCTTGAACTACGAGCAATCATTGGAAATGGCAATTCAGCTGAGTAAGCAATTTAAAGCCTAAAACGCCAGCCCGTCATCCTGAGCGATCATATCCGAGCCGCGACTCCTGAGCGCAGCGAAGGATCTCCTCGATTGAGCACTATGCCACATTCAGGAGATCCTTCGCTGCGCTCAGGATGACGGGGTGAGCGCTCAGGATGACGGGGTGAGCGCTCAGGATGACGGGGTGAGCGCTCAGGATGACGGGGTGAGCGCTCAGGATGACGGGGTGTTACTAAACACCCCCATCAGATAATCTGGGACCCGCTGTTCCAACCAATAGATCGGTTTTCCCGGAAAATTACCGGTAATAAAACCAACATGGCCGCCTTTTGCACTAAGCTCGAGCGTAACATCTTTGGCTAACTCCTCTTCCCCAGGAATTATTTCAGGTGTCATAAACGGATCATCGAGCGCATGAATTATCAATGTTTGCGTGGCAATTTTAGCCAGATAAGGACGTGAGCTTGCTTCCCTATAATATGCATGGACATGCGGAAAACCATTTAATGGCGCTGTTACGTACTCATCAAAGGTCCAAAAACATTGCCATTTATCCATATCTCTAAATACCTGCGGTAGCGCACCATTAAAAATACTCTTCTTGCGCTCGAACACTTGTCTCATCCGTCGCAACAAATACTCTTGGTAAATACGAGAAAATCCCCTGCTGATCCGATCGGCAACTAAACGTAATTGAAAAGGGACTGAAATCGCAACAGCCGCATCAATTAAGGTTTGCGCACCCTGCTCGCCTAACCACTTGAGCAAGATATTACCTCCTAAAGATACGCCGACTACTGCTTTTTGAGTTTGCGGTTCGCGCTGCGCTATCAGATTAAGGAAATAATTGAGGTCATCAGTATCCCCAGAATGGTAGGCACGAGGCAAACGATTCGGCTCTGAGCTTGCGCCTCGAAAATGCATAAGTACTGCACGCCAACCACAGCGATTAAATGTACGCATAAATCCACCAGCATAAGTGGATTCCACCGAGCCACCTAATCCGTGCAAAATAATGACCAAAGGAGCGTTACTATCCAACCCATTGATAGACCAGGCTAAATCAATAAAATCACCGTCTGGCAACTCAATTCGCTCTGTCGAATCAACCGGAGCCTGAATATTGCGCGCCAAAGTTGAATAAAGGGTTTGACCGTGGGAATTTGTTAACCACCAGGCAGGCTTAAAATTGCTTTTCACTATCATAATGATCACCATGATAACTAGGGCTAAATTCATGTACTGCCGCAAGCATTGCCGCTACATGATCAGGCGGCACGTCAGGAGTAATCCCGTGACCAAGATTGAAAACATGGCCAGAACCATGACCAAAAGCTGCTAAAACCTGTTTTACTTGCTCTCGTATACATTCAGTATTGGTGAGTAATATCGCCGGGTCAAGATTTCCTTGTAATGCAACTGTTTCCCCTACTTGTCTACGCGCAAAACCCAAATCAGTAGTCCAATCCAAGCTAATTGCATCACAACCACTCGCTGCTATTTGATTAAGCCATTGCCCCCCTCCCTTGGTAAATAAAATAATAGGGATTTGGGGACACTGTTTTTTTAAATGCCTAACAATTTTTGTCATGGAGTTAAGCGAGAAATCTTGATACGCCTCTGGTGTTAAAATGCCACCCCAGGTATCAAAAATCATAAGCGCATTAACGCCTGCTTGCACTTGCTCGTTAAGATAAGTACTCACTGCCTTGGCGAGTTTATCGAGGAGACGATGCATCGCTTCAGGTTCATTATAGAGCAGACGTTTAACCTGCTTAAAATCCCGATTGGAATTCCCTTCAACCATATAACAGGCTAAAGTCCATGGACTACCTGCGAAACCAATTAATGGTAAATACTTTGGCATTTCACGCCGAATTAATTGTATCGCCTGCATCACATAGGCTAGCTCATCAGTGGGATTGGCTAAGGAATCTATCGCTGCTTTATTGCGCACAGGGTTTTGCAGGCAGGGCCCTTCGCCTTCAGTAAAATAAAGACCCAAACCCATCGCATCAGGAATGGTAAGAATATCGGAGAACAGTATAGCTGCATCAAGAGAAAAACGCCGTAGCGGTTGTAAAGTCACTTCGCAAGCTAATTCAGGATTTTTACACAGACTTAAGAAATCCCCAGCCTGGGCACGCACTTTGCGATATTCAGGTAAATAACGACCCGCTTGGCGCATAAGCCAAACAGGTGTTCGGGGCACAGGTTTGCGTTGTAGCGCACGGATAAGTAAAGATTCATTAATGTCGTTCATGCTAGGCTCTGTTTAGAAAGAAGTTTTTAAATTTTAACATGTTTCTGGATGTTTAAAATTAAGGGGTATTGGGTGGACCTATTTTGTTATAATATGGACCAATTTGTCTTGGAGCTTATTGATGGACAATCTTCATATCAGGGGATTAACTGTAGCAACTCACATTGGTGTGCATGCTTGGGAGCAACAGATTTTACAACGCCTCTCACTTGATATTACTATTCCAGCCGATTTCAGTGCTTGCGAAGACAAATTAGATAAAACAACAGACTATGATAAACTCTGCCAACGAATAACTCATTATGTAGAAACTAACGCCTTTCAATTGATTGAAACGGTAGCTGATAACGTTGCTCGATTAATCAAACAGGAATTTAACATTGAGCAGGTCACGGTAGCGGTGAGTAAACCCTATGCAATTAAGAATGCAGCTGATATAAGAATCACCGTTACTCGCTAAAAGGTTTATCGAATGACCAAAAAAATAATTTTTGAAGGTTCTTTTTTTGTCTCCACAATCATGTGTCATCAAGGATGTGGAATCGCTATTGAGAATAGCCTTCATGGTTGTTTGCAAAACTTGATCGAAAAAAATCGCCTCCCTGCCGACGCACAATTAGTCATCAGTGCTGAACCTAAGTCATTGGGCATTCAATGTTTATTGCTAACCATTGAGAGTGAAAATTTAGAATTCCAACCCGTGGAGGGTTTTAACGATTCCATTCATGCTGCATTCAAGCTTGGCTTGGAAGACATGGGCCATGAACTCATTGCCAATAACGATAGCCCTATCCCTGCGTCCACAAGCGCCAATTGGGTCAATATTTTAGTTAACTTATTAGCGGCCGGCGCAATAACTGTTTTATGGTTGATTTTCCCACCCTCATTACTGCTAACCATTGTCTTAACGACCCTGTCCCTGTTAGCCACTACGTTCACTGCAAGAAATTACCTCAGCAATTTCTTGCATAATTTACGTAATAAAAACCTAGCCAATATGACTACAACCGTCACTTTTGGCTGGTTCTTATCATTGATCCACACACTTTACCACTCCATTAGTATGCCTATGGCAAGTAGCTTTTCTATGGCTTTTATGAGCTTTATTATGCCTGTTGTATTGATAACCATTATCAATGGCATGGACGAACTTAAACGCCTAATTCTGCTTAAATCGCAAAAAATGCAGCTGCAAGGTGTGCAAACTTTATTCCCACAAATGGCAGAAAAATACCGCTATTATCAACCAACAGCACAAGAGCAAATTGTTTTTAACCAGTTAATTGGGGATCCTAGTGCAGCAGATCAGATTGCTCAATCTATGGAAGAAATCTTACTCAAGAATGAGTTGATCACAGAAAATAGAAACTTGCTCAAAGAAAAAATGATCATCGAAATCAAGCGAGGTGAATGTTTTCCTGTTGACTGTATTCTCGTAAAGGGGAATACAGTGGTTGATGCATCATTGTTAACCGGAGAGCGCTGCAAAAATAAAAAGCCCTTAGACGCTGTTCCAGCTGGGGCAATTAATCTTGGCCAAACCGTTTTTGCCTACGCGACTAAGAATGGTTACCACAGCACAGTGAACAGGTTATTATTTAGCACCAATCGAGGAGCTAAAGAACATTCTGGTCCAGAAGCAAAGTCAAGGTTTGCCTATCTATACCCCATCTTGATTGGAGCGGGAATTATTGCCTCTATCGTGATTCCGTTTGCGTTAGGAATCGTGACCATCCCTTTAATATTACAAAATGTGATGGGGATAGTATTAGCAATTTGCCCCTGCACTATTGCCATAGCACATCAATTACCTAACCTACTCAGCCTCTACCACTGTGGGAATAAAGGGATTCAATTGCGGGATGAACGACTTACTAGGCGATTGGATAAAATACACACTGTCGTGTTTGATAAAACCGGAACGCTGACCACGGGTCACAGCAAAGTTGAATCCTACTCTGGGGAAATTTATCCAGCTTTATGGGAAAAAATATATTTACTGGAAAAACACTATGGTGCAGAACACCCACTGGCTAAAGCGATTGTTAATCATTACGAGAGTAGCCTGCACAGTAACTCCCTTTTTCATCATGTCCTCCCTGAAAATATGTCCATCCAAAACGGTGGTTTAACAGGAAAGGTTCAGGGTAAGTTAATTCAGCTAGGACATGCAGATTACCTTCGCCATGCAGGTATTATTGACCTACCGGCAATCAACCCCGCTAAAATGGAACAAGGCTTAACCCCAATATTCGTTGCTGAAGATAAAATATTCAAAGGGATTATCTACATTAAGCATGAAATTAGACCAGGGATTCAGGAAGCCCTGGCTCGCTTAAAAGGCGAGGGGAAAAAAATAATCATGCTAACCGGTGACAACAAGGATGCTGCAGCGGGATTTAATAAGCAAATTGGCTCGATTTTCGATTTAGACGACATCCATGCTGATCAATCTCCTGAAGGTAAAGAAACTTTTTTAGGTCAATTAATGGAGTCTGAAAATACGGATCCCAGAGGTGTTTGGTTTGTTGGGGACGGCCTGAATGATGGCCCTTGCATTCGAGCTGTGTCAGACAAAGGGGGAATCAGTTGTGCTATGACAGCTCATGATAAGGCCTCTTTTTTTGCCGATATCGTGTTGAATGGCAGTTTGGATTATTTATTTAACTATCGCAAACTCAATCGTTTTCTGCACAAGAATGTGCAGCAAAATCAATGGATATTAGCCCTTAGTTCTGTGGCATTTTTGCTTTTTATCATTAGTTTTTCGGCAGTTGGGATTGCAGTTTCGCCACTCATCCCCTTAACGATAATGGTATTAACCACCTTATTTGCTCTATTTAATTCTTACCGCATCCAACTTGCGGTTGATATTGCCTTGGATAAAAGCGCTTCATGGATCAAACAACTTTTGGCTTCTGATTTATCTATTGGTTTACTGACGAGTGCTAGTTGTCTGTTAATTTTCGCGGTAATTATTTCAACGATAACCTGTGGTGGATTAACACTTCCCGCCCTTGTTTTTACCGGAGGGATTATTGCTGCCATAAGTAGCGGCTGTGAATTGGCGGCAAGTCTCTTATTTGCCTTCTTTGCTTTGTTAACGGTTTCATACGTATTAATGAGTAACTCTGGTAATAATCTTGGCGAAGACGATGCGGATTTGGTGGATGATTCTCCTGGAATCATTACGAGCTCTTCACCAAAAGCGCTGCGAGAGGATGCCGGCAATTTAGATTTTCCAATTGGCCAATTATCTAGAGGATCTAGGGGTACCTATGAGAACGATGGTAATAGCGTCATTGCGAGCGTTAGCGAAGCAACCCAGGAGTGTTGGGCACAGATTTCATCTACTGGTAGTTTCTAGCTTCGCATCCCTGGGTTGCTTCGCTAACGCTCGCAATGACGGAGTATACGCTCGCAATGACGGAGTATACGCTCGCAATGACGAGGTATACGCTCTTAACTAACTTCAAGCCCAGTCTGGGCTGTAGAGAGTCGTATGTTCGTCATTGCGAACGCAGTGAAGCAATCCAGTGGCCTTATGAGATGCTAGGAAAGGTCGCTGGATTGCTTCGTCGCAAGCTCCTCGCAATGACGGTACAATGTTAGTTCGGTACGTTTTTCAGGCCCTGTATAAAAGCTCGCAATGACAGAGTATGCAATGACGCTACAGGTTCTACCCCTCCATTTTGCGAATCATCCCTCTAGCATGTTCGCTCTTCGCCAGCATCAACTGTGCTTTTTCTGCAGCAATACGCGAATTAAAAGGACCGATAATGACTCTAAACCAGTTAACATGGTGTTGCGAAGTAGTCACAATATTCACATCAAAACCTTTTAAAGTCAGAGCGGCTTTCATTTGCTCAGCATCATGCCTACTTTTGAGGGCGGCTATTTGGATCTGATAGGACTCTTTCGTAGGGGCAATAGGTTTACCTTCCACAACTGCCGCAGTTCCTGGTTGTTTAACTGAAATTTGTCCACCATTCTGCTTAGTTGGTACGAGTGGGGTCGTGCCTATAGCTGCTGGCTGGGTCGGGAGCCTTGTTTGGCTAGGTGCGGCCGGTTTAGCTAGTGGGGCAGAGCCAGGAGTATGACCCTCTTTAGCCAACAGAGTATAAAACTCAAATTTTGGTTTTGGTAATTCGTGCTCTTTAGCTGCAACTCGCACTTTTGGCTTGCCATCATGGTGCTTTGCCAATAGATGCGCATTCACCCAACTGGTTAAGCTGGTAAAGTCAAATACAGTTGCTGTTAAATAACCAGCCAAAAAAGAAGCAAACATCCAAAAAAGTTGTTTTGGAACACTGCTTTTTTGTTTTGTCGGCCTTCTTACATAATCCTTTGCCATCACATGCTCTCAGGAGATGATACACCCGTTAGTTGCAAACCGTTTCTCAATACTTGGCGCACTGCCGTTAATAAACATAATCGCGCTGATCGTAAAACAGGTTGCTCACACAGCAATTGTACTGCATTGTAATAACTGTGCAAGCCAGTAGCCAATTCTCGTAAGTAATAGGCAAGTTGATGAGGCTCACAAAGATTTGCACAAACCTCAATGACTTCCGGATAGCGGCCAATCAGGGAAATTAAAGCGACTTCGTGCGGCTCAACGAGTAAATCAACATGAGCAAGACCCGCAGCTTTATCCCAACTTAAACCACGTTCATGCAGTTGACGTAACACTGAACTTATCCGTGCATGGGCGTATTGAATATAATAGACGGGGTTATCACTTGACTCCGATTTAGCCAAATCCAAATCAAAATCCATGTGCTGCTCTGGTTTACGCATCACATAAAAGAAACGAGCGGCATCGTCCCCCACCTCTTCGCGCAGCTCGCGTAACGTTACAAAGGAACCACTTCGTGTTGACATTTGCACCCGCGTACCACCGCGATAAAGAATAGCAAATTGCACTAACAACACGCTGATTGCATTCTCATCATGCCCTAGCGCATTGACTGCTGCCCGCACACGTGTGAAATAGCCATGGTGATCAGCACCAAAAATATCAATTACCCGCCCAAAACCACGATCATATTTATCCCAGTGGTAGGCTACATCGAAAGCAAAATACGTCGGATGGCCGTTAGCCCGCACCAATACCCTATCTTTTTCATCAGCAAAATCCGTTGCACGAAACCATAAGGCACCCTCTTTTTCATAGGTATGGCCACTTTCTTTAAGCGCCTGAATAGACTTGTCTACCGCGCCACTATCATGCAAGGACTGCTCTGAGAACCAACAGTCGTAATTCACACCGAACTCAGCTAAGTCCTCTTTGATATCATTTAAAACTGAATCCAAAGCATGTTTATGAAACAGCTGAAATCCCTTCTCACCTAACAATCGCTTAACTTGCACAATCATCGCATCAATATAGATTTCTTTATCACCACCCTGTGGCTCATCAGCGGGCAATCCCTGTTGGATAGCGGACCAGGACCGTACAAAATCACGACCATGTTGATTTAAAACATTTTGCGCAATATCAGCGACGTAATCACCGCGATAACCGTTGGCAGGGAAAATAATTTCCTCACCTGCCAGGCTTAAATACCGTAACCACACACTCACCGCCAGTATATTCATTTGGCGGCCAGCATCGTTAACGTAATACTCCTTGCGCACGTCAAAACCAGCAGTTGCTAATATATTGGCTAAAGTTGCCCCAAAGGCAGCAGCTCGACCATGGCCTACATGCAAAGGACCGGTCGGATTCGCCGATACAAATTCTAGAATAATTTTTTGCTTTCCACCTAACTCACTACAGCCAAAACGTTCACCCTGCTCTAATACGGTAGCAATAACCTGAGATCGCGCGTCATCTCGTATGAAAAAGTTAATAAAACCGGGGCCTGCTAGCTCAACTCGTGCTACCCCTGGGTTGGGAGGTAAATTTTTTATAATTAATTCGGCAACCTGGCGCGGCGCCTGATGACAAGGTTTGGCAAGGGTTAAAGCCAAGTTAGTGGCATAATCACCGTGACTTTTACCTTTAGTGTGTTCTACTTTAATGTCAACAAGAAGATCTTGCGGCAAAGCAGAAGACTGCTTAAGGGCATGGAGAGACTGCGCAAGTAATTTTTCAATCGTGTGCTTCATAGCGCTTTTTTCATTCGTCAAAAATTGATTATTATGCGCTTTTTCAATGCCGCATGCAAAGCGGGACGCCCTAGGGTCTGTTTACAATTCGCTAGTTTGTGCCGAAAACGCAGGATTTGCGAGCATCGCAGCGCAGTTTACACGTAGTAAATGAGCAGCGAAGCGCAGCAAATCCTGCGTTTTCGGCCAAAATAGTAGAATTGTAAACAGACCCTAATATTCACGCCAGAGAAGAGCGGCTATTAAACCCTGGTCCTGAAAAATCTCTTCCAACTCACTAGTAGAATGAATAACTACATCATTAACAACGAGTTGGAACAGAAGGAGATTATTCTGTTTTGTGTTGATATATCCCGCTAATGCTTGCCCTTTAAGGACAATTTGTTTGCCTTCTTCTACTGCATAGGTTCCCGTCTTGGCATGCACATGTCCTGCAGCACCTTTAAGGGAAGGATTGGAATGGAAATCTTTCACAAACGAGAGAGAACCATCTACGCCCAGAACAGGCAAAGCATTAAAAAAAGTTGCAAATGCATTGCTTTTAAGCATGATTTCAAGCCAATATTTTGCCAGAGCAACCGGGTGAGCCAAAGCAGTCAGGAATTTCTGGACTTAGTTCCAAGGTGCAAGGCATATCAGGTTTAGCAGTGATCAATTTATTCTTTACATCAAACGCAGCGGATTGGGGTCGCCACGCGACTAACGCTTTCCGACCTACTGCATCCGGGTTAATAATAACATCCACAACATCATCATTAACACTGGACTTTGGACAAACTCCGATCTGAACGGGCCCGAGCCCGTGGGCGAGCCCGGGCCCGCCCGAGCTCCGAACAGTCATAAGTTACAATCAAATCCAGATTATTTTAGCAATATTCCACCATCACAACGTGCAATCTGGTCTATTTATTGACAATATTATCTTGATTATGCAATGATTTTTTCATCAAGAGCTGTGTTTTTCCACTTTTTAACGATAGGATGACGCATGCGTTTTACCTCAATGTCCCCCGATTGTCGTCCAAGGGCTTTTTTTCGTGGTTTGGGTGGTTGAGAATGTTCAATATCAAAGCGATGGCGATAGCTGGTAAAAATATCATACAACGATAATTCCATGCGTCTTTTACCTGCTGCCGTCAACCAAAGGGGTCGCTTGAATAACAATTCACCGGATTCTTTATAGACCTGAACGCGCAACAAACGCAAGGGATAATCAGATAGTTTGTTGCCCTTTTTGCCTATCATGATGACTTCGTTCCAGAGCTTATTTAACCGACCAGCTTCAACGAGCTGGAACCTCAATTTCATTGAATATTGCTGAAGGCTCAGGTGAGTTTTCCACCAATGAAAAAAGCAGATTTTATCGCATGGCAAAACGTTCGGCCACAGAAACTGCGGCGATCCTGGAGGTATCCAAACGTGCAAATATTATTCATGAAGAACAGTATCGCTTAGCCAGAGATTTACTTATTCGCATTGTTATGATGTTGACTAAAATGGCGCAAAAAGTAGATTAGCCGGAGCTCGGGCGGGCCCGGGCTCGCCCACGGGCTCGGGCCCGTTCAGATCGGAGTTTGTCCAAAGTCCAGTTAACAAATAAAGGGCTTATATTAAATTGATCACGAAAATGGATGGGATCAAATAATCGTTCATCAATAATGACATCACCAGAAATTTTATCTATTCCCGATTTTTTGACCTGCCGTGCTAAATTTTTATAACCAGCCAGTGGGTCAGGCTTAGTAAGTACTGCATTACCTAGTGTTTCAGCCTCGTTATGATCGAAATTGGCAATTGCAATTGATCCATCCGGGTTGGTTCGACCACCCATTGTTAAGTCGCCAGAAGCAACAAGAACTAAATTGCCTTTAAGTTCGTTATTATTCACTTCTCCATCAGAATGAATAGTCGTAATCGAACGGTAATTAGGACCTATTTGATTCAGTAATTCACCCACTACAAATAATTTTCGAACCGAGCCTATGTAAAATTTATGTTCAGGATTTAATTCAACCAACACCCGATTGTTCTTCGCATCAACGACGCGCAATCCCCATGTTGAATTGTGATAGAGGGGCTTATTAAAGACAGCCTGAATTTCGGGCGAAATAGACTGCTCAGAAGAAATATGCTGAGGAATTGCAGCACCAACGGGAGTCTGCATCACGATACTTACCATAGCCATCACTATAGATAATAAGAGTGCAGGCCCGTTTTTAATATCGCTCATTTTACAACTCCTCACATCGATTACGTTATTTTTCACAAATAATATCAAAATTGGAACATAAATTCCAAAAAAAATTCATCAGCAAATCCTGTGTTTTCGACCAAAATAGTAGAATTGTAAACAGACCCTACTTGCGTACAAAAATAAGTACTAGTACAATAATAAGTACGTTAACTTGTTTAATGAGAACAGTGATGGATGTTTTAACCTACTCTACCTTAAGAAGTAATTTGGCTAGTGTCTTAGATAAAGTGAATGAAGATCACGTTTCTATTTTAATTACCCGACAAAATGGGAAGCCAGCAGTCATTATGTCTTTAGAAGATTTTAAATCCTATGAGGAAACAGCTTATTTAATAGCAAGCCCGAAAAATGCAGAACGACTAAGTCAGGCAATTGCAGACGTAGAGGCTGGAAAATCAACAGAGCATAGGCTTATTGAAGAAGAATGATCATATCTTGGGCTGCTCATGCATGGGAAGATTATCTTTACTGGCAAGCAACTGATAAAAAAATAATCAAGCGAATCAATGCGCTGATAAAAGACATACAACGCCACCCTTTTGAAGGAATGGGAGATCCTGAACCTTTGAAGCATAATTGGTCTGGGTATTGGTCACGCCGCATCGATAAGGAACATCGTATTATCTATAAACCAACTAACGATACACTCTATATTGTCCAGTGCCGATACCACTATTAGCGGTGAACTATCTGCCTACCATGCAATCGTTTTACCATCGTAAGTAAATAAAATTTCAACATGGCTATTCTCCTTACTGGCTTCAATCTTTCTGACACCTGAGGTTCCAGGAATTATTTTTCCTTGCTCTGGATTTTCAGCTATGTTAGCAAGCTACTGGAAAAGGTCGCACCCATCAAATGCGCGTCTCCGCAAGCAATAAAATTATCAGAATTTGATATATATCAAAAAATGGCATAAAATACTATCATGGACTGGAAAATAATAATACCAACCAAAATTGGAAAACAAATATTGAAACTTCCAAAATCGGTTCAAGCGGCTGTTTTGTTGTTAGTTCGTGATCTTGAACGTTATGGCCCGGCGACTGGTGGGGGCTGGAAGAATTACAGTAAGCTAAAAGGTATGGCTGGTGATAAGCGTCATTGTCATCTGAGCAAGGGACGTCCAACTTATGTATGTTGTTGGGAAGTTACCAATAAAGAATTGAGAATTACGGAGATATATTATGTCGGCACTCACGAAAAAGCACCATACTGATGATGTTGCCAAAATATCTTGGCATGGAGGACTTTATATGGTTCCCATTGAGGTGATGGAACGTTATAAAGTTAATCCCGATGATAATCCTATTTCTATCGATGAGCTATTTAGTGATTTGACTCAAAAATCGGGTGAGCCAGGTGTGTTATTAAAAGGCTTAAGATATCGAGAAGGTTTAAGTCAAATTGAGTTTTCTAAAAAATTGAATATCAGTCAAACTAATCTTTCTGCTATGGAAAATGGCAGACGTACTATTGGTAAAGAGCTTGCGAAACGAATTGCTGATCTTTTTGGAGTAGATTACCGAATTTTTCTATGAAGGTGAGCTATCCCAAGCCTACCACGCAATCGTTTTACCATCGTAAGTCAATAAAATTTCAGCATGGCTATTCTTCTTATTGGCTTCAATCACTTTCAACATACCAGCCACGCTGATAGGTGCATCAAGTTCGGCTTGGGGTCCTCCTAAATCCGTTTTTACCCAGCCCGGGTCAATAAGAATAATGTTTATACCTAGCTCAGCGACGTCTACAGCGAAAGAGCGCATAAAGCGATTAAGGGCTGCTTTACTGGCACGGTAGGCATAAGCACGATCCGGTTGATTATTAGAAATATTCCCTAAACGAGAACCTAGGTTGATGATTAATTTTTCCTCGCTTTTGCTGAGATTAGGCAATAAAGCTTCACTGAGTTTTATTGCTCCTAAGCAATTGACATTCATCACGTTTAAAACATTATCTCGCCGAATATTACCAATTGTTACCCCTCGTACTCCGGTAGTGCCCGCATTATTAATAAGCCAATCAATGGCAGTGTCACTGAGTTTATCGACTAGATTGTTAATACTTTTGTCATCACTGACATCAAGTTGGATGATAGTGAGATTTTTCTTAAGATTAGCCAATTCCTGTAAGGAAATTGCTTGTGTAGGGTGACGGCAGGTTGCAATCACATTGGCTTCTTCGCGAGTTAGTTGCTTAGTAAATTCCAGTCCTAAACCACGATTTGCACCTGTGATTAATATCGTTTTCATTTTATTAGCTTGGTAAACGCAAAGGAGTTATTCAAGCATCGATGTATGATCAAAACAAGGTATCTTACAGACATGTATTCATATTTTTTTGGATTTAAATTCTTTTTCGCTGGTTATTGGTGGTTCACAGTGCTGAGCACGGCAAATGTAGGCACAACTTTTTCCTTGGGGTTTTTTTAGGGCGAGGGATGGGGGAAGATTTTTGGCTTCACTGGGAATTGCAAAACTATAATTATCTATCGATTGCACTTCAGCCTGCCAGCGCTTAATTTCATTTTTATCGCCGCGAATCACAATGATATAGGGAGGGTTTAGATACTCTCTTAATCCTAATAATAAAGAACAATGTTCAGCCGGATATTGAATTAACAAGGGCCATGCAGCTCGCAATGTTTGCTCTGCCGCGATTAAATAACGCGGTTCGCCAAGCAGGTGCCCCAGAATCAGTAGAGTACGGACTAAAATGCCATTAGCCGCTGGAGTCGCTTCATCCATCATCGTTTTGGGCCGATACAGTAACGCCTCATGGTTTTCTGCCGTAAAGAAGAATCCGCCACCCTCTTTATCACCAAAAGAAGCTAAAATCCGATCGGCGATGGCTATCGCAAATTGCAATTGCTTGCTATTCCAGGACACCTGTAGTGAAGTGATTAACGCATCGAGCAAAAAAGCATAATCATCCAAGTATGCAGCAAGATAGGCCTTACCGTCTTTATAACTTGCTAATAAATACTCATTTTGCCACAGTCTTTGTTCAATGAAATGCAATGCGTTGACCGCTGAATCAATAAAACGTTGTTCATTTAAGCATGCACCTGCTAAGAGTAATCCTTTAATCATCAAGCTATTCCAGGACGTTAAAACTTTCTCATCACGGAAAGGAGGAGTACGCTTATTGCGAGCAGCTAGAAGTTTCCTTTTTGCAGCAAACAAATTCGCTTGGGCATCATCTATGCTTATATGCAATGATTCGGCAACGTCGTTTAAAGGACGTGCAACATAAAAATGCCAATAATGCTCAAAATTAGGTGGCTGATCGGCCCCCAAATACAAACGTACAACTGCACACTCAGCAGGTGTTAGCAGCTGTTGAATTTCAGTCTGCGTCCAACGATAAAATTTACCTTCTTCACCCTCAGAATCGGCATCAAAACTCGCAAAATACCCCCCTTCTGGCGCTTGCAATTGTGCCAGAACCCACTCAGCGGATTCTTGGACAATCGCTTTGCAATAAGGCTCGTTGTAGTGCTTGCCGGCAAGTGAATAGAGCGCTAACAATTGACCATTGTCATAAAGCATTTTTTCAAAATGGGGGATATTCCATTTCTCATCGACAGAATAACGATAAAACCCACCAGCCAATTGATCATAGACACCGCCTTTAGCAATATGCAATAACGTCGCCAGCGCAAGTGGCGATTTCTGGTGTAATAAATAGTCCAGTTTACTTGCTTGGGGAAATTTTGGTGCTCTACCAAAACCACCAAATTGCTGATCATAATTTTGTTCTAAATAAGATAAACCCAATCGCAAAGGTTCGTCATTTAAATCAGCTTGCAAAATGGTTTCTTGCTTCAACTGCAATACCCGCTTTAATTCCTGGCTTTGCTGGTCAATTTCACGCGCTTTATTGTGATACAGCTCAGCAATAAGCTGCAAAATTTGCTTAAAAGCGGGTAAATGATAGCGCTCTTGTGGCGGAAAATAAGTACCACTAAAAAAAGGGCTAAGATCAGGGGTCAAAAAAATAGTCAATGGCCAACCACCACCTTGCTGGCTTAATAAATAATGGGACGTTTGATAGATCTTATCTAAATCAGGGCGCTCTTCTTTGTCTACTTTAATATTAATAAATAACTTGTTCATTAGCTCAGCAGTTTCCTCATCTTCAAATGACTCATGGGCCATCACATGACACCAATGACAGGCAGCATAGCCAATTGAAAGTAAGATCGGTTTATTTTCCGCACGCGCTTTAGCTATAGCCTCCTCACCCCAGGGGTACCAATCAACTGGATTGTGGGCATGTTGCTGCAAATAAGGGCTAGGCTCGTCAATGAGATGATTTGTTTTGTGCAATAGGGCCATAACGTTTTCCTTCACTCCTCTCATAGTATAGCTTCATCCAGCACCACTATTGTTGGGCCAAGGCCCAACCTACGTTTACATAGATCCCGAAATTGTAGGTTGGGCCTTGGCCCAACAATGCACAACGCAGAATGCAACAATTGTAGGTTGGGCCTTGGCCCAGCAAGCGCAACGCAGGATCCAGCGCCAGACCCTATATAGCTGCATAAGATTTCTTGATCTGCCCATCTTGCGATAACAGGATTGCTATAGGTCTTGTCGGTTCAAAATGAGCAAAAATGATCATCATCATGACGGTGATAGGTACCGAAAGAAACATTCCCAAAATACCCCAAACTGCACCCCATAAGGCTAAAGCAATTAAAATGACCAATGCACTCAAATTGAGTGACTTACCTAGAAAGCGTGGCTCCACTAAATTACCTATCACAAACTGTATGGTGACAATGCCAGAAATAATGATGATAAATGGCCACCAACTTTCGAACTGAACCAATGCTAATAAAGCTGGGAAAGCGGTAGCGATTATCGCTCCAATATTCGGAATAAAATTGAGAAAAAAAATCAATAATCCCCAAAACTCCGCAAAATCGAGACCAACTAATTTCATAATAACCCAACTAGTCGTTGCAGTTACAAGACTCATTAAGGTTTTTAAACCTAAGTAGGTTTGCGTATCATGGGAAATATGAGTCAAAATGTTATTAACCAGAGTGCGATGCTCCTGATACGGAAAGAGGGCATCGAGTTTTTGCCGAAAAAAGTGCTGCTCTACAAATAAAAAACCGATATAAAGCGCTATTAATACAGCAGAGCTAGTTATCATGGTGAATACAGTATAAATATTTATCAATATATTCTGTACACTTAAGTCTTTGATAAATTGATGAATAGATACTGCTTTAACATGAAACCGCTGATCAATCACGTTAGTAATTTTGGTTAAATTCTCTTGATAGCGCGGCCAAGCAGCAATAACCTGACTCACATTATTGCTGATAATATCAATTAAAATTTTAATCAATAGAGCAACAACAACGAAAGCCAAAAGCATGCCCAATCCACTTGGGATCCGAGGGCCAACCATAGGAATTTTTTGCACTCCGTCCTTAATCGTATTGAGTAAATGCCAAATAAAAATGGCGATGACAAGAGGGATCAGCAAGCTGCGCCCGATAATAAGGAGATAACCAATAATCCATACCGAAATCAGACCTGCGGTAAAGCTGATGGTGCGGTTCATAGATACTCCGAATGAAATTATTAACGTAACTCCCCACGTCATTTTTAAATACGTGCCGTTTGCTGGAGATCCCTCGCTGCGCTCGGGATGACGTGGAGAGTTACTTATTAACTATACTGGTATAGATAGTTACTGAGAAGTGCTTATTTTCCTGCTACTATTAAAATTTTCCTTTACAAAACATATCGTGCTTCAACAATCTTGTGAAACCTTAGCAGGCGTAGGTCCAACACTCAGTGCAAAACTCAGCAAATGCGGGATAAACACCGTCGCTGATCTCTTGTTTCATCTCCCTTTTCGCTATCAAGATAGAACACGCATAACCCCCATTTGTGATTTACGCCCCAATGACTGGTGTGTCATTGCAGGAAGAGTATGTAAAACTGAAATAAAATATGGCAAACGCATGATGCTCTATTGTTATGTCGAAGATAAAACCGGGCTCTTGCAATTACGTTTTTTCCATTTCAATAAACAGCAGGTCAAAGCGCTCAATGACATCAAGATGATTCGAGTTTTCGGCGAAGTACGCCAATTTGCCAACACCTTAGAAATGATTCACCCCGAATACCAATTATTAATGAGTGAAGATGACTGTACGGTTGCTGAAACATTAACCCCTATCTATCCTACTACGCAGGGGTTAACGCAAACGCGCTTACGCCAATTGGTTAATCTTGCCTTGGAGCATTGTCGCGATGATTTAGCACAATTGGAATGGATGGATACAGAACTGTTGCAACAACATCGATTTTATCCGCTAGCAACTGCGCTGGAATTACTGCACCATCCCCCACCTGACATTTCCCTGCAAGCGCTGGAAGAAGGCACGCATCCTGCATTGCAGCGCTTAGTTTTTGATGAACTATTAGGCCAGCGCTTAAGTATGCAATTTGCAAGGCTACATCGTAACCACTTAAGCGCACCAATAATTCCCATTAATCTCGATCTGCGCGAACGCTTTGTAAAGCAATTACCCTTTACTCTAACTGGCGCGCAACAACGGGTAAATGATGAAGTTGCACAGGATTTGGCACAAGCTAAACCTATGCTTCGTCTAGTACAAGGTGATGTTGGCTCTGGAAAAACCATTGTAGCCGCTCTTTCAGCCCTACAAGCAATCGGGAATGGTTACCAAGTTGCATTTATGGCACCTACTGAATTACTCAGTGAGCAACATGCATCCAATCTGCAAGCGTGGCTAGCACCGCTAGGGGTAAATTGCCGCAGGCTCAATGGCAAAATGAAACTCAGTGAGCGAAGAGAAACTTTAACTCAACTTGCTAATCATGATTGTCATATGCTGATAGGAACTCATGCCCTCTTTCAAGAAGACGTGTCTTTTGCGCGGCTTGGTTTAGTGATTATTGATGAGCAACACCGCTTCGGCGTTGAACAACGCTTACTTTTACAACAAAAAGGACAACAAAATAATCTCATCCCGCATCAATTGTTGATGACCGCGACCCCTATTCCTAGGACTCTCGCCATGACGCAATTTGCCCATCTGGATTTATCAATCATCGATGAATTACCACCAGGGCGAACCCCAGTTACCACGGCAGTTATAAGCCAAGAAAAAAGGGAGCCGATTATCAGTAGATTGCAAGCTGCAATCGCCAATGGTCGACAAGTGTATTGGGTCTGTACCTTGATCGAAGAATCAGAAAAATTACAATGCATGGCAGCCACAGCAACAGCGACCAATCTACAAGAGCAATTACCTGGGGTTCGGGTCGGGCTAGTCCACGGGCGCATGAAAACAATTGAAAAAGAAGCAACCATGGCGGCTTTTAAGCAAAGTGAAATTGATTTACTCGTCGCAACAACAGTGATTGAGGTTGGAGTCGATGTACCCAATGCAAGTTTGATGATCATTGAAAATGCCGAACGTCTTGGGTTATCTCAGCTGCATCAATTGCGGGGCAGGATTGGCCGTGGTAGTACTCAATCACATTGCCTATTGCTTTATCAATCACCCTTATCGCAACTAGGTGCAGAGCGCCTACGCCTCATGCGTGCTACTACAGATGGCTTTCTCATTGCCGAAAAAGATTTGCAGCTAAGAGGTGCTGGAGAAATTTTAGGCACGAAACAAACCGGTTATCGGCAGTTTAAATTGGCCAATCTACAACGTGATCAAGGGCTGTTACCTTTAGTCGCTAACATTGCTAACGATTTAGTCATGCATGCTCCTGAATTAGCTCACATTATTGCCAAACGTTGGCTTGGCGAGGTTGAACAATTCCTACGGGGCTAGGCCATGAGTTGTTGGGCCAAGGCCCAACCTACATTTACACAGGTCACGAGATCGTAGGTTGGGCCTTGGCCCAACACCGATTAAAAAAGGACAGGGTCACTCAGCGCGAAAGCGTGGGTGAAACAAAAACGTGAAGATCCAAGTCTAATCCGGGGTAGATTTTGTCAATACCTTTTTTAAGAAATAAATTTTGTAAAATATCGCAATCAAGACTGTTTTTTAATTTTTTCTTTGCTAAGATAGCCGGGCTGCAATCTCTAAATTCGCAAATCACAAATTGTGGATAACTTTCCCACCCTACCCCATAAAAATTTACCGATTAGATCTTGACTCTTTGCCTGGACCATATTGGATATGGCTTAGCTCATTTTTGCTCAATTTAATTTCGAAATCGTTTTATCCACAAAATCTGTGGATAATCCTGTGTACAGGATGTAAAACACCTTGAGAATAAAGCCCTAAATCGATTGCTCTAGAACTTACCAATGCTTCTAAAGAACTCCCCTCATTTTCCCCCTCGCCCCGGGAGCGGGGAGTGAGGGTGCCCGCAGGGCGGGAGAGGGGTTGGTAGTTCGAAGTTCTTTTCTGATGTTTACCCTGATGGGTAGCTTTAAATCACACTCTAATCTCGACTGAAATTTGTATCCTCCCCCCCCACAGCGATATACTCATAACAGGAGCTAGATCAAGAAGTTAGGGGCGATGAAACAATTTAGTAAGCGACAGTTAGTATTACTGCATCAACTTTCTGATGGGAACTGCCACAGTGGTCAAGCGCTCGGTGAGCAACTAGGCATATCCCGTACTGCAGTATGGAAACATGTAAGTCAATTAACCCAATTAGGTTTAGCGATTAACCGCATCCCGCAACAAGGTTATCAATTAACGCAACCTATGATCCCACTTGATGAACAATCAATCCGCCAGCATTTGCAAGATAAGCAATTTAACAGACAAACTAACATTCATATGTTTGCAAGCATTGATTCTACAAACCAATTTTTAAAAGAGTTAGCAAACACCTCTTCAGTGGAGATCTGTTGTGCTGAAAAACAAACTCATGGTCGTGGCCGATTCGGCCGTCAATGGTTTTCTCCTTTTGGCGAGAATATCTACTTCTCCAGTCGCTGGGAATTAAACTGCTGCTTATCCTCTCTGTCGGGCTTAAGTCTCGTCGTTGGCTTAGCTATCTTGGCGAGTTTGCGGGAACAACAGATTGATAAAGGTATTCGGGTAAAATGGCCAAATGATATCCTGTGGGGCAACAAAAAATTATGCGGGATTTTGATTGAAGTTATTGCTGAAACAAACAGTTGTGCACAAGTCATTATTGGTATTGGCATGAATGTGAACACAGCAACTCAGGAGCAGCCACTTCTTGATCAACCTTGGTGCTCTTTATATGAAATAACGGGTAGGTACTTTGATCGTAATATTCTCTTAGCTAGCCTAATTGATCACTTGCAGCAATGTTTAGAGAAATTTTTAGCAGCTGGTTTTGCAGCATTTAGCGCTGATTGGCAAACAGTCGATTTTCTTCAGGGACAATTTATTAAAGTCTCACAGCCAAGGGGGCCAATTAGTGGTCATGCTTGTGGCGTTAATGAGCTTGGCCAACTTCGCATACAAGATGAGCAAGGCGACCTCCATTACCTCTCTTCCGGAGATACTTCATTAAAGCTTTCGTAGTAATGAAATATTGAGCTCTTACTTCGTAGGGGAAGATTGCCCCGAGCTGTAGACCTCCTGTCTACTCGGGGCTGGACGACTACGGATAATTCCGGATTATTCTGTTTCTTCTGTGATTGGCTGTTCTTTTTCTTGTTGAATGCGTAAGTAAATCTCTTCACGATGCACAGAAACATCTTTAGGCGCATTAATGCCTAATCGCACTTGATTACCTTTTACCCCTAAAACCGTAATGTTTACATCATCACCAATAATCAATGTTTCACCGATGCGGCGAGTTAAAATTAGCATAACAAAATCTCCCTTCACTTGTTAGTTACTATACTTTCCATAGAACGCATCCATGGTGCTCTTAGTAACATTTTGCATAATAACGAAGCAAAAATTACCTCTCGATTGTTAGTTTACACAACCATTATTAACGCAATATTAAGTAACTTGAAAATACACAATTAATCTTTCTAATACCATTTACACAGGGAACCTGAACAATTATTTTTGCCCTGCCTTAAATTGCAGAACCAAGCCAATTAGCGGTGAGTAAGCAATCAGTACCCCTAAACCATTATTAATAAAACCAAGCCCAACTGCTATCGCTATAGGAAGTAACCATAACAAATTTATAACTAAGGTAGCAAAAGTTACAGGTAAGTGCTTACCATAATAACGTGAGGCATGTTGATAGGCATGACTACAATGTGCTTCAAAAACAACCTCGCCACGGACTCCACGACCTATCAATGTTACCGTAGCATCAACAATAAAAACACCCAAAAGTATCACCCAGGCCAAAAAAAAATTTGGCTTTATTTGTGCAGCTTGGATTGACAAAATCCCTAAAATAAATCCTAAAAACCCGCTACCTGCATCCCCCATGAATATCTTTGCTGGCGGGAAATTCCATAATAAAAAACCAGCAACAGCGAAAGCCAAACTGATTGGCAAATACATTGCACCAGCATTGCTTTGTAAGTAATACAATACTACGCCTCCGAAGCAAACTGTCACTGCTTCTGTTGCCGCAATACCATCAATACCATCCATAAAATTATACAAATTTAACAGCCAGACTAAATAAAATACAGATAAAACATTGGTAACTACTCCAGCAGGTAAAATCCAAGCAAAAAACGGGGTAGCAGGCATCCCTCCTAAAGCATATAAAGCAAAACTACTCGCAGCAAAATGACCAAACAAGCGCCACCTCGGGGGAATAGTATAGCGATCATCGAGAAAACCAATGATAGCTATAAGTGTCCCCCCGCCTAACAGTGCAACAGCTATGGGTAAAGCAATTAATTTAACATAGCATAATAAAGCCACGGCAACTAAAAAACAAAGCACGAACGATAATCCTCCACCCCTTGGCGTTGCAATCGCATGCGAGCTACGATGATTAGGTATATCAAGCAAGTTCGTTGCTAAAGCGTAGCGACGTAAAGCCCAAGTTAATGTGTAGGATAAGGTAAAAATAAAGAAATAATACAACCCAACCATATAGCACGTCTCCCAATGCAAGGCGGAAATTAGACCCTATCTATTTTGTGCAATTCAATCAATCCTTGCAATCCTTTTTCGCTTATTTGGGCGCGGGATAAACCGTTCCTCCCAAAGAACTTCCTTCATTTTCCCCCTCGCCCCGGGAACGGGGAGAGGGTGCCCGCAGGGCGGGAGAGGGTCGCTGGTGCAAAGTTCTTTGGTGATGTTTGTCCCACGGGACTAGGGTACTCGCTACGGAGTGAGTAATTACAAATAAAATTTTTATTCAAATGATGATGCATAAGTGATATCTTAAGCAAAAATTTCATAATAACTAG
The DNA here is from genome assembly GCA_963760845.1 of uncultured Gammaproteobacteria bacterium. Lineage (GTDB taxonomy): Bacteria > Pseudomonadota > Gammaproteobacteria > Legionellales > Legionellaceae > Tatlockia. Next base: position 146,667 of record CAVXEK010000015.1, on the reverse strand, counting down.
CATGAAGCAACTTACCGAACTAAATTCTTGGGCAGCCCTCGAAAAGCATTCTGAGTCCTTACGCTTAACTTCACTGCATGATTTAAAGAAAAGCCCAGCCCGCGATAAGCGACTTAAATTACACACCGATGGTCTTCGTGTCGATTTTACTAATCAGCGCATTAACGAAACCACACTGGAATTACTCGTCGCATTAGCAAATGAGCGCAATCTTAGAGAGAAAATTGATGCCCTTATCCAAGGCGCCAAAGTAAATCAGAGCGAAAACAGACCTGCTTTACATACTGCCCTTCGTACTACTAGCGAAATGTCTATTTGGGTTGATGGTCACGATATCATTCCTGGCATCAGGACTACCCGCGAGAAAATGGGTCAGATCGCTGAGCTTATCAGACATAAGCAGTGGTTCGGTTATTCAGGACAACCTGTTACCGATATTGTTAATATCGGTATTGGTGGGTCTGATTTTGGGCCAAGGTTTTGTGTTAATGCGCTAGCTAATTATGTAATATCTGATTTAGGTTTACATTTTGTATCTGATGTTGACCCCTATGCGTTTGAAAAAACGGTGGCGAAACTTAACCCTGCAAACACACTTTTTATTATCTCATCAAAATCCTTCACAACGAAAGAAACCTTATATAATGCAGAAAAAGCCGTCGCATGGGTAAATAACTATCAACATTTGGATAAGCATTTTATCGCTGTCACTGCCAATGTAGAAAAAGCAAAGGAATTTGGTATTCGCAATGTATTGCCAATATGGGATTGGGTCGGAGGAAGGTATTCTCTTTGTTCAGCCATCAATTTGATTACTTGCATTGCAATTGGTTATGATCATTTTAATGCGCTTCTTGCTGGCGCGAATTCGATGGATGAGCATTTTTATAGCAAAGAGTTACCTGAAAACATACCTGCAATCATGGCCCTAGTTGGACTGTGGAATATCAATTTTTTACATTACTCAAGCTTGCTCATTTTAGTTTATGCCCAACAACTGGAACAACTTGTCCCTTATATCCAGCAATTAGATATGGAGAGTAACGGGAAATCGATCGATAATCATGGGCGCTCAGTCAATCATGCAACGGGCCCTATTGTTTGGGGTGGCCTAGGCAATCAAGCTCAGCATAGTTATTATCAGCTGCTTTGCCAGGGCACGCATAAGGTCGCCGCAGATTTTATTTCAACCCAGGAATACAACAATGATCTCATCAATGCGTTCTGTGATGCTAAGATCCGAGTCCTAAGTGAAGGCATAAACTCACCCACCAATCCGAATGGGTATATACCGGGTGGCATGCCAATTAGCCACATCAGCCTAGATTCCTGCTCACCCTTCAGTTTCGGCGCATTAATTGCCCTCTATGAACACAAAGTGTATACCCAAAGTGTGCTATGGAATATCAATTCCTTTGATCAGCCAGGCGTTGAAAGTGCCAAGCGACAAAAAGCGTTGTTTGATAGCCAAGTAAAGCAGGAAAAGACGTTGGCAACCTCATGAAATTGGCTTTCTCTATCAATATTCCCAACGCAACCACACTTGCTGCAATGCAAGAAGCGACGGATAGGAAGCATCTTAAAAAAACTTCCCTTGAACAACCTTGTTTATCCTACATAAATTCGAGACTATACCCGAAGCAGCTCCTTCGGCGCTTGGGCTATGCAGGCCCGGCCGCCTAAATGAACCATAAAAAAACCGAAGTGCATATATTTTATGCTTTTTCAACGAGCTAAGCATTACTTTCTTAAAGACTTTCTTAAAGACATTTCACTTTGTAAATGAAACTTTGTAATCATTAAATTGCTTCAATCGATAACTTAAACCCAAGACCTCGTAATACAGTATCAAGGGTAACTAACCGAGGGTTACCCCGTTTAGATAGTATTCGATATAAATGTTCTCTGTTCAATTTTGTCTTTTCAGACAGCTTGCTTATCCCACCATGAGCTTGAGCAACATTACGCAATGCAAGCATGAAGGCCTCCGGATCATGGTCTTCCTCATATTCTTCTAATGCAACTTTCAAATAGGCAATTGCATCTTCTTTATTGGTTAAAATTTGCAGTAATTTCGCATGATAATCGGAGGTATTTTTCATAATATTTTCATAACTCATAACCCTGTCTCCTGCACTTCTTGCCAATATGTTTGCGCTTGTTTTATATAAGCGAAGTTCTTTCATTCTTTATTGTAGCTTATTAACTACAAATTGCAAGAGTGAGTGGAAATAAGTGGGCGCAAGCTCGTAAGCCAGGCCATCAGCATGATGGAAATTATCCAAATTTATAGTCATTTCTCTTTCCCAGATCAATTTTTTTAGGTTTAAATATTGTCTTTTTTATATCCAGCGAGAGTGTTTCTATGTATAATTTTCGCTCATTATTTGTAGAGGGTAAAACATGTCACGTAATAAAGACGACCAATCCTTAATCCCAAATGTTTTTGGAACCTTAAACGAGGATGTTGTGCGAGTAATCGCCAGTCACTCTTCCGTTAATCACATCTTAAACTTAATGTTTGTGTGTAAAACGACTAATAATTTATTCAAACCCAGTCTAGCCCTAGTATTGGCACCGAAGGCCCAGACTTGTGTTGTTCAAGGAAACCTAGATGGATTAGCCTTTATCGCAAAACACAAACCAGAGGCTTTGTTCGTGAAGGGACAAGTTATCGATTTGCGCGGACGAATTTTTCCTAGCATATCAGCGTATCAGCTCACTATTTTTCTCTGTGATGCGGACATGAAGAAAACAATCGACCCGCTCATTCCTGAAGAGTTGAGGAAAAAACGCCAAGAACAATATGCTGAGCTTGGCAGCGGAGGTGCTGATTTAATTAAGCTTGGCGTTGACCCTCTAAAGGCAGCAGAGAATGATTTCAACACCATTCTTACGTTTAAGACAACCTATAATTTATATGATGGTATGCCAAAAGAAGTCACTTTTCCTTTATTTGAAAATAAGGACGCCATTATTTATTACCAAGATGAAAACAGTAACGTCAATTTCTACTATGCCAATCGCGAAACCAAAGCGATTAAGAAACTTTCCGTTTGTGCTAACACGGAGGAAGACACCCAGGCATTTGAGGCATTTAAATTGTCCTTTGCTAACATGGAAAATAACTCTAGTCGTCGCTCAAGTAATACAGAGCACCAACTGCTTGAAACCATACTACAATGCAAACTACATCGTGATGGCATTGAGTATGAACAAAATGGCATACGCTACCGCGATAGCCGTACGTCGTTTGGATTGATTAATGCCTATAGGGCCTGCATCAGGTTGTATGAGGAAGTGAGATCGGACTCGGACTATGATGACCAGTTGGAAAAAGCGAACGACTATTGGTGCAAAGGTGTTGGAAAAGCCCAGGGCGAAGAAATGTGGTTACTACAACGCATTTGTGAGAAAGGCAGGCCACTCTACCCACTGCCCGCCAATTTTGACAATTTCAAGCGTGAAGTGACAATTTATAATTATACTACCTGTAGTGATGAGGATGCGCTCCCTGACGGTAAATTGGTTGTCGGCCTCGGTTTGAATTTTGCAGTATATAGGGGTGCCTGTAGACATGCCTCCGTGTGCGCGGACCTCGGGTGGGCGCCCGTGCCAGTCGTGGTCGCGCGATCGGATCTGATTGCCATTTGCTGTCTCGTCGAAAGCGGTAAGGCGAATGTTATTGAATGTGAGCAAGAACAGGATTTGCAGTCACAGAGCTCCTATAGCGCTCAGTAACTGTTCGAGAACGACTTAAGTAAGGCATAAAGCCTCACACGCACAATTAACCCCTTCCGAATGGGAGCCCGCGCAGAAATATATACTAACCAAAAGGGAGTTTATTCCTTTTAAGTTACACCAAAATGGATTACAGTCCATTTAAGTAAACAAATTATTGTTCTAGTATGATGAATTTTAACCGAAAAGCGTATTGAGATTTTACCGTGGCAAGATTTTATGAGTGATTTATGGAATGGCAAATATCAGTACGATTAAGCGCCACAGCCCCGATTACTGAGGCGCTGGCGTGCTACTACGCTCATCTAAGTCAGGCGACTGCTCATGCTCTAATTCAATAATATTTGCCTTCGCATCTTTAACAAGCCGCAACACGGCAATCAAATCGAAAGCAGCACCCGCCGGCACGTGCCCCACTGCCCACGCGCACGGGCCGGCATCATAGTCGGTTTTACATAAACCGAAATCCAACCCTAACCCAGGAACAAGTTTCCCGTGCAAAAGCGCGGATTCATTCTTTCCAGAAAGGAAATTGTAAAATGCAACTCCCCGCGTAAAATCATTAAAATTAGTGTGGAAGGGATAAAATGGTTTTCCCTCACAAATGCGCTGCAAAATCCATATCTCTTCACCTTGGCACTTCCCAACGACTGTGCGCCAATAAGCATCGGCTTTACCCCGATCATTCCTTAGGTTATTCCTTTCTTCATCCTGAAGCCTAATACATGCTCTATAAGTATTAATCAGATTAAATGGGCTCACGCTATCACGATAACGTTTCTCATGGTGTTCATACTCAATCCCTTGGCGTTGTAGCGTACATCCTAGTAGTTTTGCAATCAGTTGGTGCTCTTCATGACTTGAGCGTCTTCCAGAGTTATTTTCCATGTCGTTGAACGAGGCTTTAAAGTTATCAAAATTTGCCTTATCGTCCTCTGAGGTGATGCATGCCTTAAGCTTTTTAAGCTCTTTTGTTTTTTGATTGGCATAATAAAAATGGATTACGTTCTTACTGGACTTTGGACAAACTTCGATCTGAACGGGCCCGGGCCCGTGGGCGAGCCCGAGCCCGCCCGAGCTCCGAACAGTGATAAGTTACAATCAAATCCAGATTATTAGCAATATTCCAGCATCACAACGCGCAATCTGCACTATTTATTGACTATTTTATCTTGATTATGCAATGATTTTTTCATCAAGAGCCGTGTTTTTCCACTTTTTAACGATAGGATGGCGCATGCGTTTTACCTGAATGTTCCCCGCTTGTCGTCCAAGAGATTTTTTTCGGGGTTTGGGTGGTTGAGCTGGTGTCCCAATCATTCGAATAATTCGTTCAAAATCATTTTGAACTTGTGTTGGTTGCTTTATAGTTCCATTATACATGAAGAACATTATCGCTTAGCTAGAGATTTACTTATTCGTTATGATGTTGACTAAAATGGCGCAAAAAGTAGATTAGCCGGAGCTCGGGCGGGCTCGGGCTCGCCCACGGGCCCGGGCCCGTTCAGATCGAAGTTTGTCCAAAGTCCAGTAATTAAGCTGGGCTTGAATAAGTTATGCGTCGTAATGGACGAATACATTAAATTTAAAATATCTCTAACGGATGAATGACTGACTATTGCTCCTGCAACATCAGGGCTTAAGGTCCCAAATATATTGTCATTTGGAGTTAAGGCTTGCCCTTCTAATTTACGCTTCATGAATACTCCAAAGGTTGTCGAATAATGAGTGAAAATTATACACAAAATCAATCTTACTGTACACTCTCTCGACTTTAGCCATTTTTTAAAGCAGATACAAAACTGTCGTCATTGCGAGGAGCGTAGCGACGAAGCAATTGTAAGTTTAAAAAGTGATAGGATAAGCCTCAAGAGAGTAGCCCCTCACGGAAGTGAAGGGCGCGGGCGTGAGCGACCGTGAAGCAATCGATTTTACCGATCGTCTGGATCTGGGTACTCTAGCCCTGCTCTCGAAACGTTTGAATAGTTGAATGAGCTGCATTAGCACGCTCGCTTACAATCGTAAACATTAATTTCGAGGCTGAAATGGAAGTGTATAATAATTTTGTAGGAATTGACATTGGTAAATTAACCTTTGTAGTAGGAGTACATGGTCAAAAATCAATTAGGGAGTATGAAAATAACGTTGAAGGAATTGAACATTTTCTAAAGGATTACCGCTCAATGCTACCTAAGAGTTTTATTGTATTAGAGACCACTGGCGGTTATGAAATGAGATTATTGTTAACGCTGTGTGAGGAAGGTTTTGCGGTACATAGAGCCAACACACGCAAGGTAAAGAATTTCATTCGGTCATTAGGTAATGGAGCAAAAACAGACGCATTAGACGGTAAATCTCTAGCATTATATGGCTATGAAAGGCATGAGCGATTGGAGTGTTTTAAGCCACAATCGCAGCAATCACTCGAGTTATATGAATTAGTACAGCGCTGTAGCGATTTAAAACAGATGCTTGCTGCGGAAAAGAATAGGCTGAAGGCTCCGCGCGCCGATCACATCAAAGAAAGCTGTGAATTAATGATAGATTCGCTGACAAAGCAAATTGATACACTTACGGCACGAGTTAATCATATTATTGAGAATGATACTCTATTAAGCAAGAAGAAAGCCGTATTAAAAACAATTCCAGGTATTGGCGAAGTGACAGCGAACTATTTACTGGTATTAGTGCCCGAATTAGGTACACTGAATCGTAAACAAATAGCATCCTTAACTGGCTTGGCACCCATAGCAAATGATAGCGGGTTATATAAAGGCTATAGGGCAACAGGGCATGGGCGAAAAGGTGTGAAACCTATTTTGTTTATGGCTGCAATGGCTGCGCGAAATTCAAACTCGTGGTTAAAAAGTTTTTACAATCGATTAGTTGAAGCGGGCAAAAAGAAAATCGTGGCGTTAACCGCATTGATGCGTAAAATTATTGTTATAGCTAATGCTAGAGTTAGAGACTTTAATTTGTCTTGTTCTTAAGCAATTAGACTATTAAAAATAATTTAAAAAAATCGCTGAGACATAGTTGATCCAGCGACCTTTTCTAGCATCTCATAAGGCCACTGGATTGCTTCGCTAACGCTCGCAATGACTGGATATTGAGCAATATTATAAAAATGGCTAAAGTCGAGTGTACAGAGAAAAAACAAATTCAAAACCATTAACGATTAAATGAGGCGGGAAGCGTGGGCAAAAAGTCAAAGAAACGATCGTAATGCCTCATCCATGCTTACTTCTGGTTGCCAGTGAAGTAGGTTGCAAGTTTTACTCATATCTATTTGCAATGATCCGCATAAGCGTTGGAAATCTGCTTTTCGACCTAATAACGTGGCAGCAATATTGAGCATGCTCTGCGGGACTGGTATCAAACGAGCTGGTCGATTCATAATTCGACTTATTTTCTGCAAGAAAGCAGTGGTTGAGAGATCGGCACCATCACTCACTAGAAAAATCTCATTAGCAGCGGCTGGGTGATCAATGCAAGTTACAATCAGACTAAGCAAATTGTCGATTGCGACAAAGCTTCGTTTATTATTGATAGCACCTAACGGCAAAGGAAATCCCTTTTGCAACCAGCGGATCATGCGGTGAAAATTTCCTTTTGCACCCGCACCATACACCAAAGGTGGCCTAATAATTACAATCTCCATCTCAGTTTCTGTAGCTAAACATTGCAAACCTTGCTCAGCTTCATATTTAGACAGTGCGTAAGGATTGCTAGGATTCGGTGAGTCGGTGGGCTTAAATGCAACTCCACCGGTTGTGACTTCACCATTAACCCCAATTGAGCTAATAAAAATAAAGCGCTTGACACCTGACTGGGCTGCTTGTCGCGCTAACGTTAATGTACCTTGCACGTTAACTTGTCTAAATTCAGTCAATGGATCCTTCGCTGACTCCTTCATGATGTGAGCCCGCGCAGCAGTATGAATAACCACATCACAGCCCTTCAGAGCATCTTGCCAATTGACTGCGACCAATAGATCGAGCGGTGAAAAAACAGTGACCCGTGGTTCAGCAAATTGCTCCTCACAAGAACGTAGGGCTACGCAAAGAGAAACTTCGGCTACATGACTAAGTCGCTTCACCAACTGTTGCCCTATAAACCCCGTAGCTCCGGTTAGCAAAATTTTTTTTCTTAGCATATTTTGCGTCCTGCAATAGTGCAATAAAGTTTTTCATATTCCGCCACCATTTTATCAGCAGTAAACAGCTGCCAATAACGAGCTGCGGCTCGCTCACCCATTGCAGCCGCTTGATCAGGGTTATCCCACATAAATTGCATGGCATTTCGCAGTGCTAGCGGGTCACCAGGAGGAACAACCAGACCAGTCTCCCCGGCGATATTAATGTAGCTTGTCCCCGTACCAATTTCCGCTGAAATTAACGGCTTACTAAACATTGCACCCTCAAGCAGTGAAACCCCGAAAGCTTCTGAGCGCAAATGGGAAGGAAATATTACCGCTAGACATAACTGTAAAAGTGCAATTTTATCGTCTTCAGCTAATTGCCCTAAAAAATGGATGTTAGTTGTTCCTTGTTCCCTTGCACGCAATTTTAATTCATCCTCGCTAGGTCCTGTTCCTACAATTAAAATGGGGAACGAGGTAGACCTGGCTGCCTCTAATAAAATGTGCAACCCTTTGTAATAACGCATTGCTCCAACAAATAGAAAGAACCGATCGCCATAAGAAGTTCGCCAATGGGCTTGGCGATCGTTGGACGGCAGAGAATAATTCGCTTTATTCAAGCCAATTGGAATAACTGTAGTTTTTTCCTGATATTTCTGCAATACAGTACTTGTAGACAAGTAATTAGGCGACGTAGCTACAATACTATCTACGGCATTCAAAAAATAATTCATTAAGGGGCGATAAAAGAAAAGAAGAAGTTTTTGTCGCACAATATCAGAATGGTAGGTCAATATCGCTGGTTTTTTAACTCTGGAAAATAAATGTAAAACATCCGCAAAAGGCCATGGAAAATGATAGTGGATAACATCAGCTTGTTGGGCTATTTTGCGAAAATCGTTTAACAAAGAAAAAGAAACACTGTTGGATGCGATATTAAAATCTTCTTTATAACGGATAAATCGAATACCCTGGTGTTCTTGTTCTCGAAGCTGCGGATTGGGTGACAGTGATAAGACAGTATGCTGAAAATTTGCTTGCCGATTATGGACAATTTGAGCAATTACTCGCTCTACACCCCCAAAAGCGTCACCCAAATAGGTTTTATAAACATGGAGAATCTTCATAAAATGTTTTAGTTTGTTCTAGCTGCAGCATATAATTTTTTGAGTTGATGATTAAATTCATCTAGCGTTAAAGTTTCTACCTTATCTGATTGAATATCTTTTAATGCTTGATTAAGTAATTTATTACCTTTTTGAGGTAAAATGCTCATTAAAACCAAACGAGCATAAGAGCTAACTGATAAGCCCATTTTCTCAGCTCCCACCTTGATTGTTTCGTTTAATTCCTCATCTACTGTTATCTGAATTTTATGACTCATAACTTCTTCTCTTAATCCATATAGAGTAATTATGAATCATTATGATTCATAAATCAATCCCAGAGCTCAGTTGTTTTTCGTCCCGAACGAAGGATATACTCTTGGAATGGTTATATAATTCGGAAGGCTACATGTCCTTAAAGGCCATGTATAATGAAATTGCGGAGCATTATGCCTCTGCAGATCGATTTGGGTCAATCAGTAACAGTCATCGTGCGGCAATAGCACAGATTAAGAACGATCATCTGGGCTTAAAACCTCATTATAAAGTATTGGATTTTGGGGTCGGGACTGGTTCTTTTTTAAAAGAACTCAAGGCTTATATGCCTGAAGCAGAGTTTACCGGAATTGATATTTCGCAAAAAATGTTGAGCTTTGCGCGCAGGCGAGTCTCCCTAACAGCCATTGAAGCAAATGCTACAGAAGCTAGTCACTACCTCCCTCATCATAGTCAAGATCTGGTGCTTGCTCATTTTATCAACGCCTATATTCCTATTCACACTCTTTTTCATGAGGCTGATCTTCTTACTCGCGCGAATGGCCACTTTTCTCTGATTACTACCACCTATGAATCATTTCCTGTTGCTCAGCAGCACTTAGCAAATTTTATTGCCGAAGGGACCCTACTGAGTAATGTGGTTGGCCACTATTATAAGGCGATGGTAAAAAATACTACCGTTGCCTCAGGATTGGATGAATTAATGCACATCTTTGCGCAACACCAATTTAAAATCACGCAGCATCAGCGTTTATCTATTCCAATTACCATTCAGAATCTTGATGAGCTTGCTCTATTTGGCATTGATGGCACCTGGTTTTTGAATAGTATTTCCATGCGAATGCTGCCGAAAAATTTTTTGATCCAACGCTTGAAACGACTTTTTGGCCAAATCTTTACTTTCCCTTATCATGATACGCATATAATTGACGTGATATTGGCCCAAAAGTAGGTGCCTAAGTTAGGGCCCAAGGATAAGGAGATCCAGTGAACTACCAAACAATTAAAAATTACCTACCGCGATGGGACAGACGGCAACATCAAGCCAATAATATCGTCATGATCACCTTCTGGAGTCAATTTTCATCCTATGCACTGAACACGATATTAATTCTTTTTTTAACTCAGCCCTTACTCACTCACGGCTTAGGGTATGATCAAAGGAAAGCGTATGCTTTTATCGGTATTAGCCAAGCTACTGGCTATCTCATGCCAGTCTTAGGTGGGTTCATGGCGGACAAACTATTAGGCGTACGCCGCTCAATTTTACTCGGTAGTATTTTCCTCGCTGTAGCCTACCTATTGGTTATGTTAAGTGGTTACACCCTAGAATCGTATGGTGATAGTCTATTCATTGCCGCCTATGCATTAATCCCCGCAGCAAACTCACTCTTGATGGGTACTACATCTTCAATGGTTTCTCACATTTATGCAGATGATGCAGTCAAAGCAAAATCAGCCATGACTTACTATTATATGGCGATTAACATTGGTGCCCTATTAGCAACGATCATTTCTCCTGCTCTTCTTGAGAGTCGCTACGGTCCTTTATCAGTACTTGCCTTGGCTTTTGTCGGTAAATCCATTGCTGCTTTGAATTTTGCTAAACGCTATTCTCTTTATGACAACGTAGTCTGGGGAAAAGATCAATTCGCTTTGGCGCGCAAAAGTAAATATCAACTTTGTTTATACCTAATCGCAATTTATTCCTTTACCCTCTTTGCTTACTCCCATGTCTTTTTTGCCAACATAATCGTTGGGTCAGGTTGCGCCTTAGGGATTATCTGGTTTCTAGAGGTAACTTTAGCATTACCTGAACCAGCGCGCTCGAAGCAGTTAATTGCTTTACTGTTAATCGTTGAAGCCGTTGTCTTTTTTATTATTTACAATCAGATGAACAGCACTTTAGTATTATTTGCTAAAAATAACTCCAATTTGCAACTCTTATCTATCAAAATTTCACCAGCTCAATACCAGCTGCTTAATCCGTTGCTCATCATTATTATCGGTACCCAATTACCCCGTTTTTATCGCTTATTTCCTCGTTTTACTATCCCTTATCAATTTGCTAGTGGCACACTACTTGCGGGTTGTGCATTGCTGCTTATGGCGTTTGCAGCCACACAAGCAACTCAGGGCTACGTCAATGGTAATTACATTGGTCTTACCTATATTTTAATTACTCTGGCAGAATTATGGGTTTCGGCGATTGGTTTGAGCATGATAGGCCTTTACTGCGATATTGAAGGGATCGCATTTGCTATGGGTGTATGGTATCTAGCCGCTTCTCTGTCAAACACCATCTCAGGCAGACTGGCTAGTTTCGTAGCCATTCCGAATAACTTAGCACCGGTGCAAAGCTTACCGATCTACCAGCATTATTATTTGATCATGGGAGCTTGCACTCTTGGTTTAAGTCTACTCATGTTTAGTTTTGCTTATCTTAGCCAAATCAGACTGCATAAAAAAGGGATTAGTTTGGCATGATTGGCGTAATAGCCGTCATTGCGAGGAGCTTGCGACGAAGCAGGATGCCAGTGACTTTTCTAGCATCTCATAAGGCCACTGGGTTGCTTTGCTAACGCTTTCGTTCAATGACGGGGCTAACACTCGCAATGACGGGGCTAACGCTCGCAATGACGCTCTTTTAAACCCTACCATATACATCCTCAAAGCGGACGATATCATCCTCTCCCATGTATTCACCGCTTTGTACCTCGATTATCACCAGATTAGTCAAGCCAGGATTTTCCAAACGATGCTTGTTCCCGGCAGGAACATAAGTTGATTCATTGGTTTTAAGCAAAATTTCCTTCTCACCATTGACTACTTTAGCTATACCACTAACGACAATCCAATGTTCGTTGCGATGGTAATGCATTTGCAAACTAAGGCGTTGCTCCAGGTTTTACTTCAATGCGTTTTATTTTAAATCGCGCTCCCTCTTCAAGCACTGTAAAAGTTCCCCAGGGACGATGTACTGTGCGGTGTAATTTATGGGCATCATGGTTTTTTGCTTTTAATTGCGTATAAATCGATTTAATATCCTGAGCGCGTGCTTTATCAGCAACTAACAGCGCATCGGGTGTATCAATAATGAAGAGGCTATCTATGCCTACGGCAGCAATAAGTCGCTCTTTACTCACGTATATAACAATTAGCAACCTCGTACAATAATGCTTCCCCTTCGATGCGATTGCCTCGACTATCCGACTCAACTAACCCACCCAGTGAATTCCAAGAACCAATGTCACTCCAACCAATCTGACAAGGCACTACAGCAACTTGGTTTGATTTTTCAATGAGTGCATAATCAATAGAATCTTCAGGAACTAAACCAAAAGTCTGGGCATTGAGTTCCAGTTGCATGAAATCTTTACCTGTTGCCTTATCCGATGCTGCAGCACACGCCTTAACGGCGCCAAGAATTTCTGGACAATGCACTTCAACTTCCTGTAACAGGGTTTTAACACTAAAACAGAACATCCCGGAATTCCAGAGAAAACGACCCGACTTGAGATATTCTTGCGCCTTGTCTAGAGATGGTTTTTCTACAAATCGCAACACGCGATTTTCTTCTGCCTCAATATAGCCATACCCAGTTTCTGGCCCAGTGGGCTGAATGCCAAAAGTAACAAGCTTGTTTTGCAGCGCCAATTGAGTTGCCTCTGCAATAGCAATGGCAAACGCATTTTGATCGGTAATCAGGTGATCCGCAGGCAACACCAGCATGAGAGTATCTTCACCATGAGCATCCCTAATTTGCAGTGCAGCACAAATGATAGCCGCAGCAGTATTGCGGCCAAAAGGTTCTAAAATATACGACAAAGTTAACCTTGCTTGATTGGTTGCACGATACTCATCAGTGGTTTTAAAAAATAACTCTCGATTAGTCACGGTTAGAATTTCCGCAACCTCTGGTAATTGTGCACCACGTAAAAACGTTTTCTGCAGTAAACTTTGTCCATCAGCTAAATGAATAAACGGCTTAGGGTGCAATTCACGGGAAACAGGCCAAAGCCTTGAGCCAGCACCACCACATAAAATTGTTGGTATTAAACGCATTGATCTTTCCTTACATCGTAGGTTGGGCCTTGGCCCAACAGCATTTGTACTACATCCCATGTTGGGCCAAGGCCCAACCTACCATCTAGTTTGCGCCGAAAGTAGAATTACAAACCTAAATTATCCCGCTTGAAAACCCTATCAGCACGATAGCTTGATCGCACTAATGGACCCGATGCTACTTCAAAAAATCCTTTTTGCAAACCAATTTCACGTAATTCGATAAAGGCTTCTGGCGTTACGTAACGTGCAACGGGTAAATGATTTTTAGTAGGCTGGAGGTATTGTCCTAAGGTCAAAATGTCAACATTTTGGGCGCGTAATTCATCCATCGTGTTGATAATTTCTGCATCAGTTTCACCAAGACCCAACATCAAACTTGTCTTCGTTAACACATCTGGGCGATATCGCTTAGCAAAAGCCAATACATTTAAGGTTTGCCAATAACCCGCGCGATTATCGCGCACAGGGTAAGTCAAACGTTCAACCGTTTCAACGTTCTGCGCAAAAACATCCACACCACTGTCTAAAAGAACAGCCACATCGTTCTCTATCCCCTGGAAATCGGGGGTTAATGCTTCTATCTTAGTTTGTGGGCAACGCGATCTGATAGCTCGAATCGTCTCTGCATAATGTTTAGCCCCGCCATCAGGCAAATCATCCCGATTAACAGAAGTTAGCACGACATAATCAAGATTCATTAGCGCAACTGTATTCGCGGCATTTTCAGGTTCTTGCGGATCAAGCCAACCATGCGGATTCCCAGTATCTACAGCACAAAAGCGGCAAGCCCGTGTGCAAACTGATCCCATGAGCATAATTGTCGCAGTTCCATGTGACCAACATTCAGCAATATTAGGGCACTTTGCCTCTTCGCAAACGGTGGCTAACCTGTGCTTGACTACTTGTTCTTTCACTTTTTTATAGGCGGGTGTTGTGTGGTTTACGATGCGCAGCCATTGTGGTTTTGGTAATCGCTCAGATGGTGCGTTTGCTGACTTAACCCCATCTTTGATTGCGATCACACCCTGTGCAGTTTTGTACTTACGCCCACTTTCAACCACAATTGGAATATCAACAAATTTGCTCATAGTAGTACCAATAATACACAATGCAGTGATGATCCCAAATCACCCCGATGAGATCAAGTTAATTTTACTCACTCAGCTCACATCTTTAAACTCGACTTTAGCCATATTTTAAAGCAGATACAAAATTGTCGTCATTGCGAACGTTAGCGAAGCCGTCATTGCGAGCGTTAGCGAAGCCGTCATTGCGAGCGTTAGCGAAGCAATCCAGCGACCTTTTTTAGCATCTCAAAAGGCCACTGGATTGCTTCGTCGCTACGCTCCTCGCAATGACGGAGTATTGAGCAATATTATAAAAATGGCTCAAGCCCAGTTAAACCAACAAGTCGCTGTTGGATCAATAAAGCAAGAATAAGCGCTGCTAAGGAAAGTGAGAGATAAGAGAACCCTTGTGGGAAAAGGATAAGAAAAATACCAATGATCAATAATAAGCACCAAGCGACCCGACTTAAGAATGGTTGAATTTTTTGCAAGCGGATATGATTGCGAAAATAAACAAGGAAAAAAACAATTACAGCCAACGGCAGGATATAAATCAGTTGGTAAGTTGCCTCCCAAAATCCTTGCTGTATAACCGAGAGTCCTTGCCTATCAAGCCATTGCTGATAAATAATGGCAAAATTGGGCGTACAATTTTGCTGATAAGCTTGTATTACAAAAGCAGTTGCAGCAACCAAAAGAGGCACTGCAAAATGAGGATAAGCAGCGATACCTTTATAATAAATCAGGAAAACATAGATTATTAACCATAAACCAACTAATGCCGCCGGAATTCTTAACCATGCTACAATTTGGTCGAACAAAATGATGTGACTTGATTGGAAATGATGGATTAGTATCAGCACCAATAAAAATAAGATACCTAACCCAACCCTCACCCCACCTTCTTTATAGAGCCAAAGAAAAGCAAATAAAGCAAGAACACCGAAAAGTGAGCACGGGCCAAGCCCATCGGTTAGCGCCATTCCTAGCGTATACATAGCCAGCGATGGCTTACTCGTCATATTGGCGTTAAACCAGCTCGCATTACCTAACTGATTTAAAAGATTAACTGTGCGAGGAGTTAAGCTACCTTCCCCCATAATTTGCTTTTGACAATATTGCAAACCGCGTAACAAGGTCTGCCCTGTAGTACTCGCTTGATCAAAACCAACCCAACGCGAATTGCAGAAAAAGATGGCTGGAACGGAGTAATCATCAATTTGCACTTGTCGTAATCGTTGATAAAAAGCCTCCAGTGCGGCTTTATCTTGATTAATTACATAACGATGCACATCTAACCACGGCGCGTTAAGTTCATGAAAGAATGCATCTGCTTTTTGGCAATGGGGGCAGGTGGAGGATAAAAACAAATCAACTCGCAACTTCACCTGATTATTTTGTCCCTTACTATACCATGATGAAAGCTCAGAGTTCGCCCAACCAACAGGAGCGAGGATCAACAAAAGACAAATCAACGTAGTTTGTAACAACACGCGCATACTAATTTCCTATATTTCTTATCTAACTGGACAAACTGCCCAAAGTCCAGTACCTAAAGGCTAATAAGTATGGATATAATTTTCAAGTTGTTCGATGACACGAGTTTTGTCTTCAAGTAAATGATAAAGCAAGTCACCGATTGATAGCATGGCAACGAGTTCCCCATTTTCCTCGATAAGAACATGACGTCGTTTTGTTTCGGTGATTGTTTCCATCGCTTTTTCGATGGGGTCGAAAAGGTTCAATACACTCACATCGGAGCAAACAATCTCAGATGCCGTAGCTGTGTGCGGATCTAAACCACGGTGTAGACAAGATCGAACAATATCTCGCTCACTCACCATGCCAAGAAGTTTATCATGCTCAAGCACAATTATGGCACCAATGTTATGTCTGATCATCATCCCAATGCACTGGGCAACCGTGACCCTTGGATTAACAGAAATGATAGGACGCCTAGGCAGAGGTAGCGCGGAATAGATTAGATGGGCCATGATTCCCTCCTATGAAAATCAACACCCTGCACGTTTTAAATATAGCACAAATCTCCATACGGGATGAAAAACCGCTAGCCTCTTAGTAGCAACCGTCATCCTGAGCGCAGCGAAGGATCTCCTGAATGTGGCATAGTGCTCAACCAAGGAGATCCTTCGCTGCGCTCAGGATGACGGGTGTTACGCTCAGGATGACGGGTGTTACGCTCAGGATGACGGGTGTTACGCTCAGGATGACGGGTGTTACGCTCAGGATGACGGGTGTTACGCTCAGGATGACGGGTGTTACGTCAGGATGACAAGGTTAGCTCAGGATGACACGCTCAGGTGACCGCCAGGATGAGGTCAAAATGTCGAGGATGACGGGTGTTGTGCTCAGGATGACGGGTGTTACGCTCAGGATGACGGGCGCTGCCTCAAAGCGGCGCTGAACCAATTTGGTAAGCACTCACTTGTTCTCCGAAAGTATCCAACTCAATGGTTTTTTTCCTGTTATTTAAGCTGCAGGGAAAAAAGCGTGATGAATGAGCAACTTGTGATATAGGGAGAGGGGGGGGTGGATTACTAGTACTAACTAGTGCAGTAGCTGCAGAACTAGTGCTCGTTGGTTCTCCACCACTAAGCTCTTGAGTTTGTGATGCAGGGAATGGAGGTTGCGTAGTACTCACAACAGTTGGCAGGTTTCCAGCTGTATTTACCTGGGCGAGACTGGCTTGTTGCACAGAACCCTCTGGTACAACTGGGGCTGGTTGTCTACCCAAAAGGCTACTTTCTAAATTGCGTCCAATCTGATCGACACAAGCGGAAATTTTTGGCAAATCGACACGCTTCAGGTTGTCGATTAATAATTGATGTTCGCGATCAGCTATGTCAGCCAAGCGGTTCACCACAATTTTCTTAGCTGCATCTATACCAACATGATCATTACTGTGAATATCATACCATTCCAGACATAAGCCACATCTTCTACCGAGATTATCATTCCTCAATTTTATCTCGTCCGTAGTGAGACCATGTTCTTCTGTTGCCTGATAAATAGCTTCTTTTGCATCGCAGGCTTTTAATTCTTCAATATAAATTTCTCTAACCCGTTTAGCGCTATCCTCACCAAAGCTACGCTTCATCCTGTGATTCACAGCAAATTCAGGAATTTCATAAAGTCCACCGTGGAACCATTGATACAATGACTGATAGATTGATTTTTTAAACCTACATATTTAGTAGCTGCCGCCAAACCAAGAAAAAGGATTGGGATCGCTGCGATAATAAAAGCAAGCTCAGGAAGAGCGAAAGGCACCAGCAAAGCAAATGCGAGAAGCGTAAAAATAACTATTATCAACGGTGGCATAGCCATTCTAAAAATTTTGCGAGAGAAACTTTTCTCATAGGAGGCAATCTGTTTGTACTCGTCAAGCAAGGGTTGGAATGGTTGCAACAAACTGGAAAGGACATTTTTCGTTTCCGCCAATCGAGGCCCAGAACGATATAAATTATAAACATCAATAATTGCTAAAACAGGATTATCATTTTGCGAAACCATGCCAAGATATTGGACGACTCCGTACGCATCACTCACTCTTTGCATAAATTCGCCCGCCTTTAGGACCGGGTCGCTATGCCAGAACATATCAGATAATGCAGCAGAATCCTGAGCTTGTGTGGTTTGTATAGTTCTTTTTTGTCGCGGTTTCCCATTAATTAGCTCGATACTCGCAAAACATGCTCGACTAGCCTCTGCTTATAGGTAGAAAGCCAACCATCCACTTCGGAGTATTTTTGCCATTGAACAATTAAGAATTGTTTTAGCGAGTTTATTAGCCTGAATTTTATTGAACGCGGCGAGTTCAATAAAATTAATCTCCTGCGCTTGCTCCTGTAAGTACTTAAAGAAAAAAGTAGTTAACAGAGCTTCCGCTTGTTCGTTTATTTGCGGCTCACCTTGCTGCATGTCCTGCTGGTATTGGTCATGTAACAAAGTAGTTAATTTGTCTGCTACGCTTTGATTTTCTGGTTCAGAAGCTGGCTCCTTTAATCCAGGGAATAATCGTACTAATCCGTTGACACAAGCTTGAGTTTTTTGCTCTACAATTTTCGTTCTAAAGGGATCCATGTCTGAAGACGATATAAACGTCTTTTTCCAGGTTGTAATAATGCCCTGTCTTTCTACTTTAGATTTTTCAATACCCTTAGGATATCCACCAGAACCAAGCCATTTATTGTCGAGAGCTTCTTGTTGTTCCTTCAATTCCCTATCAATTGCAGGAATTTTCTGCAACCCTTGTGAAAGAGAGTGCTGGGCGACTTGTAATTGATCGTCTGCAGGCAACCATGCAATATCAGGATATTCTTTAGCGATTACTGCGATAGTAATTTGGTGGATAAGGTCTCCATAGTTAGCAGTATTCTTGCATGACCTTTCCGGTACTGATTGGAATTTTTTTACTGCTTCTTTTAGGTAATGGCCCTCATTATATCCAAGCGTTGTAGTTACGCCTCTAGCCTCACTAGTCTTTTTATTTATAGACTCTACTTCTTGATTAACAAAATTGACAAAAACCTTCCCATTATCCGATTGCTCAAACTGAGTTCTTATTTGTGCGGATACTAATTCATAACCAGGTATAAGTCGGCAAGCTAAATCTAAAAACTCTACCATATCAACCACCTCTCATTGTGATGCTGGCATAGTAGCAGCTATTTCTTAAGAAATTATTAACAAGCTGTTTAAGGTCTGTTGACAAATTCTACTATTTTGGCCGAAAACGCAGGGTTTGCTGCGCAAACTAGCGAATTGTCAACAGACCCTATTCCTTACCCCACCACTCTCCAAGACCCATCGGCTTGGCGGCACGCTTTCCCATAAATTTGTTGTGATTTACCACCGATCATGGCTTTAGTAATGTATTCTCGACAAGGTTGCTTATTCGTGTAATACGTTCTCGTGGGCTGAACTGTATAACGATTACCTGTATCCGGATTTGACCATCCCACAGCTCGGCCTGTTGGTGCAGTTTCTAGAGCTTTTTGCATTTCCAATCGATCGAGACGATCCATGGTTTTCCCGATGCTACCTCCAAGGTAAGCACCTATAAGCGCACCTCCAGCAGCTGCAGCGAATTTTCCTGATCCACCACCAAATTGACTACCGAGTAGTCCTCCAACAACACCTCCAGCCACAGTACCCATTCCTTGATGATTTATCTCCGCACAACCGGCAAGTAAAACCGAAAGGGAAATCGACGACACCAACACTATTTTTTTCATTTTATACACCTTGTGTAATGGTTCCTAAAAAACGGTTATCATTCTAGCACCACGATTAGAAATTATCCATATATACGCCGTCATTGCGAGCGCAGCCCATCATTGCGAGCACAGCCCGTCATTGCGAGCACAGCCCGTCATTGCGAACCGAAGGTGAAGCCGTCATTGCTTCGTCGCTGCGCTCCTCGCAATGACGATTGTAAACAGACCCTATTTCTCCTGCCGCACCCGGGTAGAGAGCTGGCAGATCAATTCGTATGCAATTGTACCGGCCGATTGAGCAACAGTTTCTACTGGAATATGTTTGCCCCATAATTCAACAGGATCACCAACAGTAATTCCTGGGAAATCAGTTAAATCGACAGTTAACATATCCATGGAAATTCGACCAACGACAGGTACCTGAAATCCATTCACCCAAACCGGAGTATTCTGGGCAACGCGCCAAGGATAACCATCACCATAACCTGCTGCCACTATGCCAATCACTGTAGGCTTGCGCGTTTGCCAGGTTCCGCCATAGCCAATCCGCGCCTGCGCTGGGTACTGAGAAATAGCGCTAATTGCAGAAACAAAGCGGATAACAGGGATTAAACCCAATTCTTGTCCTGTTTGGTTAGCAAATGGAGAAATACCATAAAGCATAATTCCAGGACGAACAACATCAACATGGGTTTCAGGCAAAGCGAGTATGGCAGCAGAGTTACCAATACTCTTTATTAAATTAGCCTGCGGTAAATCGATATTGCTAAACATCCTTAATTGATTTTGATTAGCCGGATCATGAGGCTCATCAGCACAGGCAAGGTGGGTCATGAGACCAATTTCTGCATCAACCCATGGACAATTAGCTACGGCAGTAATGACATCATGAATCTCGTTTGCGGCAAAACCCAGACGATGCATCCCAGTATTTACCTTCACCCACACTTTTATTTTTTTGCTAAAGGAGTCGTTAATAACCATTGCAACTGATAAGGATGGTGGACAACACATTGGAAATCATTCGCACAGCTGTGTGCAATTCCTCGGCACTAAACACACCTTGAAACAGTACACAATCACAACGCACACCGAGTGCACGAATTGCCATTGCTTCTTCAATGCAAGCAACACCAAATGCGTGTACCCTTCCCTCAAGCACTGGGGCTATAGTAGCAATGCCACAGCCATACGCATTTGCTTTAACCATAGCAATAACTTTGCTATTGGGTGCACAACATTCTACTTTATTCAGATTATGTAACAGTGCATTTGCATCAATTTGCACCCGAGTGGGTCTTGTCACTTTATACCTCCAAGCAGGGTTAGGGTCCGCCACGTCATCCTGAGCAGATCATACCCGAGCCGCGCACGTAAAGCGGATATGATTTATCCACTCCCTAACGGTCGCGGCTCGGGTTAGAGCGCTCCGCTCAGGATGACGGGCTTTTACTCTTGATAACCAGCAAATGCCAAATCCTCAAAACGAGTGTATTTGCCAAGAAACGCAACTTTAACTCGACCGATAGGACCGTTACGCTGTTTTGCAATAATAATTTCCGCCATACCTTTATCAGGGCTATCTTCATTATAAACTTCATCACGATAGATAAAACAGATTAAATCAGCATCTTGCTCTATCGCCCCAGATTCACGTAAATCAGACATAACAGGTCGCTTATCGTGACGCTGTTCTAAGACTGCGATTTAACTGCGATAGCGCAATGACCGGAACTTTTAATTCTTTGGCTAATGATTTTATAGCTACGTGAAATTTCTGAAATTTCCGCCGTGCGGTTATCTGCTTTAAAACCTGGGACCTGCATAAGCTGCAAATAATCGACCACAATAAGGCCTAATTGCCCATGCTCTCTAGCCAAACGCCGTGCACGAGCCCGCATTTCTGCAGGGCTAAGTGCTGGGGTATCATCAATAAACAATGGTGCTTCCGATAGCATATGAACTGCAGAAGTAACTCGTGGCCAATCATCATCATTAAGTTTTCCAGTACGAATGCGATGTTGGTCGATTCGACTTAGCGATGACACCATGCGCATCGCTAAGGAATCGGCAGGCATTTCCATGGAAAATACCAATACGGGCTTGCTTGCTTTCATGGCCGCATGTTCTGCCATATTCATTGCCAGTGCCGTTTTACCCATCGAAGGGCGGCCAGCCACAATAATAAGATCGGACGATTGTAAGCCCGATGTGAGTTCGTCCAGATCAGATAAACCGGTGGCAAGGCCAGTAATTGAATCACCATTGTTACAAAGCGCATCAATTCGTTCCACCGTTCTAACCAGAATAGATTCAATACGCTCAGGACCACCGTCTCCTCCAGTCTGCTCAGCGATAGCAAAGACTTTGGTTTCGGCAAAATCGAGCAGCTCTGTAACTTCCCTACCCCCTAAGTTATAGGCCGAATCAGCGATTTCAGTCGTGACTGCAATTAATTGGCGCTGTACTGATTTTTCACGAACAATATCCGCATAAGCCGAGACATTTGCCACACTGGGGGTATTGTTAGCTAATTCAAATAAATAAGTTTCCCCGCCTGCGTCATCAAGTTCATTCGTTGACTTTAAGGTATCCAGCAAGGTAACTACATCAAAGGGTTGATTTCTCCTTGCTAACTCGATAATAGCGCGGTAAAGAATGCGATGCTCAGTACGATAAAAATCAGCTTCGCACAGTTTTGTGCTGATTTTATCCCAAACCTGATTATCAAGAAGTAAACCACCAATAATTGCTTGCTCTGCTTCAGCCGAATGAGGCGGGCGTTTTAGAGGATCTACCGTTTTTTTTCGCGTTTGTACTTCTGTCATATCAATTAAGGGTCTTAAGTTTTAGGCACCTATTGTAGTACTGAACACAAAATAAAGACACTAGGTTTTGTTGACTAGTCGGGTGGCGATCGCATAGACAAATTTGAAGTAGGTTGGGCCTTGGCCCAACATGATACAAGCGTCTACATTGTAAGAAAAAATGTGTGCCCAAAACAAACGACAATTATTTTGTCACAAAATGCCGCATTCTTGTTGGGCCAAGGCCCAACCTACGCGATTTTATTTGCCTATATTGAGAATTGCACCCTGCTGACCTATACAGGTAAAGGCATAAAAAATTGTTCGATATCCTGGTTAGTCAAACTGGTCATACCACTCGCGTTGTCAGATAATATATCATCGAATAATTGGCGCTTCTTTTTTTGCATCGCCAAGATCGCTTCTTCCACTGTACCTGAGCTAATCAACTTATAAACAAAGACCGGATTCTCTTGGCCTATGCGATGACTGCGATCAGTCGCTTGATCTTCAACAGCCGGGTTCCACCAGGGATCATAATGAATAACAGTATCCGCCCGGGTTAAATTCAAACCCGTCCCACCGGCCTTTAAGCTTATTAGGAAAATAGGAGTCTTCCCTTCCTGGAAAGTATCCACTATAGTCTGACGATTTTGTGTTTGCCCTGTTAACTTTAGATAGGTAAAGTTTCGACGTTTCACCTGCTCTTCGATTATTTGCAACATGGACGTAAACTGGGAAAACACCAAGACTTTACGTCCCTCATCCATCAAGCTCTCAAGTAACTCCATTAAAGCCTCTAATTTAGCAGAAGTTCCATGCGCAATTTCTGCCTCCGGCATCGATAATAACTTGGGGTCACAGCAGACTTGCCGCAATTTAAGTAATGCATCAAGAAGAACAATGTGACTTTTATTAATCCCTTGTTTAACAATAGCTTCCCGAACTTTTTTCTCCATACTCATTCGTATCGCTTCGTACAAATCGCGTTGGCTTCCAGTTAATTCAATAGAAAGTGTCATTTCAGTTTTAGCAGGTAATTCGTTTGCCACCTGATTTTTATTACGGCGCAGCATAAATGGCTGCACGCGTTTTACGAGAAGGTTTCTTTTCTCCGCATCACTAAATTTTTCAATCGGAGTACGAAAAAATTGGCTAAATTGTTTCGCATCCCCTAACAAACCTGGCATTAAAAAATGGAATAAGGACCAGAGCTCACCCAAATGATTCTCTAATGGTGTCCCTGATAAACAAAGCCTATGTTCTGCTTGTATTTGTTGGATAATCTGGGTTGTTTTAGCGCGGGCATTTTTTATTGATTGTGCCTCATCAAGAATCAAATAATAAAAGGGGTACGTGATGAAGCGAGTTTTATCACGCTGAATAAGGCCATAGGTCGAAACAATCACATCATAATCATCGAAATTATCACCGTGGCGCTCCACACCATGAAAAACTAAAACCCTTAATTCAGGAGTAAATCGTTTTGCTTCGGCCAACCAATTTCCCACCAAACTAGTTGGCGCGACAATTAAACTTGCTCTGTTCAAACGACCCTGCTCTTTTTCAACCTGCAAATGCGCTAGAGTTTGTACTGTCTTGCCTAATCCCATGTCATCAGCCAGAACACCTGCAAAGCGATTCATACGCAAAAATTGCAACCAGTTTAAACCTTGCTGTTGATAATCACGCAAAATGGTTGTTAATCCAAGCGGAACAGGGATAGAGGGAAGATTAATTTGGTTCGTCAATTGTTGTAACTGCTGACGTAATAGCTCGTTACCTCGCCAGCGAGCCATGACTGCAGTCATGGCTTGTTCAGTTTCCTGCATTAATAGGAGCTGGTAACGATTGATGCACAGTGCTTGCTCGGTTTTAAGATGACGAAGACCATATTGCAAAAGAAAGCGCAGTAAAGGTTTAATCCGCGCTATACTAACCTGCAATATTTTACCGTCCGGCAGAGGCATTTTTACGCGTTCATTTTCTGGTAGGCTATCAAGATTATCGATACCAAGCCGACCAATAAGCTCAACAACTAAAGGCACAATATTGACTTGCTTTCCATCCACTAAGATACCTAATTGATAGGAAAAAAAATCATTGCCTTTATCTTCGAGTTCAGAAAACCATTGCAGCTCATCAGCATCAACCAATTCTTCATAAATAGGATGCGCAAATTCGATACGCCAACCCTTATTTTTTAATAAGAGGGATTACTTGATTATACAAACGAGGTAAATCATCCACATGTTTATAATGAACTAGGATAAATTCACCGTGCAAATCATAACCCACTCTCAATCTTTCGGAGATGCTGGGGCTACGTAGTGCAATGATTTGATTTAACTCATTGAATTTTTCTTTCTCATAAGATAGATCACGCTGAATTTCAACCAAATGATCCCCTTCTGCACGAAAAAGAACTGTATTTGTTTCATTGTCTGCCACCTTTATTCCTTCATAATCAAAAACCAGTTCTACCCTAAACAAAATACGGCTTTCAGAATACCGATGCGTTTCAGTAAGCTCAGTAGCATTAAAAATAATCACAGGTATGAGGTTGGTTTTTATGGACAATTCGTTGTGCAAAAACATGGGGCGGGGGTAACTCTGGATTGGTTTCTGCCAATTGTTGCGCAACAAAGGGTACTTGATCCAATTCAATCGCAGGCGCATGCAACAATAGTTTTAATTGCCCCGAGCTGTAGGCAATATTTAGCTGTCCTAGGTGGTTTTTTTGTTGATCAAAATACCAAGGCTGATCAATAAGCAACGGTAAAATCCCCCCGTATTCCGATTCTAAAACCAAAAATTGACCTCCACTAGTCGACAATTGCCAACCGAGGTGGGCAGGCAATGCTTCACCGAGGCTTAAAGGGGGTTCTCCATTATCAGCTAAATAAGCACGATTGCTAGCCAGAATTTTTTCAAGTAAATCACTATTTCGGACAGAGAAATAGTCGAACCAAGGGCGAGAACCATTCTTCAAAAGCAAGGTGGCAATGATTTCTTCATCGTTGCCATTAAAATACTGCTTACGGCTATCGGTCATCGTATTAAATACCACTTTTTTGCCTAAACCTCCTTTCTTAAGCCGTTTTGCTAAGGCGAGTCTAATCGTTACCCGATCGTCAGGATCGCCATATTGTGGTTGAAGCAGATAAGCAATTTCATGACTAGCGCTAGCCTTATTTTCGTCAGCGCCTTTTTCGCGCAACGCAGCCAGCCAAGTATTCAATGAGCGATTTGATGTACTGGAAACAGGGGCAGGAATAGGGTAATTTTCTCTTATCTGCAAAGCAAACAAGCTAGCCGCCGCATGTTTGCAGTTAATGCTGTAGGGGCAACTACAGCGAGCAACCGTTGCCGGCCAAGATTTAAGGTCGATATGAACATCATAAATACGACTAGAGTTCCCTTTTACCCGCGCTTTTAATAAACCATCACTAAGACGGATATTTAATACATACCCTTTCTGCTGATACTCTTGCCCACGCATCAGCACGGCAGGCAAAAACACATCCGCCATCCGTGACAATGCCTCTTTTAGCATAAATAACCTACTGCAAAGTAAAGTAAAACCAATGATTATAACAAATTTGCCATGTTATTAATATTGTAGTAAACGGGATTCTGACGATTGCATTAAAACGCACAAAATATGCACGGACTAACCGAGCCGCGACCGTTAGAGAGCGGATGAATCGTCTCCGCTTACTTACGTGCGTGGCTCGGACACAGCACGTTCTTCTAGTTTACGGAGGTGTGCTGGGACGCATCGGCGAAGAAAATCGCAACGATGCTACACCGCGCACAGCCCCGATTACTGAGGCGATGGCGTGCTACTCTCCTCTAAATCAGGCGACTGTTCATGCTCTAATTCAATAATATTTGCCTTCGCATCTTTAACAAGCCGCAATACGGCAATCAAATCCACGGGCTCGGCAAACGCAGAGCTCAGCGCAATAACCGCCCCAGCGCCCCACCCCGCGTCCATCTTATATAATGCGAAATCCGAACCTAGCCCAACCACAAGTTTCCCGTCCGCAACAGCGAATTCATCCTTTTTAGAAATGTAATTGTAAAATGCAACTCCCCGATTAAAATCATTAAAATTAGCGTGAAAGGGGTAAAATGGTTTGTTCTCAAAAATGCGCTGCAAAACCCAAATCTCTTCACCTTGCGCTTTCCCAACGCCTGTGCACAAATAAGCATCGGCTTTATCCCACGTGTCATTATTCCTTTCTGCTTCTTCCTTAAGACTAATACATGCTCTATAGGCATTAATCAGATTAAAGGGGCTCACACTATCACGATAACGTTTCCCATGGTGTTCATACTCAATCCCTTGGCGTTGTAGAGTGCATCCTAGTATTTTTGCAATCAGTTGGTGCTCTTCATGACTTGAGCGTCTTCCAGAGTTATTTTCCATGTCGTTGAAAGAGGCTTTGAATTTATCAAAATCTGTCTTATCTTCATCCGAGATTATGCATGCGTTAAGTTTTTTAAGCTCTTTTGTTTTTTGATTGGCATAATAAAAATGAATTACGTTCTTAGTATCTTGGTAGCAAACCATACCATCTTCATTTTCCATTACAGGAAAGGTTACTGTGTGTTGTGTCCAATCATCTAGCGTGTAAGTTGTTTCAAATTCAGTAATGCCTTTGAAGTCTTTTTCTGCAACCGTTAAAGGGTCTCGGTCTAACTTGATTAAGTCATTACCCCCCTTACCCATTTCCTTTTCTTGCGCTTTACGTCGTTCATCAAGGTACTTAGGAATGAATGGCTTTATTTTAGCCTTCATGTCTTTATCACAATAAAACAAAATCAGTTGATAGGCTGAAATGTCAGGATAAATCCGGCTACGTAAATCGGTGGCTTGACCTTTTTCGAATAAGGCTTCAGGTTTTTGTTTTACGATTAGAATTAATCCATCCGGATTTCCCAAAATCACACAATCACGGGCCTTCTAGGCTAACTGCATAACATATACCTTAATTAACCTAAAAAACGCAGTTACACCGATCCATCATCGATTAAAATTGATCGAAGCATTGCCGATGTATTGACACAAGAAATCATTTTATCCAGGTTGTGGCATTAAAATTGGGGGCTGAAGTAAGGCGACCATGCAGATATTTTTCTAACGCTTTACTGAGAATTATGTACCATCGTTGTTCAGAAGATAACTGCTCCGCATCTTTTAATGTTTTAAAAAAGGTCACGATTCGATTCAAAAGCCTCTTAACTTTTGACGTTTTTCCATGAGTACACATGCCGGTCAAACCTTCATAAAAATCACGAGTACTCATAACAGCATCCGTCCCAAAGGCACAATCACCACGGATAAATTGAGGCCACTGAGTTCGTGGGATTCTATCCAGAAGTGACCATAAACTGGGGGCCGTATAACTCGCAGCCATCTCATTACCTGCTTGAACCTCAACATCTAAAATTAAACGTAAGTTAGCTATAGAAAAGGTATGATAAGTGTGTGAGGGACGACCAGGTTTTTTAGGGTTATAACCCACAACAGCTCCCTCTTGCTTCCCGTACAGAACCTTTACTGTTGTATCAACATCCAATACCCAAGGAACATCGAGTAAGGGCTGATAGCACTTGTAAAGATGGGTCTGTAACCAAGTGACTCCTTCATCTGTTTCTGCAATTTTCAATAAGGCTCGACGCAGCGAATCTTCACTCACGATCTGATTCATACCCAGCAAGTTTGGATTAACATTATCACATCGAATCGTTGTTACATAGGCGTAGCGTCTATGACCAGATAATATGGAAAGCAATAAAGTGCCTAATACATCGCGCTTACTTGGGGCATTCGGGCTTGTTAAATGTAAAGGGCAATCATTAATCCATGGATCTAGCAAATTGCCTAGTTTTAAAAATTCGATAAAAAATGGAAGTTGCCCTAAAGGCGTTACCGATGATTGCGGATCCCATTCAACATGGACTCGACCACCGAACGTGTCAACGGCCAGTTTTGTATCGTCACTTAACAAATAATTTGGCTTTTTTTCAGGTTCTGGATGGTCACCTTTTTGGTGAGACACTATTTCTGGTAATTTCACTCCACACACCTTTAAAAATCAATGATGGGACGAATTATCTCAGAATTCAACTGTGTTTTTTAGGATTAACAGAGCTTGGTTTATCTGTCTCAGAAGCTATTGAAATTTACCTTCGCCAAATTAAATTGCTGCATGGGATCCCTTTCGATATCCGTATACCTAACAAAACAACTCAAGAAACATTCAGTCATACGGATCGCAAAGAAAATCTTAACTATTATGAAAATGCTAATGATATGTTTAATAAGTTAGAAGAAGAGTAATGCTTAAACCCATCACTACTACCCAGTTTGAAAGGGACATTAAGAATGAATGAGATCATTGAGTTAAGTTATGGTGCAAAAATTGAGTCTGATGGTGATGGCTATTTAGTTACCTTTCGTGATATTGAAAATGCATTTACTTATGGTAGTACCCTAGATGAGGCCATATTTAATGCGCAGGAAGTACTTGATTTAATGCTTCTTGAAAGACTCGAAAAAAATGAAGAAATTCCCCTGCCCTCCAAATTTAAAAACAGAGAGGTCGTGATCGCAGCAAGCCCTGAAGTTGTAGCCTTATTGTAGATTGTAAATACTCCATTCATATTGTCATTCAATTAGTGCATGCTATAATATTGATAGGCACTTATTTTCGTATCTATTTAAATAGATACTATATTTCATAGAGATACATTTAAATTAAAATTATTTTATGTAATGTTTTTATAATGAATTTTATTACATAAGGCTATCATGAAATCAGCAAGTGACAGCATCTTAAGACGAATTAGAGCAAAACAGCGCGGATGGGTTTTTACGCCCAAAGATTTTGTTGATATTGCACCTCGTAATACGATAGGTGTAACCCTACATAGATTTGTGGATAAAGGTATTATCAGGAAAATAGGCCATGGTATTTATGATTTTCCTGTCAAACATCCAAAGCTTGGAATTTTGTCAGCAAACCCAGATGCAATTGCACAGGCAGTTGCTTCACGCTCGGGTGATACTATTCAACCAAGTGGAGCTCAATTAGCTAATCAGTTAGGCTTCGATACACAAGTCCCTGCAAAGCCTTCCTACATTACTTCTGGGAGTTCCAGGCAGAGGAAAATAGCTAACTATCCAATAAAGTTCAGCCATTCAAAATTTTTAAATAATATTCCTTTAAATCCGAATGTGATCAAGGTATTAAATGCCCTAAATCATATTGGAAAAAATCACATTACTGACGACAATATTCAGAAAAGTAAAGTAATTTTGTCTCAAAGAGATAGAACTCAGCTAAAAAAAATCCTGGGGCAGTTACCAGATTGGATGATTCAAGTTGTTTTAAAAATTATAGGTAAATGAATGAGAGAATTATTGAAGTCCACACTCAAGGAGCGCCAACAAGCTTTTGAAGAAGCAGCGGCTCGTTCTGAAACGATAAAAAATCCCATTATTATTGAGAAAGATTTTTGGGTATGCTGGACACTAAATCAAATTTTCTCTAATGCCGATTTATCATCCCATGTCATTTTTAAAGGAGGTACCTCACTCTCCAAATGTTATAACATAATCAAGCGTTTTTCAGAGGATATTGATTTACTGGACTTTGGACAAACTTCGATCTGAACGGGCCCGGGCCCGTGGGAGAGCCCGAGCCCGCCCGAGCTCCGAACAGTGATAAGTTACAATCAAATCCAGACTATTAGCAATATTCCAGCATCACAACGCGCAATCTGCACTATTTATTGACTATTTTATCTTGATTATGCAATGATTTTTTCATCAAGAGCCGTGTTTTTCCACTTTTTAACGATAGGATGGCGCATGCGTTTTACCTGAATGTTCCCCGCTTGTCGTCCAAGGGATTTTTTTCGGGGTTTGGGTGGTTGAGCTGGTGTCCCAATCATTCGAATAATTCGTTCAAAATCATTTTGCACTTGTGTTGGTTGCTTTATAGTTTCATTATCCTAGAAAAAGCAGTTGAAGCCGTAGCGAGCAAGTCAAAGGTGCTGAAGATGTTCGGCTTTTTTGAATTTTTTCGTGAAAGCAGTAGTCACCACTACGGTGAGCGAAAAAATTCAAAAAAGCCGAGCAGATTCAGTGCATTTGGCTTGCGCAGTAGGCTTCAACTGCTTTTTCTAGGATTATACATGAAGAACATTATCGCTTAGCTAGAGATTTACTTATTCGTTATGATGTTGACTAAAATGGCGCAAAAAGTAGATTAGCCGGAGCTCGGGCGGGCTCGGGCTCGCCCACGGGCCCGTTCAGATCGAAGTTTGTCCAAAGTCCAGTAATAAACCATCACTAAGACGGATATTTAATACATACCCTTTCTGCTGATACTCTTGCCCACGCATCAGCACGGCAGGCAAAAACACATCCGCCATCCGTGACAATGCCTCTTTTAGCATAAATAACCTACCACAAGGTAAAGTAAAACCGATGATTATAACAAATTTGCCATGTTATTAATATTGTAGTAAATCACTAAATTAAAATGGATGACCATGAAATAAAAAAGCTATCAAAGCCACAATATATAAATAGAATCTGGGAAAAACCTAACAATGAAAAGCTTGAAAAAAGCAGCATTAGCTTTAGGTTCTATAGTAGAAATCAGATTGCGTAAAATTCAAGCTAAAGAAATCAACTGTTAATTGTTATAGAATGGATTATTTCCAGTAGCTATGTTAATGCCCTATGCAGCAATCGTTAAAAATACTTATGGCGCAGATTAACCCGACAGTTGGGGCGATAGAGGCTAATGCCGAAAAAATTATTCAGGTAATTCGGCAAGAGCAGCAGCAGCATGACCTGATTATTTTCCCTGAGCTAGCCCTAAGTGGTTATCCACCTGAAGACCTATTATTTCGCCAGGAATTACATCAACACGTTGCTAAGGCGCTGCATACTATTCAAGAGATTACTGCGGATTGCCATGTCATTGTTGGCCATCCTCATTTTTCGCACGGGCACTGTTTTAATGCAGCAACTGTTTTTCATCAGGCCACGCGGATTGCGCTTTATTATAAACAAGCATTACCCAATTACGGTGTATTTGATGAAGCACGCTATTTTACCCCAGGTCCGGCCGAATCATGTATTTTGCAAATTAAGAATTATCGTTTAGGCCTTTGTATCTGTGAAGATATGTGGCAAAAAGAGCCTGTTGATCGGGTTATCCATGCTGGCATCGATGGTATGATTTGTATTAATGCATCCCCTTTTGATTATGATAAACCCGCACAGCGCGAAAATTTGCTCCGCGAATACGCCGAGCGTGGTATAGCCTTTATTTATGTCAATCAAATTGGTGGGCAGGATGAATTAGTTTTCGATGGTCAATCCTTGGCATTCGACAGCGCAGGAACCCTATGCGCCCGCGCACCTGCTTTTAAAGAGCATTTACTCAGCTTAACTTTAACAGGACAAACGATAACCTCGACAATTACTCCCCCTTATGAGCAGGACAAATTAATCTATGAAGCCTTAGTTTGTGGCACGCGAGATTATGTTGACAAGAATGGCTTTGCAGGTGTTCTAATTGGCTTATCTGGCGGCATTGACTCAGCACTGACCTTAGCGATTGCAGTTGATGCTTTAGGAGCATCAAGAGTAGAAGCCGTGATGATGCCTTCTCGCTATACTGCAAGCATGAGCTTAGCCGACGCGAAGCAGCAAATAAAGACACTCGGAGTGAAAAGTAGGCTAATCCCTATTGAACCTACCTTTGCTAGCTTTCTTGCCAGCTTAGCACCCTCTTTTCAAGGATTGGCAGAAGATACCACTGAAGAAAATCTACAAGCTCGTATTCGTGGCATGCTGTTAATGGCTTTGTCCAACAAAATGGGCAAATTGGTGTTAGTAACGTCCAATAAGAGCGAAATCGCTGTGGGTTACTCTACCTTATATGGTGACATGGCGGGTGGTCTCGCGGTATTAAAAGATGTTTTGAAAACCCAAGTTTATGCACTTGCACGCTACCGTAATCATAGAGCTCCAGTAATCCCGGAGCGAGTTATAAAGCGAGCCCCTTCAGCTGAGTTACGACCAAACCAAACCGACCAAGATAGTCTACCGGATTACGCGATCTTGGATGCAATCATCAAAGACTATATGGAAAATAATGTTGCTCCTAACGATCTTATCCATAAGGGTTTTCACCCTGAGGTTGTTGAGCAAGTTGTGCGTCAAATTCAACGTAATGAATATAAACGACGCCAGGCAGCACCGGGAATTAAAATTAGTTCCCGCGCTTTTGGGCGCGATTGGCGGTGCCCGATCACCTCGGGATTTTGATAGCATGGCCGGGTGACGATCGGTGGTTACCCATCGATCGCCACCTGGCCGATAGCATTTATTCCTTGCAAAATACAAGCAAATCGCTAACATTGTCTTGCTTAAATAATAATAAAAAGGGATGACATGCGAATTGTATGTTTTTTGCTCATCATGCTCGCTTCTAATCTTGCAAAAGCCGTTGTACCCATCGATGGCTTATATGGTAGTCTCTTCGGTGGGTACAGTTATGTCTCTGATAACATCAACAGAACCCAAAATAATGCCCTGTCGAGAATCAGGTATGAACGTGTTTCTTATACTAATGGCTTCAATGCAGGCGGGCGCTTTGGTTATCAAGCTAATCATTGGCGTTATGAAGGTGAGCTCACTTATATCGGTGCGAGTGTTGACTCATTCGATTTTAGCCTCCCTTCCTTCGGCGTACTTAGAGCACGTAATGCAAGTGGGCAATCCAACAATGTGCTTGGCACAGCCAATGTCTACTTTGATTTTCCCGAAATAATACCTTGTATTTCTCCTTTTTTAGGAGGTGGATTAGGTTATGGTTGGTTTAGAAGTAGTCTCACTCACCGTAATCTTTTTCGACGTCATGCTGGTTTTTTTTCCTTTTTTCTCCCAAATGCTTTCCTGCCACAAAACTCACAAACCCTACAAAACCCTATTTTTCTTGCCCAAAATACGGTCCACTTTAATGGGTCAGGTAGTGCATTTGTCTATCAAGGAACAGCTGGTTTGACTTACAATTTTTCCGAAAATTACGCTCTTAATCTCGCTTATCGCTTTGTTGGTAGTACTAGAGTAAATGCTTTAGGGAAGGCTTTTCGTAGCAATCTAGCCAGCCTGGGCGTGGTTTATCGCTTTAATGAATATAATTATAAGTAAGGGAGCAAAATGAAACACATCCGTAAATTTGCGCTAGCCTGTCTACTACTTGCTAACTATTCAGCTTTTGCTGCGACCCCTTCTGACGGATGGTACTGGGGGTTACTGGGCGGTATAACTTTTACGCCCAGCATTAGTGGAAGAACCGCCATCGCCGCGAGTCCACTTGGTGTTCTGCCTATTACTGGTGCTACTCCTCTTAGCTTTACTTTTATCCCGACCATGGGCACCATTAGGTATGGTGTTGGCGGCGATGGCGGTGGACACCTCGGTTATCGCATTTGTAATTTTCGCGTAGAAGGCGAGCTATTATTCAACTATTCCCCCATATCTTCGGTCAATTCTGATGGCATCAGAATTGAGAGACATGTGACCCTCGGCAACGAGCTCCAAGTAAGAGGTCAAACCGTTCTTGGTGCATTTTTATTCAACGGTTACTATGATTTTTACGACGATGAGTATGATACTACGTGGGTACCCTATTTGGGTTTAGGCATAGGCTATGCTGGTTCCCGCACTTCATTAGACTTTGCTGTCCCTCAAAACTTTGCTCTCATAGGCACTTTGCGTCCCATAAGGAATTTTACGTTTAACACTAGGAATAGTAGAAGTGGTCCTGTTGCTCAGGGTATAATTGGTATAAGTTATTATTATTCAGATGACCTCTCCTTTGGACTTGATTATCGTTTTACATCGATTATAACAACGAATCGTTCCGGTAATTCCGGTGGTTCCCGAAGCTCCAGTGGTCGCGTGCAACTGAATGCGTTGAATTTAAATTTTAGATATTCTTTTGATCCCTGAGATTCTATGACTTATCTTATTGCCCCCTCATTACTCGCAGCAGACATGACAAAACTGGGTGAGGAAGCCTTTGCTGTCATGGAAGCTGGTGCGGACATGCTGCATTTTGACGTCATGGATAACCATTATGTACCCAACTTGACTTTTGGTCCTCCAATTTGCCAAGCTCTGCACAAGCGCTTTCCTAATTACCCAATTGATGTTCATTTGATGACTTGCCCCGTTGATGATTTAATTATTCAATTTGCCCAAGCAGGCGCTAAGCGGATTAGTATTCATCCAGATGCAACCATCCATCTCGATCGCAGTTTACATCTGATTCAACTACAAGGATGTGAAGCAGGTTTGGTGTTAAACCCCGCAACCTCAAGCGATTGGCTTAACTGGTGTGCCCATCGCCTAAATTTTGTTTTAGCAATGACAGTCAATCCGGGTTTTGGGGGCCAATCCTTAATACCGGCAGTAATCCACAAAATCAACTTGATAAAACAAAAACACCCAGAGCTCCCCATTTGTGTTGATGGGGGGGTAAGCACAGATAATATTGCTGATTTGGCCAAAGCAGGCGCTACCCAATTTGTTGCGGGTTCTGCTATATTCTCAAGTGGTGACTATAGCAAAACGATTCTCGCCATGCGGGAAAAGCTAGCAAACCTCTAGAGGCTATGAAAAGAATATCATTTACATTATGTATCTTATGCCTATCAGTGATGGCCAATGCAACTTCGGGACAAGCTTATTTGGACAGATTTATGGCCTATACGCAGTGGAGCCAAAATTTACCACAAGAGCCAGGTGCTGATTTTCTTGCTTTTATTGACAGCGATACTCCGCTCGCGACAAAGCTGCGGGAGAAATGGTTATATCAATTAGCCCATCAGCAAGATTGGGCTAATTTTTGCAACTATTATCGACAATCAGCGGACGTTAATTTGCAATGTCTTGCACAAATAGCAAACTTTAAGCAAGGCCGAACGGAGGAAGCACTTAAAGCGGCTCGGTTATTATGGCTCTCTGGCAACTCCCAACCCCCTACCTGTAATGCTTTATTTGATTTAATGATAAAAGCTGAGAATTTTGATGAGCATTTAATAACACAGCGCATTATTCTCGCCTTAGACAAGCGCAACCTCGGGTTAGCACGTTTCT
Organism: uncultured Gammaproteobacteria bacterium; assembly: GCA_963760845.1. Lineage (GTDB taxonomy): Bacteria > Pseudomonadota > Gammaproteobacteria > Legionellales > Legionellaceae > Tatlockia. The sequence goes on along the minus strand of CAVXEK010000015.1, from coordinate 111,020 downwards.
TATTAAAACAATACAAACAACCTCGTCTTAACGATGAGCAATTGCTCACAGCCATTTACCAAAACCCAACCCGCATTACTCAACTTAAACCTGGTGAATTGCATGATTATTTTTATTTGTTTGGTCTAAAGCGGCTTATCAGCACCAATATGGATAAAGCGATTAAGTATTGGCAGAGTAGTCAAACCAGGCAATTTTTGAATGAGGCCCAGCAGCAAGCCTTCCTTATCCAGTTAGTGATCTATAAAGCAATGCGTAGCCATGACGATGAACCACTCTGGTTTGCTAAAATCAAACCCATCTTTTATAACGAGATACTTCTTGATTGGCAAATCCGCTTTGCCCTTAAACGGCAACAATGGGATCAAGTCGAATACTTGGTTGAGCATTCACCCAATAAAGATGAGCCTTGCTGGCAATATTGGTTAGCACGCGCCTTAGAAGCAAGAGGCGCGATAACAAAAGCGCAAGCAAATATACCAATCCGTCGCCAAAAACAGACATTATTATGGCTTTTTAGCCAGCATGCGCTTGCACATAACCCCTAATTTCGCCAATGAAAGACCAGTTAACGATCTGGCGGTGCTAAAATCCTATCAACCTTTTACCGACAATATCAAATCACTGTATAACAGCAAGCAATCGCTCCAAGCCTCAAGACTTTTAAACGATTTCGTTAGTGAGCTTCCTAAAGAAGAAAAAAGCGCACTTGTTTATTGGGTGGCAACTGCCCTTAAATGGTATGGGAAGGCGATCTATTTAAGTAATACTGAAGATCTGAATAATCAATTGGCCTTACGTTTCCCCATCCTCTACTATGAAACCAGTCAAAGAGTATGCAAAAAATTATCGTGTTCCACCAGAATTTATCTACGCTATTATTCGGCAAGAAAGTGGTTTCCGTGAGGATGTCACTTCGCCAGCTGGAGCACGGGGTCTGATGCAAGTGATGCCTAATACTGCAACTGTGGTCGCAAAACGTGAAAAAATCGCTTACAGCGACAAAAATCAACTTTTTTCTTTCCAGAAAAATATCAATATTGGGGTCGCTTATTTAAAGCAATTAACTCAACGCTACAATCAACACCCTGTTTTAATAGCCGCCGCCTATAACGCTGGCCCTAGTCAAGTCAATTACTGGCTTAAAAATCATCCTCCTAAAGAAATAGATATATGGATAGATACCTTACCCTGGCATGAAACTCGCAATTATTTAAAAAATATCATCGCCTTTTACGCAGTTTACCAATTCCGCTTACAACAACGACACGACCTGCGTTCTTTTATGGAGCCTTTGTCTAGATTATGAGTTTGTTAAATAATTAACGTCCTTTTGGTAATGGCTCCATTGATATAATTAATTGTTGCCCTAATACATTGGCCACTTTTTCTAATTGTCGAAGACTAGGCCAATGTTTAGGGTTCTCTAGTCTTGAAATAGCTGGCCATGAGGTATTCAAACTTCGTGCTAATTCTGAAGTTGTATGATCCCCATGTAATTTTGCCCATCTTATTAATAAAGCCGCTTGAGCTCTCGCCGAAGGAGAAATCAATAGCTGATCTTTTGTGCATTGAGTAGGTTGAGGAATTTCCATATTTTCGTCCAAACGACCTTCAATTGTTAAAGTCAGAACTTCTGAAGCATTAAAAAAAGCCTCCTCCTCACTTTCTCCCTCAGTAATTGCCTCAGGCATATCGGGGAACCTAACGAGATATCTATTATCATCTTTGTCAAAAGTGATTTGTGCAGGATATAATACATTCATTTTAATTTCTCTCCCGTTTGCCTTTCAATCTCAGCCAATAATCCTTTACCTATATCTCGATTTCCATGAACAGGTATTGTAGTTCTTAACCCACCTTTTCCCATACGATGATGACTCCCATTGACCCGTAAAACTTTCCATCCACATTTTTCTAAATGTTTTATTATTTCTTTACCAGTCATTTCGCGTTACTTTCTTAGTATTTACTAATTATGATATATCTAAAAAGATAATTTTTCAAGAAAAATAAGAGTCAACTACACTTCGGTTTGTATTCACGTAATGCATACCACTGGCTGCCTTGCTTTTCTGCTTGATAAATCGTGTTAAAGCAAGCTCCAGGAAAAGAACCGCCATAGAGAATCTTAAAGAGAAAAGCGTTATATTCCCAATCTGCAAAACGATTCATATGTTGTGAGTCGACATAATCTTTCATGGTTTTATTTTTAAAAGCCTCTGCCGCAGGACCACTGACTACACCATCGAGATTAATTACCCGTACTGATGGTGGTGCATAGTAACTAAGCGCCCCGCTCTGCAATGCCCCTACTACATCGCCTGGGGAAAGATGAGATCTTACTGCCAATGCAACTTCACGGTAGCCTTTCAATCCTCCTATTTCAGCAGGCATTGTTTTTTCAGGTTTTCCGAAAAACGGCAATAAATACCCACAAAAGATGACTACGACAAGGGCAAGAAAATAAGGAGCTATTACTTTCGATGGAGCAGTTTGTGGTGAAGCAAGAACCAAAGCAAACGAGATAAGCACAACGGCATAAATAAAATAATAATAGCGAGTCAAAACCCAAAACGCAGGCAAATAAAAGGTATAAAATGACAATTGCAATAACACCGAGATAATTAGAATATAACCAATTGCCCCTTCTCCTCGTCTTCCCGGAAAGGGGGGGCTCCATCGAAACTGGGTTAACTGGTAAGTGCCCCTACCAAGCAAATAAAAGGTTAAAACACTCCCTATAAAAACAGTAGCAATAGAGTTTTTAAACACCGGCATCCATTCAATCAAGGAATACAAGGATGCTAAAGAATAAAAACTAGCGGGCTTATGGTAATAGCTGATAATTTGTTTTATCGCCATTCCACTTTCCGGTATTACAGTGCCAAAGCGGATGAACGAATAGCTCCACCAAGGGATAGCAATAACAAAAGCTACTGCAACGAAAAATAATGGTTGCTCTAAAACCCCAGCGTAGCAAACCATAAAAAGCAATGAGGATGAGTAAAAAACAAGTGTCAGCGCGAGCAAGAAAAGCGAGCCCACAAACAATACCAAGAGATAATAAGCGTAAACGAGTTAATTTTTTATCGACTGATAGCACAGATAAAATAGCGAGTAAACTTAAAAACCCGGCCAGTGATGTTTCCATCCCATTTAAATCATTTTGAATAATCACCGGGCAAAATCCCCATAACAAACAGCCAAAAATTGCTGCCCGAATACTGCTTAGACACATGAGTAAATACCCTAATACAAAACGTGGATAATCCCCCCCAGAAAGCACTTAAATAGACAGCAAGAACAACAGCAGAATCACCATTAAAACCAAATAAAAAAATAGGTAACTGTAACAGTGAGATAAGTGGCTGAAATCCATTCGTGAGTTGTACCCCATCAACGCTTGGGCCTAAACCCGCAACGATAGAATGACTAATACTCAAGATGTAATAAGCATCATCGGGAATGAATAAGCGATCAAGGTAGGCAATATCTTGCATGGCAATAACATACCTAACTAACAAGGCAAGCCCAGTAAGTACTAAGAATAGGAATAGAGGGTTATCTCTACCTTTTATTTTTGCGATTAAACTCATCGAGCTATCATCCTGAGCACCTTAGTCCCTTATCCGAACCACTAACCTCTCTCTCGCCCTAAAGGAACCCTCTCCCCATTTCCCTGGAGAGGGGAAAAATGAGGGAAGTTCTTTAGGAGTTTTTATACAGAACCTGAAAAACGTTCCGCACTAACATCAGACCGTCATTGCGAGGAGCGTAGCTCCCACGTCATTGCGTTCGCAATGACGAACATACGACTCTCTACAACCCAGACTGGGCTTGAAATTAGTTAAGATGCAGTATTGCGCGCAAAACGCAATAATGCATAGTTTGCCCTTTTTACTGCCTCATCGATTGCTTGTTGCGGAGTTTTTATCCCTGCAAAGATTTCTTCCAAGGCCTCATCATTGATGGTTCTAATCTGATTTTGCGCACCGATATGTAGCTTTTGCTCATCATGCTGATGACTTAAATCAGTTTGCGCTAGTGCCAAAATCGGATGGTTATTGAGTTTTTCATCCCGCTGTAGTGGGGCAAAAATCGGCAAATAACCAGTTTGCTGGTGCCAATGTTGTTGTATCGCTGGTTGGGTAATATAGGCAAAAAATTGGGCAATGCCTCGATAGGTAAGCGGTGATTGGCCAGCAACCGCCCACAGGGCCGCTCCCCCAGCAACATTATTGTGGCGTACTTGACTCACTTTACTATCTAAAGGTAAAGCAGCAACGCCCATGTGGAATTTAACTAGCTTAGCCAAACTGTTGTAGCTTCCAGAAGATTGACTAAACAATGCACATTGTTCGCTGGTGAATAGAACCGTTGCATCACTTGCACGTCCACCATACGCAAAATAATGCTTTTGCTGCCATCTTTTTAAGCGCTCTAGGTGACTAATCACCGCTTTATTATTATAGGTAGCACGAATTGGACTCGCTTCAACCACCTGCAAACCGTGGATAGCCGAGAACGACTCGATTTGTATCCAACCTGGGTAAGCAGTAGTATAGGCACAACGATAACCTGCTTGCGTTAATTTGGCAGCTAAGGTTTCCATCTCATCCCAAGTGCGCGGAAATGTGCTTTCCTGGTAACCTACCTTTGCCAAAGCATCTGCATTATAGTAAATGACAGGGATTGAGGTGTTAAAAGGCAGGGCGAGCAAACGATTTTCTTCACTGTAAAAAGTACGTATTGCAGGTAAAAAACGTTCTTTCGCTAAGGAAAGCCCCTGCTCTTGCATAAGTTCCTCCACAGGTTTGATAATTCCTTTTGGATGCAGCATGGTTGCAGTACCCACCTCAAAAACCTGGATAATCGCAGGAGGTTGCTTGGCACGAAACGCTGCGGCAAAACTTGTAAGTGACTCAGTATATTCCCCCTTATAAACCAACTTGACTAGGTAACTCTCCTGACTATGATTAAAGTCTGCAACAAGGCGATTTACTTCTTCCCCTAAATATCCTGCTAATGAATGCCACATGACTATTGTGATCGGCTTTGCGTGGGTGGTGGTAACAAAAAAAAGCAGAATCGGGGCCAGAAACCACCAAACTTTACGTGCCCGTGAGCGTGCCCGCGCCCGGCTTTTAGTGTCCAACACTTTACTAAGGTAGGTTGGGCCTTGGCCCAACAAACAGACGAACAACCGGGCACAGGCACGTAAAGTTTGGTGGTTTTTCATCTGTACGGAACCTTATGACAACAAATCTGGATAATCACTAAACACGGCATCCACCCCCCAGGCAAAGAGTTTTCTAGCTAGGCGGCGGCGATTAACCGTATAAACAAAAAGCATATAACCTTGCTCCTTAATTTGCCGTACCCGCGCTGTATTAAGCGATCGCTTATCGCAGTGGACTGAATAGCATTGCAATTCCTTTGCTTTAGCTAACCAATCATTGTCCCAGACATCTAGAAGCAAGCCTAGCGGCATTTCCGGCGCAAGACTACGACATAAGGTCAAAGCCGAACGATCAAAACTTGATACGAGTGGCAGTGGTTTGGTTGATGGCCAATAGCGGTTGATATGAGTGAGCACCGCAATAGTAGTTTGTTCTGTAGTACCTGGGTAGGGTTTTATTTCAATATTAGCCTGCACATTTGCCAAATTTAACCATTGCAACACATCACGAAAATGAGGGATCCTTTCCTCACGATAACGTCTAGCAAACCATCTACCTGCATCCAAGCTTTGCAAATACTCTGCTGTGACCAAACCTATTTCGCCCCGTCCATTGGTCGTTCGTTTGAGGGTTTCATCATGAAAGACGAAAGGCTCGCTATCGGCACTGAGCATCACATCAAATTCCAAATAATTGCATCCCATTGCTTTAGCTTGCTCAAAAGCTGCCATGGTATTCTCAGGCGCATAAGCTGAAGCGCCGCGATGGGCGATCACTCGTTCAAGTACTTGCATTAGCACTTTCCTGGTGGCGATTGGAAGCAAGCTCAACCAGTCCATTCATTATTAATTCATTGCTCACAGTAACTGGGGCTGCAGGTGCCGCTGTTGCAGTCATCGCTAAGGCCTTCATTGCTCTCCCTTGATAAGCCTTAGCCATTGGCAATACCTGCTCACCCTCAAAGAAATAAATGCGATGAACACTATAATTTTGGCTGGTGTAAGTTTTATCCAAGCGATCCACTTCACTGTTAATCTGCTGGTATAATTGTTCCCGTAATTGCAATTTAACTTGCTGGATTTCTTCAAGACTTGGCTTAAATTCCACCCCATTGATTTCATAGGTAGCACCCGGCTTACTGACATTTTTTGCATTTTGGTAAATGTCGGTTAGATTTGCTTGCGGAACCCTCGCCTGCGCTGCAACATATAATTTTTCAAGACCCGAACTATCCTGGGAGCGATCAAATTGTGTAATTTGCCATGCACCCGCGGCGATTTTATTCAAGTTAGCCATAATATCTGCTCGCGCTTTCACTAAATCAGCATTGGGCAACGTTGCATTGATATTGACGGTTAGCAATGCAGATTGTGTAGTGACCCATTGTTTAGCAGAAACTTGAAACACGACTTTATCAAGCATGATTTTGTGCGGTTGGTTAAGTGGATAAGCAGCATGTGACAATGGACTTACCATCGCTAAAGCAATTATCGCAGCTAGTTTTCTCATTACTATCATCCCGAAATGAATTTAGGTCAGTTTACATCATACACCCGTTGCCTAATCCAAATTTTAGCACATCCTTGAATTTCAGGAACCCATATTGATTTAGATAAGAATGGATTTATAACATGTGCATTTGAATTTCTGCGGAGTATTACTATCAATGTCTGTTGAACATATAAGACCAAATGAAACAAAAATGGTTCAAGACGATTTCCTTGATTATGCAATGATGCATGGGTTTGGTGATCTCCATTTTAAAGTGGATCCCGAAACAGGTATGAAAGCAATTATTGCCATTCATAGTACCAAACTAGGCCCCGCGCTTGGTGGTTGTCGTTTTATTGACTACCCGAATACCAAAAATGCTATCAATGATGCCATGCGTTTAGCAAGAGGGATGAGCTATAAAGCCGCTTCAGTCAATCTTCCTCTTGGCGGCGGTAAGGCAGTCATTATTAAACCCGCTACGCCGTTCAACCGTGAAGCGTATCTACACTCTTTTGGCCAATTTGTTAATGATCTAGGTGGACGTTACATTACTGCTGTAGATAGTGGTACCCAATTGAGCGATATGGATATTATCGCTCAACATACTCCCTACGTTGCCAGCTCAAGTCAAAGTGGCGACCCCTCGCCTTCAACGGCTAAAGGGGTAATCAAAGGAATTCAAGCAGCTGTAGAGTTCAAATTAGGCAAAAATACATTAGCTGGCTTACATATTGCCATTCAAGGCCTTGGTCATGTCGGTTATTTAGTAGCAACTCATCTTCATGAACTGGGAGTGAAATTAACAGTTGCCGATGTAAGGACAGCTATTGCTGAATGTGCGGCAAAAGAGTTCGGGGCAAAAATTGTGCCTAGCGAGTCAATTCATAAAATACCTTGTGATGTTTTTGTCCCTTGTGCTTTAGGTGCCATAATCAATGATATCACCATTGGACAACTCCAAACGCCAATCATTGCAGGCGCTGCTAATAATCAATTAGCCCATACTTACCATGGTCAAATATTGCATGAAAAAGGGATCCTCTATGCAACGGATTATGTCATTAATGCAGGCGGTTTGATTTTTGCGGCAAGTAAATATTTGCATACGCCTGAAGATTTAATTGATCAAAAAATTGCTGGTATTCATACTTCCTTATTAGCAATTTTTTCTCGCTCGCTACGAGAAAATCGTCCGCCTAGTGAAATCGCTGACACGATTGCGCAAGAAAGGTTAGGTTTGGCACACATACATTAGGCACAGATGAAACATTTAAATCTTACTCAAGCTTTATATGATTACATGCTCGACGTGTCTTTACGCGAAGACCCCGTCTTAACCACCCTACGCAACGAAACAGCAAAAATGCCGCTCGCTAACATGCAAGTTGCACCTGAGCAGGCACAATTTCTGCAATTTTTAATTCAACTGATAGGTGCAAAAAAAGTGTTAGAACTTGGGACTTTCACGGGATACAGCGCCTTAGCTATGGCTATGGTATTACCCGATGATGGGGAACTTATCACCTGTGATATCAATGCTGAATGGACTTCTGTAGCCTATTCTTTTTGGTGTAAAGCAAAGCAAGAAAAGAAAATAAAATTGCATTTAGCGCCGGCACTAGACACCCTACACAAGTTACTCAAAGAGGGCTATGCGTGTAGTTTTGATTTTATTTTCATTGATGCAGATAAAACCAATTACCCCAATTATTATGAGTTGGCTATGCAATTAATTAGCCCACACGGAGTAATTGCCATAGACAATATTTTTTGGGATGGTAAAGTAATTGATGAACATGAAACTGGCGGACAAACCAGAGCAATTCGTTGCCTAAATGCGCTTATAAAAGAAGACAAGCGAGTAGATGTTAGCCTTTTAGCTATTGCTGATGGATTATTTTTAGTCAAGCCACGTCCTTAAAAAGCTAACAAGGAATTAGCCATGAACGAAAGTATTGCTAAAAATCCCTGCGGACTCGATGGGTTTGCTTTTTTAGAATTCTCAAGCCCTGATAAAACTCTCCTAGACAAACAATTTACTGCCATGGGCTTCCAGATTACGGCCACCCACAAACACCAAAATATTAGCCTATATCAACAAGACAATATCCAATTCATCGTTAATGCAGCTACTGATGGCCAACCCCAAGAACATGCCAGACTTCACGGCCCTGGTGCCTGTGCAATGGGCTTTCGCGTAAACAATGTTAAACAGGCTTATGATCATGCCATTAAACATGGCGCAACCCCTTTCCAGGATAGCGAGCATGCTAATCATGGTTTACTGGCTATTCAAGCGATTGGTGGCAGTGTCATTTACTTTGTCGATGATAATCATCAGCCCTTTGCGAATGATTGGCAATCGAAACCATCTGCACCACAAGCAAAAGAAAGTTGTGGTTTGAGTTTTATTGACCATTTAACGCACAATGTTTATCGCGGTAATATGGATAAATGGGCCCGTTTTTACGAAACTATTTTTAATTTCCGCGAGATTCGCTTCTTCAATATTGTAGGCCAGAAGACTGGTTTAGTGAGTAGGGCCTTATCCAGCCCTTGCGGCAAAATCAAAATCCCACTTAATGAATCAAAAGATGACCAGTCACAAATTGAAGAATTTTTACATGACTATCACGGCGAAGGCATCCAGCATATCGCTCTAAGCACTAATGATATTTACACGACTGTCAATAAATTAAGACAACAGGGCGTGACTTTTCTCGATGTACCCGAGACCTATTATGAGATGATTGATCAACGCATCCCCTGGCAAAAGGAACCCCTTGAAAAATTACAACAAGAACGAATTTTGATTGACGGCGAGAACGATCCAAAAGCGGGTTTGTTATTGCAGATCTTTACTGAAAACATATTTGGGCCGGTATTTTTTGAAATTATCCAACGCCGCGGGAATCAAGGTTTTGGTGAAGGCAATTTCCAAGCCCTTTTTGAAGCAATAGAACGGGATCAAATCAAACGAGGCACCTTACAACCATGAAGTTAGCCAGCCTGAAATCAAGCGCCCATCGCGATGGTGAACTGTGCATAGTCAATAAAGAATTGACTATCGCTACTAAAGTTGATCACATTGCCCAAACCTTACAACAAGCTCTGGATCAATGGGATAAACTAGCCGAACGACTTAACGAAATCTATGTCGCCTTAAATAAAGGAGAAGTCAAGCATTGCTTTGCCTTTGCTGCTAAAGAAATGGCTGCCCCTTTACCGCGTGCCTATCAATGGGTCGATGGTAGTGCCTATGTCAATCATGTCGAATTGCTCAGAAAAGCGCGAGGCGCAGAAATGCCTGTCGATTTTTGGACTATCCCTTTGGTGTACCAAGGAGGTTCGGATACTTTTCAAGGTCCTTGTGATCCGATAGAGGTTGCTGATGAAACTTACGGTGTTGATTTTGAGGCGGAGGTAGCGATTATAACCGACGATGTCCCCATGGGGATAAACAGTAAACAGGCAGCTCAGCATATTAAATTACTGATGTTGGTTAATGATATATCCCTACGCAACTTAGTCCCAGCCGAGGTTGCTAGAGGATTTGGCTTTTTTCAATCCAAACCATCGTGTAGTTGTTCGCCGGTTGCAATTACCCCGGATGAATTAGGGGAGCACTGGGACGGCCAGCGTGTTCATTTACCGTTATTGAGTTATTTCAACGATGCATTATTCGGCCAGCCTAACACAGGCATCGATATGACATTTACTTTCCCTGATTTAATTGCTCATGTTGCCAAAACAAGGCGCTTAACTGCCGGCACTATTATAGGCTCAGGGACTGTTTCAAACGTCGATCGCAGCAAAGGTTCATCCTGTATTGCAGAAAAACGCATGCTTGAGATTCTCAGTGAAGGTAAACCAAGAACGGAATTTATGCGCTTCGGCGATAGTGTTCGCATAGAAATGCTAAATCCCCAGGGGCAATCTTACTTTGGTGCTATTGAACAAACTCTAACTCACTATAAAGGCTCATCGTGAAACTCTACGACTATTATCGTTCATCCGCTAGCTACCGTGTTCGTATCGCACTGAATATTAAAAACATTAGTTACGAAACCCTGGCAGTGCATCTAACCGCCCATGGCGGTGAACAGCATTATCCCGAGTATTTAAAACTCAATCCGCAAGGCTTAGTACCTACTCTCGATGAGAATGGTCACATCATAAGTCAATCCTTAGCAATCATTGAGTACCTCGAAGAAATATGCCCCACTCCCTCGTTACTACCACAAACTCCTCTTGGCCGTGCTCAAGTTCGCAGCCTGGCACTTACCATTGCCTGTGATATGCATCCGCTCAATAATTTACGTGTTCTGGAACGTTTACGCACTGAAATGCAGGCAACTGAACAGCAGGTAAGAGAATGGTATCACTACTGGTTAAAGCAAGGCTTTGATGCGCTAGAAAGCCGCTTACACACAATGCCACACAAAAACAAGGTTTGCTATGGTAGCGAGGCCAGCCTAGCGGATATATGCCTAATCCCCCAGGTCTATAATGCCCATCGCTTCGACTTTTCTATGGAAAGCTATCCCCTCATTAACGAAATTTATGCTTACTGTTGCACCTTAGAAGCATTTAGAGATGCCGCCCCGGAGAAAGTAATAGCTCAGGCCTCTGTTTAGCTTATGTTCCGTTCCCGCGGGATTGTCCGCTAAATCCAGCCCGCCATTGTTGGGCCAAGGCCCAACCTACAAACTCGTGACCTGCGTAAGCGTAGGTTGGGCCTTGGCCCAACAATTTAAAACCATGCCCTTGCGACTTTAACGTTTGATACCCCGCTTGCGGTGCGCTGTAAAATACTCCATTTTGCTTCACAGCGTTGGACACGGCCGATTAAGACAGTTTGGCTGTTGCATAGATAATGGACTTGCAAGCCATCATAAATTTCCCCGTTATCAACTGCCTCACATTTTTCTCCCGAAGTTAACTCAATCGCCCAGGGATAAGCCTCAGACATATCGAGAGCAACATTTTGACTACCATCTACCGGTGCCGATAAATTAATCTGTACACTATCACCGACCCAAGGAGACTGAGGACATACCGCTTCTTTGTGCGAGCCATATTGCTGCACAAAGCAGGGATCATACACTTTGTTTGCCGCCACACAACGCCAAGCATCTTCCCTTTTAATCCGTTGCGATTGCTGCCAACATTGACCAGGAAGTGTTTCTTTAATGACTACTGGCGTTTCATCCCCAAAAGGGCGATATAATTTTAACTCAGTATCCTCAGCAACGACGTGAAACGGCAGCATTATTATAAAAATCAATAGAACCCTACGCAGCATGTGCTCCCCCAATGATTTAATTAGTGGTAACTATTCAGCACAGTTCACCGAAAAGCCATATTTGGTGTATTATGCATCCTCAACTTTAGCCATTTTTAAAAGCAGATACAAAACTGTCGTTATTGCGAACGCAGTGAAGCCGTTATTGCGAGGAGCGGAGCGACGAAGCAATTGATCCAGTGACCTTTCCTAGCATCTTATAAGGCCACTGGATCAATTGCTTCGTCGCTCCGCTCCTCCCAAAGAACTTCCTTCATTTTCCCCCTCGCCCAGGGAACGGGGAGAGGGTGCCCGCAGGGCGGGAGAGGGGATGCTGGTGCAAAGTTCTTTGGTGATGTTTGTCCCACGGGACTAGGGTACTCGCAATGACGGAGCTAACGTTAGCAATGACGGAGTATTGAGTGATATAAATTAAAGAGCTGCAGCTATTGCGCTACGAGGTACATCATGACAGAAGTTTACACGGTAAGACAATGCTTAGAGGGCGAAGTCAATATTGGTGAGACAGTCACTCTACGTGGCTGGCTAAAAACACGCCGCGATTCAAAGATCGGTTTATCTTTTATCAGCTTACATGATGGTTCTTGCTTTGCTCCAATCCAAATTGTAGCAACTGATGACTTAACTAATTACCACCATGAGATTCTTAAATTAACAGCAGGTTGTGCAATTATTGCAACAGGTAAACTTGTTGTCTCACAAGGTAAAGGCCAATCGTTCGAAATTCAAGCAGAAGTCATTAAAGTAGTTGGTTGGGTGGAAAATCCTGATAGCTATCCTATTCAAGCAAAACGCCATACTTTGGAATTTTTACGCGAAGTCGCCCATCTTCGACCCCGTACGAATACAATTAGTGCTGTAACCCGCGTTCGTCATTGCCTAGCCCAAGCAGTACATCAATTTTTCAATCAGCGCGGTTTTTTTTGGATACCCACACCAATCATCACTGCCAGCGATTGTGAGGGAGCAGGTGAAATGTTCAGAGTAAGCACTCTGGATCTATTGAATATCCCGAAAACAGCAGAAGGCCAAGTTGATTTTTCTAAAGACTTCTTTGGTCGTGAATCGTTCCTGACTGTTTCTGGTCAATTAAATGTTGAAGCGTATTGCTTGGCAATGTCTAAAGTTTACACCTTTGGCCCTACCTTTCGTGCCGAAAATTCGAATACCAGCAGGCACTTAGCAGAATTCTGGATGGTTGAACCCGAAATTGCCTTTGCAACGTTAAGCGATATTTGTGAACTTAGTAAGGCACTGCTGCGCCACTTATGTAAAACTGTGTTAGAAGAACGCGCCGATGACATGAGCTTCTTCAACCAATTTGTAGCCCCAGGATGTATTGAGCGCTTGGAGCATATTATCGAGTCTGAGTTCGAAATGATGACGTATACGGATGCGATAAAAGCACTGGAAAGCGCCGATCATAAATTCGAATTCCCTGTACATTGGGGGCTTGATTTACAATCAGAACATGAGCGTTACCTTGCTGAAGAGCTGTGCAAAAAGCCGGTGATTATTACTGATTATCCCAAAGACATCAAAGGCTTTTACATGCGACTAAATGACGATGAGCAGACCGTAGCCGCAATGGACGTTCTCGCACCCGGGATTGGGGAAATTATTGGGGGTAGCCAACGAGAAGAGAGGCTAGAAGTACTCGATAGGCGAATGGATGATTGCAATTTAAGCAAAGAACATTATCAATGGTATCGAGATCTACGCCGTTATGGAACTGTCCCACATGCCGGTTTTGGTTTGGGTTTTGAGCGCTTCATAAGTTATGTAACAGGGATCAGTAACGTGCGCGATGTTATCCCTTTTCCACGAACGCCAGGACACGCCGAATATTAGGGTCTGTTTAGCAACACACACTTTTGGAGGTTAATTATGAAAAAAAATGAACCCACTCGCGAAGGCGACCAATTTAAGGTAATAATTCCCAACTTAGGAGTGGATAAAGAAAATTTAAACATTATAGGTGCTGCATTTCGTGGCGAGGTCGAAAAATTAAAGACACTGCTGGAAAATGGCCAATGGCCCAATTCTGAAATAAAACAATTTATTATCCCCTATCTTTTCATGCTTGAAGCTGAAAAAAAAATAACCATACCCACAAAAGCTGAGGTCATTAAGGTTTTAGTTCAAAAAGGAGCAAGTATCAGTTACACATTCTCAAATTTAAATTTTGAAATAGTTAAAGCGATTGGAGATGGCGGTGGGGATCTAGCCATTCCGACTTCTTTTGGCGCTACACGTTTACATGCAGTTAACGTGACTGGAGCCAATTCATGGAAAGAGGAGTTTACTTATTTACTGCAAAAAGGTGTGGATCCGAATAAATCCATGGATCAGGGAACAGTGCTACACACATTTATTGCCAAGGAAACTTTCGACATTAATGAAAAACATCCTGTGCCAACGTTTTTAATCAACTGCCTTGGTCGATATAACTATGATTGGAATACTCGAAATCTTGCAGGTGAAACCCCTTTGATCATGGCAGCAAAAGTCCGAGCGTCAAAATTAGTCAAGCAGCTGATTGCAAAGATAAAACAAGAGGGCAAAAAAATTGATTTAAACCTTCAAGATAAGGAAGGTAGAACAGCATTTCATATTTCTTGCGCGCTAGGAGATTTTGAAAGCGCCAAGGCATTATCCACAGCAGGCGCTTCTTTTGAGGTACACGCTAAACAGGGTAAATTATCTTTTGATTACCTAACACTAGATGAAGCCTCTACTCGAAAGATTTTAGAAGAGATACAGATCGATCCGAACAGGGATGAGTGGGCAATAAAAAACCATATTGTTGATACCAATTATAATCCTCTCAAGATCCTAAGGGATAAGTCACCTTCAGTTATGTTTGCTAAAAAAGCAGATTGGGATATTTTCAGCCCTAATATTATCCATATAGTAAAAAATGCACCCTATCCATCTAAAGAGCAACAAAGCCATGATTTAAAATTTCTTAACATTCAAGGGGCAAATCTTTCAGGTAAGTCTTTGATTACAGCCTGTATAGAAGGACGGAAGGACTGTCTGACATTATTTTCTGTTAATCACATCGCCAAAAGACCATTGAAGTATGGCGAGCTTCTGGGAAAGGTAGCTGAGATGGTAAAATATGACCCCTCTCTCCAGACTACTCTAAAGTTTATTAATGAGAACAACATCCCAAGAGCATTGCGACAGGCTGTTGGCGAAGGAAAGAATCAGGTAGCCGCCATGATCATTGCTTATGCTGATACGACGAACTCAATTAAAGAGTACATTGATCAAGCTACCGTGGAAGGAAAAACCTCGCTACATTTGGCTGCTATCTCAGCGAATAGCACGAACGATATTTCTTTAGTGGAGCTACTCATTAGCTATGAAGCCGATATAACTAAGCAGGATAGAACTGAGGACAAAAAACTCTATTCTGAGTATCTTAATCCAGGATTGTTAAGCAAGATGCCGCCGACAGCGATTCCGAACGTATCAAGCCCAGTAAGTTCTTCATCTAAAAAAGAAGAGTCGAGTACCGCTAGCTCAACAAACACAGCAGATTCATCACACTCAGAAACACCACCACCCACTAAGGATGATAATACTTCTCATGAAGTTGACGATGAGGTTTATGGACAAGGCTGTTCGGTAATGTAGAAGCGGCGTCATTGCGAGCGTTAGCGAAGCAATCCAGTGGCCTTTCTTGGCATCTCATAAGGTCACTGGATTGCTTCGTCGCTACGCTCCTCGCAATGACGGCTTCACCTTCGATTCACAATAACAGTCTAATGGTAGTTCAGTACGTTTTTCAGGTTCTGTATAAAGGCTCTTAATGATGGCAGTTTGCACTCACAATGACGCCGTTGGATCGGAACGTCGCAGAGGGAGTGAGCTATTACCAAAATTGCTAAGCCAAAAACCCATCTTGGATCGTTAAAATTTTATCCATGCGGCCTGCCAATTGTTGATCATGGGTAACAATCACTAAAGCGGTGTTTAAGTGCTCATTCAAACTGAGCATAAGCTCAAAAACTTTCGCTGCAGTGGTATTATCTAAGTTACCCGTTGGTTCATCCGCTAAAACACAACGAGGCTCATGAACTAAAGCTCGCGCAATTGCCACTCTTTGCCGCTCACCTCCTGATAACTGAGCGGGTTTATGATGTAATCGATGGGCCAATCCGACTTGCTCTAAGATAGTTTCTGCTCGCGTCTGGGCAGCAACAACAGACATATCTGCCAGCAATAAAGGCATAGAAACATTCTCTAGAGCAGTAAACTCGGGTAATAAATGATGAAATTGATAAACAAAACCTAATTCTTTGTTACGTAATTTACATCGCTGTTTTTCAGATAAGGTTTGCCAATTAACACCCAGCATCGATAATTCGCCAGCACTTGGTCTATCTACCCCCCCTAATAAATGCAATAAGGTACTTTTACCAGAACCTGAAGGCCCAACAATAGCAAGGCGCTCACCACGTTTGATTGTTAAGCTGATGCCTTTTAGCACATCAACGACTTCTGCACCATCAGAGTAAGATTTGCTTATATTTTGGCAATTAAAAATAACATCACTCATAATGTAAGGCCTCCGCTATCACAGTTTTTGAGGCACGCCAAGCAGGATATATCGTTGCAACAAAACTCATGAACAAGGCTACAACACAAATTTTTCCTAAATCACTGAGCATAATTTTTGAGGGTAAATAATCAATAAAATAGATGTTTGACGATAAGATTTGCGTGTGAAAAAAAGACTGCAGAAAATTAACTATTACAGTGGCATTTAACGCTAAAATAATTCCCCCGATTAAGCCAAGTATCGTTCCTACCACCCCCACCATCATCCCCTGCACAATAAATACGGAAAGAATAGTTGCTGGTGTCGCACCTATAGTCCTTAAAATAGCAATCTCCGACTGCTTATCGTTAACCACCATGACTAACGATGAAACTAAATTGAACGCAGCTACTGCAATGATTAACAGTAAAATTAGAAACATCATCGTTTTTTCCAACTTAACAGCATGAAAAAATGGGCCAAATTGCTGCGTCCAATCCCCTACTTCATAGTGCTCACCTAACTTATTCGTCAATTGGGCAGCGATTTTTGGCGCATCATAAATATTGCTTATTTTCATTTTGAGCCCAGTTATATCATTGCCCAATTGCATTAATTTCTGTGCATCGGTCAAATGGATAAAAGCAAGCTTTGCATCAAAACCAAACCCTGTACCAGCCGAAAACACACCAGCAACAGTAAAGCGTTTAAAACGCGGTATTATCCCTGCCGGTGTCACCGCTGCTTGCGGAATCATAATTGTTACTTTATCGCCAAGCATCACTCCAAGACTGTCAGCAAGATCACGGCCAAGGATAATGCCAAAATGGTTAAGGTTAGCCATATCACCAACAAGAATTTTATCTTGGAGATGAGTCAGGGTACGCTCTTGCACCGGATCTACCCCTGTTAATACAATCGGTAATACCTGGCCTTCATTCGCGAGCAAACCTTGGCCACCAATGTAGGGGGCAACTGCAACAACACCTGGTGTATCTTTAAGCTTAGCCTGCAGCGCCTGCCAATCAGTAATTTTACCCTCTCTACCAGTTACTGTAACTTCAGGAGCCATACCGAAAAATCGTTTATGGATTTCTTCATCAAAACCATTCATGACGGAGAGTACAGTGACAAGCACCATCACGCCAAGGCCAATTCCTAGCATAGAGCTTAATGAGATAAAGGAAACAAAGTGGCTGCGCTTTTTAGCGCGCGTGTAGCGTAGTCCGATATATACTGCTAGTGGTTTAAACATAGTTGGTTTTGCTTCATAAAATAGCTATTGTAGTTAAATTCGGCTTTGCAAGATATAGCTCTCTTCACCGTTTTCAGCCAAAATAGTAGAATCGTAAACAGACCCCAGTGGTTGTAACTCCCCACGTCATCCCGAGGAGCTTGCGACGAGGGATCTCCATGCAGTAGCACAATTTTTAAATACGTGCCGTTTGCTGGAGATCCCTCGCTGCGCTCGGGATGACGTGGGGAGTTACCAGTGGTTTTTTGGAGATTACTATTGAGCGCTAATCTATACTGGGAAAAGGTTAACAATCTCCCTCGAGTTAAAATTAGTAGTGGGACCATGGAAGTTATAAAGTGGATTGCCCTAATCTCCATGACCATCGATCACATCAATCGGTTCTTCTTTGCCACTTCAGTTCACTCATTTTACAATGTTGGCAGGCTTGCCATGCCCTTATTCGGCTTTATTTTTGCCTATAACCTAGCGCGGCCTGATTCCTTTTCGCGCGGCCTTTACCCGCGAGTTTTAATCCGTTTGGCTTTTTTTGGTGTTATGGCAACACCAGCCTATGTTGCAATGCAACACCTACGCTATATATGGCCTTTGAACATTATGTTCACCTTAGGGGTCGCTGCAGCATCTCTTTATTGTTATGAATTAGGCGGCACTGGGAAGCGAGTCTTCGCTATTTTTATTTTTTTATTGGGTAGTCTTTTCGTGGAATACAATTGGGCAGGAGTCGCATTCTGCATTACATCCTGGTTTTATTGCAAAAAACCAACCCTCATTGCTTTGTTAGCTTGTCTTTTTGCCTATTTGATTCTTGATAATCTCAATGGCAACAATTGGGCTCTTGCCAGCTTACCAATCATTATTCTCGCGACCCAAATTAATTTAGCAGTCCCGCGTATTCCCTATTTTTTCTATATCTATTATCCTCTTCATCTAAGCGTCTTGTACTTTTTAAGCAAATGGATATGAAATCTGTAAGAACTGTTTTTTGTTCTAAATTAAACCAGGAAGCGGAGGGCCTTGATGTAGCCCCTTTTCCAGGTCCATTAGGTGAAAAAATTTTCAATCATGTTTCAAAGCAAGCATGGAAAATGTGGCTATCTCATCAAACCATGCTGATCAATGAATACCGACTTAGTTTAATCGACCCTAAAGCAAAGGAATTTCTTCGTGAGGAAATGAATAAATACTTTTTTGGCGAGGGTTCCTCAACACCGACAGGCTTCGTCCCTAAAAAATAAGGCAAATGAAAAATGTTTCATGAATTATTACATTTTAGTGAAGAAGTTGCGGAAGCAATCGATAAGCAATTACCCATTGTGGTGCTGGAATCCACCATTATTTCCCACGGTATTCCCTACCCAGGTAATTTGAGTACAGCCCAAAGCGTTGAGCAACTTATTCGGGATAATGGTGCCGTACCCGCGACTATTGCGCTTTATCAAGGGCAAATCCATATAGGTATTGATCAAACCATCATGAAACATTTAGCACATGACAGTGAAGTGATTAAAGCATCGCGGCGAGATATCACTTTTGTGCTTTGTCGCAAAATAACCGCAAGTACTACCGTTGCAGCAACTATGTTTTGCGCGCATTTAGCTGGTTTATCCCTATTCGTAACCGGTGGGATCGGTGGTGTACATCATCATGTCAGTGAAAATTTTGACATGTCTGCCGATTTGATTGCACTTGCCTCAACCCCTGTCACCGTCGTTTGTTCGGGTGCAAAATCAATATTAGACCTGCCCAAAACATTAGAAGTCCTAGAAACCTATGGCGTTGCTGTCATTGGATACCGTACGGATGAATTCCCTGCCTTTTACAGTCAGTCCAGTGGGATTCCCCTTCTTCACCGCTTAGACAGCGCTGCTGAAATAGCTACCCTAATGCACTATCAACAAAAATTAGCTCTCAATAATGGTATCGTCATTGCCAATCCTATTCCTAAAGCTGCTGAAATACCTGATGAGCAAATCATGCCTATTATTAAGCAGGCGCAAATGGAAGCTAAACACCTCAATGGTAAAGCAATCACTCCTTTCCTATTGCAACGAATAGCAGAATTAACAGCAGGCAAGAGCTTACAAGCCAATATTGAACTAATCAAAAATAACGCGATCTTAGGGGCTGAAATTGCCAAAATCTATCAAGAAATAAAGAAATCATAGTTACGCTGTATTTACAAAAAAACAATGACCCCTGCTTGACTCAAAAGCGTTCTCAGAGTTTAATAGCAACCTCTTGGGGCCAGATAGCTCAGTCGGTAGAGCAAAGGACTGAAAATCCTTGTGTCCCTGGTTCGATTCCAGGTCTGGCCACCAGTAAAATCAATAAGTTACAATCGATTTTTCCAAACCCTTAAAATCCATTGTGGGGATTTTGTGGGCCACAGCAAACACAAAGCTATAACTTTACCACGTTATTTCTTTGTGTTATTTCATTACCCTTCCTGTTATTGGGGTTGCGCAGCAAAGTAAGCACCACCCCACTTTTCTTGTTTTCGCAAACCTTATTTGCAGCTTCATAAAGATTCTGCAATTCAGCCGAGGAATAATGCGTTGTAATTCGTCCTGAACGATGACCTAGAAAATCCTGCCGATCCTCAAAGCTCACTCCAACAGAGCGCAAACGCCTGCCAAAAGTATGCTTCAAGTCATGTACACGCACATGTCTTAATTCAGCTCTTTTCCTAGCACTTATCCAAGCAGTATTAAGCATTCGAGTTACTGGTCTACCCTTAAAAGTAAACACAAACTGCTCATGTTTACCTCGTTGGCTCTCAACAACCTCTTTTGCCTCGCCGCTAACTTAAATTGACCCACTTTTGCTAAGAAAAATTGACCCACTAAATGCGCAAAAACATAATAGCGAGAGTGCTTAGCACACGAGCTATTAGACTAAAAAAAATAAAAGATTATTGTTGGAATATAAAATAAATCCATCTATTGAAAACTTGTGATGTAAGCTGTGGGTAACCTGAAGTGCAGCTTACTGCACCAGGTTATCCATCAGTTTACTCACAAGTTTTCGATAGATTCCTTGTCATCTTCCCCTTGAGAAGATGCCTATCGGGCAGTTGGGGTGATCAAAAGAATAGACTCCTTAGGATTCATAGTATTAACTAAGCGCATTCACTCCTATTCAGGATGGTTTTCCGATGCTTAAGCGTGGTACTTACGTGGATTGTAGCGGTTTGTTTACTTCACTGGCAGCGCGAAGACTGTCCCCCAGAATTGAAATAGTCGTGCAATAATGCCTGAATCTATCCAACATAACATCGACCAGTGGTTTGCTCTTAAAGATTTCGTGCCATTGAGTATAGTCTAGGTTGGTTGTAATGATGGTTGATTTCTTGCGATATCGCATATCAATCAGTTTAAAGAAAATATTGATTTGTTCCGGGGTTAAGGTTAAATATCCGAGCTCATCGATGATTAACAAATCGTAGGCTGCGATGCTCTTTAAGAGACTAGACGTCTTTCTATCCGCTAGTGAGGTATACAGGTCGTTTAACAACTCCTGAGCATTGTAAAAGCGCCCTCTATAGCCATTGGTAATTGCCAAGCGTAATAAACTGATAGCTATGCCTGTTTTCCCTGCACCTGGATTGCCAATGAGTGTAATATTTTCTGCGCTTTTAATGAACTCTAATTTAGCCAATGCCATGACTTGGTCACGTTTAATGGCCGGTTGTCGTTGAAATGGGAAGGTATCAATGCTCCACTCCCAGGGGATCTTAGCATTTTTTAATCGATTTTCTAAAGCGCGTATTTTTTGGTACTGCGTTTCAGCAACAAGAAGTTTATGCAGGACATCCTGTGCGCAGAGCCCCTCTTTCTGAGCCTCTAAAAGCACACTGTCTAGTAGCTCATCCATTCCCCTGAGACGCAATTGATTGAGGTATTGATGTAATTCGTCATACATAAGAAAACGCCTCACGACTAAAGGTTAAAAAAATCACTTTGGATAGAACGCAATATGATGCGTTCAAGGCGATTCATATCGTATAAACGATACTTTTGTGCACTGACGATCCCAGCGATAAATGCATCTTGAGGATAGAGCTCCTTAAAATAGAGTAAGCGCTTAAATACTGAAAACCCTCGACCTTTTACCTGTGACTTTAGGTCATTAAGGTAGAGGTCTAATAGGGGATGAAGCCCAGTAAGCTTACGCTGTGCTTCAGACAATTCGTTAAGCATCGCTTCTTTCCTCAATGTAGGATGATGGCTTTTATCACAAAGGCGCTGGTAAGGCCGTCCTGTTGCTCTTTGATGCGTAGCTACTTTTTGATGCTGGTAAAAAACATCAATGTGGTTCATGTATTGATAAACATCCACCACCTGCCCAAGCAATCGCTCTGGAACGGAGTAACGCTGGGTTTCAACACTAATGTAACCTTCAGAATTGACCATGCGTTGCAACTGATTGTAAATAGGAGGCAACACTTTCGGTAAACTCATGCAGTATGGGCGTTCTTGTTGATACAATATTGTTGGACTTTCTCCCAAATGACGTTTCACTTTTTGATTGACCGCCTCACACCAAGCACGTGCTTGGTTATTTAAATCTTGCCAATCCTTAAAAACACGTCCAGCAAGAAAATTGGTTTCAAGATAATAAAAAGGTCTTTCAATCTTACCCTTACGATCAGCGTGATTCACAGCATGTGCTATGAATTGAAAGCCAAAGACACGACTAAAGAACACCATCTCGGGTGCCACAACGGCGTAAGCGCCAGCACCACCTGCTAGAATGACACTGGTATTATCAATGATGCAGCGATTGCAGGAAGACTGCATAAAAACCAAGGCATCAGAGAGAAACGACTTCGCTTCAAAACGTGAGAATCGAGGATAATACTGAACAAAAAGCATGCGACTAAAACCAAATATAAGCGAAGCACATTGTGCTTTGACTCGTTTTCCACCGAGTTCCAGCCAATGGGGTGAGGTATCATGTTGCATTTCCTCTCCTGGCTCAAAAAGATACTCACCGACACGCTGCCTCGGGTTATCTCGAAGCGCATATTTGCGTACCCAATAAGTTAATGTGCTGTATGCGATGTTTTGTTGGTGTTCTGCAGTCAGTATTTCATGAACACGAACTAAATTCCCTTTGCACGAACCCAGTAAGGTTCGAATGAGCTCAAGAAGGTCTTGCTTTTCTATTAACTCGAGGTTAACTTCTTGGCGCAATATTGAACGAACTGTATTTCGTGAAATACCCAGGGATCTGCTAATTTCTCTAATACTCTTACCTATCTGATGAAGTTGTTTAATGGTACTTTTTATAACCGGATCATACATGGTGGTTTTCCTCAACATTTTTTTGTAGTTGATGGACTTGATTAAGCAATGCTGACAAGGGCTTCATGAGCATGCTGCGTTCGATCGATGCTTGCTTTGGATAAAACACTGCAGGGAGAATACCCTCAAGTCGCTTCAGTTTGGATAAACACAGCGCAAGGATACTTTCCCAAGCTTCTTCAGGGGCTAGTTTATCAAGTGGCACTGTGTCTGATTTCATTTGAAAAGCATGGGCTTTAAAAAAATGCTGTGGCTCATCCAGCATATTTTTACGGGTTTGACGATTACTACTTAAGTAATGCGTATAATAGGCTTGAATGTCTCTACTGGCGTGTGTTTTTGTTTCTAAATACTTGACTAGTTTTTTTGCACCCTCACTGTTCGCGCGCGCGAACGGTAAGATAATGCGCTGGGTTGTCCAAGTTGACAATACGCCTTGACGTATTGCTTGTTCTACAAATTCAGGGAGATCTTGAAGTAACTGCAGGCGGTAGGACACCCAACTCTTGCTCTTACCTAGCTGTTGGGCTACCTCAGTCTGTGAAAGTTGATGCTCGCTGATGAGTGTTTGTGCTAATTTAGCTTCTTCATAGGCTTCCCAGACACGGGAAGTATTCTGGCGATATAGGTCAATAAGGGCGTCTTTCATAGTGTGGCTAGAAACAACTACCTCTATGCTGTCGTGTCGTAGTGCCTGGAATGCTGCGATACGTAAATAGCCATCAATGACAACCCAACGCTCGCTTGACTCAGCACTCCTCCAGGGTACAACTAAAACGGGAATCAACAACCCATGGGATTGAATCGATCGTATAAGACGATTAATGGCCGTTTGTGTATGGATACGAATGTCCGCATAGCGTACATCAAGCTGGTGCCATTCAAGGGCCCTGACTTCAGGTTGTTTCATAATAATAGTCTTCCGTTAGATTATGGTCGCATTGTAACCAACTAGGTTTTTAGTTGGCTATACGGTAGACTCTTTGCAAGCAGGCTCTCAAAGGCATTTTCTCCAGGCTCTACAAGGATTTTGACGCGTAACGCGTCACTCTTTGCAAGCGTCTCTCCTATCAGGGGGGTTAGCAAGTAGGTACCAGGGAGAACTAGGGGGTCTGATGGGAACGCGTCGCTCTTTGCAAGAAATGACGCCTTACCCCGTCTTTTGCTATCTCGTCTATGCTGTCCAGTGCGATTCTTTGCAACATAGTCAGGATGTTTTGCTCTGTACCTTTGCCAATAGCTGGCGTTTTTTGATTGCCAACGCTTATTAGCAGCTCGCTGATTTGCCTTATAATCAACGTCCTGACTCATCTTCTTCCGGCGCCATGCTCGTTTACGTGCCAATTGGCAGGCTGTTTTTGAGCAATACGATTGGGCAGGATTTTTGAGCCGTTCAAATGAAATACCACAGTGTTTGCATAATCCTCTGCGACACATGCTCAGCTCCTTTATAAATGAGCTTACTTAAACAGTAGCGCAGTCCGTGATTTGAGTTATGACAAGTTTTTTGGAATACAATGGGTGGGTCAGTTTTTTTAGCTATAGGTGGGTCAGTTTATGTTAGCGCTGAGGGCGATAAAAATTAAAATAAAATCAATTGGTTATTTTTGAATTATGGGGCTGAAAATCCTTGTGTCCCTGGTTCGATTCCAGGTCTGGCCACCAATAAAATCAATAAGGGCATAACATAATACGTGCCCTCTAATTAACTTTTTTTTGAACTCGTCTAATTTATCGATAATCAATCAGCAATTCCCGCGCAAATTAACTAGGTTACTGGAGCACTTACGCGGCTCATGTCGATAATATTTTCTATCAAATGTGTTACTTCTTTTAACTGATTCTGTGTAAACATATGAGCTACGTTTCTAATGGGAAATAAATTTATTTCACTTGAAAAATATTTTGACCATTTAATAACTGACTCTATTGGAACTATTTTGTCATTCTCACCCCATAAAAAATATACGGGAATATTCAATGGTGAGACGCTACATAGCGATGAGCTTTCTAATATTTTAAAATCGGCACGAAATATAGGCATTAGATAGTCTAATAAACTTCTTTCTTTTAAAATTTCATCGGACATACCACCGTAATTAATTAACTTTGCCAGCAAATCTCCGTCTGCTAATTTGGGAACATTTAGCCTGTTAAATTCAGCAGGAGTTCTACAAGCTGATAATATTATAGCAGCGGGTTTTACTAAATTATCTTCAGCGCTAAGTATGTGTTGAGCTAAGAAATAGGCAATAATTCCACCCATGCTATGGCCAAAGTAAATACAGTTTGGTTTGCAAATTTTCTGTATCTTTTTAACATATAAATTTACGACGCTATTAATATCCTCCAAAAGCTCCCCTTGAGTACATCTTCCATGCCCTGGAAGATTAGAAGACCAAATTTCAATTTCTTCCCGAATAGAATTAGCCAACACAGAAAAACTATCTGCATGCCCCCCTAGATAAGGAAATAAGATCAATTGTTGATCGCCTTTTCCTTTTTTCAATTGATGGAATACTTGAGTGTGCATAATAAATTATGAATTAATTTCATCGTAAGCTTGTTTAGTCTCTAGCAATGCCATATCAACCCTTTCGGAAAACCATTCTATATCACTTTGATTAAGCATAATATTGGGATAAAGACGTGAAACAGTAGAAACTAAAATACCATTTTGGACGAGATTATGATTTAAAAGGATATCCAAGGTCATCATTTCATAAGTATAATCTGAGGTATTGGCTAAAATATCATTATTACAATGATATGCAGCACAGCCAGGGGGACCTTGAATAACCAGCGGTAATCCTATGGCATCTGCGCGGGTCTTTAGAATTTTATGTATCTGGGTTATATTTTCATTCATTTGAGTAATAGCTAATTCATTGTCTCTACCCAATATTTCAAAGGTAGTTTTAACTGCAGCCATTCCAAGAGGATAACCATTAAAAGTACCTGCATGAATAACCTTTTTATCGACCAAGAGTTGCATAATTTCCCTCTTACCAACCAAGGCTGATACGGGGACTCCTCCTCCCCCAATTGCTTTACCTAAAACAGTCAAATCTGGAATAACATTAAATGCTTTTTGAGCACCTCCTAAGCCCATGCGAATACCTGTTATGATTTCATCAAAAATCAGTATAACCCCAAACTGATCACATAATTTTCTCACTTTTTGCAGATACCCTGATGCTGGCATAATACTACCCGCATTAACACAAACTGGCTCAGTGATAACAGCAGCAATTTCATCTCCATGCTTTTCAAAAAGTGCTTCTAAAGCAGCTGCATCATTCCAAGGTAATAGATAAGATTGTGTTTCTAAGGTATCTATTGCTCGCCCAGCAGTTCCTTTTAAATCCCCAATAAAATCAGAGGGAATAGGATCCCCATTTCTAGAGACCTTCCCGCCCATAATATTATCTGCATTCCCATGGTAGTGACCTTCAAACCGGACAAAGCGGTTTTTACCTGTCCATGCTCTCGCTAAACGAAGGGCATTTTGCACAATCTCCGTACCAGACAATCCAAAGCGAATCATTTCAGCAGAGGGAATATATTGAGCAAGTATTTCCAAAACCTCGGCATCCAAATCGCAATGACTAACTGATAAAACCCGATCAATCACCCCCTTTAAAGCCTCATTGTATTCCTGATTGCAGTGTCCGAGGATTAAAGCACCAAACCTTGCGTAAAAATCCAAGTATTGTTTCCCATCCATATCCCAAACATGGCTTCCAGCTGTTCTCACAAAATGAATTGGGGTTTCTTGCCAAGGAAGGCGAAAATTATAATGCACACCACCGGGTAAATATTTTTTCACCCTTTCATTGTAGCTCTTCATACAATTCTTCTCTAAGTTAATAGGTAGAGTGTTGTAATAAATGTTTGATAGCATGCATTAATTACAATATTTGCAAGATGGTACAGATCTGATTTTTTTTGATTTATCATTTCTGCGATATGAGTCCATAGTCCACTTACTCCAAATACATACATATTGACAAGAACAGCCAGCCAAAAATAACCATCAAACCAAATTGTCATAACCCCTGTTACACCCAACGTCAGTTGATAAAAACCGTATTTAGTTTGATATGGTCCCCCTGGCCATCCGATCATCTTGGCAATTTTGTTACCGAACAAAACGCTTTCAATAAAACCAATTAGGCCAAGCAAGCCAAAAGTTACAACAAATTGATGTAAAAGAAGAATAGAAAAAATTTCACTTAGATCGTTTGGAACCCCAGTGATTAAAAAATAAATTACTGAAGTTATAAGTCCTATTGCCCATAATAATAAAAACCACATAATTTAAAATCCCATGCTAATTAACATATCGGTCAGCTGTGCTTCCCGCTCCCTATCATCACTGCGATTCTTTATGTATTTATTCAGCTGTAACTCAGCAACAATTTTGCCATCAATAATATAAATTACACGCTCTGTTTTTATCGCAACTTTAATATCATGAGTTGCTAATAGAATGGTGGTTGCAGATTGCTGGTTAGTATCGATCAATATTTCCATAATATTCTGGGCAGATGTAGTATTCAATGCACCAGTTGGTTCATCACCAAATAGGATATCAGGCTGATTAATAAGCGCTCTACAAATCGCTACTCTTTGTAACTGTCCCCCTGAAGCCTGAGTAATATTTTGGTTCGCAAGCTCACGAATTCCCATCTTGTCCATTAACTCGATTGCTCTAATATCAATTTCCCCTCGAGATCGCTTTTTAGCCAAATAGCCTGAAAGTACAATATTATCAAAGATAGACAAATTTTTTAGAAGATATATTTGTTGAAAAACAAATCCCATTTTATTTAGGCGCAAGCTAGATAATTTTTTTTCAGGCATAGTTGACAATTCTGTGCCATAAAACTTAGCACTTCCTGAAATTATTCTATCCATACCGCTTAAATTGTAAAGTAAAGTAGACTTACCTGACCCAGAGGGTCCCATAATCGATACAAATTCGCCTTTTTTAATGGATAGATTTATATTGCTAAGGACATTTTGCTGGCCGGTCTTACCAAGGGGAAAAGTTTTATACAGCCCTTTTGCTTCTAGTATAACTTCCATTCTCTCTTCTACTCCACAATCATTTTATCGATATGAACGTTCTTAATTAAAGCAATACTGCCAACTGTAGTCATAGTCACTACAGACATTAATATCAATGGACAAATAATATAAGTATGAACCGTGTTGATAATAAACTTAATTTCAGGTGCGCCCATCATAGACCATACAAGTCCGACCAGGCTTTGCCCAAGTGTATTAGAAATTACCACACCTACCAAAATCCCAAGATTAAGAATTAACAATGATCGAGTTAAATATTGAATTCTGATATCCGCTAATGAAAACCCTATTGCTTTCATTATGGCTATTTGCGAATAATGCCTTGCTACCAATAATTTCAAAAACAACGAGCTGATTACAATAGTAATAAATACTGCCACGCAAACGATTAATAGGGCAAGCACTTTTATTTGGTTAATTAAATCTCCTAATGTTTGCATTAAATAATCACTTACATTGGTAACTCGTGCTAGAGGAAAAAGCTTTGCATAAGTGTTAATTTTGTAGTCAAGCGCTACCTTAGGCTTGAAGTCCACACTAAAAACATACCAAAGTATAGTTTCCGGATTAACAGGTAATATTGCTTTTGCAGTTCTACCTCCATTGGTTACATCTTGATAGATCCCCGCCAGCAACATCTCTTTACTTTGTCCATTTACGATTACAATAATCCGATCGCCAACATTCTTTTTTAATTCCTCACTATTGAGGTATGAAAGTGCAATCTCATCCTCATGTAATGGAGATCTACCCTGTAAATAATGTATTGGAAATAAAGAAAAATCGCCCGACTCAATATTAATATTTTCTAATTGACCAGCACTATTCATCACCTTAAACCGTGAAGCAATTCCATATGAATACTGTTTAACCGTTTCATCTTTTTTTAGGTAAGAAAGAATTCGCTTAAATTCATCGTTATTGTTTCCTTGCATATCTATCCGCATATCACTTCGTCCAATACCTATAAAAGTCATAAAGCTTGGTGACTTAATCGTATTAAAAAAATTAATTGGTAATACTAAGATAAAAGAGGAAATTACAAAAACAAAAAACAATAATATAAATTTTTTCCAGCGTTGAAAAACGTCCTTCAGTCCTAAAAAAATATTCAAATTAAGATATTTACTTCTTTTAAGAGATAGGTATTTTTGATGTTTTTGCAGCTCGTCTACAACGCCTACTCTTAATGCTTCTACAGCAGATATCTTAGTAAATTTCCTCAGTACTAACATACAAGAATAAAGAACAACCAAAAATATGAAACACACCGAAAGCAATGGGATAAGATTCAGAAAAATATTTTTAGGAGCTGTGCCCAGATAGAGCATAATATTAGCTATAAATATTTTTTTAAAAAAGAAAGCAGCAAAATATCCTATTCCACAAGCTACTGCAGCGATTAAAACATACTTAGCCAAATAAAATCTTTTAATGTAGTTCTGCTGAATACCAATCGCCTTCATGATTCCAATTTCTTTATAATCCTCCTCCATCGTAGTAAGGATCGTAAATCTTAAGGAAAGTATGGCGATAATAGTTAATAAAATACTAATTAATGTGATTAATCCAATTGTAAAACCATCTGTAATTGAGTTGATAATCTTATACAATTGGTAATGAATGGTTGGACCATTTTTTGGTAAATCTGCAGATAGATATTCATTACTAAATTGACTGAGCTTAGTTAAATCAGAAACCTGAAACTCAATCAAATAAACAAATTGGTTTGCGGATTCTCTTAGGATTGTAAAATCTTGCGGATTTATTAGAAATCTTTTGGAGTGGATAATGGATGGATTCATTAACGCATCTCTCACAAAATCTACTATAGTAAATTCCTTTTGCAGGCCCTTACTTAAAATTCTAACTTTATCTCCAATTTTTAAATGATCTCGTTGCATATAATACACAGGAATTGCAATTTCTCCGCGAGAAGGATGAATCACTTGCCCATTTAAATTAAACAAAAAATCAAAGGAACTATTTTGGGAAACAAAATCGATATTCATGATGCCATTTCTTTCAGATGTATCCCTGTGACCAATATATACATTGGATGGGTCTATACGAAGCATCTCAACGATCTGCTTTTTCTTCACAATGCTATTTTGTGATGCCCAATGGTTGATAAGGTTTGGATTAATTGAACCATGATGCATTTGAACAAAATGAGGTACGTTAGATCTTGCAAACAGATAATTTAAAGAACTCATCAATTCCACAATCATGTTTGCACTAGAGGCAACTAAAAAAGCGGCGATCGAAACAAAAAAAAATAAAAGCAAAGTTATTACTTTTTTTTTAAATAAATCAGTTCTAAGCATTTTTAATGTGATAAAAGTTTGCTCGGCCTTTAATTTTTTTGAAAACATTTTTTATTGCTCTAATTGCCAGATTGATTTTGATCTGAAGATGAAGAATGATATGAGCACAACAAATATACCTGAGGTAAAGAAAATAAAAGCAATTCCTCTTCCTTGCCCTACTCCAAATATATAGCCCAAATTATTTGCAAAAGCTCCGTCTGGCATAAATAAAGGATTAAAAACTTTATCAGCTAAAAATCCAGCAACAGCATAAGCAAGCACAGCACCTGCATAAGTGACCAGAGAAATAAGAGACCAAGCCCTGCCTTGTTTTTCATTATCAATATTTTTTCTTATGAGTACATCAATACTACTATTTGCATAAGGAATAGTCGAAGAAAAGACAAAGCCAGGGATAATAATAGCCCAAATATTTTGATGGAATCCAATAAAGGAGAAAAAGATACCCATTACTATAAGTGAAATAGTTAGTATCGATACATTGTTTCTTTTTCTTTCAGCCGTACTGATGATGATCGAAGTTGTTAGCATGCCAATTGCACAAATTGATTGCGCAACTCCTAAAGTGGCCTCATTTGCGAATGAAAGAACCATTGGGGCTAAAAGAGCCTGAATAAGACCAACATAAAAAAGCAGCAATGAAATCAAAATGATTAGAATCAGAATACCACGATGGGCAGTGATAGCTTGCCAGCCTTCTACAATTTCAGCCCAAAAGTGATTGTTTTGTTTCTCTGCTAGGGTTACAGGGGTGTTCTTCATAAGCCTGACAAAAACAATAGCCACTGCAGAAAAAACAAAGGTTAAAATATCTATAAACAATACATAGCTAATACTCATCATCGACATAAGGATTCCCGCGAGGAATGGAGCTACCAGAAATTGAGCCGCACTGGATAATTGCATCAACCCACCGGCTTTTGCATACAGCTCCTTTGTCAAGAAATCAGAAGCACAGGCTTTGTAAGCTGGATTTAGCAGAGCATAAAAAATAGAACTTAAAGTAACCCCCAAATAAATAACCATCATATTATTAGGGTTTATCTGAAGCACATAGAAAATCAGACCTATACTGATTGCCGAGCCTAGGTTACCAACAATCATTAATAACAATCGGTCAAGTCGATCAGCCAGTACCCCCCCTATTGGACGCAATAGCAATGCGGGTAAAAAGGTAAACAAAACTACCATACCTACACTAGTAGCTTGACCTGTTAATTTAAAGACATAAACCCCTAAAGCAAAGGCTGTCAATCCTGAGCCAATTGTGGATATAAAATCTCCTAACCAAACAATAAGAAACAATGGAGGTATTTTATTATTGGACATCATAGTACCTTATTCCTCAAAATTACTTGCTGATCACTCCTTGTTTCATTTCTCATAGGGATAAGAGTACTCAAAGTTTGCAATGGAGCATCAATTTGAATTTTCCTGGATATAATGTGAAATATAAGTGATATAGCCGTAAAATAGACTATCTGCATTACTTGTATTGGTACATTAAAATAATAAAGTTGTATATGACTACCAGCAGAAATAAGTCCAAAACTAAACAAATAAAAAACAAGGCTACCTTGAGTTGCGTTAAAAACGTAACTTTGAAACAAAAAGAAAAGCATTAATTGTATGACATAAAGTGCAAACGATATTTCTGTTGAAGAAGAAAAGGCAAAGCCAGGGAAGAGCCATAATCCGAAAATAAGACCAGTCAATAATCCACTTGAAATATTGTTTTTTAATTTTCCTTGTAAACAAGGTAATAAAAAACCAACCCACCCGAAAGTTCCACCGATTATACCCGTTTCGCGAACGAAATTTAAAAATATCTCTGAAATCATTTGAGACATATTATACGTTATTTTAGGTACTGCTATACCGAAAAATAAAGACCCAAAGCGCATAAAGAACACGAAAAACATAAAAACGACAAAAAGCACGGGAAACCAAAATAAATCTTGCTTCCTAGGGATAAGCTTAGAGATAACTATTTTTACAGCAGTAGAACCCCCCATTAAATAATAGAGAGTTAATCCAGTGATAGAAGGCAAATAGGTAAAAAATATAATAAGAGGATGTAATAGTGTTAATTCACCCACCAATTTAGTCAGCGAGTCACCAAATAATAAAAAACACAGTGCTGTACCCCACCAAACCCCAAATGTTATTGCTAAATACAAAAAAAGATAGTTTTTCTCGCGGTCCATGATCATTTCTCCTCCTATATAGCTTCCTCTTCTTGCATACACTGGCTAAGATAAGAAGCCAACTCAATTATCGTTTTATATTCAAACATAGCTACTGGATTGATATCTATTTGCAATTTTCTTTTAATTTTATTGATGATTTTTAAGGATTCTATGGAAGAAATACCAAGTCTTAAAAAATTCAAGTCCTGATCAATTGAATGAGGATCTTGATTCATGGTCGACGCAATTTCTTCTTTAAGAATCCAAACGATTTTTTCTGTATCCATGTTTATTTCCATCTAGTGAATTAATCCAAAATGATTTTTGTTCAAATGGATAAGCAGGTACGTTTATCAATTTACCTGATCCATTGGGATGAATCAGCTCCCAACGCAAATCAACTCCCAAAACATATAATTCAGCCAACAATGCAAGGAATCGGAAATCTGATAAATAAATTTGTTCCTTTTCTATGTGAACCACCTTTATCTGCTCGCAACTAAACTGCGGATATCCTAAGCTTAGGATGACATTACTATTTAAATCAGGGTTCCACTTATTTTTACACAAAGATTCATTTTTAGGCATATGTTTAGCAATTAATAAATCAGCAAGCTTTGCTCCAGAATCAACACCACTAATATGATGGATCTGCGGGGTCACCTGTATTAATTTTTTTAATATGCCATACCAATACTGAAATAGTATCTGCTCTTCTTGATTGAAACAATTTAGGTCGCCAATCAAAATAGCTATTTTGGGTTCTGCCTTTTTAAGGCTTTTTCCTTTAACCGTGTAGCTCGTTTCCCATTTTTTGTTAGCTGAAAGCAAAAACGCTGCTCTATAGGAATAGTGTTTTCTATAACGATTTCTGGTAAAACCAAAATTGTTTAAATCGATGTCTTGTGGATTTTTTAACATGGCTTCTGTTTGTCCAAGCATTAGTTCCAAGGCTTCGTTAGTTTTAGCAGAACAAGTCAGCAGGTGAAATTCTTGCTGCTTATCGATTTTAAGCTCATTATTCCATTCCTCTAAAATCACGTGTACATTGGTTCCTCCAAAACCGAAGGAACTTAAACCAGCTTTGCGGGTTTGGTTTTCTTTAGTAGACCAATCTTCCAAGTCTTGAACTATGTAGAAGGGAGATTTTTCTAATTTTAATGCCGGATTAACTTGTTCGAGATGTAAACTTGGAACTAGTTTTTTATGCTTCATACAAAGGAGTATCTTAGCCAAACCTGCTCCGCTAGCTGCCGGTAATAAATGACCTATATTTGATTTCACCGATCCAATTGCCACCGCATTAGGCTCGTTTTTACCATGGTCTGCAAATAGCTTAGATAAGGTATATAATTCAATCGGATTGCCAATGGTCGTTCCTGCTCCGTGAATTTCTATGTAGTTGACTTCATTGGGACTAAGATTGGCATTTGCATAAGCTTTTTGGAGAACTTTAAATTGTCCCTTCGGATTCGGTGCCATTAGGGCAAAAGAAGTTCCATCATTATTGATGGCCGAACCACGAACAATGGCATAAATATTTTTGTTTTCTGCAAGTGCCTTTTCCAGAGTTTCTAAGTAAAAAACGACCACTCCTTCTCCAAGCACTGAACCATCGGCATTTTTGTCAAACACCTTAGCATGTTTGCCTGAGGAAAGAATTCCAGCTTTAGATGAAAGTAAATGGGTCGTTGGAGTAACCAACAAATTCGCTCCTATAACAACTGCGCCACTAAGCTCATTATGCTGCAAAGCATCCACAGCATGATGAAAAGCCACCAAAAAAGAGGAACAAGCAGTGTCAATTGCTAATGCTGCGCCGGTAAAATTATAAAAACGAGCAACTTGTGCTGATATCATATTGCTCATATTGTTAATAAGACTATTTTGGTGTAGGGCCTCGATACCATGTTTTTCTAAGTATCTGATTAGTAATTGAAAATAAGAATTATCACTGACTCCAGAATAAACACCAATCTCTTGTTCCCCCAATAGACCTGCGATTAGACCAGCATCATCCAAAGCTTCATACGAGACCTCTAAGACTAGTCTTTGTTGTGGATCCATAAAAATTGCTTCTTCTGCAGTAATTTCAAAAAAGTCATTATCAAAATTATCAATGCTACCCAACTCACCTAACCAATCATCCCAATCTGGAGCATCAGCCAGTTCTTTACGTTTAGAACTGACCTTAGAAATGCAGTCTTTTTTAGTGTGCAAATTTTCCCAAAACTCATGTTGATTCCTAGCATTAGGAAAGCGCAATGCCATCCCAGTGATTGCAACGGTTGATGGGGTCTGCAAAAACTTACGGGCAAAAGGCAAAGCCTGACGGTTTGAAGTTTCCTCAGGATTACTCGTTAGATAGTCTATACATTGCCTAATTGTCTTACACATGACTAAAATTTCAGGATCTATTTTTCTTTGTAAAGATTTTTCCATTTCATCGAGTAATTGATAAGCCTTTATGGAATTACCTCCTAAGGAATAAAAGGTATTATCGATTGCGATTTCCAGAGCTGGAATTTGTAAAATATTGGACCAGATCTTGCGTAAATTATTTTCTAACTCAAGATATGAAATAGGACTCAAATTATTGTTTTCCTCCTCTCTCACCAAAGCTTGCCTAATATTAGTTAAAATCTCATCATAGTCACCGTCCATATAGGAAGTACGTAAACAATAACGCTGCAACTTACCACTGGTAGTTTTCGGTATGGTTTTAATTGGAATTACATGAGTTATTTCTAAGCCCAAAGCTTCAAAGAGTTTATTTATTGCTGCTGTCCGTAGAGGTAAAAAACTTTGGATATCGAATTTATGTTGTAGGAAGACTAA
The DNA here is from genome assembly GCA_963760845.1 of uncultured Gammaproteobacteria bacterium. Classification (GTDB taxonomy): domain Bacteria; phylum Pseudomonadota; class Gammaproteobacteria; order Legionellales; family Legionellaceae; genus Tatlockia. Next base: position 75,471 of record CAVXEK010000015.1, on the reverse strand, counting down.
GAGTTCCTCCCTTTGTGTTTTATCATTAAATAAACCCACACAGGCTACATTTCCTCGTTTAACCCTTTCTATACTATAGATAATTTCCTCAACATCATTGGCAAAATAATTTTGTCCACGTACAAAGATAATGTCTTTTAATCTTCCAGCTACCACTAGAACGCCATCAATCATAAAACCTAAATCACCTGTGCGAAGCCAGTTATCAGCAAACATCTTATCCGAGGCATTCTTATCTCGATAGTACCCAGAAGTGACTGCATCCCCTTTTACTTGGATTTCACCCAGGACGTGTTCTGCTAAGGTGTTTCCTTGTTCATCGGCAATTCTGATACTAGTATTAATAATCGGATATCCGACCGGCATGAATGAGAGCTGATCATTAATACCAATGTTTATGGCAGCACTTACGGCAACGGTAGCCTCGGCCATACCATAGCAAGGACACATCATTTCTTCCTTAAAGCCACAAGCAGCAAATTTTTCTATAAAACGCTTGGTAACAGGGATTGAAATAGGCTCAGCCCCATTTAATACATATCTTAAGGAAGTTAAATTTAAATTAGTTAATTGCTCGGTAGAAATTTTATTAACCATCCACTCATAAGCAAAATTAGGTGCCGCAAACCAGGTACCTTTGTGTTCGCTTATTTTTTTAAGGAAAAGATAAGGGGATCGGATAAAGGTGCTGGGTGTAAAAATATGGATAGAACAGCCTGAAATCACTGAACTTAAATAAAGACAAAATAACCCCATGTCATGGGTATGCGGTAACCAGGTATAGGTAATATCGTCTGGTGATATAGTTAAAATTTGACTAATTGAATAAATGTTAGTAAGTATATTCTGATGCGTTAATTGTATGCCTTTAGGACTGCCAGTGCTGCCGGATGAGAATTGCAAAACTGCCAGATCCTTAGGCTTTGATTGATAGATTTCGCCTGCTTCATTAGCACATAATTCCAAATTTGTAATAAATTGAAAATTAAAATGCATAGAAGAATTTTTAAGAATTTGATACTGCTTCTGATATTTCTCTTCAATCACCAACAAAGGCTTTTGCAATATTTCCCAAACATTGAATAACTTACTTATTTTATCGGATCCTGGCTCAAAAGTTGTTGGCTGTGATATAGGTGCTGGTATTATTCCGCCAAAAATACAAGCCCAAAATACAATATAAAACTGTTTCGGATCATCTAGTTGGACTAATAATATATCACCCTCTCGCAAACCTTTTTGCCTAAGACCATTAAGACTACATAGCGCTTGCTGAATTAACTCAGGATAAGATAAAAACTCTTCACTTCCCGAATACGCGATAAAGGTCATCCCCTTATTTGGGTGTTTTTTTGCAGTAATACAAATCATGTCACTTAGCGATTTATACTCACTTGGGAGAGGTAAGTTTATACCCTGTTGTATTGCTAGTTTAGACATAAGACTCTACCAAAGGTTCTGAATCATAGTGCCTGACTTGATAGGACTTAATGATCTCGTCTATCTTATTCACATTCAATCCATTCAAACCGCTTATACGAATAGTTAGATTATCCTCGTCATAATTAGCAACGATAGTTACAGCTGAGAGATGCTTTGTCTTCACCCCTTTTAATGCATTTTCCAAGATATATTTTTCATTTTTTGGAAAATAACCTTGAAAGTTAAACAAAACGAATTGTTGTGGTTCTCCATTTGTTTTAAATGCGGGCCTTAGAAGTCGAGCTATTTTAGAAAATCGCTTTGATAGGGCATGATCTACTAATAAGGTAATAAAATTAATAGAATACAGTCGACATTTCTCTAAAAGCGACATAACCTCTGCTTCTTCGTCCATCTTTTGGACTAAAACAGGAACAACATCAAGGAACTCACCGACACAGTTGTAATAATTCTGATGCTGGTAACTTCTGCCATAATGAACAATTCCCAATGAGATTTCCTGGGTATGGAAATAATCTCTTAATAGTTTTATGACAATGTCAAATGCTAATTTCCAAGGAGTTTTGTGACTTACTCCGGTTAGGGGAACATCAATAGTGATTTCTTCCTGTGTATTATTTTGGTTTTGAATTAATTTTTGCATCAACGAGCAATTTATTGTTTGCCATTTATTTAATGAAAATTTCTCAATTATTTCACGTTCAGCAATGTTTTCTGGTCCTTGTTTAAGCTGCAATACATAATCTTGGTATTTTTGCTGTTCTTGTATACCGTTTAAAATTTGGTTACGGATAACCTCAGCGCTCATTCCATCAAATGCAATATGATTAAATCCCCAAATAATCAAGTGCTTATCTTGATTTATGCGCAAACAACACATTCGCCATAAAAAAGAACCTGCTTGATAAGGAGAAGTAAATATTAAAACAGATACCTGATTCAAGATGTCTTTCTTGGTTTTATGATCAAACTCACGTAGATCAAGATAAGGTATGCTTCTTTCAATCAGCGGGATAAGCTCTGAAATATCACGTTCTTTCCATTCGGGAGTAGGGTTATTTTGAATAACACTATGTAATAGTTGATTGTGATTGACGATTGTTGTGAGTTGTTTACGTAGGCTAGATTCCTGAATATCTCCTTCTATCTCTGTTGTAAACCCAGTCAACATAGAACCTTGCATTAATTGCCACCTTTGCTGGGAAGAAAGTGGAAAACAAGCTACCTCAGGGGCTGTGCAAATAATTTTAGAAAAAGAGCAGCAAAGCGATGCAAGATGTTCAACCAACCCCTTGATCTGTGAATCATTTAATGAAATTGGATTAACAGCAATTGAATCCTGATTATTTTTTCCATAAGCGACTAACTGATTCAGATTAGCTAGCTTTTCAACGGTACGGTACTGAAAAACTTCGCTAACCCCGATCTTTATTCCCACTTTTAATAGTTCATGAACTAAAGCTACTGCTTTTAGTGAATGCCCACCCCATTTAAAAAAGTCATCCTTTATACCTATGTCTCGATTAAGGAGTTTTCTCATTTCATAAAGAATGATTTCCTCTGTTTTGTTCCTTGGATCATCAGAATAATTTTGAAGTTGTTCAAAATCAGGAAGTGCTTTAAGGTCAATCTTACCGTTTGCATTTAAAGGTAATGACTTAATCATTTTAATATGGGAAGGAATCATATATTCTGGTAATTTTTCACTTAATATGCTTCTTATTTGGTCTTCGGTTATCTGTTCTGCAATAACTGTATAATAGGCAGCAATATATTTATCGCCCTGCTGGTCCTCCTTAGAGATAACAATAACATCTTTAATTTCTGGTATCGTTTTAATCTGTAATTCAATTTCACTCAACTCTACTCTGAACCCTCGAATTTTTATTTGGAAATCTTGTCGACCTAGGAACATAATTTCATCAGTTGGTAAACGATGGACAATATCTCCTGTGCGATACATCCTCTCTTCTGGATTGAAAGGATCTTGTAAAAATTTTTGCAGAGTTAATTCTTCTCTATTTAAATATCCTATTCCAACAGCATCTCCTCCGATATAAAGCTCACCAGGAACATTTTCTGGCACAGGTTGTCCTTGTTTATCTAAGATATAAGCCTTGCAATTGGACACAGGATAACCAATAGGAATAGAAACATTATTCTCATCAATGTGATTAATAGGATAATACGTTGCTATGACCGTTGCTTCTGTTGGTCCATAGGCATGAATCAATCTATTTTGACCTAAAAATTCCAAGGCTTTTCTTGAGTGAAATACTGATGCTAATTCCCCTGCAAATAAAATTTTGCGAACATTCTTCAAGGCGGTGACATCCCAATCCACTAACATATTAAATTGAGCCGTCGTAGTACATAAAAGGGTAATTCCTTGTTGCCTGATTATTTCTGCAAGAATTGACATATCAATTGCAGCTTCTTTAGGAGCAATTACCAAGCAGGCACCATTAAGAAGAGCGCCAAAAATGTCGAATTTAGACCCATCAAAAGCATAGTTGAGTAATCGTAATAACTTATCCTCTGGTTTAATTTCAATGTAATTTGTTTCCTTTACTAAACGAATGACATTTTGATGACTGATAATGACTCCCTTCGGCCTACCAGTTGACCCTGAGGTATAGATAACATAGGCAGAGTCTTGAGGTCTTATACTGTCAGTTTGGTATAAAGCAATTCGTGGTTGAATTCTTTTATCATCCAATAATATTATTTTAATAGAAGCTGAGATATTGAACTCAGAGTGAGTTAACAAGACTTGAACAGCGCTGTCTTGTAAAATAAAATGAGTTCGCTCAATAGGATTATCAGGATCAATTGGAACATAGGCACAACCTAATTTAAGTATTCCTAAAATACAAGCCATTTGTAAGGGAGACCGATCGAGCATAATTGCAACATGTTGCCCTTGCTGTACCTGGTGTTTCACTAAGATCGCAGCAATCTTATTTGCTTCATTATTTAATTTGGTGTAACTCCATGTTTCATTATTAAAGATAAGAGCTGTTTGATTGCCTCGGATTTGCACCTGTTCTTCAAATAATTCAACCAGCGTTTTATCTTTCGGATATTTTGTCGATGTCTGATTCAATTCATATACTACTCGTTGTTTTTCAGATGGAGATAATAAAGAGAATTCTTTCAATATTTGTTTAGGATTATTAAGAATAAGCGATAGAATACTCAACAATCTATTTGATAAAGCAGTAATCGTTTCGAGTTTGAATAATGCCGTATTAAATTCAATTTCAGTAAAATAGTCCGCTTCTTTTTTCTCAATATTCCATACAAGATCAAACTTAGAATATACCTTAGTATTAGGCCATGGGTTGATAGATAAATCCTCTAAGACCAATTCATTATTTTCTAAATCTAAATAATTAATCGCGACATCAAAAAGAGGATTCCTTGAGCTGTCTTTTTCAATATTGAGTAACTCAATTAATTGCTCAAATTGGCATTCTTGATTATCATAAGCATTAATCATTTTCTGTTTAATGTATTGAAGATACTCTTCTATCCTTAACTGCTCGTTGACTTGCATGCGAATTGCTAAGGTATTGACAAACATTCCAACAATTGATTTTAAATCGGCATGACATCGCCCAGCGATAGCAGTGCCAATCACCAAATCGTTTTGACTTGAATATTTCCACAAAACCAAGCCCAAGGTTGCAATAAAAATCATATAGGGAGTTAACCCATGATCTTTAGAAAAGATTTCTATTTTATTATTCAGCTCTGGATCTAATTTAATTAGTAGACGTTCTCCATTAAAAGTCTGAATGACAGGTCGCGGAAAATCCGTAGGGAAATTAAGTTTAGGGATTTCGCCTTTAAATTCATTTATCCAATAATCTATTTGATTTTTAATCTCAGGTTTATGGAGCAATGAATTTTGCCAGCTAGCGAAATCTTTATACTGAAATTTCAGTGGCGGAAGAATTTTTCCTAAATATAAATCGGTAAAATCACGAACCAAGATTGCAATAGAACTTTGATCGGCAATAATGTGATGCATATCAATCAATAGTACATGCTTTTTATCACTTAGCGTTATTAGCTTAACCCTAAATAAAGGTGCTTTCGATAAATCAAAATGTTGAATAAATTTTGCTATTTTTCTCTCAATTTCAGCTTCCGTCGAATACTCAAATTTTATGATAGGGTCAACTGTATCTTCCACTATTTGAATTAGTTCATCATTTAGCATAGTAAATTTTGTTCTGAATGCTTCGTGTCTCTCAACTAACTTCTTGATCACTTCTACAAACCTGTCTTTCTTAAACTCTCCTTGCACAAGATAAACCGCAGCAAGATTATAAGGAGTAGAACTGCCTAGCATTTCATGGAGGATATATTGTCTTTTTTGTGCTGATGAAGTTTCATAATACGGCTGTTTTTTTATTGGCGTTATTTTATAAGATGCTTGCGGCACTGTATGCGAAATTAACCAATCCGCCATCTGATCAAAAACTGAATGAGCAAAAATATCTTCTAAGGAAATTTTGATTTGCATAAATTTTTGTATCTGTGCCGCCAAAGAAACTGCTTTTAGGGAATCCCCTCCAAGCGCAAAAAAATCATCCTCACCATGAACTGTGTCACAACCAAATAATTGAGACCAAAAACGTGTAAGTTGTTGCCGGATACTAAGATTCTCCATTGTAACAGTTGCTGATTCGGGTGATATATCTTCTAAAATAGGGTCATTGAGATAATACTTTTTATCGAAAACATAAGTCGGTAAAGAAATGCGTTTTTTGTTTTCATTTTCATGCAAAATTCCCCAATCGATGTCTAACCCCTCACACCATAATTCCCCTACCTTTTTAATAAAAGTATGTGGATTACTTTGGTTTTTAGTAGACAATAGATTAGCAAATCGTTGCTCCAATTCGATTGAATCAGCTTTTTTGAAATCAGATATTTTATGTCCTGGATTATTTAGAAAATCGATTACATCTTTGTTGTTTTGATTCAAACCTCCATCCACAACCAGCACTTTTCGATACTCAAATGCTTTGCGACCAACTTGCAAGGTCCAAGCCGCATCAGAAAGATTAATTTCAGGTTTATTGTGTAGATAGCTAATTATCTGCGCGGAAGTGTTTAATAAGGCTTCCGCACTTCGAGCTGAAAATATCAATAGATTGGTTCCTTTTGCATCGTAGCTTTTTGTCTCAGAAGGAGCTTGTTCCAAGATAATATGGACATTAGTACCACCAATCCCAAAAGAACTAACACCCGCCCTCATAGGCACAGCTTGTTCCACCATTTTAGGCTCTGTATTGATATAAAAAGGGCTATCCTCTAAATCAATCAAAGAATTTGGATTTTTAAAATTGATAAGCGGCGGAATAATTTTATGGTGGAGCAACAAAGCCGTTTTGATAATACTTGCCACTCCGGCAGCAGCATCTAGGTGCCCTAAATTTGCTTTTACAGAACCTAACGCACAGAAATTTTTCTTATCGGTTTTCCAAGCTGTTTTTAAGGCTTCAATCTCTATAGGGTCCCCTATTTTTGTAGCCGTTCCATGAGCCTCTAAATAGTTGATTTCTTCGGGCAAAATACCTGATTTTTTAAGTGCTGCTTCAATAACAGTACGTTGGCCATTGATGCTTGGTGCCGTATAACCTACTTTTTCAATTCCGTCATTGTTAATAGCAGAGCCTTTAATAATGGCATAAATGTGATCCTGATCACGCAAGGCATCAGACAGTCGTTTTACTAACACTAAACCACAGCCATTACCTGGAATAATACCCGACGCAGCATCTGAAAATGGCCTACAGTGCCCATCCTGTGAAAAAATCATGCCTTCATGCCACAGGTAACCTTCTTTCCTGGGATAAGAAATTGAGACTCCTCCCGCAATAGCCATGTCTGATTCGCCACTAAATAAAGATTGAGCAGCTTGATGAATTGCCACTAAGGAGGTAGAGCATGCAGTTTGAATATTAAAACTAGGCCCTTTTAAATTCAGCTTGTATGAAAGTCTTGTTGTTAGAAAATCCTTTTCATTTAATGTGAACGCTTCAAAAGCATTTAAAAAATCCTTGTCGTCTTTTACCCATTGCTTTATCCATAAAAGGTTAGAACTACTTCCTGCAAACAATCCGATTTTCCCAGTATAGGTCGTTGAGTCATATCCGGCATCTTCCAAAGCCTCCCAGGCACATTGGTGTAAAATTCGAATCTGGGGATCCATTACCTCGGCTTCTTTAGCAGAATAATTAAAAAACGCTGAATCGAAATACTCAGCATCCTGTAAAAATCCTTTTACCTTTTTATAATGAGAATTTACTAACAAGGTCTTATCGATACCACTTTTTAATAATTCTTCATCTTCAAATTGGGTAATAGCTTCAACACCTGAAACGATAATATTCCAGAACTCATCGATATTATTGGCGCCAGGGAATTTGCAAGATAAGCCGATGATTGCAATATCTGTAGACTTATAGCTTTCACTGGGAAGTGTATTTGTTGAATCTTCCTCCTGAGAATTTACTGCTAAGTTTTTGGCCAAAGACTCAATCGTAGGATATTCAAAATGCTGTAGAAGAGAAACCGGGCGTCCAAGCCAGGTATTTAGCTTATTATTAATGTAAATCAGGCTTAGAGAATTACCTCCCAAATCAAAAAAATTATCCTTTACACCAATATTTTCAATATCTAATTGTTCTTTCCAAAACGATAACAAGGCATTTTCTATGTTAGTTAATGTATGTTCCGAAATTTTTATTGGACAAGACTGTTCCGTTAACAAGCTCAAAGCTTTTCTATCGATTTTTCCATTTGGTAAGAGAGGCATTTTATCCAAGGATATAAAGGAAGTAGGGATCATGTAATAAGGCAACCTTTCTTCTAACCAACTTTTTAGCCAAGCATCATCAGAAGAAACCTGGGCGTATTTTAAGCAATAATACAAGGCCAGTTGTTTATTTTGTTTTTTATCCTCAAAGGGAATAACCACAGCCTGGTGGATGTTGGCATGCTGCAATACCAGCTCTTCGATTTCTTTTAATTCAATTCGATAGCCTCGGACTTTAACCTGAGTATCTAAACGTCCACTAATTTCTATTTCTCCATGACCAAGAAACCGTGCCCTATCTCCAGTTTTATAAATCAGTGAAGACGCTATATCAGTTAGTCGAATAAATTTTGCATGGGTTTCTTTAGGATCATTCAGATAGCCTCTTGCAAGCCCATATCCAGCAAGACAAAGCTCCCCAAATACTCCGATAGGTTGCAATTTTCCGCCTTGATTAATAATGTAAGCTTGGGTATTAGTAATGGGAGATCCAACATTAATTTCATCGTCATGGGTAAGTTCTTTCAATGTGGACCAAATAGTCGTTTCAGTTGGTCCATACATATTATAAATTTTAGCCTGAGTATGCTTTTGCAAATAGTTTAATAACTGCAGGGGGAAATTTTCACCACCGGAGAAAAGGCATTTAAGTTTCTTAAGTGCAGGATGAAATGCAGAGCTTTCAACAAAGGCTTTTAAGCGTGATATGGTACTAAACAGATGCGTTACTTTATGTTCAATAATTTTCTTGCCAACTATGGCAGGATCCAGTTGCTCTATTTCATTCGCTAAATATACCGAGTTTCCTATGCATAAAGGAATCAATGATTCAAATGCAAAAATATCAAATGAGGCAGTCGTCATACTAAGCATTCTATCTTCTTGATTCGGAAAATAGTTCTTACTTTTTACTTCATGAATGAGATTCATGATAGAAATATGCTCGATCATGACAGCCTTGGGTTTCCCAGTTGAACCCGATGTAAATAGAACATACGCCAAGCGTGCTTCACCTGAATTATCCCAATCCAAGGCAGGGTTATTTTGTGAGTACTGGTAGGCATCAGCACTTAATATATAACCGTTAAATTCAATTTTATTTCGGTATTGTCTCGGACATATTAGAAAGCTCACATTACAATGAGAAAGCATATAGGAAATTCTTTCTACCGGATATTCTGGATCAATAGCAAGATAAGCCCCTCCAGCCTTTAGCACGCCAAGTAGCGAAATAAGTAAAGACTCATCTCGACTTGTCATTATTCCTACAATAGCTTCTTTTTTAAGGCCACGCTCTATTAAATGCCAGGCTAAAGCATTGGCTTTTTCATTCAATTCAGTGTAGGTCAGTGATTTTCCATTTGAGACAATCAATGCAATCTTGTCTGGGAAATCTTTTACATTTTGCTCAAACAAACCCTGAATAAGGAGCTTATTCTTAAAGCCTAACGAGGTATCATTAAATGTTGCAAATAACTGTTTCTCACTTGGTGAAACGATATCAATCTCTTCGATTAAAATCTCATTGTCTTCGACGATTCGTCTTAGCATTGTCTGAAAGTTTGCAACCATACGTTCAATAGTTTCTCTTTTAAATAATCTCGTTGCGTACTCAATAAAACCTTCAATAGTTCCTTGTTTTTTATTTTCTGATAAGGTAAGTGTCAGATCATAGACAGCACTTCTCGTTCCAAATGAGTAGGGGATGAAATGAAGATCTTCGATTTCAAGTTCATATAACTTCATATTTTCAAAATTAAAACACAGCTCAAACAAAGCGTTGCGGCTTGTATCTCGTTTAAGACTCAATTGCTTGACTAATTTATCAAACTGATAATCCTGGTTTTTAAAAGCATTTAGAGCATTTTCTTTAACCTCTGTTAGGAAATCGATGAATTTTTTCTTATTTTCCGGATGATTTCTCATCGGTAACATATTAACGAACATGCCAACAGTTTCTTCTATCTCTTTATGGCTTCTACCAGAAACTGGGACACCTACAATAAGATCTTCTTGATTTGAATACCTAGCGATGAACACATTCCACATCCCCAGGAATAACATAAAAAGTGTAGTGCCAGTTTTTTGGGAAAGATGAATCAATTGTTCAGTCCATGTTTCATCCAGGGTGAAATAAACTCTATCTCCATTAAAGGTCTTAATAGCCGGACGCTTAAAATCCGTTGGAAGCTCTAAAACTGGTAACTCACCACCCAAAATAGCCCTCCAAAACTGCTCCTGTTCTTTTATTACTGCTGATTCTAGATAGTTATTTTGCCAAACAGCAAAATCTTTATAATGAATGTTGGGTAAGGGAAGTTCTTGGAAATAAAGTTGATTGAAATCGCGAGTGATAATTTCCATTGAAGTTCCATCTGCAATAATATGATGAATATCAAATAGCAAGAGATAGGTGCTCGTTCCGATTTCAACCAATTCAACTCTAAAAGGTGGTTTCTGTTCTAAATCAAAGGGTTTTATGAACTGATAGACTAACTCTGTCATTTCATTTTGAGAGGAAGCTTGGCTCTCAGAATAAAGGATCGGAACCGTATAATCAGGGAGAATGACTTGAACGAGTTGATTTTCTCTAATTGTAAACACAGTTCTTAAGGCTTCGTGTCGTTCGACTAATTTTTTTACGGCTTGCTCAAAACGTTCTATATTCAGTGGGCCTTTGATCAGGGTAGCCGAGGGAAGATTATAGGCAAGACTATTTTTGTCTAATAAATACAGTGTATACATTCTACTTTGAGCCGAAGATAAGGAGTAATAATCCTTAAAAGTAGCTGCCGTAATCCTCGGATAAGATTCTTTTTCAGCAGAGGTTTTGCTTAGATAGTCCGCCAAGGTGAAAGGAGAAGGATTTTCAAAAATAGCCTGTATATCAATTTTAATCGATAATTGATTATTGAGTGCAGCAGCAAGGCTTGCAGCAGTTAAAGAATCTCCTCCTAATGAAAAAAAATCTTGGTGTAGCTCGATTGTATTGAAACCCAATACTGTTTTATACGCTTCAATTATAATTTTTTGCAAAGGTTCACGGCTTTCATCAACTAAGCTTGCTGTTGAAGGCTCCTCCATGGTAACAGCATGGGGTTCAATTCCTATCTCAATAGGAAAAAATACCCTGTCAAACACATAGGTGGGCAAAGACAAACGATTCCGGACAGCATCTCCTTTCAAAGCCTGCCAATCAATATCAATACCATGACACCATAATTGACCAAGTTTTTGATTGATATGCCATACAGTATTCTGGACCACCTCAGAATGGGGTAAGAGAGTAATAAAAAGTTGTTTTTTCGTTTTTGAAACATGTGTACTGGCAATCGAACACAAGTTATTGCCTGACCCCAATTCTATAAAAATCCCATCTTCATCTTTTAATAATTCGGATAAGCCTTCGAAAGAACTTCCCTCATTTTCCCCCTCGCCCCGGGAACGGGGAGAGGGTGCCCGCAGGGCGGGAGAGGGGGTGGTGGTTCGAAGTTCTTTTCTGATGTTTACCCCGAGGGATTGGGTAGCTTCAGAAACTTCCTCCTTCTCTGACTGTTGCCTTTGCATGATTTTTCCACGCATCAAAACCATTTCCACCGCATCCTTAAGTTCAAATACACCGGAAACTGTAGCTGCTGTTAGCTCTCCAATGCTATGCCCAATTAGTCCAGTAGGCTTTACTCCCAGCGAAATGAGCGTTTTAGCTAGGGCATAAGAGATTGAAAATAATACAAGTTGACTAAGCTCAGTCTCGTTGATTTTTTGTGGATTTTTTTTATCAAAGAGGCTATCAAGGAAGCTCTGTCGTTCTGACTTAGGTAGCAAATCAAGAACTTGATTTAGCTCTTGTCTAAAAATGAATGAAATACCACTATTATCCTTCGAATAATACAGAATCACGTCCGATGCCTGTATATTCGCTACCCTGACCAGAAAACATAAAATAAACATTTTTTTTCTCTCCCCCTACTTCCTGGGTAACAGTCTGGTGGAGTTCATTAAATAAAACATCAAAGGGGTGTTGAAAAAAATCCTCATCAACCACTAAAAATTTTCTATAGTTAAATGGTTTTCTTCCCACCTGTAAGGTCCAAGCAACATCGGAAAGATTAGTATTTGAATCTTTATGGAGAAATCCTAAAATCGCTTTAGACGTTTCAAAAAGCGCTGTAGTGCTTTTAGCTGAAAAAACTAAAAGATTATAGGAAGTAGGCGTATCACTCATTTTTAATTGAGGAGCTTCTTCTAAAACCATATGCACATTCGTCCCGCCTACCCCAAAGGCGTTAATGCCAGCTCGTAATAAGGGTCTTTTCTTACTTTTTTCCCACTTAACTCCTTCTGATTGAACCATAAACGGGGTATTTTTAAAGTCAATTTTTGGATTGGGTTCTTCGTAATTGACTGTTCCAGGAATGTATTTGTACTTTAAACTCAAAGCGACTTTCAGAAGACTTACAATACCGGCTGCAGTATCTGTATGTCCAATATTCCCTTTAACAGAACCTAGTATGCAAAATTGTTTCTCAGTTGATGCAAAAGCTTGGGTTAAGGACTCAACTTCTACTGGATCACCGAGTAAAGTACCTGTTCCATGCGCTTCAATATAGCTGACAGTTTCCGGATCAATACCGGCTGTACGATATGCTAATTGAATGGCTTCTGATTGACCTTTAACACTAGGGGCTGCAAATCCAAGTTTCTGTTCTCCATCATTATTCATCGCGGAGCCTTTAATCACAGCATAAATAGGATCACCATCCTTTAAAGCTTCATCTAATCTTTTTAAGACAACCAGACCAAATCCATTAGAAAAAATAGTACCATCAGCTTTAGCATCAAAGGGACGGCAATGACCATCTGGAGAGAACATCATTCCTACTTGATAAAAATACCCTCCCTCATTAGGAAGCTCCACCGTAACTCCGCCTGCTACCGCCAAATCGCATTCTCCCAAAATTAACGATTGGCAGGCTAAATGGGTAGTTGCTAAGGTTGTTGAACAGGCGGTAAGCGCTGAAAAAGCTGGGCCCTTAATATCGAATTTGTACGCTAAACGGGTTGCTAAAAAATGATTAGAACTTAAGGTGAACGCTTGATACTTATCTACATAGTTTCCCGAAGAAAAAAGCAGCTTCCTATACCATTCAAATTCATCAGAACCACCTAAAAACAGACCAATATTTGAAGAATCTGAATTAGGGAAATATCCTGCATCTTCAAAAGCCTCCCACATGCCTTGATAAAGCAGGCGCAACTGCGGTGACATCATATGAATCTCGGCGGGTGTATAGTCAAAAAATGTCGGATCAAAATGTTCAATATTTTCTATACGGCCACGTGCCTTTACATAATGAGGATTATTTAATATCTCTGAGGAAACACCTAACTCCTTTAATTCTTCATTCTGGTAAAAATGAATGCTCTCTTTTTCATCTAACAAATTAGTCCAAAAATCATGTATTTTTTGAGCACCCGGCACATTAATTGACATCCCTATGATGGCAATATCTTGATAGACAACCTTCTTAGAGCGCTTAAACAAATTTTTTCTATCGATTAGGATCTCGGTTTTACTCTTTGAAAAGTGCTCGGCCAGCAAGTGCACTGTTGGTAACTGGAAGTGTAGGTTAATAGGAAGATCCAAATTCAAACTTTTTTTAATTTTATTATTCATTTGTATCAATGATAAAGAATGCCCACCTATCTCAAAGAAGTTATCATCTAACCCAACCTCATCAATATTAAGCACTTCTTTCCAAATAGAAACTAACTTCTGTTCTAAATCAGTTTTTGGGACTATTTGTTTAGCGGATCTGTCCTTTTGATAACTAGTATCCGCAGTCAAAATTTTTCTGTCCACCTTGCCACTATTAGTCAAAGGCCAGTCTTTCTTATGGATAAAAAATGAAGGAACCATATATATAGGCAGTAACTTTGCTAAATAATCTTTTAGCTCTGCTTCCGGTATCTCAAACTTAGAAAGATAATAGGCACAAAGAATATCTGCTTTATCAAGCTCTTTTTTAACAACTACAATAGCTTGTATAATTCCATCATATTTCGCTAATACGTTTTCAATCTCTTCTAGTTCAATACGAAGTCCTCGCATTTTTACCTGAAAATCAATCCGCCCTAGAAAATCTAGATTTCCACAAGGAAGCCAGCGAACCAGATCTCCTGTACCATACATCCTACGATAATACTCAGGATCAATTCCTTCCTTAAAATAAGGGTTTAACACAAATTTTTCCCTAGTCATTTCCTCTAGGTTCACATAGCCTCGTGCTAGCCCGGCACCACTCAGGCACAATTCACCTGCAATGCCGATAGGCTGCAATTGATTATTTTTCCCGACAACATAGCAACGAATCTCATTCAAAGGTTGACCAATGGGAATATTAGCGCTTTTGGAAAGATTATTTATTGAATAATGTGTAGCCCACAAAGTGCATTCCGTTGGGCCATACATAGATTCTAGTCTAATGCTGGTATTAAGGGCTTTAAATTTTTCAACAATATCGGTGGTAACCTTTTCTCCACCTATAAATATCCACCTTAAAGACTTTATTTTCGCCAGATTAGATCGATCCTCAAATAATTCTAAAAAAAGCCGAAACATAGAAGGCACAAAATTCACGTGGGTAATATTATGTTTTTCAATCCTATCTAATATCAACTGCGGGTTTATTTCACCTCCAGGTTCTAAAAGAAATAAAGAACCTTCTCCAACAAACCAGCCAAATAATTCAGATACTGAAAGATCAAATAGATAAGGTGTTTTTAAAAGAAATACATCTTGCTTTTTGACAGGAAATCGCCTCTCTAAGTCTAATAAAACATTAACAACACTATGATTTTCTATCATAACCCCTTTAGGATTACCTGTTGAACCAGATGTGTAAGCGATGTAAGCCAAACTATAAGGATCAGAATTCTCGAGTGAGAAATCTTTAATATCGAGGTGTACCTTCGCATCATCAACTAAAAGATATTGAAGATTATAATTATATTCACAGGGTAAATATGAAGCAGTGATCAAAAGAGAAATTTCAGCATCTTTAAAAATAAATTCTTTTCTTGATTTTGGATAAGTGGGTTCTATAGCAACATAGGCGCAACCTGCTTTTAAACTAGCTAAAATACTAATAATGAGATCGATTGAACGCTCAAGCTGTACCCCGATACGCTCATTCACCTTAGTTTTTAATTTCAAAATTCGACAGACTAGTTTATCAACTTCTGCATTAACTTCGGCATAGGTTGCCTTTTTCTCTCCTTGAATCAAGGCAATTTTATCAGGATTATTAAGTACCTTAGCATTAAATAGATCAATAAGACATTGTGGACGGTAATTAAAATAAGTAGATTGATTAAAAGTATATAACAGCTGTTCCTTTTCATTTTCTAGAAATAAACAAAGGTCTTGAACCTTCATGTTCACATCAGCAACTAATGCTTTTAATAACGTTAAATACCTGCGTCCTAATAATTCAATAGTTTCTTCGCTAAACTGATTCGATTTATATTGAATTTTTATCAAATCATGATTTGGCATTTTATTGAGACAGACCATCATACTTCCTGGAAAAGTAACGACATCCTGATCAATAAGTTCTATTTCTAGATCATTTTTTCCAAGATCCTCATAAACATCATAGACATAAATCAGATCAAAAATAGAAGAAGCACTTGCCATAGGTAGGGATGACAAATTATCCCGGATAATCAAATTCGTTGGATAGTTAATATTTTTATAGGCATTAATTAATTCTTTTGAAACTTGCTGAAGAATATGCGCGAAAGATTCATGCTGATTGATATTAAAACGCAAAGGTAACATACGAATGAAACAACCAATGGTTTCTTCGAGATCTAAATCAGGACGATAGGAAAAAGGGGAATTAATGACGACTTCTTGATTTTGTACATAATAACTTATCAATACACTAAATGCTGCCAAAAAAAACATAAAAACAGAGACCTCTTGGCTCATACTTAGCTGATGGATAGCTTGTGCAAGGTCTTTAGGAATTATGAATTGCTTTTCTTTGCCTATCCCTTTTTTTTGCTTAATCGAATAATCTGGCTGCAAATTCAAAGGCTCTACGCCTTTCATCTTTTGTGCCCAGAATTCTTTTTCTTTGTTATACTTATTAAGCAGTAAATTATTATTTTCCTGCTCAATATAATTGTAAAAACCCTTATCATTTTTTAGAACGATGTTTTCTTCTTTAAGTAATTTACGATAAAAAGTTAGCAACTTCTTCATCAGGATATTTAAAGACATTCCATCGGAAATAAGATGATGCATGCAAATTAGAAAGACATGCTTTTTATCTTCGAGCTTTAGCAGCTTGCATCGAAATAATGGCGTCTTGGTTAAATCAAATGCACATTTAATTTCCTCTTCAACAATGCTCTTTATATGAACTTCTTGGTTTAAGAGAGCGTATGAAATATCTTGCGTTTTGAAATCAAATTCAATTTGTTCATGGATCACCAGAATGGGAAAATCATTCATAATCTCAAGGCTACTTCGCAAGGCTTCCTGCTCAGCTATCAGTAGTTTAAATGCATTTTTGAAATGTTTTTCGTTCAGATCATGCAGCAAAAAAGTAGCAGAAAGATGGTAGGCTACTGGATCGTCTAACTGGCAATCAAAATAAATGCCTTTCTGAGTTTCTGTTAATGCTATTTTTTTTTTAGAACTTAACATCCTTGCCTATTCCCTATCCAATAACTCTCATTTCATAGCTATAGCCGCTTTTATTATTTCTTAATACTGAAATGAAGACTCCGCGTTGCTTCCTCTAATTTGGTTGTTTGGAGGAAGTGAAGGAAAGAAATAGGAATTCCTACGCTGACCCGCCCATCGTGTTAACTCTGTAGTAGTGTGGCTTTTACGATGATCTAATTTAATAGCTTCAATAGATACTCCTAATTTTTCACACATTGTTTGATACAGATTATAAAAATCACCACCCTTCGTATTAATCAACTCTTCATATGTGCCTTGTTGCACAATAAGACCATCTTTCATACAGATGATCAGATCAGCATTTCTCACCAAGTTTGGATCATGAGTCACGAGTATTTTTGTGACATCCTGCCCTAGATGTTCCAGCACTTCATGAATTTCTCTGGATGTTTGTTGATCCAAAGCAGAAGTTATTTCATCCCCTAGAAAAATATACCCTGCTCCTCCTTTTACAAGAGCTCTAGCAATAAGTACCCTCTGTTTTTCTCCTCCGGAAAAATTTGCTCCCCCTTTCTCTACTTTCGCAAAAAAACGATCTCTTGATAGATCGAGTTTCGCAAACCTAGCCGCTTGAAATACAGTTTGTTCATCTACTGAGGGATCACTGTAGTGTATGTTCTCCAAAAGAGTATCATCTAATAAATTTGTTTCTTGTGAAACAACAGAGATATAACGTCTATATTCTTGTAACTGTATTCTTTTTATATTTACACCATCTACTAAAATTTCTCCTGTGTAGTTATCATAAAAACGTTGCAAGATTTTTAGTACAGTAGATTTACCACAGCCTGTTGGGCCCATAATCACAACAGTTGAACCTGCTTTTGCTATAAAATTTATGTTAGCTAAACCTTTCTTATCTTTGTCATAGCTAAAATTTACCCCTTTAAATTCAATACAAGGTGCCTTATTAAGCTTAAATTTGACTGGAATATCAGGGTCTTTGAGAACAGGATGTGTCTTAAAAAATTTATCTACTAGGAATGCACCAGCAATTCCGGTTAGTAGTGAATTGATTTTAGGCGGTAAAGCTTCAAACTTTAAGGCGGAGGTTAGAAAATAATATGCAAGAATTAGAGCATCTTTTTTTACCCAAAAATGAGCAAGAGGTGGATTATAATATATGGATGCTAATGAAGCTAAAAAACCGAATCGATTTATCGCCGCCAATAGTAATGCTGTTATTTCCTCTACCTTGTTTACTTCTGCAAAAGATTCTTCTAATTTCAATACTTTATTGCTTAATTTGGATAACTCTCGCTCGGAATTGCCATTCTGTTGAGCAACAGTATAATTATTAACTGTTTCTAGCAACTTATCAAAAGCTTCTACCATAACGCTTTGATTTTTTAACTTAGTAAGTCCTGCTATAAGCTCTCCTCCAAATGCAACTAGAAAATAAGGTAAAAATACTGCTATTGGAGTAATACCAACCCATCCGCAGGATCGATATAAAATCGCTGATTTCAGTAGTGCTTCGAATGATGTATTAGCTAACTCGACAAAAACAGGCATCACTTTTTCTGTCTCTGCATAATTTTTCGATATAGTTGCAACCAAATCACCTGTAGGTTCAGCTATGTGCTCATCCAAAGGTCCATCATAAACCCTTTTAACCATATCCAGTGATATTTGCTTTTGTACATTTCTGCGCACAGACCCAGTTAATAACCCACGAACTCTAGGTAGCGCTATATTTGCGGTCAAGAGAGCAGCAGGGACTAACAACATAGTTTGAGTTATGCCAATAGAAGTATTCTGTTCATGATCAGATAATTGAGTATTTATTAGCCACTTTGCCAACTCAATTGGAGTAACTGTATTAATGACTACCTCTACAGCTCCAATAAGATGTACAGCGGCCATCGTTGTTAAATTTTGGGCGGGATCGTATACATAGGAAAATAGCGTTTTTAGAGAAGATACGAAAAGGTCCTTTAAATTTATATTTTCATTTTTATTATTTTCTTTCTTGCCTTTCATAAATATTCCTTATTTATCCTCTGTGCGAAAGACTATCAAGATTTATGATTAATGCAAGCATGTTAATGTAACAGGCATAGTAAATGTCATACGTAAAAATACGTATATTAGCTATCCGGCACATTGTAACGAAAACATAGGTAACCCTACAGTAGAAAACACCCTTTTGATTTAACCGGTAAAACAGCATTAATTATAGGTACATCAAGTGGTCTTGGAGAACAGTTTTAATGAACAATAAAGAACACAAGCTTGGTTTGCCATTAGAATATCAACAAATGCCTGAATATTTCGATGTGCATAATATAACTGGACTTTGGACAAACTCCGATCTGAACGGGCCCGAGCCCGTGGGCGAGCCCGCCCGAGCTCCGAACAGTGATAAGTTACAATCAAATCCAGATTATTAGCAATATTCCAGCATAACAACGCGCAATCTGCACTATTTATTGACTATTTTATCTTGATTATGCAATGATTTTTTCATCAAGAGCCGTGTTTTTCCACTTTTTAACGATAGGATGGCGCATGCGTTTTACCTGAATGTTCCCCGCTTGTCGTCCAAGGGATTTTTTTCGGGGTTTGGGTGGTTGAGCTGGTGTCCCAATCATTCGAATAATTCGTTCAAAATCATTTTGCACTTGTGTTGGTTGCTTTATAGTTTCATTATACATGAAGAACATTATCGCTTAGCCAGAGATTTACTTATTCGCATTGTTATGATGTTGACTAAAATGGCGCAAAAAGTAGATTAGCAGGAGCTCGGGCGCAATTTCAACAACCGCGTCGGAGACCTGGTGGCAGGGTTCATGAATGTGGTTTTGGTGTATTGAGTGACGGCCCTCCCACGATGTTCCCGCTGGTTCGCCAGCTCTCCTCCCTCACGACATGCTATCAAGCGTGAAACTTAGACACGCTCGACCCGACTTGACCTTGTTTGTCTTTCTCGATAGCGTCTCCGCACTTTGCTTTGAGTCTGTGCTGAGTAACCGGCGCCGCGTCGACAGAGAGGTTGACAGCCATGACCGGGCACACGCCATCGACACGTCTCCTGTGCGGGCATTGCTCTGCCTGCCGTGGCCTGATCTTGCGACCTCCTCGGGAATGCCAGATCGCGAACGAGGACAGACTGCAAACGCCCAGCCCCCTACCACATCATCGTCGGTGCGAGCCCCGGATTCCTATCTCTATACGGCACCGCTACAGCTTCAGGGAGTCGACCTGTCGAAACAGACGGCCGAGATGGCGGCGGCCAAGAGCTTCGGCTGCGTCCAGTGCCACCAGGGCCAGCACGACCCGCACGGCAAGCCGAGACGGTCCGGCTCGGCTGCGTCGATTGCCACGGCGGCAACCCGCGCACCGCCGACCAGAGGCCAGGCCCACGTCTGGCCCCGATTTCCCGAGGCCTGGCGAACGTCGGCCAACCCGGTCCGGTCCTACACGCTGCTGAACCACGAATCGCCCGAGTTCATCCGGTTCGTCAACCCCGGCGACCTGCGGGTCGCCCACCTGAGCTGCGGCACGGCAACTGCCACCCCGGCGAGGTGCTCCAGAACCGCAAGAGCATGATGACCCACGGCGCCATGCTCTGGGGGGCGGCGCTCTACAACAACGGCTCGGTTCCCGCTCAAGCAGGCCCGCTTCGGCGAGAGCTACAGCATGAACGGCGCGCCGCAGCGGCTCCAGACCGTCCCGCCGCCGACCCCGTACGAGACTGCCAGGAAGGGCGTCGTGCCGTTCCTCGACCCGCTGCCCCGCTTCGAGGCATCACAGCCGGGCAACATCCTGCGGATCTTCGAGCGCGGCCGGCGTGATCCGCAGGAGATCGGCATCCCCAACCCGTTCGAGGACCCGGGCAAGCCGCGGGCCGGGTCTCAGCGTCCGCGGCCTGGGCACCCGGAACCGCACCGACCCCGTCTTCGTCGGCCTGCACAAGACCCGGCTGCTCGACCCGACCCTCAACTTCCTCGGCACCAACGACCACCCCGGCGACTACCGCTCGAGCGGCTGCACCGCCTGCCACGTGATCTACGCCAACGACCGCTCGCCGGTCAACTCCGGCCCGTATGCCGCTGTTCGGCAACCACGGGCTCAGCTTCCAGGCCGACCCGACCATCCCCGCAACGAGCCGGGCCACCCGATCAAGCACCAGTTCGTCACGGGAATCCCCACCAGCCAGTGCATCGTCTGCCACGTCCACCCCGGCACCAACGTCATGAACAGCTACCCCGGCTACATGTGGTGGGACGAGGAGACCGACGGCGAGCTCATGTATCCCAGAGAGCAGAAGCATCCCACCGCCGAGGAATTCACCCAGTCGATGATGTCCAACCCCGACGAGACCGCCGCGCGGGGTAACTGGTCCGACCCGGCGTTCCTCGAGCGGGTCGCCGACCTGAACCCGCAGGCGACGGCACACCCAGTTCGCCGACTTCCACGGCCACGGCTGGGTCTTCCGCGCGGTCTTCAAGAAGGACCGGCACGGCAACCTGCTCGACCACGAGGAGAGCCGGTCGCACGACGATTCGACGAGCAGCCCTGATGGCGGCGGTCGCGCATGCCAGCCGAGCTGAAGGAGCGGTATCGCACCGAAGAATGCCGCGGCCGCGCAGCAGGCCGCATTCGACCGGCCGCAGCCGAAGCGCGACGGGCTGCCCGTCCACCAGCTCGACATCCACCTCGAGAAGGGGATGCACTGCGTCGATTGCCACTTCGTCCAGGACGTGCACGGCAACACCAGCTCTACGGCGAGGTCCGCGCGGCCATCGAGATCCAGTGCATCGACTGCCACGGCATCGCCGGCAAGCGGGCGACGCTCCTGACGAGCTCCGGCCCGGCGTCGGACACCTCCGCGGCCGAGTCGGGCAAGGACGGGCCGGGACCTGGCGGCCCTGCGCACGCCCTTCAAGCAGCGCCGGTTCGAGCGCCGGGGCAACAAGATCATCCAGAACTCGATGGTCGAGCCCGACCTGGCCTGGGAGGTCGTCCAGATCGCCGACACGATCGATCCCGGCCAACGCACTACAACGAGAAGGCGCACCTGGCCAAGACGGTCCGGTTCGAGAGCGGACAGATCGTCTGGGGCGACCTGCCCGGCGGCCAGCGAAAACGCCTGCGCCCACGCCAACGACAACATGAGCTGCATCGCCTGCCACTCGTCCTGGAACCCGAGCTGCTTCGGCTGCCACCTGCCGCAGCAGGCCAACAAGAAGATGCCCCAGCTCCACAACGAGGGCGACGTCACGCGCAACTACGTCTCGTACAACTTCCAGACCCTGCGCGACGACGTCTTCATGCTGGCCCGCGACGGCGACGTGACCGGCAACCGGATCGGCCCGGCGCGGTCGTCGTGCGCCATCCACGTCGGGTCGTACAACGCCAACCGCGAGTCGATCTACGTCCAGCAGCAGACGATCTCGGCCGAGGGCCTCTCGGGCATCGCCTTCAGCACGCAACGTGCCGCACACCGTCCGCGGCGGGCCGCCCGTGCATGCACGACCGGCACCCGAAGCCAAGGGCCGCGCCCGAACCCCGAGCGCCTATCTGCCGGGCCACGACGACACCAAGAAGTGCACCGACTGCCACCTCTCGCAAGACGACGACAACAACGCCATCATGGCCCAGCTCCTGATGCAGGGCACCAACTACGTCAACTTCATCGGCCGCTACTGCTGGGTGGCGGCGGGCGAGCACGGCCTGGCCGGCCGTGGTGGTCACCGAGCGCGACGAGCCGCAGGCGGTCATCGGCAGCTCGCTGCACCAGCTGGCCTATCCCGACGTTACCGCAAGCACGTCGACGCAGGGCGGGCAGGCTCGAGCATGCCCACGAGCATCCCGGCCGGACATCGGCGAGCTGCATCTGCCACCCCGAGATCCTGTCTCGATCCAGGCCCGCGGCGAGTATCTCTATGCCGCCTGCGGCGAGGCCGGCCTCCGGGTCTTCGACATCGCGTTCATCGACCACAAGGGCTTCTCCGAGCGGATCGTCACCGCGCCGGTCTCGCCGCTGGGCCAGCGGTTCTTCGTCCGCACCAAGTACGCCACGGCCGTCGCCGCGCCGACCACGATCGCCCCCGACCCGACGCGCACCCACCGCCACGAGAACCACGAGCAGCCGGTCCACGCGATCTACGGCTACATCTACGTCACCGACAGCGACGAAGGCCTGATCCTCGTCCCGGCCGGCACGCTGCTCGACGGCAACCCGCTGAACAACTTCCTCGGCCGCGAGCTGACCTTCAACCCCGACGGCATCCTCGAGGGGCGCGGGCCATCACGATCGTCGGCACCTATGCCTATATCTCCTGCGACGCCGGGCTGGTCGTCGTCTCGCTCGACGACCCCAAGCACCCCCGCGTCACGGCCGTGCTCGGCGAACCGTTCCTCGAAGCACCCACGAGCCGTCCAGGCCCAGTTCCGCTACGCCTTCGTCTGCGACGAGGAAGGGATCAAGGTCCTGGACATCACCGACCTGGCCCATCCCCGGCCCGTCGCGATGCTGCCGCTGCACGACGCCCGCAACATCTACCTGGCCCGGACCTACGCCTATGTCGCGGCCGGGACCCGAGGGCCTGGTCATCCTCGACATCGAGCGGCCCGACGCAGCCCCGGATCGACCAGGTCTTCAACGCCGGCGGCTGCATCAACGACCTCAACGACGTGAAGCTCGGCATCACCTACGTCAGCGAGTTCGCCTACCTGGCCGACGGCAAGAACGGCCTGCGGGTCGTCCAGCTCACCTCGCCCGAGACGCCCGGCAACCACGGCTTCAGCCCCCGGCCCACGCCGCGGCTGATCGCCACCTTCAAGCTGCCGCAGAAGGGCCATGCCCTGGCGATCTCCGAGGGCGTCGACCGCGACCGCGCCGTCGACGAGTCCGGCAACCAGATCGGCGTCTTCGGCCGCGTCGGCGCTCGCCCGCTCAACCCCGAAGAGCAGCGGAAGATGTACCTGCACGACGGCCAGCTCTGGAAGGTCAGCGACGACCCGAGGGATCCCATCTACGTCCGTCGGTATTGACGTAATGGCACGAGTCGCTGTGTTACCTCGCGGACCTTGCCTTGCCAGGATTCGTACGCAGAAGTCTGTCACATGGATTTAGCTTGCTAATGGCTTCTGACGACGATCCCCAAGGCCGGAACCGAATTACTCGCCGATGCAATGCTTCATTTTCGAGGCAACGACTTCTTCAGATTGGCGAAATGACGTTGCAGAGACTCGGGATTGTAGTCCGCAATGGATCTCAATCGCTCAGCGAGCGTTTCGATGATCGGCGGCTTCTGGGCAATTCCGCTGAGTTGCTCTGGAGTATGGCGGGGACTACGGTGGAGGGTCAAACCCAATTCGGAGTCGAGCCCCTTAAAGGTATCTTGCACCTCACGAGGTGCCTGAGGAACCACCTCCTGGTAGATCGTCCGAAACGCCCAGGTGATCTGGCGCGCGGAATCGTAATCCAGCATCTCGCCAGAGACGATCGCACACAACGTGTGAAGAAGCCCGAGGGCCACGCCTCGATCTACGATGCGACCAGGTGTTCCCTGCTGAACGCGAGTCATGTCAGTCAGGTCCCGGATAATTTCTTGGCTGCGGTCGATGATCCTGTCCGCCGCCCTCAGAGCACGCCGAGAGTCGCCGAACGGCTTCGCTCTCATCGCACGATGAAACTCCTGCAGGTCGTCTTCAAGCTGCTGCGTGCGTTGCAGCGCGAGTTTGGGATTGGCTGCTTCGATTCCGATCTGCACCAGGACAGATGGCCAGTTCGGGACTGTCGGACGACCAGGGGCTCCGCTCGAGCGGCGCGTGCGCTGCCATGGCAAGGGCCCAGTTGTTACTAATTTGTGATGGCATGAAGAACAATCAAAAAGAGCGAAGTCGGGCCAACCACCTTCGGCCGGTGCGCCCGAGCGGGCCTGGGCGACAAACAGCCTCATTGATTCTCGCAAGGAGACGATCCCACTTACGGCCACGAGTTCTGTCTGCTCGAGTCGATTGGGGTTAAAGCCAAGGAGTACCTGGATCCGAGGGAGCTTTTCTTTTTGATACTTCCAGTGCCGCGGCTGTTCGTCGCTGAAGGCTGCAACCTCGATGCTGGGGAGCGGGGGATGCCCGGCAGCGTACATGGCGTGAGTGATTACTTTCTGTTCGTCTGCGTTTCCGATGTGGCAGGACATGCATTTGGTTGCGCGGGTTACCGGGTTCCAGAGATCAACCATGCCATAGCGTTGTTCCTTCTCTTCGCGAGTCAGCTTCCGCCACTCGGGGTCGTTCACCGCCTGATGGCGCAGGACCCAATCCTGGGCCGCCCCATGGCAAGCCACGCAGCTGACTCCTTCGCTACTTTGCACGAAGTACTGCGTTGGAACATTCCCAGGAACGGGAACCGCATGGCAAGGGATGCAGGCCCGACTCTTCACCACATCCACGATCCCTAGACCGGTGGCGATCTGCTTGGCTCGCTGTCCCGCCAGCAGCAGGAATCGTTCGCCATTCTGAAGGCGGCGAGCTTTCGCCTTCTCCTCCGTCCGGGGCACGTTCATCGGCCAGTAGAAGGCGTATTCATGGCTGTCATTCTCATGCCATGTTTTATACTCATCCATGACGCAGATCATCTCGTCCTGCCGATCTCGGTATCGCTCTGGGTTGCCGTGGCAGTCGGAGCAGAACTGTGCGCCAAAGACATAGGAACGGGGCTGCAGAGGGACTTGCTGACCCTGACCTTTTGGATCACCTTGAGCTCCTCTCCCTGGCAATTCCAGGCCGAAGGATGTGAGCATCGCGCAACCCAGTAGGGAGATGAGGCGTGATGGATGACAGCTGCGGTTCTGAGTGCGCATGGCCTCGATCCTTTTTTATGTACCCATGTCTCTTGACTTGCGTCGCCGGCTCTTGAATCGAGGTGGCCCTGAGACCCTGAGTTCGTAATCCTCCAAGAGGGGCATACGTCTCTTGGCTGTTCACCGTCACTCACGCACTTTTGCGGGATCAAACCCCTGTGGGCTGTCGAAGCCCTCATCGAACTTCAATCTCCGCAGCAGCTCGTCAAGCCTCTGCCTCAGTTTCCGCTGGTCGGCAGCTCGATCAGAGCCTAAACGACACCAGACCTGGTAAAACGGCACCAGTGCGAGATAACGTTGCGTGGCATGGTCCCAGCAGTCAACGCCCTCCCAAGCTTTCGGGTCATTGAATATGGTGATCGACCTTTCGACCTCGGCGAGTGGAAAGGACCGTGATGACACCTCCCTGAGCCAACGATCAAGCAGGTCGAGCAGAGCATTTACATGACTTGGGATCTCATTGCGGTCAGGAATCGGCCTGGTCATCTCCGTGAGGAGTTTCTCGATGGCGACCTCGAAGGGTCTTCTATCATCCCTCGGGTCCAAACCAGCCGGCTTGTCTGCAAGCGCAAAGGCCCGGGCCATGGGAACATACCAGGAACCCCAGCGCGGAACGTCGGAACGGACCTTTGGGTCATCGGCCGGTCGCTTTCTGCGCCACTCCTCGTCGGCTAGTTTGTGGTGGCATGAGAAGCAGTTAAATTCGGAAAACTCCGGCCAGGGTGATGTCCTGCAGGCGGCCCGGCAGCGCAGAAGTTCCAAAGCGGCCTTGGTGGTGGCGAGCTGACCGACGGCCCACGCTAGCGCCGGAAAGTCGGCTGCGGCATTGCGTCCCTTCTCGTCCCAGTGCACCGGGAGGTTTTCCTGATAGGCAGCAAACTCGAAGTTCAGCCGCGGGTGCCCGGCTGCAATCAAGTCATGATTGACTTCCTGGGTCAGCAGACCGTCCGGGGAACGCCGACCCACATGGCATGCGGTGCAAACCTCGACCCGTTGGGCAAGCTCTTTTGTGGCGCGCAGACCGTATTGTCGCTCCTTTATTCTCGAATCAAGACCCTGCCACCACTCGGTTGTGTGTGGGCCGAGCCATTTCGCCGCTCCGCCATGGCAGGACTCGCACCCAACACCGTCATGGTTCAGAGTTGCCGTTAACTCCAACTCGGACTTTGGCCGCGGGGTCGTGTGGCAGGCCAGGCATCGCTCATCACGTTCGGCTGGCAAAACCGGGCCGGCCCAGGCTGACAGGCTGAGTACAATTTGCTCGGAACGATGGCCAAGCAGCGTCTGGAAGGCCGACGAATGTGGATCTTGAGTGATCCAGGTGGTGTGTTCGTTCCTCCGAACCTTCGAATGTTCGACTCGGGCGATACTTCCATGGCACGCCAAAGCAGAGCAGGAACCCGAGCCCTTCAACCTCGAGGCGAATGTGACTCTGTCGTCTGGAGCGGAAGGTACAGCCGGTTGCGCCTGGCTCCTCCCGCAACCAGGCAAGAACAGCATCAGCAAGAGCACGATGCTCCCGATTCCGCCGAATCCGGATCGAGATGGCCTGGGAATTTCGATCGGCGAGAACTCAGCGTGAGGATTCATGCTTCTCCACTGCTTCTCGCTCGTTGAGCAGGAATGTCAGATCGGCTGGCCGCCGTCCACTGACTTCGTTGTGATAAATGTGACAGGTGACGCAGTCGAACGGGGCTCGCTCGCTTGGTTTCGCTTCCGGGTCATGGCATTCGCGGCATTTCCTGATCGAGGGCATGAGTACGTTGGCAGTTTCCTCGCTTCGTTTTGCGAACGCGTGACATGCGGTACAGTTTTCTCGATCATCCGACAACGCTTGGTCCCATGGAGGCTTTGGGCTGAGGCGGTGGCTGAAGTGGCTGAACCGGCTATGTTTGAACCATCGCTGCGCAATGCTGGTTGGGGATATCAGCCATGTCTCGCCGGCGCTCTGGACGTCATGGCAGTACCTGCAGCCGGAGGAGGACTGGAACAGGATGCGGCTTGCATTCTCGACTTGCTGCCCGATCCATGCCCACTCCGATTCTTTCGGAGCATGACGATCCGCCTGTCCGGGGATTGGACGTCCAGGTCCAGCATGTTCCCGCTTGAGTTCACCCGGGCTCTTGTGGATGAACTGGATGTAACGCTCACGAATCAGCCCGCGTAACAATTCGGGCTGAACGCCATGAGGCACACCCAGGTCACGGAAACGGTCCACGTCATAGCACAAGGTATTCCAATGGCAGCTCGCACAATGGGCCCGGAAAGAGATTGGCTCCATATAGCGGCCGTCGGGTGTCGGCTGGTGGCACGAGGTGCACTTCAAGCGCACCGCGTTCTCGCTCATCCCCGGCAACCCCGCGGGGGGGAGATGCTTCGCATGGTTGAATCGAATTATGGCACCATCCGCGACGGCTCCACGCAAAACGGCAAACTCCGGGTGGGAGGCGAAGTCCACCACGCGGCCGAAGTATCGGGTGGATGGACCTTTCCCTGTCCGCAAGTCAGTGTGGCAGGTCGTGCAGTAGCCATCGGCAACCGCGGTGAGAGCATCAGGGCCTTGGTGCTCGTGGTGACAGGTCACACAATTCGGCGCATGTATACGAATTTCGTCACGATGATGAACGAGTCCTTGGTGGCAACGGACGCAGGCCTCGTCCAAGGCCATGTAGGCAAGTTTCTGATCGGAAGTGATCAGGCTCTCAACCGGCTGCCATGGTCGACTATGACAATCTGTGCAGTTGAATCTGTCGTGGACCTTGTTGACCGGGGCGGGCGCATGGATGTCATGTGGGCCGAGCCATGTATCGTATGCAACCCAGGCCACCGGGATGATCACAGCAAGAACAAGCGCAATGACCGAGGGGTGTCGGATTGTCTTTGACGCGATGTGACGGACGACGCTCTTCAGATGTTCTAATCCTGACTGTGGGGCCATGAGGTACTTTATATCCTTGAGCTTTGTTGACCTTCAACTGACCTGTCACTCGATTTGATGCAGCAGCACGCCAAGTTGCTAGCGACCGTAGTAGTACATCGACGCCACTACATGAACCGCGATAAGCACGAGAAGCGTCAGGGTCAGAGGCACATGAAGGAACATATTTATCCTATGGCCAATCATGATGATGTGAGCCGCGACAGCTGCTTTACTTCCCGGCTTTGAATTCTTGACGGCAGTGTTTGCGGCAGGAATCAGGCGCTGAAACGAGAGGCCGGCGATTCCGGAAAACAAAATCGTCATGAGTACAACCAAAAGCGCTGTCGTCAGCGAGCCACCCCAACGAAACCTGGCATGGAGGAGAACCATCAGGATTGACAAAAGGCCGAACCAGACGTGACCTTTCAGCCAGGTCTGCAAGCCCAAGATTGGCCACTTCGTCGTCTTGATTTTTTTTCGCAGAGGCAGAAATCCCGCGAACAGAATCATCCCCGTGCCGCAGATGCCGAACAGGAAATTGAACCGACGACTTGCCACCGAATCTCTGGGCATTGCGAGGTATAGGCTTGTGGCCGAGACGGCGATGACGACGGCAATGACCGAGGGGTGTGGGGCCATCGTTGATGCTCTGCGACCGGCGACGCTGTTTAGGGGTTGTATTCCTGGCTGTGCGGCCATGGGACACCCTCTACCTTGAGCTTCGTCGACCTTGAACTGCCAGTCACTCGATCCGATGGAGCGCGACGCTGAACCTTCGCCCCGATGATCGATGGTACTGTCTTGCTCGGGCGGCAAACGGTCAAGGCCCCGCGGCGGTGCTGTGTTTGATCAAGGAAACCGGATCGAGACGAAGAATCGGGGTTTTTCATATCCCCGCGAAAAGGCCCATTTCAGAGTTGCGCCTGAAAATCACATCGCAAAAAGGGTACGCTTCGCACCTATGTCTTGAGACGCCGAAACTGGCGCGAATCTCGCCGCCGTCCTGATGGCGCATAACTTGACACTTCTGCGACACAAGCATTCTGGGTGACCCCCATAAACATGAGGCTTTGACTTGGGGCTTTGACCAGGATTCATCGCCAGAGCTAAATGAAGAGCCTGGGGTAAGGGAGTTCACTCTCCAGCCAGAAACCTCTGTCGCAACGGCGGATGCATGGCCGGAACCTGCCCACCCAAGACACCCTTGATCCCTATTCGTCCCATTCATCTCAATCGATGGTGTCTGGTCTAAGTGGTTTTATACCAGGCAGGCTCTGAAAGGATGTACCAGGT
This sequence comes from uncultured Gammaproteobacteria bacterium, assembly GCA_963760845.1. Taxonomy (GTDB): domain Bacteria; phylum Pseudomonadota; class Gammaproteobacteria; order Legionellales; family Legionellaceae; genus Tatlockia. The sequence goes on along the minus strand of CAVXEK010000015.1, from coordinate 45,403 downwards.
GGGCACGCGATCGTCATGGACCAATCTCCGGAAATGATCCGCACAACCTAGCGAATCGAACCCGCCACGTGAACTCCCGATTGCGTGTCCTCTCCTTGTCCCAATCGTGGTCAACAACGAACAAGCTCCTTTCCCATGCGAACGATCATGAGGACGGGACCCAAGGTGAGTACCGATCCCTTGCGGTTCGCTGAGACTGATGTGTTCCGGCTTGGTCAACCACCCTAATAGACGCCGCTGCCTTGTTCGAATTGCAGTCGTGGTCAAAGAATCTAGACAATCGGTCCCATTGGACATGCCTGCATGGCTTTCCCCTGCACTGGGAGTGCGGCGCAGGCCGGACGCGTCGATCACGTCGGCGAACGACGGGACGGCACCGGTCGACTCGAGCCGGCCGTTCGGATGGCTGTCCGGGGCCTGGCCTGGCCTGTACTGCGGAACCGGGACAGCTCGCGGACAGGATAGCGTCCCGCGGTGTCAACGCCGGCCGCCTCGGCGATCAAAACCACGCGCCGCGTCCTATCGCTAGTCCGTTTGGTATCCCAAGCCCGTGTCCTGTCGCCCCCAATGTTTTGCCTTCTGGCTGACGTCTGCTGGTGCGCGTCGGTCTGATCGACCGAAGCCATACTCCGCGATTGCCCCGGGTCTCTTTCAAGCGCCATTTTGGGGCCCTCATGACCCAAGCACTCGGTGCAGAACGTGGAACACCGGACTGGCGGTGGCCACCAACCTCTGGTTCTGGTCCGCTTGCCCTGGCAACGCCTTGTGCCCAGGTGCCCGGGCGTTATGCTGGACCGAGCAACTTCAAGAGCCGTGTTGCGCACCCGTGGAGCTGGGACATCGGCCAATCAACAAGCGCGGCCCAGACGTCGTTGAACATGGTCCATAGCCGTCAAAAGGCCCGGCCTTTCGGCTTGAGCACGAAATTGGGACTTCAGGACAACGGCCGACCATCCCCGAAGGAAATGGCGCTCGCAAACGTGTTTTCTGCCCGCGACCCGCTCGACCGGTGGTTGGTGGTTGCAACGTCGAGAATTGCGGCCTGGTTCATACCAGGGTCACACATTGTGGTGGCTGGGGTCGGCGGCCGATGGGCATCACGCCAAGAGGCGATACACGATTCATGTGACGCTCAACGAGCTAGAATTGAACCAGGCCCAAAACTCCCCGAATCCGGATCGATTTTCCTGAAAATCCTGAATCCGATGTCGAGTTTTATCATACACTATGGGTAGGCACTCTATACTCTTCTCCTCTGTCACACTTCTTACAGGTCGCCGACGAGCAAGTTGACTCCCATCCTCACACCTTGTTGATCGGCTGCACGCATCCAATGCACGCACCCCAAAGGGGCCCCAGATGGCAAATCCACACCCCACGCCGAGACTTGAGAATCTCCGTCAGCCCTGGCAACCCGGCACCAGCGGCAACCCCGCCGGCTATTCCCAGGGCAGGCGAATCAGCGACGCCATCGAGGGACTGATCGACGAGCTGGGACTGCAGCGCGAATTCGCCACCGCGGCCATCGCCATGGCCCTGGGCAACAAGCACTTGCTCAAGCAGAAGGTGACAGACCCGGAGACAGGCGAAGAGGTTTGGGTTGAACAGAAGCCCGATCTTGCGTGGTTTAAAATGATTGTGCAACGGATCGAGCCAGTCGCCCAGCAGATGGACGCTGTCAGACGGCTGAGAACCATCCTGCAGGACCTCGATCGCGAGGAGCTTGCCGCCCAGCAAGAGCAAGACAAAGCTGCTGAATCTGCGGGGCCATCGCCGAGTGGCCCCGGCGAATGGAAGGAAACAGTTCAGTCAGCCAGCACGCTCTTCCAGGACGTGCCAGCGCACGCAGGCAGCGGCCAGGTCGCGCTCCAGGCCGCCCAGGCGGATCTTCCCGCCGGCGATCCCGGCACGACCTTGGCGGTGGAACGACCGTCCGGCCAGCGCAGCGTGCCGATCCCGAGCACTCTTCTCGAGCTGTTCAATCCTGCCCGGCATGCTGTCCGGCTCATGGCGTTCGTTGACGCTCAGCTAGCGGGACAGTTCACGGGAAACATCCGCGGCTTTGCTGCCGGGATCATCCGGGTCCGGCCCAGATTGGCAGGCGGGCTCGGCCGGGCTCTGGCGGAGATCGCCGTCGTGGCTTGCTTGCTGCTCTTTCACCAGGCCGTCGTCGTCGATGACCAGCGTGCTGGCGGCCACGTCGTTCAGGCGGGCGCGGTCGCGGCTGACGAGCAACATGGTTCCCAGGTCGTCCGCCAGCGACGACTCGAGCCGCTCCAGGGTCTCGATATCCAGGTCATGGGCCAGCTCATCCCCGACCAGCCTGCAGGCGATCTGGTTGCCGGCGAGGTCGTGGCCGGGCAAGCTGGCGCCCACCTTCGGACCCTGGTGACCAGGTCGACGTTTCCGGAGCTTTATCCGGTGCTTGCACCGGAAAGGCCCCCGGATGGCGAGCCGGCCCCAACGTCGAAAACCTGAGAGCAGGAACCCGGAACGTATCGAGCCAGTCGCCAAAGAGGCCGATCCTGGCTCGGTGCTGGAGGGCTTGGGGAGATGGGACGAATGGGGCCACCCAACGTAGATTACGGTCGAGTCGGGAAAAGTCCTGCGGAGCTGTTAACCGGTGAGCCGCACGCTCACTGGCTGGAACTTCTGGGATACACCCGGTTCGCGTGGAGCTGAAGACCCCGCACGGCAAAGAGGGATTAGCCCAGACCCGCTCAAACGCGGGACCGATCAGAGTTCGCGCTGAGATCCCGATTGTTACCCGAAAACGGGGGTTTTTGAACCAGGCCACAAGACACAATTAGAACTTTTTATCGCCGGTGTCCGGGGTTGGGAAGCTACGCGCGTCGCCGGCTGGATGACGGAAATCCTGTCGAGCACGTGGCTTAGCGATTCACGATGTCTTTCACTCGCTCGGCCAGCGCCCGCTGCGATGGTCCCGCCGCCCGGCGCCATCTTGTTCATCACGTAGGCGAAGGTCATGCGGCGATCCACGTCGATAATCACCAACGAGCCGCCATAACCGCCCCAGGAACACACCCGGCCTTCCGGGGCAAGGCCATAACCGACGCCCGACTTGATCGGGATGCCTATCACGAGGTCGGTCCCGTTGAATTGCACCTCGAAGATACGGTCGATCGTCTTGGGCGAGAGTAGCCGGACGCCATCGACCTCGCCGCCGCAGGCCACCGCCGACTGGAGGCGCGCCAGCGAGCGGGCATTGCCGTGGCCGTTGCCCGCGCCGATGTCGGCGCGCCGCCAGCCTTCGGTCCAGGTCGTTTCCGCGCTCATGGTCGGGTTGGTCCACGTCTTGAATGCCACGCTGTTGGGGTCCGGTTGCGTCAGGTCGGCCGGCGCCGCCGGTGCCGCCGGCGGCGGCACCACGTTGGCGACGCGATGGAACTCCGAGGGCGGCAGGCCGATGTGGAAGTCGGCGCCCGGCGGCCCCGCAATGTGCGCGGCAAAGAACTCACCCAGGCGCTGGCCGGTGATGCGCCGGATCACTTCGCCGATCAGGTGGCCGTAGTTCAGCGCATGGTAGCCCGAGGCCGTCCCGGGTTCCCACCAGGGCGCCTGGGCGGCCAGCAGGGCGGTCGATTTGTCCCAGTCGTACAGGTCCTCGAGGGTGATTGGCTGGTCCCAGCCCGAGACGCCCGAGGTGTGCGACAAGAGCTGGCGAACCTTGATCCCCGCCTTGCCCCGGGCCGCGAACTCGGGCCAGTAGGCGGCGACGTTCGCGTCGACGTCGAGTTCGCCGCGGTCGACCAGCACGAGCGCGGCGAGCGAGGTCATGCTCTTGGTGGTGGAGAACACGTTGGTGATCGTGTTCTCGGTCCACGGAACGGTGCGGGCCTCGTCGGCCCAGCCGCCCCACAGGTCGACGACCATCTCGCCATCGATGTTGAAGGCGAGTGAGGCGCCGAGGTCTTCGCCCGACTCGAGTTTGGCGGCGAACAGCTCGCGCAGGGGGTCGAAGCGCGCGCTGCACGTGCCGCCCAGCGCCGTCGGGTGATCGCTCATGAGGCCTCCGTTCAGCAATCGCAGTTGAAGCTGACGCCGATGTGGCATGGCCAATTGTAGGTGACCGTCCTGCTGCCCAACAGGTATTCCAACGACGGGGCGACAAGACGGCTATTGAACTTTTTCTGCGCTCCGCCTGGGACATTGGCCACTTCGTCGACTCGCTAAGCGATTTCGGGCTGAAGTGCCTGCAGGCGGCCTTGCCGACGAAGTCGCATTGATCGCCTCGAATTTTCCAGTGGAGATCAACCACGCTCTCGGATCTGCCGGCACCCCATCTCGTCGCCAAATCTCCACGGCGGCTGCGTACGCCTCGTGCATGGCATCGTCCGCCAGATCAAAATCCTTCAGCAATCGGACGAGTGAAGCAAACACGCGACGCGAGTCGGAGCGGTAGAGCTTGTCGATCCGGTCGCGGATCGTTACGGAGGCATCGAGTTTCATGTCGATCGTTTCATGCCAGCTTGACCGCGTCCGCGGTCCGTATCGACATCGGTTCAGACGGCGACATTTTACCTGATTCTATTCAGAATTTGAAATCCGTCGTTAGAACAACCACCCCCAATAAAAGTTACACGGAGTCGGGGCGACTGGATTTGAACCCCGCGTGGCCCTCTACCTGCTGCCCTATCCTGCTTCGGTCGGATCGACGCGGATCGACCGAAGCCATTTTCCGCGCTTGCCCCGGGTCTCTTTCGAGCGCCATTTGGCGCCCTCATGACCCAAGCACTCGGTGCAGAACGTGGAACACCGGACTGCCGGTGGCCAGCAACCTCTGGTTCTGGTCCGCTTGCCCTGGCAACGCCTTGTGTCCAGGTGCCCGGGCGTTATGCTGAATCGAGCAACTTCCAAAGCCGTCTTGCGCACCCGTGGAGCTGGGAGTCGGGGTAGATTCACGCGGCGGGTTCGTGCTAGCATCACAAATGATAGTTCTGCACGGATTACCCGTTTTCCCAGCAAAACCCCGCTCATGAGCCAACAGACGATTCCTCTGAAAAACCCCTATCGAGCCGCCTTTCTCGCCTGGCTCATTCCCGGACTCGGGCATTTTTACCAGGGGCGGACTGGCAAGGGGGTGCTGTACGCGACTTGCATCCTCTTCCTCTACCTGACCGGCTTCCTGCTTGGAGAAGGCAAGATCGTGTGCTGGCGGTGGGTCAATCCGTTCAGTAACCCCGAGAAGTTCTGTCTTTACTACCTGGGTCAATTCTTCGTCGGCTTGCCCGCGCTGCCTGCCTTGATCCAGGGAACCATTCAATATCTTGCACCCGATCACTTTCCGCTGTTCTGGGGCTTCATGGCGGAGCCGCCGCGCGAGATCCTGAATGGGCTTCAGCCTCGTCTCAGCAAGCTGGTCGAGATCGGGACCATCTACACGACCGTGGCGGGGCTCTTGAACGTGCTGGCGATCTATGATGCGTTCGAGGGACCCGCGTATCTGGATGTGGAGAATGCGGACGAGTCTCCAACGATGACAAGCACGATCTCGGCGGGGGAACCCGTCAAGGCCGGAGGTGCCGCATGATCACGGCGCCTGCGAATTTTTACTGGCTGGTGCTGCCGCTGGTCATTGCGATCAGCCTGGTGTACTCGGCCTCGCGCCACGAGTCATGGCCCCGCATCTGGATCCACGCGGGGCGGCTCTGCCTCTGGATCCTGGGAATTCTGATCGGCACGACGGCCCTTCTCTTGCTTATCAATACCCAGGTCTAGCGCTCTGGATCCGGAACTGGGCCAGCCGCTGGCGGCAAACCAGAAGATCGCCAGGAGCGCCGTCAACTGCCCGATCACGAGCGGCAAGAACTGTGCAGCCTGTCGGCTCACGCGCAATCGCCTTTCCCAGTCACTTCCCAGCACGTCCATCACTGTGGCCGTGAATCGCTGACCCGTCCACCACATCGGCAGCGTCGAGCGTCCGGTCCAGAGCGGCCAGACAAGCTCCCGTAAAGGCGCATGTAGATCCAGAGGAATCCGGGGCCCCACACCCTGGAAGAGGAAGATCAAGATCCCGCCAGCCACAGCCAGCGCCGCGGCCAGCCAGAAAGCGATCAGAGACCAGTGGCCCTTGCTGGAGAGGGCGGCAGCGACCGGAATCATGGCGAAGGGCAAGAGCGGGACAAGCAGACGAGGCCCGGTTGACCAGCCGCCGGTCCACTCGGGGTAGCTCAGGTTCACGGCGAAGATGGCCGCCGCGGACGCCAGCGAGACGACGGCCATATCGAATTGCCTGCGAACCGCCAGCACGATCCATCCGGGCAAAGCCAGGACGAGGATGGGCGCATAGAAGAGCAACCCGCGATATTCGCCCCAGAGCAGTGGAAGTACCAGTCGTGCATCGGGCATCCTCAATCCCAGCGGGTTCTCACGACTGTGCACCCTGGCGAACTGAGCCGTGGCATGATGGAAATAGCCGAACTCCAGCGGCGAGCCAAAAGCGAGTGTGTTGTAGGCTAGCAGGACCAGAGTCGGTACGACCGCGCCGATGGCGAAGTACCACAGGGCATCAGGCCTGCGGTCGCCTCGCACCCCTTGGACCACAAGGTAAAGTCCGAGAATCGCGGAGACCGGTCCGACCTGAAGCTCGATGACCGCCGCAGTGGCTGCCAGAAATCCAGACGCTAACAGACGAGGCATTTCTCGTCCCGAGCCGCGCCCGTAGAGCAGGATGAACGAGGCAGTCAGGGCGAATGCGGAAAGCTGATGGCCGTACGCGAGCGTCGCGTAGACGTATGCCGGCGTGGCCAGCCCATAGGCCAGGCCCACAAGCGCAGCGCGGCGCGGCGAACAATCAAGCTGGCGGGCCAGACGCACGAGCAAGACCGCAGTGAGGGCCGTGAACAGCCCCGAGGTGCAGAGCGTGACCCAGTAGTCAGCCGGCCAGAAGTCCATTTCCTTGCTCCTGAGCGGATGGGAGGGGAAGCCGAAAACCGCCCTGGCCAGTCCGTAAGGCACCGCCGCGAGAAGCGAGAATCCAGGCAGCTTGTCGCAATAGTAGTGGCCCTGATACAAGGCAATGTCGCCGGTTTGCCGTTCCAGTCCGTCCAGACAAACTGTGCCGCGGTCGACGATCGCATAGGTCAGGATCAGGCGGCTGGCAGTGTTCCAATCGCGGGAATGCCAGAAGAAGGCATAACTGCCAAGCAGCAAGAGGAACACCGACCACTGCACTCGAAACCAGGGCGATCGCATCAAGACCTCGGGGACGCTCGTGTCGTCCAGTTTCGCACAGCATCCGATGCGCTGGCCAGGAAAAGTGCCGCCAGCAGAGCAGCCGGTGCCTGGATCGGCAGTTGGTATCGGTCCCAGGCCATGGGCAAGTAAGCCGTGACCACGACCAGGGCCAGGACCGACCAGACGATCAGGGCCCACCCCGTGGGCGCTTGCGATTGCCGCCGCTGTTGATTTCCCAGACGGACTGCGGTGGCCGCGCCGGTCAGAACCAGTGGCACCCAGAGCAACGCCCCCCAGTCCTGGTGCACGTCGTAGCGCCGGGTCGAATCCGACTTGCGTGGGCCGAGCGGCCCGAACCGGCCGAAGCCCTGGACGAGGACGACGGCCGCCCGGTCGGCCAGGCTGTGCAGCGCATTGTGCTGAAAACCGACCTGCTGGTTGCGGGAAGTCCGTCTGCGATGCTCGACCAGAAGACGGAAGCGTTGCAGGGTGTTCATCTCGGCGATGGCGCCAAGCTCTGGCGGTAGCTGCCCGGCGGGATGAGCCGTCATGAAAGGGTTGAGGGCGACGAACAGCAGCCACGCGGAAACAACTGCGATGCCCGTTCCGGCACAGAGACAAAGCTTCGCGGCCCAGGGGATGCGCGGTAATGCAATGGCCAGGCAGGTCCAGCCGATCAGCGTGAAAAGCAACAGGATGCCGGTGAACTTGGATAGAATCGACAGGCCCGCGGAGCAACCGGCCGCGGGCAAGAGGAGCAGGCTCGTAATCATGGGCCCGCGCGTGAGCAGAGATTTCCAGCCCCTCAGTGCCAGGGCAAGGCCGATCAGCATGAAAGCCTCGCAACTGGCCTCTGACATGGCGCGGTGGGCGTGCAGACTGTAGAGTGGGTTGATTGCCAGCAGGAACGCCGCAATCGCGCCGGTCTGCCGGTCGCGAAGCAGGGTGCCGATGGCAAAGATCGCCACGCAGCCGACCGCGCCCAGAACGACTGAAGGGAGTCGGGCAACGATCAGCTCGTACTCGGCTCCCCAGCGATGGGAAGTGTCGTCGTACCAGGGCACGGCGTTCCAGGGCGAAGGGCGCGGAATTCCGGCTGCTCTGAAGGCGAGGTTGATCCAGAGCTTGGGCAACGGAACCAGGTCATAACCCAGTTCCTCAAGCCAGGCGCGGTCGTTCAAGCGACCTGAGAAGATGAGATCCGCCTGGTACGACTGGGTGATGTATGCGTACTCGTCGACGAACGGCGCGTTGCGCAGGCTCAGGGCGAAGTAGGCCACGGCGAGCAGGCCGATCACACCTCCCCAGCGCCAGGGCGAACATGCCGCTGGTGGCGACTTTGCCGTTCGCAAGGTCTGTTGAGCCGGCATTGCCGCCTGGTTCCGATGTTCAAGCAGAGAAAGTTTAACGACTACACGGTATGGACTTACGGGCTCATTCTAGAAACTCTCTTGAATCTTTGGCAACCATCCGATTGTCGGCTAAGTTTCAGCGACGGCCCAGATTGACCTGGGTTGTCAGCCACGGTTGCACACCCTTGCGTCGATAGGGCCGTTTGTCCGGGCGAGCTTTGCCAATCGAGAGGCCAACCTCCGGAGGCGACTCGGCTGGCGGGTTGGGCCTTCTGGGCCTCGATCCCTCTCGTCGCGTCCGGGAAGAACCTAAAACTCCATGAGCAGGCACCCCGAGCATCCCGATGGAGAGAAAACTCAGATGTTCCACTTGCAATGGTTTCCTTCCCGCGGTGCCAGCCGCGGAAAGCCAGGCCTGCCCGGCGGGCATGGCCGTCGACTTGTCTTGCTCGGCCTCTTGATTGCCGGCAGTCTGTCCCAGACCGGCTGCCAATCAGATCCGTGCAATACCTGCAGCTTTTTCGGCCGCACCAGGGCCTTGATCGCGAGCACGTTCCCGTTCCGTCATGGCTGCAATAGCTGCGGCGGCTCTGAAGTCGTGGCTGAGGGAGGATGCGTCCCCAGCGGCGTACCCATCGGGGCAACCGCCGCTCCCGTGGTGGTTACACCCGGCACCACTGTCACTCCCGGCCCGGTTGTTCCATCGAATGGTCCTCAGGACTCGATCCAGAATCTCGAGCCGCTGCCGAAGTCAATATCCGGGCCCGGCGCCGATTCGTGGATCCACCGGGGAGTACGGGAAGCCCGAGTAGCAGTTCGGGTGCCAAGATGAGTTCGATGAGCTACGAGACCCTTCGTCCGGACGGGCGTTCGTATAGCCTCGCGCGGCGAGAACCTGGCCCACACGTTGACCACCGCACCTGTGCCGGCCGCCCGGTCGGCACAGGCTTCTTCACGCCTCGCGACGCGTGACCAGACGTCGCCACTTGACGCGTCCAGCGATCATGTGCTCGATCATCTGCCGCCGCTCGATCTCCCCAGCGATGTGACCGAGAAGACCTCCACTCCCCCGGTCGCTCCGGCCGCCCAGCGAAAACCTCAAGCTCCCGTCCCAACCCAGGCGCCCGCGAGCGATCACCTCAGTGGTCGCTCGTCGAGCGAGCCCGACGCGGCTGTGACCATAACAGCCGCACCGGCGATGGACCCCGCAACGACCGCGGACGGTGCGCCCGGCATCGTCGCGGTTCGTCGCGGTCGATCCCAGGCTCGCTGCCGGCAGCGTTCCGTCCGCGGCCGGCCTGGCCTGGCTTGCCGGCAAGGGATACAAGACGCTGGTCGATTTCCGCGAATCCTCCGACACCGACCTGCCGTTCATCGCCGAGGCCAGCAAGCGCGGCCTGCGGTACATCGCTCTGCCGGTCGGTCTCAAGTCCATCGACCGGGCGCACGTGACCCGTTTCAACCTGGAACTCGCCATGAGCGAGGCTCGCCCGCTCTACTTCTTCGACTCGGATGGAACCCGCGCCGGGGCTCTCTGGTACATCCGGCGGATCGCCGTCGACAAGGTCAATGCCGACATCGCCCGCCGCGAGGCCGAAGACATCGGCTTGAAGAGCCCGGAATTCTGGTCGGCGGCCCGAAGCTGCCTTGAACGCCAGGATAACCTGCGGTCGCAAACGCTCGAAGCCACCAGTCCGGTCAATACGGCGGAGCCGCCTAGCACGTCGAACTCCGCGCCCACGGAAACAAAATCGAAAATCGAAAATCGAAGATCAAAAATCGACGCCGCTTCCTATTCTCTTCCCGCGCCCACGGATACCGCCGCCTGGCATCGTTACACCGCGATCATGATCACGGGACTTACCATCCCCCTGGCCTACTGGAGCCGCTCCATTGTTCCCACCATCCTGGCACGGACTCTGGCCAGTCTGCCGGCACCGGCGCGACGATTGAAATCACTTCCTCACGAGTTGGATGCGTGAATACCAGTTCGCGTGCATGGAGGGCAATCCGGCGATGTCCATCCGCGGCCTCGAGCACGATCGCCGCTCCATACTTGCCATCTCCCACAATGGGCAATCCCCGCCCGGCAAGTTGAACCCGCAACTGATGACCGCGGCCGGTGGTCGGGTGTAGCTCCAGCTTGCACAACCCCCCCGCGCATTTCACCACGCGATAGTGCACGCGGGCCAGTTGTCCTAGATCGGCTGGCCCATCGAACCGGCGAACCCGGTTGAGCGTTCGATCTTTCTCCAGCACGTCCTCCCAATCGCCATCGGACGGTTCGGGCTTGCCCTCGATGATGGCCCAGTAGATTTTGGAAATCGTGCCTGATCGAAACTGTGTCCGCAAGCCGGCTTGCCGCCTTGCTGGTCCGGGCCAGCAATAAGGCACCCGACGTGGGACGATCGAGCCGATGGACAAGCCCGACATAGACGTTACCTGGCTTGCGATAGCGTGTCTTCAGATAATCGGTTGCCCAGGTCACCAGCGACGGATCTCCGCTGGCGTCCCCCTGCGAAAGCAGCCCGGCGGGCTTGTTGACAACCAGGCAATGATTGTCTTCGTAAAGCACGTCGATCTTCATGGCTCCGCGTCCGGCACCTCGGTGATCCGCTTCACAAGGATCGTCGCATACGAGCCTTTCCCCAGCTCAAACGACATCTTCAACGCTTGTTTTTTCGGGTGCAGCTCGTCGGCCAGCAGCAAGAAGTCGAGATTTTCGGGAGCGACCAGGGCTTGGCGCGTCCCTTTGGAAAAGAAGACATCCTTCAAGTGGCGAACTCGTAGATCGTTCCAGGCGAGTTGAAACGGCTCCAGGACCCGCTCGATCACACGGCCCAGCGGCTCGCTGGGAAAGGGAATTCGCGCCGAGGGGAGCGGTAACGGCAATGCCTCCAGGCTGGCCCGTTGCGCTGGCTCGAGGCCATTCGGAAATGCCAGGATTGCGGTCTTCATATCGATCATCAGTCGTTGGGCGGTCCGGGTGTTGTGCTCGATCCAGCCCGACAGCACGACATTCCAGAGATGACTCTGAAACGCCGAGAAATAGAGCGATCGCAGCTCTCGTTTCAGCCGCGCGAAGGCTCCCCGGTAGTCGGTGGGGTGATCGACCAGATAGGTGACGATGCTCCGTGTCGAGGACCGCTCGAGCACGGCCTTGGCGTCGCTCCATCGGCCCCAGTGCTCTCTCACGATGGCCTTCTGTGCCTTGTCTCCCGAGCGATCAAACGGGTTGGGTTCGGCGATGGCCAGCCAGAGAGCACGCTCGTGATCCCCCTTCAACCAGGCGTGACCGATGAATTCTCCTGGAGAAACCCACCGATCCAAAGCGCTGATCGTCAAAATAATTGGGCAATCCGTCCGAGGCCAGCGTCTGCAACCGTGCCAAGGCCTGCGTGGCGGCTTCAGATGCCAGGTCACGCACGACGACAACGAATCGGTTGCCACGGAAGTGTTGAGGACCGTAAGCATGGGACAGCCGCCCGATCGGCTCGAGTTCGAAGCTGGACTGGCGGAGCGGGCGGGCCGGCCCGTCTTGAATCGTCAGGTACTGGATGGTCTCCGCATGCCGGTCCTTGAGACCGCCATAGCTGATGCGATGGCTCGACAGATTCCAGCGCCGGCAGATCGCCTCCACGGCCTCGATGGTTCCCAGGCCGCGCTTGGACAGGCGATAGAGGTTGAAACGCCCCTGGGTCGATGGCTTGACTGAGGTCAGTTCCTCGACCTGAAAATCGGTGGGAGTGCACTTGAGCTTCATGAGCGACGCAAGCCGGTACTCTGCTGATAGATACCCCTTGCGATCCGCCATCAACCGTGGCGGCGGTCGCTCGCAGGCCATGCTTATTCTATCAACACGAGGCTGGCTAGCGGAACTGGCCAGGAGCGTGGCCTGATGCCGGCTCGCGGCGACGACGACTCAGGAACCGCCGATAGCCGCTTCGATCTGGTTCGAATCACTGGCCCAAAGGCCGTGGGTACTGTCGCCCACGGCATTGATCGCCGAGATGATCGCCACCAGGATGAGGGCCAGCAGAACGGCATATTCCACAGCGGTGGCCGCCTGATCGTCCCGGCAGAGTCGCAACAAATGGCGGAGCATGAGAGTACCCTCGAAAGAAAACCCGGGATCACCCCTTGTCGCGGTCGTGCCTGCAAGTTACCAATTGAATTTAGGCTCTGGTTGATCTACCAACGATTCAGAGGAACTTCGTTAAGAAGCCTAGGTTCCCTACCATGGCTCGGTCAAAAGGATGACTCAGAAAACCGTCACGGCCAGTCCCGTGGGTGCATCCAACGACCCGGCCACTCCCATAAACCTCGGGATCATGATGAGTTCCAGCGAACCCCGACGGTCGAACCTGCCCTCGTTGCCCATCCTGAACAATCTGGAAGTCTCCCCCAGGAGCCAGCGTGAGAAGTATGGAACGCTCTTCTACCTGGGCATTCTGGGACTGATCGTCCTGGTGTCACTGGTGGGCTGGTTCGGGTACCACGTCTGGGCGTTGCGCGACGTATGGGCCGAGATCTACGTGCTGAGTGATGTTCGCGAACCCGAAGCTCGGCGGATTCAGGCCGCTTATCGCCTGGGGCACGATCCGCGGGTCGAGCAGAGGCAGTTGTGGGATCTGAGCCTGCGGCGGGGAATTCCCGATCTTGCGCGTGACATTCTCGCCGAGGGAATCGGGGCCGAACTTGTCGCTGAAGGTCCGGAAGATTATGTGACGAAGGTGGCGCGCAGTCCCGGCTGGCCCGACTGGCTGCGGCTGGCGCTGGCACGACCGCTCGCCTACGCGGCGACGGGCGGTCACTCGATCTCGCGGGAACGCCTCGCCGAGCTTTGCCGGCTGGACGACCCCGTTCTCCGGCTCTGGGCACTCTACGCGCTGGCGGTCCTGCCCCGGCCCGACCCCCAGACCACCGTCGAGATCGAAAAAGTCGCCAGGTCAGCCGAATCGAATCGCGAGCTTGCCGATCTATTCCTGACTGCGATTCATGGCGATCAAGCCCATCGGTGCGAGGCCCTCGACCGCGCCACGCTCTGGAACCGCGCCCATCACCCGCCCACGGCCCGGCTCTGGGAAGGGTGGACCGTTCGGGAAGGTACGCTGGTGCCATTGGCACGTTGAACCCGCCGGGATCGATGGATCACTTGTTCGACCCCAATGCCCGGGCTACCGCCTGCTTGATCTCGGGGCCCTTCAGGTCCCTGGCGACAAGCCGGCCGTCAGGCCCGATGAGCATGACCTGGGGAGGATACTCCACACCGAGGGACGCGGCGATGGGATGAGGCAACCCGCCGTGGATGCCAAGATAACGCTGCTCCCATCTCAGTTTATGGAAAGCCACGTAACGGCGTGCGACATCGGGCTCGACATCCAGGCTCAGGCTGATCATCACAAAGCGGGGATCACGGCCGAACGCGTCGTAGGTTTCCTTGAGCGTGGGGATATCGGCCAGGGACGATTCCCGGTAAGTCGCCCAGAAATCCAGGAGCACGAACTTCCCGCGCAAGGCCCCCAGATCGAGCGGCCGGCCATCGGCGGCATTCCTCGTGGTCACCTGGATCAAATCGCCGGCCTTGGGATTGAGCAATCGGAACACGTCGAGCTTGATCGTGCCCAGGTCCAGAGGCTCATCGCTGCGGCCGCCCGGAATGCTGGGTACTGTGACATCGCGCTGGGCCGCCGCGAGCAGCTCCGATTCATCGCTGCTGGTGCGTCCCCGGAAGGGGAGCGTCAGGACATACTGGCCCGCCGGTACGTCGTCGATCCGAAAGGTTCCATCGGCATTCAGTGCCACCGCGTATTGCCGCTCCTCCTGGTAGAACATCTTGCCTTCGGGAGTCTTCCAGAAGCGTTCGTACCACGCACCTTTCTCGTCACTGCTGTAGTCGGGGTAATCGTCGGGCTGCCGTGGTTCGTGCCGGATCGTCGCCAGCTTGCAGAATCCGCAGACCAGGTCGGCCAGCTTGAAGCCCTGGGGAACCTTCAACTGGCCGATGACGGGACGGCCCTGGCCGCCGACTTCGATGCGGACGGTCTGGCCGGGGTCGACATCCACGAAGACCGGATTCGAGGGAATCCAGCCCCGATGGTCCGCTGTGTCGACATAACGATAGACCGTGATCGCGCCGGAGTGACCCGCTCGAAGACAAACCGGCCGTGCTCGTCCGTCGTGGTCTCATAATCAATTCGTCCGTCGAACGCATGATTGTTCAGCCAGGCGCTGACTTTTTTGTTCGGGGCATGGTTCTTGCCGATCTTGAGGACGCCCTCGATCCGGCCCCAGGGAACGAGTGTCACATCAAAGGCGGGGGCAAGCTGGTCGCGGGGGCGCACTCCGAATCCGGCCTCGTGAGCCGCTACGATGGCAACAGGCTTTTCCTGGGGTCGAAAGGTGTAGCGGCCGTCCCAGCCCGTCTTCGTGTGATTGGCCGTGTCGACCACAAGATTGAACATGAGGTGGCCGTTCTCGATTCGCACATAGTTATCGGAGTTACTCAGCGCGACCTCGGCACCTGCCACTGGCTTACCGTCGGACCCGCGGACGACTCCCGAGAGCGGTGTTGCCTTACGGAGCTTGAAGTCGTGGGCGATGTCCTCGGCATCGTCGCGAAAGCCGAGCAGCTCGGCGGGCAGATAGCCTTCGGCTTCGATGCGAATCGAGCGGTTGAGGCCCTGATCCGGAAACAGGCCGCCTCGGAGATCATAGCGGCCGTTCCCAAGCGGCAGGATGCTGGAGCTTTGACGGAGCCACTCCACCCTGGCACCCGGGCCGGCGGGCCCCAGCCGGGGATCAGCGCGAAGCGTTCGATCGGCTGTCCAGTCACGGCATCTGTGACCGTGCCGTGCAGATGCAGCGGACGGTGCAAGGTGATGGTGATCTCGCGGTCGCTGGCGTCGAACCGCCGTCCCAGCGCCTGGGCAAAGACGGGCTCGTAGGCATCGATCAGGATCGATCCCGAAGTCGGGCATCCGGCCACTCGAAGCGGCCCTGTCGTCTGTCGGTGATCGTGCTCCATTCCAGCCACCCATCCGACATACCTTCCGACGATTCGATCGGAAGCCCCGGCCACCGGCTTACCCTGAGAGTCAACGACCCGGCCTTTCAGCGGCATCCTGGTGCATCAATTGGATCGTCTGCCGGGGTATCGACGGCGTGACGAGGATATTACGGACGACCGCGGCCAGGCCGGCGCCTTCACGGTCAGAGCCATGGAACGGGCCTTCGGGATCGATCGCAGTGGCCGAAATGAAACTGTCCGGAGGCAGTCGGTCACGGTTCGATTGAGAAGCTCGCCGCTGGACCATCTGCTCGATCACGACCGAGGCTCCCTCGATCGGCTGGCCCTCCGGACCGACGACCGAGCCGGCGATCGATACGCCCTGCTTCATCGTCAACACGGACCGTCCCCGCTTCGCGCCGCTGCGGCGGTGACGTCCTCGATCGCCGTGACATGATCGGGATGGCTGACCTGCAATGAGATCCAGCCGTGAGCTCTTTCGCCTTCCAGAGCCGAGGATGGCAGCGCATCGGACTGCCATCGACCCTGAGCGTCGGTGACAGCGGCCGCAACCTCTTCTCCATCGCGTCACTCGAACGACGGAAGCACTCGAGCTCCTGCAATTGGACGCCCCTGCTCGTCGACGACCTTGCCGCCCATCCTCAGGCCGCGTTCCAACCCCAGGACGTAAGTCTCGGGGAGATCTCGCCGCTCCAGCGGATCTGTTTCGGGACGTGCCCGTCCGCGGCGGCCACGACTTCCACGTTCCCGAATGTCCCTTCCGCCAGGTCGATCGCATACTGGCCCGATCCGTTCGTCCGCCCTGATTATCGGGAACCATGGGACCTTCCTCCCCACGCTCGAACCCAGACCGACGCGTCCGGCAGCGGCTTGTTCTCCGCGGCGGTGCGGACCTCCGAGAACACCGTGCGGTTGCTGATCGGGCTTGCTGATCCGCGACGGGCTCCGGGGCTTGAGGGGCCGATGCGGGCGGGGGGTCCGGAGCCTGGGCCGGACGGTTGCCGAACCCGTAAGCTGCCAGAGAAGCCCCCAGCGCGACGGTGACGATCACGACCGCCGCGATTCGCCGGCAAGCCGTTCCGGTCAAGGTGCGGGACCATTCGGCCAGACTGAGAGCAGCCGTCGGGGCACCTCCGGCTTGCCAGGCCGCTTCGCACACTCGGAGCGTTGCGTCGGTCAGCGCGCGAGGTACGCTCGAAGCCGGCATCTGGCTCAGCAAGGCCGCCGACGTGGCGGGCTCGAGCCCCTTGCGTTGCAATCGCCCGCGGAGCTGCTTCCGGCCACGTGCCAGACGGCTCTGAACCGTGCCCAGCGGACAGCCGAGATGGTGAGCCGCCTCGGTGTAAGTCCGGCCTTCCAGGTCGCAGAGCACGAGGACGTCGCGGTAACGCCTCGGCAGCCGGGCCAGCTCCGCGTCGATCAAGCCCAGCAGCTCAGCTCGTTCGGCCGCGAGTCCGGCTCCGGGTGACGGGTCTTCAAGGATCGCGATCTGATCATGACCGTCGGCAGCACGTTTTCTAAACTGTCCCCGCGCTCGCAGCGCAACGCGGCGGGCAACGCCATGCAGCCACGCCGCCAGCCGGCCTGGATCGCGAATCGAGCCGGCCCTTCGAGCAAGAATCAGGAACGTGGACTGGAACGCATCTTCGATGTCCTGCGGCTCACGCAAGATCCGCCGGCAAACTCCCAGGACCATCGGCCCATGCGTGGCGATCAGCACGGCGAGCGCACGCCCGTCGCGGTGGTTCGCGAACCGCTCCAGGAGCGCTCGCTCGTCCAGACCCGCAACGGTGCCCTGACTTAGTAGTTGTTCCATCGACCGGAACAAGACGGCCGGCTCCACCGACATGGCTCGACTCCCGGATGATTGATGCTCCTACCATCTTACTTACTGCGAGCATGCCGGCCGTTTGTTCCAACTGTTCGCGGACCCGACGTGCCTCCCCCATCCGTTACTCACGTCATTCAATCCGGCCAGGGCGCCGCGGGAGGGGCCAGCCGCTGTACGAGATCCGCCCTGCGGCTCACTTGTTCGTCTCCAGCGTCCGGGCGACCGCCTGCTTGATCGTCGGCCCTTCCAGGTCCCTGGCGACGAGCCGGCCGTCGGGGCCGATGAGCATGACTTGGGGCGGGAGCCGCCGTCGGCGACCAGTGGTCTCCACTCCGAAGGCCGCGGCGATCGGATCCGGACACTCGCCCTTCCAGCCCAGATAACGCTGCTCCCAGCGCAGTCCCCGGTACGCCGCGTAGCGGCGCGGGGTGTCGGGTTCCACGTCCAGGCTCAGGCTGATCATGACGAAGCGAGGATCGCGGCCGAAGGCCTCGTACGTCCCCTTGAGCACGGAGATATTGGCAGTGGTCTCTGCCCGCCAGGTCGCCCAGAAATGCAGGAGCACGAACTTCCCGCGCAGGGCTGCCAGGTCGAGCGGCCGGCCATCTGCGGCATTCCTCAAGGGCACCTCGATCTGATCGCCGACCTTGGGCTCGTGGAGACGATAAACATCGAGCCGGATCGTGCCCAGGTCCAGAGGCTCATCGCTCCGGCCTCCAGGGGTGGCGGGCACCGTTACGTTGCTTTCCGAAAAGGCACGGAGTTCCCACTCTTCGTCGATGGCACGGCCCCGGAAGGGGAGCCTCAGAACGTAGAGGCCGGCTGGAACGTCCTGGATCCGAAAAGCGCCTCCGGCATCGAACTCGACTGCGTACTCCCGCCTCTCCTGGTAGAACTTCCTACCCTCGGGGGTCTTGTAGAAGCGCTCGAACCAGGCATTCTTCTGATCGAGAGTGTAGTCCGGGTAATCGTCGGGTTTTTGTGGTTCGTGCCGGATCGCTGCAAGCTTGCACTCCCCAGCAACTAGGTCAGCCAACCGGAAACCCTGGGGGATCTTCAACCTGCCGGTGACCGGTCGACCGATGCCGCCGACCACAAGGCGAACAGTCTGGCCTGGCTGCACGTCCGCGAAGACCGGGTTCGAGGGAACCCAGCCCTCATGGTCCGAGAAGTCCACAGTTCGACATACGGTGATCGCGCCGGGTCTGACTCGCTCGAGGACGAACCGGGCGCGCTCGTCGGTCTTGGTCTCGTACCAGACCCAGCCGTACAGCGCGCTGTTCTGCCAGGCACACACTTTGTGGTTCGGAGCAAGGTTTTTGCCGACCTTGAGCACGCCCTCGATCCGGCTCCAGGGGCAAGCGTCACGTCGAACGAGGCGGCATCCTCGTCGTAGGGCCACACTGCGAAGCCGGATTCGTGCACCACGACAACGGCGTCCGGTTTGTCCTGGCCTCCAAACCTGTAGCGGCCGTCCGGGCCGGTCTTCGTGGTGCTCGGCTTGTCGGAATTTCTCAGTGTGACCTCGGCGCCCGCCACGGGCTTGCCATCGCGGCCGCGCACGATGCCCGTGATCATCCGGGCCCTGCGCAGCTTGAAATCGTGGGCGACCTCCTCGGCGTCGTCGCGGAAACCGAGCAGCTCGGCGGGCAGATAGCCCTCGGCTTCAATCCGAATCGCGCAGTTCGCGCCCTGGTCCAGAAACAGGTCGTGGAGATCGAACCGGCCGTTGCCATGATGAGCCTCGCCCAATCCCGTGCGCCAGTCGACCCCGCCTCCCGGAACGATTGGACCAATGCCGGGAATCAAGTTGAAGCGTTTAATCGGCTGGCCGGTGACGGCATCCGTCACCCTTCCATGCAGATGTAAGGGACGATGCAGGGTGACCGTAATCTCGCGTGTGCCGGTGTCGAAGATGCGTTCCAGTGCTTCAGCGAAGGAGGGTTTGTAGACATCGATCATGATCGACCCCGAAGCCGGCGCATCCGGCCACTCGAAGCGTCCCTGGGCATCGCTGAGGGCGTCCCATTCAAGACCTTTAGCGCCGTATATGGACGACTGGAGGGAAGCCCCGGCCACCGGCTTGCCTTGAGAGTCAATGACCCGGCCTTTCAAGGGAACCCTGCGCGTCATTTGAATCGTCTGCCGGGGTATCGAATTCGACGCCGTGAGAAGGACTCTTCGAACGCTCGCGGCCAGGCCGGAGGCCTTCACGGTCAGAGCGATGGAACGGCTCTGGGGATCGACCAGGCGGCCGAAATGGAACTGTCCGGAGGCGTCTGTCACGGTCCGATTAAGAAGCCGGCGCCCGAGCGCTTGTTCGATCACGAACCGAGGCTCCCGCGACCGGCTGACCGTCCGGACCGATGACTGAGCCGTCAATCGCCGCGCCCTGCTTCATCGTCAAAACGACCGTCCCCGCGTTCGCCGCCGCGGCCGGAACTCTCATGCTCGTTGCGACATGATCGGGATGGCTGACCAGCAGGTCGATCGGTCGTGCCGGCTTGCTTCCCGGCTCCGAGGGGGCAGAACATCCGAGTGCCAGGCACCTTGGGCGTCGGTGACGGCCGCCGCAACCTCTTCCCCGTCGCCATCGGGTACCGCGAACCAGGGGAGTACTCGCGCCCCCGCGATCGGGCGGCCCCGCTCGTCGACAACCTTGCCGCCCATTCTTAGCCCGCGCTCCAGCCCCAGGACGTAGTTCTCGGGGAGACTCCCTCCGTCCCAGTGGACCTGCTTCGGGACATGGCCGTCCGCGGCGGCCACAACATCCACGACCGCGACCTTTTCCCCCGCCAGGTCGATGGCGTATTGGCTCAATCCGTTAGTACGTCCCACGACGGGAGCCTGAGATGTCCGTCCCCGCACTCGAACCCAGACCGACGCGCCTGGTAGCGGCTTGTTCTCCGCGGCGTCGCGGACTTCAAGAATCACCCTGCGGTGGTGCTCGGGATTCTGAGCACCGAAGGCCTCTTGGGCCAGTGGGACTGCTGCGGGCGGGGGTTCGGGAGCCCGCTCGGGCCGGTTGGCCGAGTCCGGCGGCCGCGAGGGAAGCCCCCAGCGCAAGTGTGACGATCACGGCCGCCGCGATGCTCTGGCAAACCTGGATGGTCAATGCTCCTGCCATCTTATACCTTGCGCGGCCATGTATGAGACATCGTCGAAGTCTTTACGTGAGCATCATGGTTCAGTTCGGTCGCCTGGAGTATTTCACAACCCTGCTTGTTCGCGAAAGAGATCGTATGTGCACTATTTTCTGCTGGCCGGGCCTCGAACCTAGACATTTTCTCTGCTGAATAGCCCCCGAACCTAGACAAATCTAGACATTTTGCCGTCCAGACGTTCAGCATGATCCACCCTCGCCCGGATCACTTCTGCTGCCTGGAACTGCAACCCAAAACCCGCTGAATAGCTTTGCCGACAGGGCTCGGCGTCCAGCCCGATTCCGGGAATGTCGAATGCGTCGATTGCTACCGCTCGGAGTATAGGTATTGCTCTCACGCCAACCCTTTGCATCAGACTTTTCTCGGACTCGCACCCTTGCAGCGGACGGGGTCACTTCATCGGTCCGGCCAGGACAGCAGGGTGAAGCGAACCCAGTTGAGGGCGATCTTCGCAGACCGGCTCTGGATGATGTCACGGGGCTGCTCCGGCCCGATGTCCAGCCGCCGGGTCTCGGTGCCCGCCGCGGTTGCCAGCCCGAGGTAGACCAGGCCGACGGGCTTCTCGGCGACCCGCCGCCGGGGCCCGCAACGCCGGTGGCGCTGATGGCGACATCGGCACCCAGCCGGCGCGCGGACTCCCTGGGCCATGGCCGCGGCAACCTCGGGACTGACCGCACCGCGGGATTCGATGAGCTCCGCGGGCACGTCGATCAGGGCGGACTTGGCGGCGTTGGAGTAGCTGACCACGCCTCCGAGGTAATAGGGGCTCACCCCGGCGGTGGCGGTGATGAGCTGGGCGATCAGCCCGCCCGTACAGGACTCGGCCGTCGCCAGCGTGGCACCGGTTCGCACGAGCTGGGCGAACAGGGCTTCGGGGACGTCCGTCGTGCCTTCACCCAGAACCATGGCGCCAAAACGCCGGTAGATCTCGGCGGCAGTCGGCTCGGTCTGCAGCAGGGCTTCTGCTTCGGTCGCTCCCTCGCCCCGGATCCGGAAGCTGATCGTGGCTTCGTGAGCCGTGATGCCGACCTCGGGCACGCGGCCGCGGGCAGTCAGGTCCATCGCCTCGGCCTCGATATCGGACTCGCCGCGGCCGAACAGATTAATCTTACGCTCGATGATGACCCGGTTGATCCAGCCGCGCTGGCGGAGCCGTGGCTGGACCTGTTCGTGGTACATCACCCTCATTTCGGACGGGATCCCCGGGAGACAGGCGAAGGTTGTCTGGCCCAGCTCCATCCAGATGCCAGGCGCCGTGCCGACGCGATTGGGCAAAGGCTCGGCGCCCTCGGGGAAGAGGGCCTGGACCTTGTTGCGTTCCGCCATCGGCCGGTTCCGCCGGGCGAACATCGTCCGGATCGCTTCGAGCGATTGGGGATCTTCCCGCAACGCGACTCCGGCCGTTGCGGCCAGAGCCTCGCGAGTCAGGTCGTCCTGGGTTGGCCCCAGCCCCCCGGTCATGATCACGAGCTGGCTCGGCCGGCCGCGATCCGGAATGCCGTGACATGGTCGTCAAGCTGATCGCCAATGGTTGTATGGAAGGCGACCGGGATGCCCACGCAGGCCAGTTCCCGGCTCAGCCACTGGCTGTTGGTATCGAGTGCCTGACCGCTGACAAGCTCGCTGCCGATCGCCAGGATTTCGGCCCTTCTTGGCATCTCGCTGTCTCCTTGCATGGCGGCCGGATGTTGCGGCTTGCCGTTCACTCGTGGTGAACTAACCAATCTAGCAGCGGAATGAATTTCGTTCGACGTGGAAAAACGAAGCGAGCGTGGCGTCTCAAGTATAGAGGAAGCACGCAGCCCGATCGCGAGTGTCTCGAGTGGCGAAATGTGGTGCGGATGGAATCGATCGGCCCAGAGCTCCTGGCACGCCTTTTCCGTGCACACGCCGCGGCGCTCGTGCTTTACGCACGCCAGTGGTGTGATCGGGCCGATGCGGAGGACGTGGTGCAGGAAGCCTTTGTGAGCCTGGTCCGGCAGCCGGCCATGCCCGACCATCTGGCCGCCTGGCTCCATCGGGTTGTCCGCAATGCCGCCATCTCGACGGCTCGAAGCCGGCAGCGCCGAATCCAGCGCGAGGCGCGCGCCTCCAGAAAGGAGGCCTGGTTCTCCTCGGTGGACGATCAGATCGACGCCCAGAGTGCAACCCGACTTCTGGCCGAGCTCGAACTCGATTGCCGCGAAGTCATTGTCGCCCGCCTCTGGGGCGGGTTGACCTTCGACGAGATCGCCCGGTTGCAAAGCTGTTCGCTGACCACAACCCATCGACGTTACCAGCACGGGCTGGCCCTGCTTCAAGAAAGGCTGGAGCGACCATGTTCCATCCCGACCAAGAGCCCTTGAGCTCGCTCGAAGAGCGGCTGCGATCCTGGGTGCCAGCCTCCGGCGAGCTCGACTGCGACCGGATGCTCTTCGAAGCCGGGCAGGCCCAGGGCCGTGGATCGAACCAGGCCAGGACCAGCTACGCCGTTGTGGAAGTGGATGACCGCCGCCTCGTTGCTCCTGGCGTCCGGGCTCGGAATGGCCTGGCATCACGAAAGGAGCCAGCGTCGCGCCCTGGAGCTGAACCTCGTAAAACTTGCAGAGCCTCCGGCCGTTGTGTCCAGTCCGGTGATGATTGCGGAACGCCAGGGGATTGCGGAACGCCAGGGCAACGAGCCTGCCATCGATCCGACGAGCTATCTCGCGCTGGTCCGGCAGGTGGATCGGCTGGAAGACGCGGCAGACATCGAGCCGGACCACGCGGCTCCAAGAGTCCGACCGGCCGACCAGCCACGACCCGCACCCTTGCGTCCCCGCGACTGGGATCGGGTGATCTCGCTCTGATCCTCCGCAAGCCTGGACGATTCACCGTTTGCTTGCCGGCCGAATCGTCGGCCGTGCTGGTTTCGTGCTGCGCCCTCTGGAAACGCCAGCAGGGCTTGTCCACCACTCAAGGAGATCGACCGAAGATGCGAAATACCTCTCAACGAATGGTGATGTTCCACGTTCTCTGGGGCTTGTTACTGCTCGGCGCGCAGGGAAGGCTCGTGGCTGAAACCAAGGAATTGCCGGTCAGCCCCGCGAAGCAACCCTCGCCGGCCCTGCGGTACCGGCTCTTGCCGATCAGTTCGGAGCTCATCCCCGGGGACGCGGCTCCCGTGTACCTGAGGCTGCGTTCTCAGCTTGACGAGGCCAGATGGAAGCAGATGCAAGAGAAAGCCGATGCCTGGATTTCGTGCCCCTGGAGAAGTTGCCGATGGCGGAAGCACGCCAGATCGTGGACGAGTGGGCCGGCAGAATCAAACTCCTGAGAATCGGCACGCGGCGGCAATACTGCGACTGGAGCTATCCTCTGACCGAGCAGCGACAGGAGATGATCGAGATCCTGCTGCCGGATTGTGCGGACATGAGGCAGTGGGCTGCGTTTGCTGATGCTCAAGGCCAAGGTCCAGACCGCTGAGCATGCCTACGACCAGGCTGTCGATACGATCGAGACCGGCATGGCATTCGGCCGGCATGTCGGCCAGGGGCCGTTCCTGATCAACAACCTTGTGGGCGTCTCGATCTGCACCCTGATGATTGATCGTGTCGAGGAACTGATCGCTCAACCTGGAGCCCCGAACTTGTACTGGGCGCTGACCGCTCTGCCGCAGCCTCTCGTGAGCATGCGGGAGGCCCTGGAGCTGGAGCAGAAACTCGCCGAGAACCTGGTGCCCGAGTTGACCCTGACGGAGGAAACTCGCACCCGCGCCGACTGGGGCGTTCTGCTCGAGAAGCTCTACGACCGGCTCCGGCACCTGTCAGAGAGAATCACGAGCGATGCTCAGGTGAACGCCAAGCTGAGAGCGCAGCTCGAGTCTCGACCTGGCGTCGTACAAGAAAGAGAGCCTTGCTTCGTCGCAAGAGTACCTGAAGAAACGTGGCCACCTGGACCTCAGAGCAGGTGAAGGCGATGTCGGAAGACGAAGTGGTCGCCCGGGCCCTCGTCGGCCAGTACCGGGACTTGCGCGACGAGCAATTCAAGCTGAGCTATCTGCCGTGGCGGGAAGCGCGGACCCGGATCAATGAGGCGGAGGCCCGGCTCAAGTCCGTGAAGCCCGGGCCGCTGACGGTCCTTGCCGAGCTTCAATCTTCGATCTTGAATTGTCTTGAAGCCCAGATGAAGCTCGACCGGCGGGTCGCCGCGCTGCGGGTCGTCGAGGCAGTCCGGCTCTATGCGGCGTCGCATGACGGCAAGTTGCCCGAGGAATTGAGCCAGATCACCGAAGTGCCCGTCCCCGACGACCCTGCCACGGGCAAGCCCTTCGAGTACCGCCGCGACGGCGCCGCCGCCGTGCTGGCCTGCCGGATGCCGGAATGACGGGAAAGCCGATGAATCCCTACCGGATCACGGTCAGGAAATGAACTCAGCGAGCCATTGTGAGTTTCGGTCGTTGATCACAACGTTGTCGTCGTCCCGAATGTCCTCGCCCCATCAGCTTCCGCTCATTTGTGCCGGAATTCCTGGGAACCGGGTTGCCGGGTGCCGGTGTCGGTTGGTTATGATGGCTCAAGCGGAGTCTTTGCCGACTTGCCAGCCGAGGTTCTCGAGCCAGGGACACTACGGATGGGGCGGGGAGTTCGTACATCATGGCTGTGAGCGTTCTGGAACGACCGACTCTGGTGCTGAACCGCCACTGGCAGCCAGTTCATGTGGCCACGGTGGCGCGGTCGCTGGTTTTGCTCTGGAATCACGCTGCTCACGTGGTGGATCCCGAGAACTTCCAGCTCTATTCCTGGGCCGACTGGGCCAGGATAACTCCCAAGGACGGAGAGCTTTTCATCCGCACCGTCCGGTTTCGCCTGCGTGTGCCGGAAGTGTTGACCCTCACGCGGCACGATCGGCCGCGCTACAATGCGGTGACCTTCAGCAGGCGCAATCTCTTCAAACGTGATCATTCCACTTGCCAGTACTGCGGCAGCAGGCCAGGTACGGCGGAACTGACCATCGACCATGTCATCCCACGCTCCCAGGGAGGTCAGACCACCTGGGAGAACTGCGCCTTGGCGTGCGTCGCCTGCAATGCCCGTAAAGCCAATCGTACGCCAGACCAGGCCAGCATGAGACTGCGGAGAATTCCCCTCCGCCCGGCCTGGAAACCACTCTACGACGCCTCTTCGATTCGCATCGCCTCGTGGTCGCGGTTTCTCAGCGATGCCTACTGGAACGTGCCCCTGGAAGACGCCGATTGAGCCTCCGTCAAGGGCGCAGACGCCAAGGAACCAACAGCCCGTACTCGAAGCAGGCAACTGATGGCGCTCAAGCCGTGCCCCCGCTGCACTTGTCGGCTCGCCTGAGCACCAGCTCTTCGCGGGCAATCGGCATCTCCGGCGGAGCCTTGATGCCCAGCCTGACGATACCTCCTTGAATCTTTACCACCGTCACCACGATGGCATCGCCGATGTATATGCGCTCAGAATCTTTGCGTGATAAGACCAGCATGATGCGCCTCCTTTGCGACGAGTCAGGAAATCGAAAAACACGTTGGGGACAGAGAATCAGCGCGTAAGGCCTGTGAGTGAGCTGCGGACCAGGGCGGGCTGTACTGCGAATTCAGGCTTTTCGAGGTCGGATTGCCGTCTGCTCACGGGTCGGGACAAACGGCACCTGGTCAATCACTGCGTGCATTGCCGGATCGCTGATCGCCCGCCGGGACACGAGCTTGGCCGCTTTGCGCGACTTGGTGCGTGCCGGTGTGGCGTGGACAGCGGCGGGAGCGGTGAGAGTGCTCAAATCATGCACCAGCAAGTTGCCGACGGGAGTTCCGCGTCCCGTGACCAGGTCGTAGCCAGGTGTGGCTCGATGGCCGTTCGAGCCGAGGGTGATGTCGCGAAAATCAGCCGAAGAGACGGCGTAGAGCAAAGGGAGTGTCTGGGTGGGGCCATCAAGAGTTCCCAGGCCGGCAAGAACTCGCCCCTGGTCAGCGACGGCGATCAGACCGCCGAACAGTTCAGCCGAAAGGCTGGTGCCGCCGAATTGCCACGTGGACACCTGGCCGCTGACCGGGTCGAAGACAACCGCGAGTACTCCCGTGTTCGGGTCGGCAACCATGGCCACGTCCGGAGTCGATCTTCGAGATTTATGTTGAACCGACAACTGGTAGGAGGGTTCGGGCTCGATGACGCTGTATCCGCCCCCGCTGCCAGACCACGCGGTTTCCAGCACCGTATTCCCCGCGCCGTTGACCGTGAGCGAGGTGCCGCCAACCGCCACGACATTCGGCGACGAGTCCGGCCACCCGGCGCCACCTCTTGCACCGTTATCTCCGCTGGCCGCCACGAAGGTCACTCCGGTGTGCCCAGCCGGCGTTGTGAAAATCGAGTCGTAATTTGCCTCACCCCGGAACTCGCCGCCGCCCCAGCTCATGGTGACGACCGTAACGTTGGGCAGATTGCGAGCCACGTTCACAGCGTTCATCAAGTCGCTGGTATTCGCAGAGGCGGCCTCGACGACGACGATCGAGGCTGCCGGCGCCATCACGTGGCTCCATTCGACGTCCAGTGCCTCTTCCTCGGCCCATCCCAGGTTCGTCTGGGTTCCGGCCAGGTCCACCTGAACCAGGTTCGGATTGGTCAGTGCGTAAGCGCTATCAAAAGTCTGCAACTCGTTGCTCAAGAACGGGTTGTGGTAAGCTCCGACAATGGCGATGGTCTGGCCGGCCCCTGTTCCCCGCGATCGTTTTCCCGCTCAGCATTGAACTCGACGGCATTCATTCCATAGGCCTGTCTCACCTGGAATGGGGTCAGCAATGAAAGCAAGCTGCGATCCTCGAGATTCTCACACCACGCGCGAAAAATTCTGGGTTGTCGACGTCTCATGGTGCCAATCCCTGATGCTCATCATTATCGAGTGCCAGTCCATCGTGCAGGCACTCCAGTATGAACGCAATTTTGTCATTTGACAGCACAATAATTCCAGATTTCCCGCGTGGTTTTTTACAGACGTTTACAGTACCCCTTGCCGGGCCGCCTTGCCTTCTGGCAGCTCGAGTCCATTTCCGACGTCACGCTGGTGGCGGTCCCTCAAAGTGAAATCGGGACACCCGTGCACGTGCACGGTACACGGGCTATACAGTGTGGTCGATCTTGACCGTCAGCGACTAAAGAGATAGGCTTCCGGGCGATTGTCCTGTCACTCGCATCTCTTGGGCGATGTCCCGCTCCCTTTTTTGTTCCCAAGTCTTCGGGATCTGGGCGGGAAAACAGCCTGGCTGGATTGTTCGTAGTGCCGCCCTGGCGAGGCCTGCGCGGCTGGCTACGCGAGGGTTCGAGCGACGCTCAATCGCGGTTTGGCCAGGGAAGGCCGTCCGCAGCGAAACGCTTGGTCGTACTTTGGGAGGAACCGTGCGAGAGCACGACCAGCCCAGATTCCACACGCGGACATGCCTGTGGTTGAGCCTGATTTTCGCGCTCGCGCTCCCATTTGCGTCTCTGGCCCAGGAGCAGGCAGCGCCGGAAATACAGGTCAGTGCTGACCCCATCGAACTGGCCGCGCAGCGCGTTCAGGTCTGGGAAACCCCCGGAGTGAAGTGGGCCATACTTTCGGGTGAGGCCGCGGTGATCCAGGCGGGCGATGGCCTTCGTGCCCGCGCAGCCGTTGTCCGGCTCACCGAGCTTCCTCTCGATGATGGCAAAGGCTACCAGGCCGAGATCTATGCCGAGGGCGAGGTCCGCGTTTCCGGGCAGGCACAACCGCCCCGCTCCCGGTTGCGGACCGTATTGCGCACTCGCAAGCAGGTGCAACTGAACTCCTACTCCAGGAACGGTTTGACGCAGAAGGAACCGCCGAGCGACCTCTTGATCTTGCGCCGATCCGGCTTCGTTCTGCCGCAGCCGGCGGCTGCTGGTCGAAGAGCAGCACGCCCGGAACCGCAAAGGTCTACCGCGGGGTTGGAGTCGCTGGCGGCTCGCCAGGCTCAGGTCCCGGCGTCCGAAACAGTGCGGGCGGTTCCCGCGGTCCAGGCGGTGACACCCCCAGGGGTTGTCGTGCCGACTGCCGCGGCCGCGTCCACACACGACCTCGGTGCTGCCGCCGCCGGATTTGCCGCCGCTGGAGCCGGTGCCGCCGCCGAGCCTGCCGAGGAAAGATCCTGAATTGATGCCGGCCCAGTTCGAACGTAAAGATCCCGTGGTCAGTCAGGTTCCACCGGCGGGATCCAACCCGCAGGCCACTCCGGCCGAGGAGCCGCCAACGGCCGCGCCTGGCGGCGATGGCAGCGAGCCGCCCAGTATCGACCTGCCGCCTATCGAAACACCCAAGGACAAGGAAGTCCAGGTTCCCAACCTGAACAACCCGGAGGATGTACCGCGATCGCAACCATTGCCGGGTCCAGGCGACCAGCCGGCTCCGCCGCTTCGACCGGCCGAACCGGGACGGGGACAAGGACCCCGTGCCGCTCCTGCCGCTCCCGCGACCCCGATATTACCGGGGTCGCAACGCGTGACCAACATTTTTCCGCGGAGCGGACGCAAGCCCGACGTGCAGTTCCTTCCTCCCCAGCCCGATGGCACACGCGTCGTGGTTTATCGGGGAGGAATCAATATGGTCACGAAATCCCCCAAATTTGGCGTCGTGGACATCGAGGCCGAAAGTGCCGTCGTCTGGCGCCACCCCGACCCCAAGAAAGGTGAGGCGACCTACGGTCCCAACGGCGAGCTGATCGAGAAGGCCGATCAGCCGATGGAGGTCTATCTCGAGGGCGACGTCATCTTTCGCCAGGACGAGAACAAGATCGCCGGCAGGGCCGACCAGCGCACCTTCCGCGCACCGCGCGCCTATTACGATTTCTTGACCGACCGGTTCCTCGCCTACGACGGCGAGGTGGATCTGTTCGCACCGGGATTCATCGCGCCGATGAAGATGAAGTCGCCGCGTATCGAGCAATTCCACAAACTGGTCAAACGCGCGGACGGCACCCTGGTCGTGGACCCCGAGCCCGAGATTCGCACCGAGAAGACGCTGATGACCGGCAGCCGGTTCCCCAACCCGGCGTACAAGATCACCAACCGTTCGGTTGACCTGGTTCGCCAGTCGAAGCCGTTGCAAGACCCCAACTCGGGCAAGCAGATCGGCAATAAGGACGATCCCAACGCGCCCATGGACCTGATCTGGCGGTATGACGCGCGCAGAACTTTTATTACATGGGGCCGATCCCCATCTTTTACTGGCCGCGAGTGACGGGCGAGACCGATGACCTCGAGTCTCCGTTGCGGATGGTCTCTTTCGGCAACATCTCGTACTTTGGCACCGAGGTTCTGACGGACTGGAATGGCTTCAAGGTCATCGGCGTGAAGCGGCCCCCCATGTTTGACATCTGGAACCTTGACCTTGACTACCTGAGTGCCCGGACCAAGGAATTCCCCGCGCTGGGCAGCGAGCTCGGCTGGTACGGCCGTGACCTCATCCGCGACCTCACCGACCCCTACCACAGAGAATCGCAACGCGGCCCAGAGCATCACTTACGACTACTTCGGCTACTTCGATATCTGGGGCCTGCGCGACTTCGGCAACGACGTGCTCGGTTCGGGTCCGGCCATCGTCACGAATGGACCTCCCGGCGCCGGCAAGCGGGGGTACCAGCGGTCGGACGTGCCGCCGTTCCAGGATTTCCGGGGCCGGTTCAACATCCGCCACATGCAGCGGTTCCTGCCCACCGACGACGACGAACACCACTTTGAGGACCTGCGGTTGCAGCTCGAGGCCGCTTATGTCTCGGACCGGCACTTCATTGAAGAGTATTACAAGCGGCTCAACGAGACGGGCATGGATCAGGAGACTCTCGGTTACATGCAACACCAGAAAGACAACTGGACGTGGGATCTCTGGGCCGAGGCGAACCTTCAGAACTTCTATACCGACACTCAGTGGCTTCCCCGCGTTGACTACTATCGCCTGGGCGATTCGCTGCTGAACCACTGGTTCAACTACTATCAGCACACGGGCGTCGACTACGCCAACGTGCACACCGATATCATGGTCAACAACCCAAATCTTTTCGCATTCATACCATACGACCCGATCTCGCATACTAGCGGTCCGTGGGAATCGATGCGGGCCTACACGAACCATGAAATCGACATGCCGCTGAACATCTACGATGTTGTGCGGATCGTGCCCTACTTGCAGGGCCAGATCGTCGGCTGGAGCAATCAGCTCGGCGGCGGCCCGTTCGGTCAGCAGAGCACCGGGGGACTGGCCCGCTTCTGGGCGCGGCCGGCGTCCATACCGAGGTGACGGCCTACAAGCTCTATCCTGATGTCGAAAGTGAGCTCTGGAACGTTCACGGCCTGAATAACAAGATGAGCTTCTGGTCCGACTTCCGCGCTGCGTACTCGAATCAGCAGCTCAACTCGATCGCCGTGCAGGACGACCTGGACGACAATACGTATGAGTTCGTCCGCCGCTACTTCGCCATCACCAACTGGACCGGCGGCATCCTACCCGGTCCGTACGATCCCCGGTTCCTTATCCTTCGCCGGGCACTCTCGCCGATCACCGGCACGACGGACGTTCAAGCCTCGATCACGACCTTGCAGCTCGGCCTGCACCAGCGGCTCCAGACCAAACGCGGTCCCGAGGGCAGGAGGCGCATCGTTGACTGGATGACTCTGGACCTCAACGGCACCTATTTCCCGGACGCCAAGCGCGACAACTTTGGTACACCGTGGGGACAGACGATGTACAACTACCAATGGTTCGTGGGCGACCGGACCAGCATTATTTCGTACGGCTGGTTTGATTTCTGGAACCTCACAGGCAGTGCGCCGCTGAGCAACTACAACGTGGCCGGCTACAACCCCAAGGGACTCAACGTGATCACCACCGGACTCTCGCTGAGCCGCCCGCCCCGGGGTAACGTGTTCATCGGCTACACGGTGATCAACACGGGCACGATCAATACATCGGCCTTGAATCTGTCGTTGGCCTACTGGCTGAGCCCCAAGTGGTTCGGAACGTTCTCGACGTCTTACGACTTTGGCAATAAAATCCCCCTTGGGTCAGCGCTTTCGTTCACGCGCATCGGCGCCGACTACTTGACCTCCATCGGTCTGTCGTACGATCCGCAGCGGCAGGCGACCCAGTTCGCGGTGCAGATCGCACCCCGACTCTCGCCAAGCCTGAGGCTGGGCGGATCCACGGGTGTCAACCAGTTCGATTCCCGGTTTGCGCCCACCCAGTGAGGTTGAACCGGATTCTGAATGATGAAGAAGGACGGAACCGCCACGACCATGATCGATACGAGCTCAGAGAACAGTTCCCTCGAAGCTGCGGCCGCCGCTACCGCGCGCCATCCCCGCGGCTTGATCCCCGTGCCGGACTTCGACGAGAGCCGCTTGCAACACCAGTTCGATGCCGCTCCGGAGCTGACCGCGCGGGCCGACCGCCGCAACACCCGCAGCAAGATGCTCGCCGGAATCCGCGGCTTGAAACACGCGATCCGCGGCGATTCCAGCTTCTTCGCCCACGGCTACCGCGGAACACTCATCGCCATGACCGCGGCGCTTCTGGGCGTCAACCAGTGGGCATGGTGCTTGCTTATCATCGCGGCCTGCCTTGTCTTGATTGCCGAGCTCGCCCATAGTGCCGTGGACACTCTGGCTCGAGCTATTGGCGACCCCGAGGAGCCCCGCCTACGCATGGCCCGCGAAATTGCCGCCGCCTGCGTCCTGGTGGCCGCCTTCGGATCAGGCGGAGTCACGCTGATGGTTCTCTCATGGAAGCTCGCTGAGCTGCTTGGCTGGGTTCGCTAGGGCGTGAGAATCCCACCGTTGCGGGATTCTCATCTCCTGGCGCCGAATGTAGCTTCGCGTGCTCTTCCTCATTCTGCGGCCGGGTGTCGCGGCTGCGACGGACGGTGAGCTCGACGCGGCTGAGGTACTTCACATTGGCGCAGTCGTCGAGCTCGCTGGTATGGCAAGCGGTGGGATCGCGAATCAAGAACCGGATCGGTCCTCCATGATCCGTTCCCAGAAGCTGGCCGGCTCGATGATAAACGACAATTCCCTCGGCACGCACCGCCGCCAAGGGGATCGAGACGTGGAAGTCGTCACGGTCGGCGTGCAAGGTCAAGTAATTCGCCTCCGGACGAGGCCTGACCAGCTCCAGGATGGCCTCGAGCGTGACGCCGTCGCCCTGCCGCTTGGGATGAAATCGGGAAACATCCGCAACCTGCTGGGACCCCGGAAGCGCGGCAAGATCGGCAAACCGGAGATCCATGGGATTCTCGACAGCACCGTCCACGCGCAAGAGAAATTCGTCGGTCATGCGGTCGGCTATCCCTCGACACGCAAAGTCCAAGCTTGTCAGGCTTTCCAGCCTGACAAGCTTGCAAGGTCAGGTTGGAAAGTCTGACCTACGTAATCGCCGCCATAATTCCTGGAAGATACTTTCCGAACATCTCGATTGCAACTCTCGTTTCCTGTTTCCGGCGCGGCTGGCCAGCCCCCAACACGACGTGACGAAACGCCAAAAAGACCATCCTTGCGGATTGTCGGGCCTAGACTTCCTTGAGTAGATCGCGACAAGGTTCCAGGAGATGTCTCTATGCGAGGGTCCGAACAAAGGGTTAGCAAACGTGGGGAATGCGGTGCCGCCGGCCTTGATCCCGCCGCCATCGCGCAACGCGTCAGGCAGATCGCCCATGACATTCGAGAGGTGCTGCGGAAAACCCATTCAAGCCCTCGCGAGCTGATCGACCTCGTAGAGCGCATCGACGAACTTCGCGCATCGACCCGTGGAACCCAGATGCTGGCCATCGACCGCTGGCTGGATAACTCCTGCAACGCCCTCAGAGCCCGAGTGGCCGCGGAGCAGACTCCACTCAACAACGTCTACGCCAGCGTGTGCCGTCGCCGTGACTGTATGACAGCCTGCTGAGGCACGAAGCGCCCGTCCTCCATCGGAGGCCGGTCACTTACGAGTCCAGTTGTGGCTCACGGAAAGGCACAGGCCAGTCGCGTTTGATTGTCAAATGTGAACTTGTAACACTGCTTCAAGCTATTCAGAAGTACCTGGAGCTTTTCGGCTTCCGCCTCCGTGTTCCAGGGAGGGAAAAAGGGGGACGTAGTGCAAATCGACGTCTGTCATAGGACCGAAAGGCTCAGTCGTACAATTGTCGATTCGCGCCATGTCGCCCTTTCGCACGCCAACTCCTCGAGCCAGGGAGTCAATGACACGCTGGAGCTTAGCGAGATCCTTCCCGCGTTTACCCATGCGCTTCACGTCACGCTTGAGCTCTCGCGTGGGCCGAAGTGTGAACGGCTGGGCGGGAGTGGGAACCAGTGCGCGAGGAGATGGCGTGACAGCGGAGCGCTTTGGGCGTTTAGCCACTCCTAGCTACCAAAGTCTTTGAACATCTCCTCTACGGTCGAATAGCGACGGAGGAGGTTCTTGCCGGCTCGGGCATCGCGGATAGCCTTGAGAGTCTGCTCGTTGTAAGGTTCCTTTCCAGCGGGCACGGTCTTCTCGGTGGCGGCAGCCTTGGGGGTCGTCAGTTCATCGACCTCTTTGATGGCCATCATCGAGTCCTTTCCCGAGCGAAATAGGATGAGTGCGCGCCTAGCGCGCTACCTATCTGAAAATATTGCATGTTGTCTTGCGAAGGTCAAGGCTGATGGCGATAACGCCACATGCCTGGTGGCTCTCGGGCAGCGACAGGGAACGCCTCGAGAGTGCCTGACCAATCTATCGGCTGCGGTGGTGATCGCTCGACAGGACAAAAGCTAGGCAGTTTGGGAGCGGATAAGGTGTCAGGAGCGGATAAGGTGTCAGGGGCCCTTTCTCTGCTTTTTAGGTCGCCCGTCGGGCCGAACAGTGGTCTGAAGTCCGAGCCGACGCACCATTTCATCCGACCATGTCTTCTCTCCAAACGGACACCCGCGCTTGACCGAGCGACGCAAGTCCGCCAATTCGGCTTCGGTCTCCACACCGTTGACGAGCGACAACCAGCGTCGGGGCCGCTCCAACGGCCAATCCGCCAACCACGATTTGTCCTCGGCCTTCGGCATCCTGCGACGATACAAGCTTGACCAACGCCACTGCTCAGCCCGCTCGACCAGGTTCGCCCTCAAGGTGTTGCGCTCAACATACCGGCAGGCAATGAAGAAGTGCTCATCGCCCTGCACTGGAAATGACTTGAAGCGGCCCTGGTAGAGGTGACCGCTGCCCCGCGAATGCCGCTGGGAGTGCCAGCGCTGGGTGTGGGTCAGCGTCAGCCAGCCAACGAACCGCGACAACTCACCGTCGTGCTGGGGCCAGACGATCAGGTGCCAATGGTTCGGCATGAGCGGATAAGGTGCCAGGAACCATTACGACCAAAATGAGGCGAAATCGTTGCATTTCGGTTCCTGGCACCTTATCCGCTTCCATCTACGGGCGGTGCTCGATGCGCGGGCTCGAGCTACGAGGCGCTCCCTGTCTGGACCAGCAAGAAGTGGGCCGCAATGCATGTCGTTGCCTTTCTACAAGGCCGACGCCAAGGAACAGGTCAAGACCGCGACTGACCGGGCCCGGCGGGACGCGTGCCGGGTGCTTGTGATGTTCGGGTTCAACGGCAAGGTCAAGCTTGTGGCAGCAGGTCGGCGACGGTGATCCGGCCGAACGAGGGGAACCCTGCTCCCGGAGTCGGGCTGGCGATCACGACATCGACGGCCTCAGTCTCGAGCAGGACGCTGTGCACAAGGTACGCGCCGGCGACCGGATTGGAGTAGACCTCGAGCCGGCGCAGGTTCAGGTCGAGGATCCAGTACTGAGGGAAGCCGGCGGCGGCGTAGCCGGCGAGCTTGAGGGTGCGGTCCTGGGGGGAGTTCTCGCAGACCTCGGCCAGGAGCACGATGTCGGCGGGGCCGGGGTGGCGGTGCTGGTAGCGCCGTGGGGGGCCGTGCAGGACGGTCAGGTCCGGCTCCGGCCACCAGTCCTCCCACGGCTCGACGGATTTCTCCTCGCGGACGATGAATCCGTTCGGCTCCAGGAGAGGTCGGAGGGACCGGGCCAGGGCGTCGACGGCGTAATTGTGGGGCGGGTTCTTGGTCACTTCGTACAGCTCCCCATCGAGCAACTCGACATGCTGGCCCTCGAAGACTCCGGCCTCCTGCATCCGGCCGAACTGCTCGGCCGAGATCCGCAGGAGGTTGGGCGGGC
Source organism: uncultured Gammaproteobacteria bacterium (assembly GCA_963760845.1). Taxonomy (GTDB): domain Bacteria; phylum Pseudomonadota; class Gammaproteobacteria; order Legionellales; family Legionellaceae; genus Tatlockia. Next base: position 9,667 of record CAVXEK010000015.1, on the reverse strand, counting down.
GGGTGATCGTGGTCATGGCTGGTCCTTTTGCAGCGGGGCGCTCCTGGCACCGCCGCGGCTGCGCCATCGCCCGATCGAACCGGTCGAATTCACGGCCGGGGACTCGGGATCGACCGCCCTGGTGATCAGCCATGGCCTCCCCCTTCTCGCGACCCGGCACGAGTCCAGTCTAGAATGTGGGGCGTGGGGCGTGAAGCGTGGAGCGGTTCAGGAAGTGGCGAGTGATGAGTGGCGAGTTCACCTGATCACGGTTCCGCAGTCGGCCGATGGCTTGCGACGGGCTATCGGCGAGGCGCACCGTCCCTACACGCGGATGTTCAACTTTCGCGAGCGATGGCGTGGTCATCTCTGGCAGGCCCGCTTTGCCTCGTTTGTGCTCGACGAGCGCTACCTACTGACGGCGGCACGGTACGTGGAGCTCAACCCAGTCCGCGCCGGATTCATCAAATCGCCGAGCCGCTATCCATGGAGCGGCGCCAGGGCAGATGTGCCGCGGGCGGGACGACGCACCGGTGAAGGTTGCTCCCTTGCCCAACTTGTCGCGAACTGGCGTTGCTTTCTCACCAGGGTGGTCAGGGAAGGGGACCTGAAACTCCTTCGCTCCCACTAGCACACTGGGCGCCTACTGGGCGGTGAGGCCTTTCTGGCGTCGCTGGAGTAGAATCTGGGCCGGATTTTGAGACGCCAGAAACCCGGCCCGAAGGCAGGGCCGCAGAATTAGGGATGGTGTCCCCGGAACTTTCTGCAGCGGGGACAATTATCAGCTACCCCTTTGATCCTAGTACCGCAAACCGCTAATGCGAGGTCATCGGGAGTGTCCCTTGACAAGTTTCTCCAGTCTACGCCGTCAGTGGGCGACCGGTGAAGGTCCAGCGGAATGGCTTGGCGAAAACCTCATTGAAATACTCGATGAAACTCATCAGCTTCTCCCGCAGGTCGGCTACTGAGCTGAAGCTGCCTCGTCGAATGACCTTCCGGGCGATCGTGGCGAAGACGATTTCAATCTGGTTCAGCCACGACGTATGCTTGGGCAAGTACAGGAAACGGATACGATGGCTCCGATCCGAGAGGAATTCCTGCCGCGTTGCTTGCGAGTGGAGGATGCCGCTTTTCCCTTTTTTTCCCAGCTCCTGCTCGATGTCGCAGGTCTTTGGGACCGATCACCGATTCGGCAGCAGTTTCGATCATCTGGAGGGAGACACCATTGGCGTCTCATTTCTTGTCTAGTTCCCGCAGAATTGCGCTAGATTTGTCTTGTTCTTAGTCTTGTTCGAACGCGCGGCGGAGTTGGTCGAATGAGGCCAAGTGATCTGTGCAGCTCTCGGGTGCTCGCATTAGGCTTTCCTCAACGTTGTGCTTGAGCTCCAGTGTGCGAGTGGTATGCTGAATCGCGTGTTTACAGACCTGTGTCGCGCGCCTGTGGAGTTGAGCCATCGGCCCGTCAACAGGGGAGGCCCGAGGTCGCTTAGAACGGTCGCCAGCCGTCACGAAGCCGGACCATTCGTGTTGAATACGGATTTGCGGTTTCAACAAACGGCCGACCATCCCAGATGAGGAGCGGCACTGTGGTCGGGGCCTTGTTCGATCCGCTGATGAACCACGAGCTGCGCCCCTGTGACAAAGGGGAGAGCCATGTGAGAGGACAACAGAATCGCAACTGCCCAAGCGCGTGACATCGTCGGCCGGCCGAAACCTGGCCAACACGCAACTGAGCTAGATGAGAACAACCGTCGTGAGTTACCGGGATGTTCGACCCACCCTTGACCGCGGGCCCAGGTGGCAGTCGCCAAGTCAAGCGGCCGGATCGTTCGTGGCAGACCCAACACGGCCCCAGGCCCTGATCCAGTTTCGCCAGCGGCTCGCCTAGTGAGCCTTGACTGTGAAGGCTGGTCATCCTGCCGCGGTCAGCACCGTGGTCTGGAGCGAGCGACTCGGCGGTGGCCCGGCCCACGGCTGTAATCCCAGCACTCGTCCGCGTCCCAGAACCGACCTGGCTCTCGCCGTCACGCCACATTTCGTTAGATCAATCGACTCCGCGCGGGAAACACCGCGTGCCGAGTACGATCAGAATGTGCGCTCACCCGATCGACGGCAGCCAGTCTGGGACGAGCGCTGCCGTTCTCATGATCAGAATTGACTCCATTTTGCTGATCGGTCCCAGTCTTCGCCACCCACCTCGCCAGGCCCTCCGAACAATGGATGTTCAGGTTATCTACCACGAAAACCCACGACGCCCCGGGATCGGTCGCCACCGTCTGGGCCACATGGGCCATGAAGTCCTCTTCCGTCCGCGTCGGCCCCAGGGTCGGCGCCACCAGCTCCCCGGTGACCACGTGGAAGTTGGCGATCAACGTCAGCGTGCCGTGACGCTCATATTCGAACTCCCTCCGTTCCACGCGGCCCGGCTGCATCGGCAATGTCGCCGCGATTCGCTCCAAGGCTTGAATCCCCGTCATCTCGTCGGTGCTTACCGTATGTGTATGCTCTATCTCGTAGAGCCGCGGTGCTTCGTGATAGTAGTCGCACACTGCCTGGACCTTTTCCTGGAATTTGTGCGGGTCTTTCTCCTTGGCGTTGAGCCAATAACGGCTGCGATGCGGTTGCAGTTCCGCCTCGTTCAGGTAGCGATTGACCTGCGTCGCCGAGATCGACTCCACGATGCCCCGTTTCTGGGCTTCGTCGGCCAGCTCATGACCCGTCCAGTGGGTGATGGGACGGCCCGATTTCGAGGGTGGTTCGCAGGCCAATGCCAGGATCTGGGTGATCTGCTCGGGTGTGAATTTGCCGGGATTGCCCGGTAGCGGCTCGTCGCTCAGCACGGCCTCGATGGCTCGACGGAGGTCTGCTTGGGTTCCCGTGCAATCAATGATTGTGAGGCGGTCCCACGCCTCCGCCCACCGCCGACGCCACACACCGACAGAATTGCGATTGAGATCGATCTCCCCGGCGATGTCTCGGTTGTCAATCCTCTCGAAGGCCCGCAAGATGATGGGGGCCCGCTGCGTGAGGTGCAACGGAGCAGTCCGGGAATTAGCGATGTCTTGAAGGACCTTCTGTTGACGTTCGGTGATGAGGATTCTGGCAGCCGACCCTGGCATGATTTCGCCTCCTGCGAACCAAGAACTTGGAAAAGCCAGGAGGTTTTGCCAAAATCCGCCCATTTGTGCAAGAGGGATTCAGGATTGTGGTACTAGTGACCCCATTGAACCTCCTGACGTGTTCCAATGATCGCCCCCACTTGTCAGCCCCCCGTCCGCAGAGATCGAGGCCATTCGTCAGCGGCTCCTGAGAAAACCGAAAACTGGATCAGGGAGCGGATAAGGTGTCAGGAGTCTTTTCTCTGCTTTTTAGGTCGCCCGTGGGGCCGAACAGTGGTCTGAAGTCCGAGCCGACGCACCATTTCATCCGACCATGTCTTCTCTCCAAACGGACACCCGCGCTTGACCGAGCGACGCAAGTCCGCCAATTCGGCTTCGGTCTCCACACCGTTGACCAGCGACAACCAGCGTCGGGGCCGCTCCAACGGCCAATCCGCCAACCACGATTTGTCCACGGCCTTGGGCATCCTGCGACGATACAAGCTTGACCAACGCCACTGCTCAGCCCGCTCGACCAGGTTCGCCCTCAAGGTGTCCCGCTCAACATACCGGCAGGCAATGAAGAAGTGCTCATCGCCCTGCACTGGAAATGACTTGAAGCGGCCCTGGTAGAGGTGACCGCTGCCCCGCGAATGCCGGTGGGAGTGCCAGCGCTGGGTGTGGGTCAGCGTCAGCCAGCCAACGAACCGCGACAACTCACCGTCGTGCTGGGGCCAGACGATCAGGTGCCAATGGTTCGGCATGACGCAATAGGCCAACAGTCGAGTTCGCGTGCGGTCAACGGCTTCTTGGAGAACCCGCTCGAATACCTCGTAATCGCCATCCTTCTCGAAGATCGTCATCCGCGCATTGGCCCGGTTGAGCACATGGTAGATCAAGCCACCGTCATCCGCTCGCTTCGGTCGTCCCATGCCTTCAAGTCTACCGAAGTGGCCTGCACTGATCAACAAAACATTCCTGACCCCTTATCTGCACCCCTACCCCTTATCCGCCCCCGGTGGCCAAGACACCCGGAGCGTTGCCCCGGGCTGAGATGTTTTGCCCTTTGGGGCTGAGCTTTCGATCAGACGCCCGTGCCCCGGAGGGATGCTACGAGCAGCGATCCCAGGCCCCCTGGGCGGAGCCCTTCTGGTCTCCACTACGGAATGTTCCATCTAGCAAGAATCCCGTGAGCGACTCCTGAAGGGCCAGCGCGGGAGGCTCGGCAGCGACCGAAACTGTTACGTCTGAACCCTACCGGCTATTTACCAACCTCTTGCTTCTCGGCTCTGGGGCACCGACGATGAACTGAAACGGGCCCGGCTCTGGCCGCATCCTCGCTGAACTCGAATCCGGGCAATTCGCCCTAAGAGATCGACCCGAGGAGCAACTAGCGGAGTCGAGCTAACTTGACAGACCCTGCCCATGAAATCGGAGCCAGTTCATAACACAACCTCCAAATGCCGGCAACGACAAGGAATTCGGATCGACCCGGCGGAACCTCATGCGCGGCGCCGCGGGAGCCGCGGCGCCGTTTTCGATAGTGCCTGCGCACGTGCTCGGCCGGGAGGGAAAGACCTCGCCCAACGAGAAGCTGAAGATCGCGGGAGTTGGCATCGGAGGCATGGGCGGCAGCAATCTCTCCGCTTGCGCTGGCAGGCAAAAAGGCCACCCATTGATGCCTATCGAGGCCAAAAACAGGCCCCGAAAACGCTTCTCTTGGCAGGTATGGATGGCCCCCTAGTTACTCTAGTGACTCGCCGTGGGCCGGAGATTCGCCTGACGGTCGGGAAAAACATGTATTCGGAGACGACTTCGCGGGCACTAGTGAAACAGAAGGACAACTAAGATATCATGGCGCCTGGCTCCCCTGCCTGGATTCTGGAGGGATAGACCGATGGTCTCCTCGGTACTGCTCTGCGGTGCGATCATTCTGGGGGGGCAGACTCCCGGACGGCCCCGCGATCGATCTGTCGGAGCGGGAGGCGTACAAGACGGCCGCGGCTGTAGCCGGTCATGACGCCGCTGCCCAAGTGCGGCTGGCCCTGTGGTGCGAAGCCCACGGCCTGACGGCCGAGCGGCTCGAGCACCTGTCGCGGGCGGTCCTCGATCAGCCGTCGAATGTGTTGACCCGGGCCCTCCTGGGGCTGGTCCGATATCAGGGACTTTGGGAGCAGCCCGATGCCGTCGCGAAGCGGGTCCGGGACGACACCGATCAGCAGGCCCTGATCCATGAGTACCTGGAGCGCCGCTCGCGGGCGGCCGGGACGCCGGACGCCCAGGCGCGGCTGGCGGCCTGGTGCGAGGCCAATCGCCTGAAGGAGCAGGCGCTGGCCCACTACCACGAGGTGCTCCGGCTCGATCCCGCGCGCAAGACCGTCTGGAAGCATCTGGGCTACATCAAGCACGGAAACCGTTGGGTCAAGCCCGAGCAGCTCGCCGCCGAGAAACAGGAGGCCATCCGGCAGAAGCAGGCCGATCAGCTCTGGCGGACGAAGCTGGCGAAGCTGCGGGAGGATCTGCAGAGCAAGGACGCCGCGAAGCGCGCGCGGGCCGAGCAGACGCTCGGCGAGGTCACCGACCCGCGTGCGGTGGGGGCGATCTGGGCGGTCTTCGTGGGCAGCGGCGTGCGGCATCAGATGTCCGCCATCCAGATGTTCGGCCAGATCGACGGCCCGTCGGCCTCGAACGCGCTGGCCGCCATGGCGATCCTCAGCCCCTGGCCCGAGGTGCGCGGACGCGCAACCGAGGTGCTGGACGCGCCGCGATCCCCGCGACATTGTCGGGCGGCTCATCGACCTGGTCCACAGGCCACACAAGTACGAGATGCGGCCGGTCGGAGGCCCCGGTTCCCCCGGCGAGCTGTTCATCGAGGGCGAACGGTTCAACATCCAGCGGCTCTACGAGAACCAGGCCACCAGCCTCGCGCTGAGGGCCGGTCGCATCTACACGCCCGACGTCCCGTTCGATCCCTTCAGCGCTCAGAACCTCATGCTGGCGACGGGCGCCTGGGCGGCGAACCTGGTCACCGTGACCCCCAAGGGAATCGTGCCTTCGCGCTTGGCTCCGCTCGATCCGTCGGCCGTCGCCCAGGCGGCGCACAGCATGGCGGCGAATCCTCAGAATGCCCCAGCGACCATGGCCCAGCTCCTGAACGACCCCAACAATCGTGTCGTCCCACCCGGATACACTTTCCCAGTCCCGCTTCCGCCCACCATCCAGCTCGGAACACCGTCAGTGTCCACCGAGCGGATTGCCGAGTCCCTTGACCCCCACTCCATCCCAGATCCGGGGCGACGTGGCGTTCGCCAGGCAACTCCGGGCGCAGGGGAACAACCCGCTGAGCCTCTGGGGCATGGCCATGCAACTCCAGAATCTCGAAAACAGCCACCCCAATGCGCAATCCGCCATGGCGGCATGGTTCATGGTGCAGTCCCAGTCGCAGATCGCCGCCCAGCGTGACTTCCAGATTGGCCTCGACCTCGCACAGGTCCAGCAGGCCAACCAGAACCTCCAGCAACAGCTTGCGCAGGATGTTCAGTTCATCGAGTGGATCAACGAGGGGATCCGGCAGACCAATGATCGCGTCCTGCCTGTGCTGAAGGCGATCACGGGGGTCGACCTGGGGCACGACAGCGAGATGTGGAAGCGCTGGTGGATGGACCAATTCTCTGATTCCGCTGGTTCGCGCACGCCGCGGGCGAAACCTACGTATCGGGACCACGTCTCCGTCTCGACGGGCACGTCCGATCTGGTGGTCGACTCCGCGGCGTCCGAACGATCGCCGATCGATACCGATGCCGAGAAGGGCGCCGATCCCGCCGTCTCGATCCGGGCGTGCTTCGCGACCGGCACGCTGGTCCAGACCCTCGACGGCCCGAGACCGATCGAATCGCTCGAGGTGGGTGGCCCAGTCCTCTGTCAGGATGTCACGACCGGGGAGCTGCAGTATCAGCCGGTCCTGGCCGCCTACTACAAGAAGCCCTCGCCCACACTGCGGATCTCGGCCGGCGGTGAATCAATCGTCGCCACTGGCCTGCAGCGCTTCTGGAAGTGCGGCAAGGGCTGGACGATGGCCCGCGATCTCAAGGCGGGCGATCGGCTAAGGATCGTCGGCGGCGTGGCCGAGATCGTCTCGATCGATACCGTCCCGCCGGAGCCGGTCTACAACGTGGACGTGGCCGAGGAGAGGGACTTGTTTGTCGGGGCCAAGGGCTTCCTGGTCCACGATTTCGGGTTCGTTCCCTCGGTCCCCGAGCCGTTCGATCGCCAACCCGAACCAACGGCGACGGCAACGGCGAGATGACCGTTGTCGGTTCAATTTGATGCGGATAAGGTGTCAGGAAGCGGATAAGGTGTCAGGAGCAGATAAAGTGTCAGGAACCGAAATGCAACACTTTCGCCTCATTTTTATCGGAACGGTTCCTGGCACCTTATCTGCTCCGGCACCTTATCCGCTCCGCTCTGCTTGTCTGAAGCAAGCACCGATGTAGTAGCCGAGGAGGTCAAAGGAAGATATACCACATGTGGCCGTGCCGTGTGGCATTACCGTTGCACCAACGACATCCAACGACGTGCGGTCTGGCCCCAACGATAGACATGTCACGGCAAGTCACGGTGTCACAGCACGACACGGCAAGTCACGGTGTCACAGCACGTCACGGCACACGGCAAGTCACGGTGTCACAGCACGTCACGGAAAAGCGCGATGTCACGGGCTATCAGAGCAGAGCAGAACAGAACAGAACCCCCTTACCCCCACGTGGGAGGCGCCGGCGTTGAAACGACCTTTCCTGGGGATTCGAAGTGCCTCCATTCATGGAGCCAGCAGCATGCTCTGGATCAGCGCATCAACGACGTCGGGCGAATGGCCCAGGATGGTCGACCACTGGTCCTTGGGCTTCAGGACTTCGCAAAGGTCCACGAAATGCCCTTGAGAGGCGGATCGCGCGGAACGGCGGGAGCCTCGCCGGATCGGAACGGACGGCTCGACAATCGCATTCGTACGGATAGTCGCCTTAAAATCCTCCCGGATCCGGGAAAAACTGTGACAGATGGGGAAAATCTGTCATATACTCCCAGTAGGGAGAGGCAGGATTGTTACCATGTCGGCAATGAGCGAGGAAGCGTATCAGAACAGAGGAGGCTCGCGGATTCGAGGCCGCCAGCGCATCCATGATTTGAGAAACCCAGCCAACATGGAAAGCCGGCAATCTGATTTCCCCGCCTGACGCTTGACACCATGAAATCCAGTGAACCGCAAGCCCAGCAGATGCTCGGTACTTCTACGCGATCCGGATTCCGTGGCGGTTGCCGACGAGCAAGTTGAACTCCCATCCTCACACCTTCTTGATCGGCTGCACGCATCCGATGCACGCACCCGAAAGGGCCCCAGATGGCAAATCCACACCCCACGCCGAGACCTGAGAATCTCCGTCAGCCCTGGCAACCCGGCACCAGCGGCAACCCAGCCGGCTATTCCCGCGGCAGGCGAATCAGCGACGCCATCGAGAACATGATCGACGAGCAGGGACTCGAGCGCTCTTTCGCCGCCACGGCCATCGCTATGGCGCTTGGTCATAAGCACATGCTCAGGCAGTTGGTGAAAGACCCGGTGACAGGGGTAGACGTTTGGGTTGAACATAAGCCCGATCTCGCGTGGTTCAAAATGATCGTCCCACGACCGCGTATCGAGCCAGCCCCCCAGCAGCTGGACGCTGTCACACGGCTGAGTACCATTCTACATAACATCGATCGCAAGGAGCGCGACGCGGCCGATCAAGGCAAAGCTGCTGAATCTCCAGAGCGGTCGCAGAGTGCGTAGCCGAAGCCCTTCCACGTCAACGAGCAAGCTGAGTCAACCGGCACGCTCTTCCAGGACGTGCCAGCGCAAGCAGGCAGCGGCCACAATTCACTCGCCACTCGCCACTCGCCACTCGCCACCTTCCAGGACGTGCCGCGCACGCAGGCAGCGGCCAGGTCGCGCTCGAGGCCGCCCGGGCGGATCTTCCCGCCGGCGATCCCGGCACGACCTTGGCGGTGGAACGACCGTCCGGCCAGCGCAGCGTGCCGATCCCCAGCGCTCTTCTGGAGCTGTTCAATCCTGCCCGGCATGCTGTCCGGCTCCAGGCGTTCGTTGCAGAGAGAGCCAGGGCGATGCCCTGGGCTGGATTGTTGCGGCCCCTTCAGGGCCTCTCCGCAAGCCACATCAGAACCCTGAGACTCGGTCTCCCCGCCGCCCCGAAGGGGCATCACAATCTAGCACGGGGCAACGCCCCGTCCGAGGGGCTCGGCCGGGCGCTGGCGGAGATCGCCGTCGTGGCCTGCTTCCTGCTCTTTCACCAGGCCGTCGTCCTCGAAAACCAGCGTGCCGGTGGCCACGTCGTTCAGGCGGGCGCGGTCGCGGCTGACGAGCAACATGGTTCCCAGCTAGTCCGCCAGCAACGACTCGAGCCGCTGCAGGGTCTCGATATCCAGGTCATGGGCCAGCTCATCCCCGACCAGCCTGCAGGCGATCTGGTTGCCGGCGAGGTCGTGGCCGGGCAAGCTGGCGCCCACCCTGGGACCCTGGTGACCAGGTCGAGGTTTCC
>CAVXEK010000014.1:0-27296 GCA_963760845.1 uncultured Gammaproteobacteria bacterium | reverse complement strand
TCAAGGAATATCTTTTGCTGCGCTCAGGATGACGACAGGCTTTCCGGCGCAAACCAGCGATTTGTCAACAGGCCCTAAACATTACTATTACAAAAATCCCTGCTCCTTCATCCACTCATCGTTTGCATATTTAGACATGTAATTGCGGGATAGAGTCGGGTAGAATAACCAAACATTTTTGCCCTTTTTGTAACGATTTCGCTGCTTGTAAAGCGCCCCACATTGCTGCACCAGAAGAGCCACCAACTAATAAACCTTCTTCCCGAATTAATTGTCTTAGCAACTATAAACGAGTCTTTATCATTGGTTTTGATGTAAGTATCAATAAGACTCTGTTGTCCAAGACAGCGGGGAAAAAATCATAACCGATTCCCTCGACTAGATAGGCGTTTAACCTCGTCACCACCACCAAGAATTGAACCAATTGGGTCGATACCGATAATTTGAATTGCCGGATTGTATTCTTTTAGGCGTTTGGCCATTCCAGTTATTGTTCCTCCGGTTCCTACCCCTGCAACAACCATATGCAAGTCCTTACCAAAATCGGCGATAATTTCTTCAGCTGTGCCGTAATAGTGAGCGTCAGGATTGTCGGGATTGATGTACTGATCAAGGATATGGGAATTAGGTATTTTACGCTGTAGCTCTTTTGCTAAAGAGATATGACTATCAAGATCATCCCAGGCGGCTTCTGTAGGGGTACGATAAATAATTGCCCCTAAACGTTCAAGGACAACTTGTTTTTCTTGGCTCATTTTATTGGGCATAGTAATAATTACTTTATAGCCCATAACCGCACCCGCTAAGGCAATACCAATTCCTGTGTTACCTGAGGTAGGTTCTATTAACGTATCACCAGGTTTGATGCGGCCGGCCTGTTGGGCATTTTTTACCATTTCAAAACCGATGCGATCTTTGACTGAACCGCCTGGGTTAAAGAATTCACATTTACCATAGAGTTCGCAGGCAAGCTCTTTGCCTACGCGATTGATTCTTACTACTGGAGTATGTCCTATTGTAGTCAGGATATTTTGATGGATCATGGCAAGCCCTTATAGTAAATTCATTGGACAGTATAAGCCCCCAGCCCCTATGTAGCAAACATCCACGTACGGTGTTGTGGGCGGTCAGGGCCGCGAGGCTCCTCCGAAACGATCTCTTTTAATTTTACAAGTTGTTTGCTACCAGATAGAATGAAAAAGTCAATAACTCATTTATTATCAAGGATGACATCATGAAAAAAAAAGTTTTCCTATCTAGTTTAGCTTGTGGAGCTGTTTTTTTATCGCCTTTGGTTTTGACGGGTTGCCAAGCAGTCGGGGAGTTCTTCGGTCAGTCGGCGCCAGTTTACCAAGGGCCTGTTAGCCAGGGTCAGCCAAGCTCTTATAGTCGTGGCTCGAGATCATCTGCGGCACATTCAACGCACTCCTCCTCATCAGAGGCAGTAGCGCCTACAGTTTATAAAGGTAAACACAAATCCTCGACTTCTGTACCAATCGAGCCGCCATCCGTTTCAACGTCGGCTCCATCGGTCCCTAGTGTGAGCTCAACGACTAGTGCACCTTCTTCACCGAGTCCGTCAGAGGGGAGTAACCCAGCAGCACCGGCACCAGTCCCGGCTGCCCCAACTGTAGTACCGGCACCGCCACCTGCTATGCCTGCACCTACGATTAGTCAGTGAGTGTAAGGAAATTGACTACTATTGCCGATGTTTTGAAAGCGCAAGCAGCGAAGGCGGCATTAGCGTATGTTGAAGATGATATGATTGTAGGAGTAGGAACAGGCTCTACTGTTAATTATTTCATCGCCGAACTAGCGGCGATCAAGCACCGTATCGATGCATGCGTTGCTAGCTCAAAAGCAACAGAAGAGCGGTTAAGAAAGGCGGGGATTCCTATTATTGATTTAAATGCAACAAATGAGTTGCCCATTTACATTGATGGTGCTGATGAGGTGAATGGGCGCCATGAGATGATCAAAGGGGGTGGAGGCGCACTGACCCGTGAAAAAATCATTGCGTCAGCTGCGCGACAATTTATTTGCATTGTTGATGAGTCTAAGGTTGTCAAAAATTTAGGCGAATTTCCTCTACCAGTCGAAGTAATCCCTATGGCACGCAGTTTTGTTGCGCGGGAACTTGTTAAATTGGATGGGGATCCTGTTTATAGAGAAGGTTTTGTGACCGATAATGGCAATATTATTCTCGATGTTTATAATTTGCCCATAACCGCAGCGGTTGCAATGGAAGAGGCGATCCAATTAATCCCAGGAGTAGTGGAAAATGGCTTATTTGCAAAGCGCCTCGCTGATACAGTCGTTGTAGCTTCGGAGTCTGGGGTGACGACGTTTTAAGAACAGTGTGGTTAAAGCAATATCATCCGAGCCGCGACTCCTGAGCGCAGCGAAGGATCTCCTCAATTGAGCACTATGCCACATTCAGGAGATCCTTCGCTATGCTCAGGATGACGGGCTCCGTTTATTTACGCGCGCGCCTCGGATACGTCTACAAGCTCGGATATATCTTCCTCATTAAAAACACTTGCGGACGCAGAAGAATTTACCACCAAAAAGAGAAAAATATGCGATAGTTTTTTCTCGCGTTAAAGGCTCCTTTAATCGTAGTTTATTGATAAGCTCCAGCTCTGTGTTTGTGTCGATTCTTGTTCCCTGGTGGCGTGCGAGTTGTTTATTAAATTTACGATCTAAGTCGTTGCAAAGACCGAGAATTTGTTGGATTTTGAAGAAGGAAAAATCATCATCAGTTTGGTCAGCTAACAGTGCCTCACCTTGCACAACTAATTTTTTAATTCCTTCATTATCCTCTATCTTAACTAGAACGCTGTATCCGGCAGTTATGAGCCTACGCAGAAGTGGCTTCAAGGTCCAGGAGAGGGGGGTAGTAAGGATCTCTATAGCACCCCTGGCTAGACTAAAGATCCCATCGCCAAAGCGATAGATATCCAACGTAACTAACCCAACAAGAAGTTTAACTAATCCGGTGCCACAATTGACGAGGCCGACAAGTGGTTGTTTGAAGTCCTGGTCTGATTGATAGGTGCCTTTATAAGGCTTAACAAAATCAATAAAAATCTTGGCAATTTTTTTCAATGAATAAGCTATGGGTATATAGTCAAATTGGCCTAATTTAATATTGGGGTCATAACTGCGATGTGGGTAAGGATCAAATTCAATATCCGTATCAGGAGGCTTGTTAGCAAGTAAATGGTAATAAGTATCAATTAATGGTTTCCGATCGGGCTCAATCTCTAGACGTGAAAAGCCTTTAACTAGGTGCACTATTTTAACCAATTTCAATAGGCTTCTTACTCGTACAGCACTATATTGTTTCACTTCCTCGACTTTTTTATCGGCATAAGCGGAGAACCAGTCTTGGTATTCAGCCAGTTTTGTGCGCAAAAAGGCTTGATTGTCTAGACCGCATACAATGGCAGGCTTTAGAGTGACAAAGTACTTAGCTAGGGCTTCTAATCCAGCATTGAGTCCCTTGAAATAGGACAACCCTAAAGCAGAATCGCCATTTAATGATACGTTAGTGCTGTTATAGATAGTAAATGTTTGCTGTGCTCGCGAAGCAGGCAATTCGTTAACACTAATTGCAATGGATGTAGGGTCGATCCCAGCTTTCTCTGCACTGTTGCCCAATAATTTAATTCTTTCGCTACTGGACTTTGGACAAACTTCGATCTGAACGGGCCCGGGCCCGTTCAGATCGAAGTTTGTCCAAAGTCCAGTTCGCTAATATAGCGAGTTATAAATGTGCTAAGATGTTTGGGCACTAGCATTGCTCTTGCATCCTCATCGTTTCCCTTAGCTGCAAAAGGTTTTATTGGTTCTTTTGCAGTGGCTTTGCCAGCGAGAGCGTCGAAATCCTGCTTTGGAATGATTAATTGGACAGTTACCGGCGTTTTCCCTGTCTGTGTATCATATTTCCCTATTTGTTCAGTAGCAACCAAACCTTGACGGGCGAGATCCTGATAAAATTGAATAGTTTGTTCCCAGTTTTGCTCTGCGTCACCAGCGATCTCATAACGTAGTTGCATAGCATAATCAACTTCATGCTTAATTTGATTGTTTATAGGGAATAGATTTTGGTTCACCACACTGTGCGTGCCATCAGCACCAACAACGAGTTTGGGTTTATAGCGAAATACTTGTTTTTCGATAGTTTCAAGTTTGATTTCTTCAATAACCGTTATAACCCCGAGTGCTTCAGCGAGGTTTCTAAAGGTTTCTTGCAGAACGTTAGTGCGGACATTGGGGCCCTTTTTACGCAGCTGATCTAAAAGCTGACTTAATCGTGTATCCGCCATTAAACCAGTAGCTTGCATATAATTTTCTAATTGCCGCGGAGAACCTTTGGCATGGTTTTTGGCTGCAGAGTATGTCCTGGTCCATGTGGAGTGTTCTGAAACATCACCGAAATTTGCAGGATATTTTTCTAAAAAGCTAACAAAGGCTGATCGATAATAAGCAAATGCATTTTCATATTCTTGCTCGGTCTTAGCAGAAACACAGGCTGTTGCTAATCCAATCAGTTGGTAAAATTCATTTTGCTGCATTCATAACTCCAGTCAGTAGATAAATCAAAGCTCTTTCGAACCCCTCATCTGCCCTTCGACCAGCTTTCTTTAAAAGGCTGAGGCATTGTCAACTTTTTATTATGCAATTATTTCATAAATAGTGCATAATTTTTTCTTAATGGATACAAAAAAGTTGATGATCATTCAGGCATTAGGGAGCGAATTTATAATAGCGCACCCCTGCGGTGCTCAGTTTCCACAGTATGACTGCCGGAATTTACGGACGACTCTTCCGGATATCCTTTATAAACCGTATAATAACTTTAACTCTTGACGATGGAGTCTCATGAGACTGACATTGGATATCGATTGAGAAACGCGGTCTAATGGAAATTCATAACGGATAGCAAGCATGAATACGATGACAGCCAGCAACTCGGAAGCTCGTAATGACCAAACCAAAATAGGTAAACCTCATGATAAGCTGGTTCGGCGTTTATTATCGAATATCACGACGGCGCGTGAAATTCTAGAAACCTATTTACCGATAGACGTGAAAGAACTCATTGACTTGGATTACTTGGAGCAACAGCCTGATACCTTTGTAGATGCGCAACACCGCTTTCTAGAAGTCGATATTTTGTTCAAAGCACGGTGTAAACTAAGCAGCCAAGAGTGCTATATCTGGGTACTCATTGAGCAACAACGGCAACCCGATGTCTGGCTACCACTGAGGCAATTTTGTTACCTAGGTATTATCTGGGACCATATTCGTAAGGCTTCAAAAACCCGCGCTAAGTCAGCAAAGCTCCCCTTTATTTACCCCCTAGTTATTTCCAATGCCTCCACGCCTTATAACCATTCATTAACCCTGCGGGATATGATAGAGCCAGACGAATCGAAGCCCTTTTTTGACAAACTGTTTAACACACCAAGTCAGTTGATTGATTTAGCTGCTATTCCTGATGAGAAATTAAGAACCCAACTACAAGGACGTGTTCAGGCGCAAGCCCTACTGTTAAGCTTAAAACACGTGTTCGATCAAAATTTAGAAGACTATCTGGACACGGTTTTATTAGCCTCGTTTCAAGCCCTAGACCAACAAGGGTATAGAGAAGAGGTCGCCGATCTGTTATATTATATATACAGAAGGTAATTTAAACGACTCATCTAAATTTTGGGCGTTTCTACACCTTAAGTTTTCAAAAGAGGTTGAGGAGAAGGTCATGACGTTGGGGCAACAAGCTGTACAACAAGCTGTACAACAAGAGTCACGAGCAACAGCACTTCGCATGCTGGATGAGAAATTTGATATTAAGACTATATCAAAAATAACGAAATTGTCTCCAGATGAAATCAAACGTTTAGCAAAGCAAAAAAATTAATCGTTATCTTGCCTGATTTTCTGTAATAGCTCATTCCCAGAAACACTATATTCCTTTTAGGTTGAGCCTTGGACATCTATAAGATGCACAGACCCTACTTAGGTATAAATTTCGATAGATCATAGATACCCAGTTCCTTTTCGATGTTTGCAACTTGTGAAACAATGCCCTCAAAACCATTTTTTCCAAATAGTTTTTGTTCCTCATCTTCAAATTTTTTACCCATTTCTTGATATTCATTGTCTGAAACAATAGCTTTGAAAGCGGGAAAAAGAACAGTGTCTTCTCTTGCAGCATGGGGTTCATACATGTTAATGAATTGAAATAAGACATTGATAAATTTTTTATTATTGAATTTAAAATTTTTCAAGCTTGTTACCTCTAAAATGTAGTCTGTTAATTTTCTTCCAGCCTGATGCTGAGTTCTAAGCGTAGATACTAAAGCAACCAATTGCCCTTTTTTTTCAAAGCGTGGGAACAAAAAATTCTCTTCAAGCATTTCGTGGTATTCTTCAATAAAGTGGCGAATAATAATTGCTGACTTATTAATGAGGGCAGGGTTTAAGTCTTGTTTTTCTTCCACACGCCGAATAGCTTCTCGGTAAATAAGAATAATGCGACGTAAGACACCGTGCTCACGCATGAGGTCTTCATTGGGGGAAATTTCTTCCTCTTTTTTTTCTAAGCTAAGTGTTGGCTGTGCCAATAAGAGAGGGCTAGCTATTAACGACCCCCCAAGGACTAAGGCTGCTTTTTTGAGAAAATTTCGGCGACTTAATAGTTCGGATGACATGCAATAACTCCTCTTTGCAACGAATTAATACTGAAGAGTTGCCGTTATCTTGTCAACAGACCCTCTCAAAGAACTTTCCTCATTTTCCCTTCTCCCCAGACATGGGGAGAAGGTGCCCGAAGGGCGGAGGAGGGTTATCTACTTCTCTCATTTTCCCCCTCTCCCCAGACATGGGGAGAGGGGGCCCGAAGGGCGGGAGAGGGTTCGCTGATGCAAAGTTCTTCGCTGATGTTTGTCCAAAAGGAGCTGAGGCGCTGGCGTGGACATCCTGATTGATCTGCATTAAAATTGGCCAACACTAACCGATAGGGCTGAAATGGTGGAAAGAAATAAGATCCTAGTTGTTTGGTCGAATTATTATAAAGAGCTTGCGCAAAGGCAGTTAGATAGTTGTTTGCAACTTTTAAATCAATCTGACTACGAATATACCGTTGAAGTTGTTGAGGCTGGAACTTATGAGATCCCTGCTGTCATTCAATACTATCATCGCTATAATCCCTATGACGGCTATTTACCTCTGAGTTTGCTTCTTAAAGGAAGTACTGATCATTATGAGTTGATTTGGGAGCATGTTAAGGAATGCTTTATAAAATTTACTTTAGACGGTGTATTCGTTGCATCCGCAGGTATAATTTCTGCTCCCAATATGGAAATTTTAACCGCAAGAGTTGAAAATCGAGAAAGAGTAAACGAAGCGTTTCGTGCGCTTGATTATTTAATTAAATTTAAAGAGAGATGCAAAAAAGCTGATTAATTGTAATAGGTTATCCACCTGCGACGCTCCGATACATGTCGTCATTGCGAGCGTTAGCCCCGTCATTGCGAGCGTTAGCGAAGCAACCCAGTGGCCTTATGAGATGCTAGAAAAGGTCGCTGGATTGCTTCGTCGCTACGCTCCTCGCAATGACGGCTTCACTGCGTTCGCAATGACGAACATATGACCCTTTACAACCCAGACTGGGCTTGAAGTTAGTTAAGAGCGTAGCGAAGCAAAAATTGCTAACGACGCCATCCATGATGCCAGCCACGATGCCAGCCAGGATGCCAACCGTAGAAAAAACTGGGGTGCCAGCGAGGATACCATCTGTAGTGCCAACCATGGTGCCAGCCATGATGCCAACCACGGTGCCAACCCGCCTCCACTCCGCTGGATAATAATAAACTAAGCGTTAATGCCAAGGCACCCAGTAACTTATGACTCTTTCTATTGCTGTTCATAATAGATCCTTATCATTTGCGGCTCTTTTTTTGTAACTCCACACGTCATCCCGGGCGTAGCGAGGGATCTCCAGCAAACGGCACCTATTTAAAAATTGTGCCACTGCATGGAGATCCCTCGTCGCAAGCTCCTCGGGATGACGAGGGGAGTTACCTTTTTTTAGTATAGTTCAATTTTTGTACGGAATAACTGAATTCTACGAGCTCGTGGGGTAGACATCAATGTTAATTTATCTATACTCAATTTAGGGTCTAGAAACTTACCGACAATGGATTACTGATGAGAACATATCGTTTTGCATTGATTTTTCTGATTATTTTAATGTCGCCTCTTTATGCACAAGGTAAGACACTCAAGGTTGGAGTCTCATTATATGATCCTCCTTTCGTATTATTAGGTGCCAATAACCAATTCTTTGGTTTTGATATTGTTCTAATGCAGCATATCTGCAAGGCGATAAAATACTCCTGTAAATTTGTCCCGATGCCTTTTAATGAATTACTCAAGGCAGCGGAAACAGGTCAAGTAGATTTGGCCGTTAGCTCAATAATTATCACTCCAGAACGAGAAAAGAGAGTCCAATTTTCATTCCCCTACCAAGTGAGTAAGACTCGCTTCCTGGCAGTATCACAACATCATTCAAAGACTTTTAGCATACAGTCACTTGCAAATAAAAAAATTGGCGTCCCCGATGAAGTTTTTGCCAAGCAGCTCTCCACCTTGGGCATTAGCGACAAGCAAATTGTTGTATTTGATCGAGACGATACGCTAGTGCAAGGATTAGATCAGGGTAAAATAGATTTCGCCTTGTTAGATAACCCAAGTGCTATGTATTGGCAAGAAGAATCATCAGGTCATTTAGAGGCTGTGGGTAAGCCAATGACTTATGGACGTGGTCTTGGGATTGCCATAAGTCCCAGTAATGTTGATCTGCTCCAATCAATTAACAAGGCCTTATTGGAATACCAAAATAGTGATGATTATATCGATGCTTATAAGAAGTATCTTTCCCATTTTGCCCATGCAGAGGAGAATGAGCAATAACTCAGCCGTCCAACCCCTCTCCCCGCATTTCACGATAAAATTACTGGACTTTGGACAAACTCCGATCTGAACGGGCCCGAGCCCGTGGGCGAGCCCGGGCCCGCCCGAGCTCCGGCTAATCTACTTTTTGCGCCATTTTAGTCAACATCATAACGAATAAGTAAATCTCTAGCTAAGCGATAATGTTCTTCATGTATAATGAAACTATAAAGCAACCAACACAAGTTCAAAATGACTTTGAACGAATTATTCGAATGATTGGGACACCAGCTCAACCACCCAAACCACGAAAAAAAGCCCTTGGACGACAATCGGGGGACATTCAGGTAAAACGCATGCGTCATCCTATCGTTAAAAAGTGGAAAAACACAGCTCTTGATGAAAAAATCATTGCATAATCAAGATAATATTGTCAATAAATAGACCAGATTGCACGTTGTGATGGTGGAATATTGCTAAAATAATCTGGATTTGATTGTAACTTATGACTGTTCGGAGCTCGGGCGGGCCCGGGCTCGCCCACGGGCTCGGGCCCGTTCAGATCGGAGTTTGTCCAAAGTCCAGTAAAATTAATATATACTAAAAATAGAGTGCTGAGATGGATCAAAGGACGGTGATTATGCTAGCTGCATGGAAAGAAAATTTGCAAAAAGAACTGGTTGCACAATATGGAACTAAGGACGCTGCGGCCCTAGTCAAAAAATATGCCAATGCTTTCCCACCTGCTTATTGCGACCAATACCCCAGTGAGATGGCTAGCAAGGATATTGCTTATCTAGAAAAGTTATCGTCAGAAAGGCCGCTTACCATTGCATTTTATTGCACTCCCAAAGAGGAGTATCCGTTGCATGTTCGTTTATTTCTATGGCAAAAACCCAAGCCACTGTCAGCTATTTTACCTATCTTAGAAAATTTGGATTTGTGCACTTATAGTGAAAGCACCCATATGTTGACCTTGAGGCGTAATCAATCCATTTGGATCTGTGATTTTGCGGTTTATTATGGGAAAGGGAAGCTTGCCCTGGATAAAATATCGCCTTTATTTAAAAAAGCACTGACCAAAATCTATTTTGGCTTAGCAGAAAATGACGGGTTTAACAAATTAGTTTTAGGGGCTGGACTTGCCTGGCATGAGGTCATGATTTTGCGTGCCTACGCAAAGTACCTTCAGCAAATTCATTTCCGCTACACTAAGGTGTATATTGAAAAAACCTTAGTGAACAATTCTGCTGTCACAAAAATTTTAGTTGAGCTTTTTAAAAATCTGCATAATCCAAAAAAAGAAAATAAAAAACCAATTGAAAAAATTGAGCGGGAAATTGGCAAAATGCTTGAGGCAATTGCGAGTCTCGAAGAAGATCACATCATCCGCCAATTCTGGGCTTTAATTAAAGCAACATTACGCACTAATTATTTTCAGTTATCTACTGATAAAAAACCAAAAGAGTATTTGGCATTGAAATTCAATTCGCAGGCTATTCCTGAACTACCTCTGCCAATCCCTTTATATGAAATTTTTGTTTATTCGCCCCAATTTGAGGGGATCCATTTACGTAGCTCCAATGTTGCGCGGGGTGGTATTCGTTGGTCGGAACGGCCTGAAGATTTCCGCACGGAAATTTTGGGGTTAATGAAGGCGCAGAAAGTCAAAAATGCCATTATTGTTCCATCAGGGGCAAAAGGAGGATTTGTATTAAAGCACCTTGCCCAGTTTACACGCGAAACTCTACAAGCGGAGGTGGTACGTTGCTATAAATTGTTTATTTCTGGTTTATTGGACTTAACTGACAATATTAAAGAAAAATCCTTTATCCATCCCAAAAATGTAGTTTGTTATGATGACTTCGATCCCTATTTAGTTGTTGCCGCGGATAAGGGTACAGCTGCCTTTTCCGATCTGGCTAATGAGATTGCTAAAAGCTACGATTTCTGGTTGGGGGATGCCTTCGCTTCTGGGGGAGCTAATGGTTATGATCATAAGAAGATTGGCATTACTGCGCGCGGCGCTTGGGAATCTGTTAAACGGCATTTTCGTGAATTAGACATTGATGTAACGAGTACTGATATCAGCGTGGTAGGTATTGGTGATATGAGTGGGGATGTTTTTGGTAATGGGATGATTTATACCAAGCATATTAAACTAGTCGCTGCTTTCGATCATCGCCATATTTTTATCGATCCCAATCCGGACCCCAAGATTTCTTATTATGAACGAGTACGAATATTTAATTTATCCACCTCATCTTGGGAAGATTACAATAAAAAATTAATTTCTCGTGGCGGTGGTGTTTTTAGTCGCGATTTGAAATCAATCCCTCTCAATGCACAAATCAAAAAGCTGCTCGCAGTGGACGCCAAAGCTCTGGCACCCAATGACCTCATCTGTGCTGTTCTTAAAGCCCCTGTTCAGCTGCTATTTAACGGTGGAATTGGCACTTACGTTAAGGCAAGCACAGAAAGTCACACGGATGTTGGTGATCGCAGTAATGATTATTGTCGGGTGAATGGCGATGAACTACGTTGTAAGGTAGTTTGTGAGGGGGGTAATTTAGGTTTTACCCAATTGGGTCGGGTGGAATATGCCTTAGGGGGCGGCATAATCAACACTGATTTTATTGATAATTCCGCGGGAGTTGATTGCTCAGATCATGAAGTTAATTTGAAAATACTATTGGATCATCAGGTCGAGGCAGGACAATTATCGGTAAAAAAACGTGATCAATTATTAGTTGAGGTGACTAACGATGTCGCTGAGCATGTTTTACGTGATAACTATGCGCAGGCTTTATTAATGAGTTATTCAGCGCACCGCGCAAAAGAGAATATTGCTTTATATACTAGTTACATCAAAGAATTGAATGCTCAGGGTATATTAGATCGCAAAGTAGAATTTCTTCCTGATGATAAACGATTGATAGAGCGTAAAGCAGCAGGCGAGGGATTAACTCGACCCGAGTTAGCAGTCTTAGTGGCATACAGCAAAATCCACATAAAAAATGAAATTTTAAATTCAAATTTGCCCGAAGATCCTTTTTTAATGCGTATAGTTGAGACCGCATTTCCAGATTCAATCGCTAAGAAATACAAAGCAGTTATGAACAATCATCGCTTATGCCGCGAGATCATTGCTACCCAACTGAGTAATCAGGTTGTCAATGAGACTGGGATCACTTTTGTTTATCGTATGCAAATGGAGACGAGTGCAACGGTTGCTGAAATCGTGCGGGCCAATGTATTTGCTACACGTGTTTTTGAAACGAATGAAGTACAGAAACTTGTTCAACGCCTGGACTTTAAAATCAAAATGGATGAACAATATAGCATGATGTATAACATTCGCTATTTCATTAACTTGGCTGCACGTTGGTTTCTCAATAGTAGTCATGTCAATCAGAATTTAGAACCACTGATTAAACATTTCTCTACCCAAATTAAGGCAATTGAGAGCATGATCCCCGTCCTTATGGGGGGAGTAACAAAACAATATCTCGAATCACTTATCAAACAATTTGTAGCTGCTGGCTTATCAAAAGAAACAGCCACCCATATTGCCACTTACCGAGCTATCTATTCTGGACTTAATATTGTCGAAGTGGCGACTAAACACAATTTCGATTTAATCAAAGTCGCCAAAATGTATTTTGCAGTTGGCGAGCAATTTAATTTGATGTGGTTCCGGGATCAAATTGGTCGTGATTCCCGTGAGGGTCATTGGAATGCCCTATCCCGTCTGACAATTCGCGATGAATTAGATTTGGCTCAACAGGCACTCACTGTTGCGATAATGAAAGCTAATCGGAATGAACCCAAAGTCCAAAAACTCATTGATAATTGGGCAGACCGCCATCAACAACGCCTACAACGCTGGAATAAGCTGCTAGAACAATTGCACGGTAGTAGCCACATTGACTACGCTATGTTTTTTATTGCCCTGCGTGAGTTGATTGGTGTAATTGGGATTAAAGCGGTTGAGAGAACGAATGTTTTGGATAGGCGGAGCCCGTCATCCTGAGCGCAGCGAAGGATCTCCTGAATGACGGTTCCGATCGATCAATCATTAAACTTGAACCCTATTCTCATTACCCTGTTCGTTTTTAGCAAGCTCAGCACCAAAAAGTTCTTTCATGAAACTCTCTATATCTCTGTTATGAATTAAAAAAGTACTCCCAAAAGAATCTGTAGCGACGATAGGAATTTTTGCATTTTTATTACGACGAATATCTTTAAATTTCTTAAAAGCCTCAGGGCAGTTGAATTCTAATTCAAAATAGGGATTTTCTGCAGTAGATGGTTTAACCACGCTCTTGATGTTAAATGATGGTGTCTTGGAAGATACTATTTCATTTATTTTTTTAAGTAAGAACTTATCAAGATCTTCATCAATAGTTATGAGATTTTCTGCGTTTGGTCTTGGTGCTTCAACATACTTACTATTTTCTGGTGGAATTTCTTCGAACGAAGGCAATTGAGGATATGGGCAATCTTTATTCGTTCTAAACAATTCATAGTCTTTCTTAGGGAGCCGCACTATGTATTTTCCTCCAAATCTTGGATTATCATCAACAAGCGGCAAATTTTGTATGCGAGCAAATTTATGCTTTACTATCAATTGATAAGCAGACAATTCATCTGGGAAGTGAAAAAATACGTTATATAGATGAGTTTTCGTTAAATTAAACTTCAGCACTTGTTGTGTTCCCAGTGGAATTGTATATTTAACAGGTGGCTGTTGTTCGTTTTTAACAGTAAACTTCACGCCGAGAATTTCCTCCATAAAACGATTTATATTATCGACGCTTTCAATGAAAATCGTACACCCCCCAAAAGATGCGGGTTTAAAATTAACTGTAATACTCTTCTTAGTACAAATAGCTTGAAATTTCCTTACAGCCTCAGGGCAGTTGAATTCTAATTGAAGAACAGTATTAATTGCATTTGGTAGCGTTTTCTTAGTTTTAAAGTAGGATTTATTGGAAAATACGATTTCATCTATTTTGGGAGGTAAGAACTTTTCAAGATCAATATCTTTATCAATAAGTTCGGGCTTTACTTCAATTGGGTTTAGTGGAATAAACTTGCGTTCTTCTGGTTGAATGTTCTCTATCGGAGGCAAGTTAAGAAATTTACAGTCGGATCTTGTTCTAAAAGCCTCATAACCTCCATTTTTGAAGAATAATCGCACTGCGAATCCTCCCTCAAACCTTGGATTATCATCAACACACGGAAGTTCGGTGGTTACTTGTATAATATTATGCCTTACTACAAACTCATAAGCAGACCATTCATCTGGGTAGCAAACAAAAATGGTTCCTTGATTGGTTTTTGTTAATTTGAAGTTCAGCCTTCGTTGTGTTTCCGTTGTTTCGGTGGCAGTTGGGGTTGTTTTTTCTTGATTAGGATTTGTTACATTCCTTTGGGGATCTGGATCTACAGGTTGGGTTGTTGTTGTAGTTGTTAGGCCAATTGCGTCAGCGGTAGTTGTTGTCGTTGCTGTAGGTGGCGGAACATATGGATGAATTGGACTAGTTTCAGGCAACACAATCCCCACACGTTGAAAGTCTTTTCTACGTTGGTCGTAATCTTTGTCAGAACCAGGTCGGGTCGTTGTCGTATTTGCTAGGGTAGTTGGGCTAGGGATAGTTGCCGTCGTTGGTGTAAGTGGCGGAACATGTGGATGCATTGGGCTAATTTCAGGCAACACAATTCCCCTATTTAGATTGTCTTTTCTAAGGTGGTCGTAATCTTTGTGGGAACATAGAATTAAAAATTTTCCTGGCAGGATTGTTTTGTTAATTGTGGGAAGCGGCTCTAGTTTAGATGTTCTAATGAGTGCCTCTGCATCACTTTCAGTGTTAGCTGTAATGCAGGCTAGAGATCCAAACTCATACTTGGAAGGATCAATTTTCTCTTCAGGGGCTTTTTCCTCGGCATTTGTTGTAATGGCAGCATTGTCGACATTAATTTGGGCAAGCAGTTTATTTAAATGTTCTATATTGTCCACTCGGTTTTCTTCACGGTGATATTCTTTGGAAATAATCTCTGCAATGATAGGTCCACACATCGTTAAAAATTTTTCGGAGTTCTGTTCTATGTCGATGCTACTATTCACCGTACCAATGCAATTGCTCTCTGATCTGTCAGTTAGTTCAGGTGCTTTAGAGGCCAGCTCGGCTTTATATGTATACTTATTGTCCGTGCGGTCTAAGTCTATATTTGAGAAATAGCACTCTATTGGGCTAGCGCCTGTAGGGGTGTTATCGGTAAGTGGTAAGAATTCAACGAAGTACGTATTTAGTTCTCGAAGTTCATGTATTGTTACGCGGTATTGGGGCATGGTAGAGGCTCTCGAGTAATAAAATCGTTATAATAAGACAGATTGGATGAAAAATCAACATAATTATACAAAAATTAGGGCTTGCTGACAATTGACAGTGTTAGAAAGGGGTAATTAATCGCAAATCGATATCCACTGATAAATTCCTTTTTCTGGAATGTACACTTGCTGTGTAGGGCAGGCGGTTCTGCCGATAGGGATAGTGGGTGTTGGGTTGGGGCATATGCCTGTGCAGGGGTTATCAATATCATAGTTGGGTTCGCATAGGCTGCGGTCAGCGAGATCACAGTTGCATTTGCATAGTGCCTGTAATGGACAGGGAAAAAGAAGAATGAGTAATATCCCCAGTATTTTCATGTGGTTAATCCTCATTAGCTTGTACTAGGATCGTATAAAAAATACTTAATATGATTGAAATTATAGCATACTGGTGGTAGATCAGCTTTCCAATTAGCTCAGGTTCCGCGCGGAATTATTGTTTGTTGGGCCAAGGCCCAACCTACACTTAGGTAGGTCCCGAGATGTAGGTTGGGCCTTGGCCCAACAAGCGGTACTAATTGTTACCAAATAACACAACGGACTACGTTGACCATTGGACTATTTGCAGGGATCGCAAAGGCTGCTTGAAATTGCGGCATGTTTGCAAGTGTACCGTTGACCCGGTATTGTGAAGGAGGATGTGGATCGGTTGTCACTAAATTACGTGCTTGCTCAGGGCGGATATTGTTTGCCCATACGTGGGCAGTTCCCAAGAAAAATTGCTGATCTGGCGTAAACGAATTAATCGTTGGCGCATTCTTAAAGTGGCTAGAATTATGAAAAGCATTGTAGGCAAGGGTTAAACCACCTAGATCGGCGGTCGCTTCACCAACGACTAATTTCCCTTGCACAGGGAAGTTACCATCCACTTTATACTTGGAGAATTGCTCGACAATGCAGTTGGTTGCTGCTTCGAATTTTTTTAAATCAGCCTCAGTCCACCAATTTTTTAAATTACCATGGCCATCAAATTTTGCCCCTTGATCGTCAAACCCGTGGGTCATTTCATGGCCGATGACAAAACCAATTGAGCCATAGTTGACTGCGGCAGGTGCTTTTGGATCGAAGAAAGGAGGCTGCAATATACCAGCAGGAATATTGAGGTTATTCATTGATGGGTCATAATAGGCATTCACTGTTTGCGGTGGCATAGCCCACTCACTTCGATCAACAGGCTTACTGATTTTATTGAGTTCGCGCTTAAGCAAAAATTGATTAGCACGACTGACGTTTAACACATAGGGGCCGCGATCTATTTTTAAGCTCGAATAATCCCACCATTTATCGGGATAACCAATCCGCTCTTCCATCAAGGCCAATTTTTGTAAGGCAGCCTGTCGGGTTGTCGGCGTCATCCAACTCAATGTTTTTAAATCTTGTGATAGCGCCTTATGGATATCCTTTATCATTGCTAGAGCAGCTTGCTTTGATGCTGGAGGGAAATATTTTTCCACATACAATTTGCCAATGGCAAAGCCTAAAGCACTATTTTCCGTGTGGACCACTCGTTTCCAGCGAGGCAATAATTTCTCGGAGCCTGTTAACACCGAGAGCATTTTGAAATTCTGATCAACAAAAGGCTTCGATAAATAAGGAGCAAAAGCACCGATCAAATGCCAGCGTAAATACGTTTTCCAATCTGCAAGGGGAATTGCCTGTAGCTGTTCGTTCATGACTTTAAAAAATTCGGGCATTGCTAAATTAATGTGTTTAATTGCAGGCTGATCAAGTCTGGCAAAGTAAAGCGGCCAAGAAAAATTGGGGGTGACTTTAGCAAGCTGCTGTAAATCCATCATATGGTAAATGGCATGAGGATCTCGCTGTTCGGTTTGTGACATCGATGCTTTCGCTAAAATTGTTTCGATGTTCATGACCGTAGTGGCATTCGTTGCGGCTTTATCGGGGGTATCCCCAAGCAATTCGAACATCTTAGTCATATGTTGCACGTATGCAGCACGAATCGCTTGGAATTTTTTATCTTCCTTTAAGTAATAATCACGATCAGGTAAACCAAGCCCTCCTTGTTGAGCTGCTCCGATCATGTCCTCACTATTTTTAAAGTCTTGCATACTGCCAAAAGTAAAAAGAGCATCGACACCAATAAGCTGGAGTTGGGCGATTACTTGTTGTAAATCAGCTAAATTTTTTATGGCGTCAATACGGGCAAATTCAGGCTGCAAGGGTTTAATGCCTAATTTATTGATGGCATCTTCATTCATACCGCTATAATAAAAATCACCCACTTTTTGTTCGATACTGCCAGGGGAGGCATTTTTGTCGTTGGATGCTGCAATGAGTATCTGATGAATAATGTCTTCCGTTTTTTCTTGCAAAATATTAAAGCTGCCCCAGCTGGGGTATTCTGGGGGGATAGGATTTCGTTTTTGCCAGGTTCCATTCGCATAGGCATAAAAATCGTTTGCTGGCGATATAGCCGTATCGAGCCAATCCAAATGTAAGCCTTCTACAGGATTATTTTTATTCGTGGATGGTGTAGTTATCCCTAATGCTAGGGAAGTAAAGCCTAACATGACAATGAAAGTAATAATGAATTTCATAAAAACTAACTCCTCAAATCCGTCATTGCGAGCCTTTATACAGGGCTTGAAAAACGTACCGAACTAACATTAGACCGTCATTGCGAGCGTTAGCGAAGCAATCCAGTGGCCTTATGAGATGCTAGGAAAGGTCGCTGGATTGCTTCGTCGCAAGCTCCTCGCAATGACGGGGGGCTACGCTCCTCGCAATGACGGGGGGCTACGCTCCTCGCAATGACGGGGGGCTACGCTCCTCGCAATGACGGGGGGCTACGCTCCTCGCAATGACGGGGGGCTACGCTCCTCGCAATGACGGGGGGCTACGCCTCCTCGCAATGACGGGGGGGCTACGCTCCTCGCAATGACGGTAAACAGACATTAATGTGCCTCATCCCAATCCTGCCCTATTCCGATGGAAACCAACAAAGGTACTGATAATTGTACCGTATTTTCCATTAATTCGCGGATCACTTTGTTTGTTTCCTCTACAGCTGTTTCCTCAACTTCAAAAATCAACTCATCATGCACTTGCATAATCATTCTTGCCCGTGGTTTTTCTTGCCTAGCTTGCCAGCTTGCCAATGCTATCATCGCTTTTTTGATGATATCAGCAGCTGTACCTTGCATAGGCGCATTGATCGCAGCCCGCTCTGCGGCTTTTTGTCGTACAATATTTTGTGCATTTATTTCAGGTAAGTATAAGCGACGACCAAAAAGTGTTTCAACGTAACCTCGTTGATGGGCTTGCTTACGCGTGCGCTCCATGTAGTCTAGAACGCCAGGATAACGTTTAAAATAACAATCCATATAATATTGAGCATCTTGACGCTCGAGTGCCTAGCTGTTTGGCTAAACCAAAAGAAGACATCCCATAGATTAAACCAAAGTTAACTGCTTTAGCGCGACGACGCTGTTCAGCTGCTGACCTCAGCCAAGGGAACCTGAAAAATTTCGCTTGCAGTTGCCGCATGAATGTCCCAACTATTAATGAAAGCTTTGAGTAAATTTTCGTCCTGGGATAAATGTGCCATGATGCGTAATTCAATTTGTGAATAATCAGCGGCGATATGCGGTAGTTTGGTGGGGCAATGAAAGCCTTGCGAATCAGCCGCCCTTCTTCACTGCGAATAGGAATATTTTGCAGATTAGGATCACTCGACGATAAACGCCCTGTAGCTGCTACTGCTTGGTTATAAGAGGTATGTACCCGGTGTGTCTTAGGATTTATCCGTTTAGGTAACGCGTCAATGTAGGTGGAAACAAGCTTACTCAAGCTTCTGTATTCGAGAATAACCGCGGGCAGCCGATAATCATAGGCAAGCTCTTGCAATACTGACTCAGCAGTGGAAGGTTGCCCAGTAGGTGTTTTGCTTAGCACAGGTAGCTTTAACTGATCGAACAAAATTTCCTGTAATTGTTTAGGGGAGTTGAGGTTAAACGGTTTACCCGCTAAGACCAGTGCTTCTTCCTCTAGCGTATGCATTCGCTCTTTTAGGCGCTCCCCATGTTTTGCTAAGGTGACTGGGTTGATAAGAACTCCTATATATTCCATGTCAGCGAGCACAGTAAGTAGCGGGATTTCGATAGTGTTCAGCACAGTTTTAAGCGTTTCATCGAGCATGGAATAGAGCTTATGATGTAATTTAAGAGCAGTGGCAACAGATTCTGCAGCGTAAGGGGCTACTTTTGCCACGGGTATCTCATCAAAACCTAGCTGCTTGGCGCCTTTACCAGCAATGTCCTCAATACTCATCATTTTATGACCGAGGTATTTCAAAGAGAGGGATTCGATATTATGTTGGCTTGCGCTTGAATTTAAAACATAAGACTCGAGCATAGGATCAAAAAGAGCTCCTTTAATTGGAATCCCATAGTGTTTAAACGCATTATAGGCGTATTTTAAATTTTGACCTATTTTCCCGATGTGTTCATTTGTAAATAGGGGTTTTAAGGCTGCTAGTACTTTTTCTCGTGCCAGTTGTTCATTACCCTCTTTGTGTGCCAGAGGAATATAAGCGATGTTATTTTCTGCGATTGCTATGGCGATACCGACAATTTCAGCTCTCATAAAATCAGCACTGGTAGTTTCTACTGTAAGACAAAATAATTGAGCAGGATGCTAATTTGTCTATCCAGGCTGTGAGCGAGGCTTCTGTTGTAATCACAGTAATGTGTTTTTACAGCAGAGCTTGTTGGTTCTGTTTCGTCTAAACGTTCTTTTAACCAGGCTTTAAACTCTAATTCGCGCAGCAGAGCAATCAGTTTCTCAGCATTAGGTTGTTTCGGTTTGAGATCAGATAGAGTAAGTGGTAATTGTACATCCGTTTTAATCGTAACGAGTTTTCTCGATAAAGGTAAATGGTCAAGGCTAGCTCGTAGATACTCACCAATCTTACCGGTTATTGCCTGGGAGTTTGTGATTAAATTATCTAAAGTCTGGTATTCTTGTAGCCATTTCATCGCAGTTTTAGGGCCACATTTAGTCACCCCAGGGACATTATCTACGGTATCACCAATTAGAGCTAAATAATCGATAATTTGCGTAGGGCTAACGCCGAATTTCTCTTTCACTCCGGCAATATCCAGTGTTTGATTAGTCATGGTATTGATAAGAGTTACTTGCTCATTGACTAATTGCGCCATGTCTTTATCGCCAGTAGAGATTATTACTGGCTGTCCCTGTTCAGTCGCCATGCGAGCAAGCGTTCCAATCACATCATCTGCTTCTACACCTTCAATGATTAACAATGGGAGGCCCATCGCTTCGAGTAAGCCGATTAAAGGTTTGAATTGGCTCTGTAAGTCACTGGGCATAGGGGGGCGATGGGCTTTATAGTCTGGATATAGCTCATCCCGGAAAGTTTTGGCTTTACTATCAAAAATGACCGCAATTTGTTCAGGTTGGAAATCTTTAATTAATCGTTTCACCATATTGGCTACGCCATAAATAGCTCCAGTTGGCTGTCCTTTCGAGTTAGTGAGAGGGGGGAGGGCATGAAAAGCACGGAAAAAATAAGAGGAGCCATCAATTAGAATTAAAGGAAGCGCCATTACTCTTTAGCCTCGCATTCTGCTATGCGCTTACTTAATTCAGTGACTTTTTCCGTCAGTGTTTTTAACTGATTACGCATGGCAGGGATGCGTACTAAGGAGAGCTCTTGTTCAAATGCTTTATCTTTAGGGCGAGCCGGATTGCCAAAATAGGTATTGCCTTCGATGAGGTGCTTATTCGGTGCTACACCAGTTCGTGCTGCTAAAATGACCCTATCATCAATACAGACATGATCACTGACTCCCACGTTCGCAGCAAAAATCACGTGATTGCCACTTTTGCTACTCCCAGCAATACCGGTGAAAGCACAAATAATATTATGTTTACCCAATTTTACTGAATGAGCAATTTGCACTAAATTGTCAATTTTAGTGCCTGCCCCAATAACTGTTGCACCTAAGCTTGCTCTATCAATCGCTGTATTAGCACCGATTTCCACGTCATCTTCTATGATAACGTGGCCAATATGGGGGAATTTCACGTGCTGGCCATCGATCAAGGTATAACCAAAGCCATCTGAACCAATTACTGTTGCAGCATGGATACACACTCGCTCACCGATTTGGCAACGATCATAAATCGTCACGTGCGGATGCAGAATTGTATTTGCGCCGATAGCTACGTCTGCACCAATGTTCACATGGCCTTTAATGACACAATTATCGCCAATTTTTACGCCAGACTCGATGATCACAAAGGGACCAATCGTCACATTTTTGCCTAAGATTACATCATCAGCAATGGAGGCTGTTGGATGGATACCTGCCGCTGGTTTTTTGGCCGGATAAAAATGGTTAATGATCTGGGTAAACGCTTTAAACGGGTTAGCGACCTGAATAATAGGCTTAATTTCACTCTGTGTATCGTTGGCAACGAGGATAGCTGCTGCTTGCGATTGCTCTGCAAGTTGCAGATTTTTTTTCCCATCTGCAAAAACCAAAGCTCCGGTGGTAATATTATCGATGGGCGATATTGAAGAAATGATAATTTTCTCATTGCCTAGAACCACCCCTTGCACTAAATTGGCTATTTCATCCAGCGAAGCATTCATCGATTAACCTTTGTAAGTATGCAAAATAGGACGATTATAACTAACTCTTGTGCTCAAATCTGCTTTTTTTGCCTTAGAGTGTAAAATGTAATTGTTGGGCCCAGGCCCAACCTACAATCGCATGACCTACATAAACGTAGGTTGGGCCTTGGCCCAACAATTCTGATCATATCCGACGCAATAATAAGGTCGCATTTGCACCACCAAAAGCAAAATGATTCGATAAAGCAATATCTATTTGCTTTTGGCGAGCACAATTAGCAACATAATCCAAATCGCAAGCTGGATCAGGCTCGTCCAAATTAATGGTGGGTAATAACACATCATTTTGCAAACTTAGGGTAGTTGCAATAATTTCCATGGCACCTGCTGCGCCAATAGCGTGACCGGTCATAGCTTTTTGTGCAGTAATCGGTATTTCATAGGCCCGTTTACCAAAAACGGCTTTTATCGTTTCTGTTTCTGTAACGTCATTTAATTGAGTACCTGTGCCATGGGCATTAATATACTGGACATCACTGATAGGAAGCCTCGCATCGTCTAAAGCGGAGTGAATTGCGCGAACCTGACCTTGCACCGTTGGAGCAGTCACATGGTAGGCATCGCAGCTAGCTCCAAAACCAATAATTTCAGCATAGATCTTGGCCCCCCTCGCTTTTGCTTGTTCCAACTCTTCAAGAATTAATACCCCCGCTCCATCGGCCATAACCATCCCATCGCGCTTTTTATTGAAGGGGCGGCAAGCTAGGTGAGGAGTCTCATTTTGTGTGGACATCACACGCAGCTTGCACCATGCTGTCATGATGGTTTCCCATAGAAGTGATTCAGTACCGCCACATAAAGCGGTTGTCAATTTACCATAGGAAATTTGCTGGTAGGCGTTGCCTATCGCTTCAGCAGAAGACACGCAGGCATTGGAGATAGTTGAATTAGGCCCATGCAAACCAAAAGCAATGGCAATATGGTTGGCGACGGAATTAGGCATACCGCGAATAACACTCAGAGCAGGGACTTTTCTCCAACTGTCGGTATAAAACGCTTTATAACCTACTTCAAGTTCTGGAGTTCCTCCTAAACTTGTTCCAATATAAGTCCCCGCTTTTGCTAGCTCTGATGAGGTTAAACCTGCTCGTTCAATAGCATGATGCGCGCAGTATAGCGCATATTGCGCAACCCGGGGGTAGCGTTTGCTTTTATCAAATTCAGGTAAATGAGCCAGCGATAAATTAGTAATTTCACCTGCGATTTGGGTAGGATAGGGAGTTGGGTCATAGGCTTCAATACGTTTTATACCACATTGCCCTTTTGTCGCTGCCTGCCAGAAAGCTTCAAGCCCATTACCGATGGAAGAAATTATTTCCATCCCCGTTATCACAACTCGTTTTTTCATTCCCGACCCTCTTAGCGCTTCCTTTGGCAATAAACCGCAATACTAAAGGTGCGGTGGAAAAGCTGTCAAGCTGAATTCTTGTCCCAAGGCTAAATTTTAATGACTCTCTCAAAAGAACTTCCTTCATTTTCCCCCTCTCCCCAGCCCTGGGGAGAGGGTTCGCTGGTGCGGAGTTCTTTTCTGACGTTTATCCCGATGGGTTGAGTTGCTCTAATAGGGTACGTAACTTATCAGTATCAATGGCCCAATAATCAATGGCATTGATTGTCTTGAAATCATGACGTAAATAAAGATTAAGGGCGTTCGTGTTAGAGGTCTCAACGTCCAATACTAGCTTTGTTGTTCCTCGCGATAAAGCATGGTTGATGCAATTTGCCAGTAACTCACTACCCAAGCCCTGGCGTTGACAACTTGGAATTATTGCTAAATCCGATAAGATAGCGTTTTCTGTTTCCCAACGCAGGTGTGCTTTGCCAACCACTTTCTCATTGTGCAGGGCGAGCAGGACAGTGTAGTTGATTTCATTAAGTAAGTTATTGAATCGAGCAATCATATCATCGTGCTCATGCTCTATAGAAAAACACAGCTTATCGATTGTGCATAGAACAGGCAAATCGTTTGTTGTGGCTTTGCGAATAGTGAGTGCTTGCTTAGTTATTAAAATGGGTTCATAGCTATTACGTTGCATGCGATATTCGCTATTGCGGTAGGTAAAATTAAGTCGCGATAGCCAATCCGTATTGGTACCTGTTGGGATAGAAAAAATCAGGGTGCTTATTTGTTTAGCTAGTAGCTGGGGTATAACGGTTTGTATTAATTGGGTTGCGATTCTCTGGCGACGGTGGGATGGTGCTACCATGACACTGACTTCGCAGGCATTTGTGTAGAATAGAAAAACACTTAAAAAACCAATCAGAGTATCTTGCTCGAAATAAAGCACATTACTGTCTGAGTTTCGTGTTTGCTCCAGGATGTGCGGGTATAAAGGGGGGGAGCCCCCATCTGCCGCTCGGCATAACTTGGATAAATTATTAACAGCATGTAACTGGGTTTGATCTAATTGACTATTATAAATGAGCATGATTGTCTTTAATTAAATAACCATAGTATCGCACATTTTAGCAGATGATCCGTAAAGGCGCCTATGTTTCAGATCTAAACATCTCCCTTCTCCCCTTGGGGAGAAGGTGGCGCGCAGCGCCGGATGAGGGTCTCCTCATTTAGCACATACTCAAAAGGCTTATTCCATACTTCCTTTTATTGGGGCCGGTGCCTCCAGAGGTACATTGTTCTCGGTAGTTACCCCTGGGCGATGAGAAAAGAAATAATAAAGGCCAACACCAGCTAAAATGACAATGATAATAATTGCAATGATACCAATGCCCTCATTCTTATTATTTTTACCATTCATGATTTTCTCCGATTCTGTAGGTATTATCCTTATTATAGAAGCAACTTACGGAGAAGCCGATAGGCCACTAGAAAAGGAAGTTAAGGACATCAAAAACAATTTCTATGCCTATTAAAGCAATAATAATAATTTCTAAACTATGCGAGTGACGAGTGTCTAGATAGCCATTGAACATATCAAAAATTTCATTGAGGGTATCTAGGCGGTGGTTTAGGGCATTTACCCGACGTTGGATATGTAAATACCGTTCTAACATTGTATAGTACTCTTCGAGCGTAGGGTGCTGCCAAAAATATTTTGGATGATAAAGAAAATTACTGATGAGATTCATTTCGCTTATTGCACCGATGATTTCGCCGATGACTTGGCGAATTTGTCTGCGACTTATAGGCATTTGACCTTTGTGAGACAGGCTTTGAATTAGAGGGTTATATCTTTCAATTAGCGCTTCGATAGTGGTTTCAAAATATTGTAATTTGGCTGATTGCGAAAACCCATAGGAAAAACTGAGTTTCAGTTCATCGCTATCCTCATCCATGGTTAAACAGTCCACATCAAAAAAACCATGAGGCTCTATGGCTGTTTTTTCGCCGATTTGGTAACTAAATTCATCACGTACTAAAAAAGATACCGGTTTCTCCACAAAAAGATTAATTATATTCAGATAATTCTTAACTTGGTGGCGCTTAATACCCCAGGAAACCACAGTTCCATTTTTGAATATAAAGATCAGGATCCCTTTTTTGTCTGGGTGACTTAATTTCAATACATCCCGAGATCTGATTGAACTGTAGCCGATCAGATTGGCTTTGAAGTGTGCATCTAAGCGTGACAAATCAATTGTGTTGGCAATGCAATAAGTTAAGCATTCCATGATATAAATAACCTTTGGATAATATTAGGTTTTGTTTACAATTCGCTAATACTCCGTCATTGCGAGGAGCGTAGCCCCCCCGTCATTGCGAGGAGCGTAGCCCCCCCGTCACTGCGAGGAGCGTAGCTCCCCCGTCACTGCGAGGAGCGTAGCTCCCCCGTCACTGCGAGGAGCGTAGCTCCCCCGTCACTGCGAGGAGCGTAGCTCCCCCGTCACTGCGAGGAGCGTAGCTCCCCCGTCACTGCGAGGAGCGTAGCTCCCCCGTCACTGCGAGGAGCGTAGCTCCCCCGTCACTGCGAGGAGCGTAGCTCCCCCGTCACTGCGAGGAGCGTAGCTCCCCCGTCACTGCGAGGAGCGTAGCTCCCCCGTCACTGCGAGGAGCGTAGCTCCCCCGTCACTGCGAGGAGCGTAGCTCCCCCCGTCATTGCGAGGAGCGTAGCGACGAAGCAATCCAGTGACCTTATGAGATGCTAGAAAAGGTCGCTGGATTGCTTCGCTAACGCTCGCAATGACGGAGTATTAGCGAATTGTAAACAGACCCTAGATTACACTGCTTCAGCAGTTTCCTGACCAGGGTAAACTTTTTTTCTATCAGTAGCTCCACCTAGCCACTGCGGGCAAACCTCTAATACCCTAGCAATTTTGTCGATCTGATCGATTGGCGGGAGCATGTGGCCAAAAATCATTGCGTTTGCCAAATGACGAGTTACATTGAAAACTTTGGCGACGGCCTTGATTTTATCCGACAGGTCTTCAGGAAACCCTAATAATGATAACTCGCGATTAAAGCGCTGAGAAAATACTTTACAGTTCATTTCTTCACTCCATGAAAAAAATAGCTTTGTCAGCTTAGGGTTTGTCAACAGACCCTAAGGGTTTATGCTGACACCTAATTTTTGATTCAGTTCCAATCCCATGATGGTCAATTCCTTGATTTTCTGGCTATAACTACACGCAAAACTCCGTTGCGATATACGAAAATTCATTTAATAGACCTTAACTGGATATTGGAACTTGAACCCATACCTATCTATCCTTGATGTAGGTACTTCAGTTATAGCTTATTTTTTTTCTGCCGCAAAGTATATTCTAATTTTTTTTTTAAACAACTAGTTAGCTTAAAGTTTCTCAATAATTAAAAATCGGGCGCTGACACGCTTACGGCTATGATTTCGTTCTGCATGGAGCTAGAGTTTGCGAAATAACATGGTTATGTCTATAGCGTCATAGCTATAATGCTTGTTACAAAAATCGCAGCTTATTTCTATTTTACCTTTTTCCTGCAACAGGTTCTTAGCCTCTTCTTCCCCAAGCATCGTTATCACTTCTTTCATTTTTTCTTCACTGCAGCGGCACTGAAAACTGGCTTTGCGACTATCAAAGAGACGTAATTCAGTTTCGTGATACAAGCGGTGCAAGAGCGTTTCATTATCTAAATTGAATAGCTCTTCTTCACGAACCGTCTGACCAAGTTGAATCGCGTATTCCCAAAATTGCTCACGCTGCTGTGTATCTTGATCTGGCATGAGCTGCAGTAACATTCCGGCCGCCATATCATCACCAACAGTGAGCCATAAGCGACTCGCTATTTGCTCCGATTGCGCGAAGTAGTACATTAAATTTTCA
>CAVXEK010000013.1:0-303584 GCA_963760845.1 uncultured Gammaproteobacteria bacterium | reverse complement strand
CCAAGCTTTACATCGCGTGTTTTCTGCAATGACTTCAAAAAAGAAATTTTGTCCTATTGGCTCAGTGAAAGGTAACGTCGGCCATTTAGAGCAAACCTCAGGATTAGTTGGGCTAATAAAAACAGCATTAATGATCAAATCTGGATGGTTACCACCCAGTATTAACTATACAAAACCTAATCCGAAGATTCCATTTGATAAAACAGCCTTCTATGTCAATTCGAAGTTAACGCGTTGGTCAAAAGTGTTTAGCATTAGAAGAGCATGCGTAAATTCCCTAGGACTTGGAGGAACAAATGCGTTTGTTATATTGGAGCAAGCACCTCCAATAAAAAAATCACCCTCTCCTAAAAATAAGCATGTATTTAACCTGTCTGCTAAAACGCCACAAGCTTTACAGGCGCTGGTTACACGATACCGGGATTTTTTAATCGATAGTAAAAACCTATCCATTCATGATATTTGCTTTACTGCTAATGTGGGGAGAGGGCAATTTAGTGACCGACTATCACTAAACGTTAAATCCCTTCTTGAACTAAAACAGCAATTATCGGCTATTAGTGTTGAACCCAAGCAAGAGCATTTAGATAACAAGGACCATCCAAAAATTGTATTTTTGTTCACTGGTCAGGGATCTCAATATTTTGGTATGGGAAGAAATCTCTATGCTACTTTCCCAGAATTTCGACGTGTGTTAGATCAATGCAACGATGGGCTAAAACCTTATTTAAAAATACCTTTACTCGAAGTACTCTTTAATTCCAAATATAAACATCTTTTAAATCAAACCGCCTATACACAGCCTTTATTATTCTCTTTGGAATATGCTTTGGCGTGTCTTTGGCGTTCTTTGGGCATAGAACCTTCAGTAGTTATGGGCCACAGTGTAGGAGAGTATGTTGCAGCCTGTGTAGCCGAGATGTTTTCGCTGAAACAGGGTTTATATATCATTGCCATGAGGGCAAAGCTGATGTCGAGTTTGCCAAGAAATGGTGGTATGGCAGCTATTTTAGCCCCGAGCGATGAAGTCCGACGCTTATTTCAACAGCATAGTTTTGGCACATTGACAATAGCAGCTATTAATAGTGATTTGAACACAGTCGTATCGGGTGACAATAAAGCGCTAAAAAAATTTTTAGAAGTTTGTGCTAAAAATCAGATAGCTACTCAAGCTCTGAACGTTTCACATGCCTTTCACTCCCACCTATTGGATCCAATGTTAGAGTCCTTTGGTACCGCCATCGAACATATACCCATCGCAGAACCAAAAATTTCACTCATCAGTAATTTTACTGGTGACTACGTCAGCTCGCCGTTAACCTCCCTCTATTTCATAGATCATGCGAGAAATTCAGTACAATTTAAAGCCGGATTAGAGTTACTTGAAAAACAGGGATATAACTATTACTTAGAGATAGGCCCTGGCAGAACATTACTCAATTTCACTCGCTCAACCGGCCTTAATTCCAATAAGATTTTGCTTTCGTCGATGCGCAAACAAACCAAGGAATATGACGAATTAACGCATTCATTGCAGCAGCTTTATTTGGCCGGTTGGAATATAGACTGGGACAATTATTATAAAGGTCGAGAAGGAAGACGTCTTTCATTGCCGGTTTATCCTTTCCAAGGAAAATCATATTGGTTCGGGGAAAAAACTAAACCACAAGAACATCCTTTGATTATAACTTTCCCTTCCAAGCCAGGTAACAGTTATCAGCTTGAAGCTGAATTTAGCTTAGAAAAAAATTCTTATCTCAATGAGCATCAGATTTTTGAGTTGCCGGTGCTACCTACAACTGCAGCCATTGAAGCTTTATCGATCATTGGCGTAAAACATTTCAGTAGTGACCAGATAATGCTTGCGAATGTTATCTATGAACGCGCACTGACATTAAATAATCTCTCTGATCCCATTGTTTTCAATGTACATAAAATCGATGATCAACAAATACATATTGAAATGCATGCTAAAAATAGTCAGATAACTTATTTAACTGGACAAATACACGTAAGGACAAATGAAACTCATTTGCCGTCTTTCTCACTAAATTTGCTAAAGGAAGAATGCCAGCAGATACTTGTTAGGGACTATTTTTACGAAAGAATTGATAAACTGGGACTCAATTACGGAGCTGTCTTTAGAGGAATTCAAAGTATAGGATTGGGTGATGGCAAAGTCCTTACTCACATCAAACTCCAAGAGCCGCTAGAAAATGGTGAGCATTATTTTTCCTACTATCAAAATTATCTGTTACACCCTGCATTTTTAGACGCTTGTCTACATGGATATCCAGCGTTAGTTGATAAATATTGGACTACGGAGGATCATGAGGTAGCAACCTATTTACCTATTGGACTGGAATATTTTTATCGCTTCCAGGAACAGGTTCAAGAAGCATGGGTATTAACAATACTTAGCAATCAATCAACTAAGGATCGGTTGGTTGTTGATATTTATGTGTTAGATAACGATTCCAAACTCATTGCAACGTTTCAAAAACTGACCTTAAGGGAGCTTTCCAAGGAAGCCCTACAACCTTCCAAGAAAATCGAACATCTTTATCAGATGAATTGGCAGTTAAGCAAAGAGATCTATCCACAATCTAATTGGGTAAAAAATGACATATGGCTATTAATAGGAAACAATCTGCCATTAATGGAGGCATTAACTGATCATTTAACGGCGAAACAGCAGCATTGTATTTCCATTGTAACGTTAGAGCTGACCTCTGGAACTAAACAGATTGATTATGTCGTGAATGCAAGCGACAAAGACAATTTTCTTCAGGTATTTAATAGCATTGCCTTGCAGCATAAAAATGTTAAAGGATTGATCTATTTGCCCTCTATCGACAACACACAACCTCTATTAATCCAGGAGCAGACCGTTTGTTTATCCGCGCTTACTTTGATGCAGGCTTTGATCGATCAACAGTTTCCGTTTAGTCAGCAACCTGAAAGGGCATTGCTCTATTTTGTGACACAGTATGGTCAATTTCTCCCTCAGGATAGCCATGAAGTTAATTTGCCACTCGCTGAATTATGGGGTATGGGTAGAGGCTTTGCTTTAGAACAGCCTCATGCCTGGGGAGGCATGGTTGATATCGAGGAGGCTGGCGTAGTTAATTTAGATACTTTGACCAATCGCTTAATAAGCGTACTAATGAATAGCCCTCGAGAACAGCAAATTGTTTTAAGAGATGATAAAAAGTTTGTTGCTTATTTAGAATCGGTGGCAAAACCTATAAGTCAAGAACAGCGTTTTTTTATAGATCCGAATGCGTCTTATTTAATAACTGGAGGCTTAGGATCGTTAGGTATTCACACAGCAGTTTGGTTAGCGTTGGATCATAATGCTAAGCATCTCATTATTACTTCACGTTGTAGGCCCGAAGATCTTCCTGAAGATTTAGTTCGACTTCAAGATAAAGGAGTTCGTGTTGATATCATCGAATGCGATGTGAGTCGAGAGGAGGACGTTGTACAGCTCATTGCCACGATCCGATCAAAATTTCCAATTTTAAAAGGCGTAGTGCATTGTGCTGGAAGTTTGTCGGATAAAATGTTAGCTCAAATGAGCTGGTCAGACTTTACTGCTGTCACTAAACCTAAAATGCTGGCTGCCTGGTTACTGCATCACCATTTGCAAGAAATATCTTTGGATTTTTTTATTTTGTACTCATCTATTTTGAGTTTAATGGGCTCAGCAGGACAGACCAATTATGTTGCTGGTAATGCGGCTTTAGATGCATTAGGCGCCTACCGTCGCTCAAAGCACTTGCCTAATTTAACGATGAATTGGGGACCTTGGGGTGGAGCGGGATTGGCGACTCATTCGGGGCAGAAGGGTGAATTGATATGGAAAAAAAGAGGGACTACGTTTTTAAAACCTCAACAAGCTATGCAGTTGCTCGAAACAGCATTTCATTTAGAGCTTGATCACGCGGCTGTCACAGTTACCGATTGGCATATTTTTTCAGAGCAATTTGTCAATAGACCACAGCTTTATGCTCATTTAGTGCCACATACAGCAAGCAATCAACTTGCACAAACGTTATCATCGTATCGTCAGCGATTTGAAGAAGCAGCAAATTCTGAACAAGTGATTTCCGATATTCTAAGCGCTTTGGTGGCGACAATTTTAGGACTTACTAAATACCCTAACACTTTACAATCATTGAATGATTTAGGCTTGGACTCACTGATCTCTGTAGAGTTAATTAACCAGATTGAAAAAGTTTTTAACGTTCGGCTTCCAGCAATACGCCTAATTCAAGGTGCAACAATTCAGGATTTGATGAAAGAAATAATGGTTCTTTCTGGAAATTCGCAATCGGATTCACCTCAGGTCGATGTGCCACGTGTTGATAAGGTCGCTTCGAATAATCGTTGGCTTACTTTGTTTGATACCCATAAACAGACAGATGCGCGTTTATTTTGCTTTCCCTATGCAGGTGCAGGTTCTTTAATCTTCAAAAAATGGTCAGTATTATTTCCTTTTGAAATAGCTTCTGTTTTGTTACCAGGTCGTGAGCACCGTTTGCACGATAAGCCTATTTTGAATATTAAACTAATTGCCAAAAAAGTAGTCCAACATCTCAAACGCTATCTTGACAAGCCTTATGCCTTTTATGGGCATTCAATGGGCGGTTTAGTCATGTACGAAGTGCTGATTGAATTGAAACAACAGGGACTGCCTTTACCTTTTTATCTTTTCCCATCGGGAGTGGTGGCTCCGCATTTGTATTCGATCCCCAACTATCATGCGTATTCAGATGAACAGTTATTAGAATTGCTTAATCGAATCGATAACACTGCATCGCAAGTGTTATTTAAGGACAATGAATTTAAAAAAGCCTTGCTACCCATCATTCGTATGGATTTCAGAATAGCCGCTGCTTATCCGAAGCAAAGAAGCGCCATCCAGAGTTTAGGTATTCCCATTTTAGCCATGCTGGGATCCAATGACGATTTTGCAAGTGAAGTTGGTATTCATGAATGGCAGCGATATACAACAACTTCATTTGAAGTTGCTAAATATTCTGGAAATCATTATTTCATTGAATCTCAACGAGAGGCAATAGTAAAGGATATAACGAGAATATTCACATTAACACTACCTAATTCAACGATAAGAAATTACAGTACGGAGTAGCCTATGATTCGTTATGAACAGCACTATGTAAATCAA
This sequence comes from uncultured Gammaproteobacteria bacterium, assembly GCA_963760845.1. GTDB lineage: Bacteria > Pseudomonadota > Gammaproteobacteria > Legionellales > Legionellaceae > Tatlockia. The sequence goes on along the minus strand of CAVXEK010000013.1, from coordinate 298,390 downwards.
AGTTTGCTGCCAATCGTGTGGCAAATAAAGCAAACCGATGTGCAAACTATTCCGGCGACAACAGAATGGTTTTGTAATATGCGCGAAGAAATAAACCATATTTTAAATGATACTGGCGCATTGTTAATTCGTGGATTGAATCAAATAGCAACAGCTAAGGACTTTCAAAATATTATCACAATACTCTCATCGCAATTGATGGACTATATAGGAGGAACTTCTCCAAGAGACTCTGTGTATGGCCGAATTATGACAGCAACCAACATTCCTGCAACGTGGTCTATTCCTTTACATCAGGAAATGTCTTATACCCTTAACCCTCCCGATCGTATCGCCTTTTTCTGTTTAAAAGCCTCCGAACAAGGAGGTGATTCAACACTCGGTGATATGCGCTCTATAACCAAAAAAATACCTGATGAACTATGCACTCAATTTAATAAACATGGTTTGCAACTGCGGCGTTATTTGCCATCCCGTCATAGCCAAGTATCCAAACCTGGATTAATAAAAACCTGGGAAGACGTATTTGGATGTGATGATTTAGAGCAAGCTTATGCGATTGCACAGGAAAAGAGCTGGCGAATAGAATCTCATTTTTCAGATGGACTGTACCTTTGGCAGGAAGTGTTACCGGCTATGAAGCAACACCCAAACCACTCGGATAGCATTTGGTTTAATCAGATTCACATGTTTACGCCAGTCGGATCACTTATTTGGGCCGAACAAGATGGCAGAAAAGAAGATCAGCAACAAATTGAATCCTTTCGAAATAATCAGGATGAGATTTTCGATAATACATTTTTGGGTAATGGCCAATTTGTTAACGATGAAGAGGTTCGATTGATTGCTGATTTACTCAAGCAGCATGAAATTAGGGTCAAATTACAGCCGCATGATATGTTGATATTGGACAATACGTTGATTGCACACGGCCGTAGACCTTTTACAGGCACACGAGAAATTCTCGTTGCTCTTTTAAATACCAAAAATTAAAGGAGAGTGTATGTTTTTTAAAACGTCCCATGTTAAAGCAAGTCATTTTAAAGCAAGTCATTATATTCCTTCAGTCAAACAGTATCGAAAGTTGGTACGTGACCAAAAGCGGACTCAGATGACGACATTATCGAGTGATAAAGGAGTGACCATGAAAGCACAAGTCATTGAACAATTCGGTGGTTCCAAGGTATTTACTTTAAGAGAGCTACCACTCCCTCGGATTGAATCCAATCAGGTACTCATTCAAGTGCACGCTTCAAGTGTCAATCCGGTAGATATCAAAATCCGTAGTGGAGTGCATCGAGCTTTGGCGCCAGACTTTCCTGCCATCTTACATGGTGATGTGGCGGGCATCGTGGTTCAGGCTGGCAAAGAGGTTAAGCATATCAAAGAAGGTGATGCAGTATTCGGATGTGCCGGCGGCTTTAAAGGCACAAATGGTGCGATAGCAGAATATATGGTTGCTGATCCCCAACTACTCGCACATAAACCAATAACATTAACCATGGCGCAAGCGGCCGCCTTACCTTTAGTGGCCATCACTGCGTGGGAAGCTTTAGTTGATCGGGCTAAGCTAAAATCCAATCAAACTATTTTAATTCACGCTGCCGCAGGAGGTGTGGGGCATATTGCAATACAACTAGCAAAATCTCTAGGAGCACAAGTGTTTGCTACCGCTTCCACTTCAGAAAAACAACAAGTTGCTCAGAGGTTAGGTGCCATTGTTATTCCGTATAAAGACCTATCAGTTACAGACTATGTTCAGCAATACACGGAGGGTAAAGGTTTTGAAGTGGTTTTGGATACGGTGGGTGGGAATAATCTTGAAAAATCATTTGCAGCCTGTGCTATGAATGGCGTGGTAAGTGCTATTTCTACACGGGTCACCTGTGATCTGTCGCCACTGCACTTTAAAGGGCTAACGTTGCATGTCATTTTTATGCCAACCCCATTGCTGTATGGAATAGGCAGGAAACATCATGGGGAAATCCTAAAGGAAATTGCTATGCTCGTAGACGCAGCTAAGATTAAGCCGTTGATTGATCGCGTCTATAATTTTTCTCAAATTAATCACGCGCATGACTATTTTGAGAAAGGAGAATACATCGGGAAGGTGGCTTTAGAGCAAGATTTAAGCACTGTAACAATGCAAGGGTTATAATATCGTGGATTCTTTTATTCTTTCTGCAATTTCGATAGCGTCTATCTACACATTGGCTGTTGTTGCACCTGGTCCAGATTTTGCGATTACAGTCAGAAGCGCTCTGCTATATCACAAACCAACTGCCTTTTTTACACCTATTGGCATTGCAGTGGGTATTTTAGTGCATTGCTGTTATTGTGCTATGGGGCTTGCATGGGTGATTAGTCAATCACACACATTATTCAATATAGTTCAGCTGATTGGAGCTATATATTTAATCTATATAGGCATCAAAACCTGGCTATCAAATCAGGCTGCCACTGACATTCAGCAGCAAGAAAACACAATTCGCAAAAAGGAAGCATTTACCCAAGGGTTATTTTGCAATTTATTTAACCCTAAAGCGGGTCTGTTTATATTAGGTATCTTTGCTTTTGCTATAAAACCTAATACACCTTTTTGTCTTGAAGTGATCTATATTGTCGAGATGGTGTCAATAACACTGATCTGGTTTGCGACTGTGACGATATGTATTACACATCCGAAGATACAACAAAAAATAATCAGCATGCAGCCGAGGGTTGCAAAAATACTTGGAGGTTTATTAGTACTAGTCGGAGTACATATTGGATTTCAGTTAGTTTGTTGTTAGTTATTCACTAACTTCTAAAACTTCTTGATAAATTACTTGACCCCAAATTCCTTTTCTTTAAGATGATATAAAGTAAAAATTTAAAAAGATTGTAATTCCCCGGGTACGTCATCCCGAGGAGCTTGCGACGAGGGATCTCCATGCAGTGGCACAATTTTTAAATAGGTGCCGTTTGCTGGAGATCCCTCGCTTCTCTCTGGATGCCGTAATTTTTACTTCATATCATCTTAAAGAAAAGGAAGTTGGGATCAAATAATTTATCAAGAAGCTTTAGAAGTTAGTGAGAGAGTTGTTTGGTAAGTTGCAAATCAAAATTAGCCTGTGCAATCCCTGCTTGTCCTCTCAGAATATCCTTTTCTGAATTTTGATTTACAACTCCCAAGTTTCGAATTATGACTAGTTTTTATAAGAAAATATGTAGGAAAAAAAGGAATTAAATCCAAGAAATTTCTTACAAATCGCTTGCTTGTAAGCACCATTTTGTATAGTCACACTCGCTTTGAAAACCGCAGATCTGTGGAAAAAATTGAAGTGACCCCCGCTGTCTAGACCACTATCCTAAAAAAATTTAGGAGGTTTTTAGCCCTTTTAAAAATAATAAAAACCCCTGTTATTGTGCTTGTGGGTATGTGGGCGCGAAGCCAGTGAGTGTGTACAAGCTGTGGTCAACACGCACATACCCACAGGCTCAATAACAAATTTTTATAAAAATTAATAACAAAAAATGAAGACTATAAGAACAATGTGTATTTAATTATCATATTCGTTCAGACTCATTTTGAAATTAGAAAACACTGTCCAAATTTCGGGGGTCATTATAGTCTATATGAATAGCGTTTTAATACACCGTCTACGAATTTATAGCGGTCATCCTTTGTAGAGGCAATAGCAAATGCAATCGTTTGGCTACCATCTAAAAATAATCCCATTTCTGATACTGTTAACTTGTCTATATTCATGATCGTTTTCATCCGTTGATCATGAAGACTATTTATCGAGTGTCCAGACTCATTTCATGTTGGAATTACGGGACACCCTTCAGACTCATTTCATATTGGAAAACTCTGATGATTCAACGTTACACGGAGTGTGGTAGTGTAAGGCGCTACCAAAGGACTGACAATGGATTTGAGTGTATTTATACGCCTGGGGATGTGGTCTTGTTGGCCCAGTTAGATCAACGACATGCTACACCCAATGGGTTTATGGTGAAGAAGCTATGCGAGCGTGCATATAATTGTTTCGATGAAAAAAGCTATGAACGCTTATCTAGGATATCGGTGGCGCATATTTATAATTTGCGGAAATCTTCAGGCTATAGGAAATATAGATGCCATTATGAAAAAACAAAAAGTCAGAAAGGGGTTCATATAGGCGAACGCAGAAAGCCACAGGCCAACGGAAAGCCTGGTTATATCCGTATTGACACAGTGCATCAGGGCGACTTAGATGGCTGTAAAGGGGTCTATCATATTAACGCAGTGGATGAAGTGACTCAGTTTGAGGTAGTCATTAGCGTTGAAAGGATTTCTGAGCATTATCTACATCCCGTCCTCGAAACACTTCTAGCAACATTTCCATTCAAAGTACTAAATTTTCACACAGACAATGGCGGGGAGTATGTGAATAAAACCGTCGCAACATTATTAAGTAAGTTATTGATTGAATTTACAAAATCAAGGCCAAGGCATTCAAATGATAATGCCTTAGCGGAAGGAAAAAATGCTGCTGTTGTACGCAAAATTTTTGGATACACCCATATCCCACAACGATATGCTGTTCGTATTAATGAGTTTAATCAAAACGCTCTAAACCTATACGTGAACTACCATCGCCCCTGTCTCTATCCAACTATCACTATTGATAAAAAGGGAAAAGAGCGAAAAAAATATGAATATAAAGATATGATGACACCCTATGAAAAATTTAAATCTATCCCAGAAGCAGAACAGTATTTAAGGGCTGAGGTGACCTTCAAAATGCTGGATGACATTGCCAATAAGATGACAGATAATGAGGCTGCTGATTACTTACAACAGCAACGTACGCTATTATTTAAGCACATTACCGAGGATAGCAAAAAACAGCTCCCCGTTTCTTAAATAAATTTTAGTGTGTAGGAAGCAAGCCTATGGATATGTGGACGCGTCCTTCGGACCAGCCAGCGCCCTCCGGGACGTGTGGACAAGCCATGGATAACGCAAAAAGACGCGTTCTCCACAGCTTGACCACACTCGCTGGCTTCGCGACCACATACCCACAGGCTCAATAACAAATTTTTATAAAAATTAATAACAAAAAATGAAGACTATAAGAACAATGTGTATTTAATTATCATATTCGTTCAGACTCATTTTGAAATTAGAAAACACTTCATCCGTGTAAGCTGCTGCCTAGAGTATCCTGTGATTTTTTCTAAAAACCGAATAACAGTTCCTTTCTCATTGCGCTTGAGCTGTCTATATGAATAGCGTTTTAATACACCGTCTACGAATTTATAGCGGTCATCCTTTGTAGAGGCAATAGCAAATGCAATCGTTTGGCTACCATCTAAAAATAATCCCATTTCTGATACTGTTAAGTTGTCTATATTCATGATCGTTTTCATCCGTTGATCATGAAGACTATTTATCGAGTGTCCAGACTCATTTCATGTTGGAATTACGGGACACCCTTCAGACTCATTTCATATTGGAAAACTCTCAAACTTGAATAACGGCACGGCTTATGTTATTTTTGGCAGTCGTGGAGAATTTGTCTCCCCTTTTAATTTAGCTAATTTAAATGGCAACAATGGTTTTATGGTCCCTGGCATCGCACCGAGTGGTTTACTAGGTTTTTCCGTCAGTACGGCCGGGGATATCAACGGGGATAACATCACCGATCTCGTCTTAGGGGCTCTGAATGCAAACGGGGGTAACGGCACGGCGTATGTCATTTTTGGACAAAATACTATTGTGGCTCCCACACCTACTCCAACACCTACACCCATACCAACCCCAACCCCTACTTCAGCACCACTTACACCAACTCCAACGCCAACTGAACCGGAGCCTAACCCTACACCTCACCACACCTACTCCCAATAACAATGTCTTTATTATTAGTGCGAGTGTGATTGGCGGTGTCGTAGGATTTGCTGCATTGGCAGGGGCTGGATATGGCTTTTTCAAGTGTAAACAGAATCAGGAAAACACATTATTATCATCACTCCCCAGCACCGATCCTAGCCTAAACCCTTAAATGAAGAAAATGATGATGAGTTTCAAAAATATATTCTATGTTTTAGGTTTTTCTTTCGCAAAGGAGGAATCAGATGTCGGTAGATAAAACGGTTACTGCTGCTACAAGTATACCTTTGGTGACTGTTTCTTGGTCAAATTTACAACTTGGCCAAATGATTGGAAGTGGGGGTTATGGTGATGTGTATCGAGCCACTTGGCAGGGTATTGAAGTTGCGGTGAAGCAGCTACATTTAAAAACCCTCTCGACTGATTTAGCTGAAGATTTTCAAAGAGAAGTGACGATCATGGCACAATGCCAGTTTCCTCATGTAGTGCGATTGTACGGGGTATGTCAGGAACCAGAACATGTAGCGATGGTGATGGAGTATTTGCCGAAAGGTTCTCTTTATCAAGTGTTACATGATTCTAAAGAGTCGTTACCCTGGAATCCTGTTCGTTGGAATATTGCCATCGAGTGGGTAAGGGTTTGTCTTATTTGCATCTTCAAAAAATCATTCATCGCGATCTAAAAAGCTTAAACGTATTATTGGACAACCAATACCATGCCAAGATTACCGATTTTGGTTTAGCAAAGATTAAATTAGAAAGTAATAGTACGAGTACGAAAACCAAACAAGGGATGGGTACGACCCGTTGGCGTGCGCCGGAGTTATTTAAACGCAATGTAAGCCCTAATGTTGCTTCAGATGTCTATAGTTATGGCATGGTGTTGTGGGAAATTGCTTCCCGTCAGTTACCGTTTAGTGATGCATCAGACGATGTGACCGTCATGGGCTGGATTAAAGACGGCGAACAAGAAAAGCTGCCAACAGATTGTCCTGAAAGTTATGGTAGTTTAGTACAAGCTGTTGGAAAGTTGCCGATCAACGCCCTACAGCGGAAACTTTGGTGAGTGCTTTAGAAAAAGCAAAACCCAAACTGGAAGTTAAACTACCCGAAACAAAACCGTACGTGGAAAAGTCATGGCACTTTGATCCCGAAACCAAAGCGCAGCGCGTAGCAGATGCGGATGTTTATAAATTAATAGAGGCGACGGATAAAGATAAACGCAAAGCCCTCGAATTTTATCAACATCATCCGGTACCTGGTTATGAGATGGCCTCTGTGCGAGTGATTTACAATCCCAGCATGAATCATGAATTTGCCTTGTATATGGGAAGATTACAACAACGGGACAACAATCCAGCTTTTACACCCAAATGGCCAACGGGCCAAGAGAACTTTCAAGATCCTGTCGAAAGCCCAGAGAACATTCATTGGCGAACAAAAGTACACCAACAATTTAAAGATCTCGCTAAACCTTATCAGGATAGCGATTATCCTGCTGTCAACTTATTACCGATGTGGCATGGTACAAAAACCGCGATTACCGATAGTATTTTTCGTGCCGGTTATGCCGCACTTGCGACAACCGATAGCGGTTTTTTTGGAAGAGGCATTTACAGTGCTCATGAGGCTGAGTATTCCTATCGCGTGTATGCAAAACAAGGTGGGGCATTGATCTTAAATTGGGTTGCCTGCTTTTCAGCCTATCCCGTTATTGATGGGGATATGAATAAGTTTGTGATGAGAAACAGCCAAGGCTTAGAAGTCTCTATCAGCAATTATAGCAATTACGATGCGCATTTTGTGCCTGTTGTACCGGCACATCCCCTAAATCCTAATGAAACAGATTATTATCCGACAAAGCACAATCAACCTCATACTTATACTGAATTAGTGGTTTCTCAAACAGCTGCTTGCCTACCACGTTATCTAGTTGAATTACAACCGACGTTAGTTAAAGCCGTACCACCTTCACCTTCGACAGGTGAAAATAAGCCTATCTTTTTTCGAACCACGACAACAGCTGTTACGAATGTGATACCAGGTGAAGCGGATTATCAAACAGGCAACTTGCTTTATATTAAATTCCAATACAAACCCTCTTTACCTCATTTTGAAAAAGCCGCTAAGGAAGGTTATCCGGCTGCGTATTTACGGTTACAGCAACTGTATAAAGGGGATCTCGGGGTTCCAAAAAACGAACAGAAACAACAATTTTATGAACAAGAAGTGGTAAATAATATTCATTGGTTTCAAAACGAAGCGAAAAAAGGTAGAGCAGATGCGCAAACGAATTTGGCCAGATGTTATGCCAGTGGCTTGGGAGTCACTAAAGACTTAATTCAAGCCGCAAAATATTATCGATTGGCAGCGGATCAAGGAGATGCAGTCGCACAAAATAATTTAGGTTGGTGCTACCAAAAAGGCGATGGAGTAATCAAAGATTTGGCACAAGCAGTGAAATATTATCAGTTATCGGCAAACCAAGGAAATAGGTATGCACAAAAAAATTTAGGTGTGTGCTATCAAATGGGCGAGGGAGTAGAAAAAAATGTAGTTGAAGCGGTGAAATATTATCGATTAGCAGCCGATCAAGGAGATGCAGCAGCGCAAAGTAATTTAGGTTGGTGTTACCAAAAAGGCAAAGGACGTAGCCAAAGATTTAACCCAAGCAATGCAGTATTATCAATTAGCGGCCGATCAGGGATATGAAGCTGCTAAAGTCAATTTAAAAAATCTATTAGAGCAACATCCTCACCTCAAATATCAACAACCCACGCATTCTCAAGCACCATTTTTTTCGTCATCTTCGTCAGGGGCGGCAGCTGCGGTGGCTACCTCTGTGACGACAACAACGGCTATGACAAATGTAACACCAAGTAGTCCTCCTACGCTTTATTAAAAAGGAAATTCAAATGCCCTCTTCTTTCAATACAACGAATACTACTCATGCGACAACAAATCAAAATTCTGCTGAAATATCTTCTCACGCAGCGGCGAATCAAACCAATGTGAGTACAGCAAATTGGTATGATCCCGCAAGCAATTTAGGCTATGGTGTAGGAAGATTATTAGGAGGCGCTTTTGATTTAGCTTCGAGTACTTGGCAAAGTTGGTGGAATCCCAATCCAGGGCCTTCTCCTGAAGAAATTGCGCAAAGACAACAGGACTATTTATGTAGCTGGTTTAAAAGAATGTATTCAACATTTAAAGCCTGCCCTCGAAAATGTTCGAAAAAATCCGCATGATCCCGCCAGCTTAGGAAAAATGGATGAGTTGGCGCAGCATTATGCGGCTTATGTGAATGTTGCTTCTACAATGGAATTGAATGCTTATTCAACAGCAGCTTTTTCAACCCATCCGTGAACAAGTTGGGCAATTATCTGATCCGAGTTTAAAACGAAAATTGAAAATGTTGTTGCCGGTATTGGCAAGGGATTTTTCAGAACAAGAAAATAAAAAATCAGGTTCTTTAGTGGAAGATGATGAGTATAGTATAGGGCTTTCGCAATCGTATTATGAGGAAGAAAGCACTTTCACAAAATCATCTCAATTTTTTTCAAAAGGGAAACGTTCGATAGAGGAAGCCTCGTTTCCTGCTATTTTTGATTTAAATACGTTGGATGGCAGTAATGGCTTTATGGTACCTGGCATCGCGTCGAATGGTTATCTAGGTTATTCTGTCAATACGGCAGGGGATATCAACGGCGATAACATCACCGATCTCGTCTTGGGGGCTGCTTCTGTCAACTCGAATGGCACGGCGTATGTCATTTTTGGCAGTCGTGGGGGATTTCTCTCCTCTTTTAATTTGAACAATTTGAATGGCAACAATGGCTTTATGGTTCCTGGCATTGCATCACGTGATGGGTTAGGTAATTCCGTCAGTACGGCAGGGGATATCAACGGGGATAACATCGCCGATCTCGTCTTGGGGGCTCGTTATGCAAACTCGGATTACGGCACGGCATATGTCATTTTTGGCAGTCGTGGGGGATTTGTCTCTCCTTTTAATTTAACGAATTTGAATGGCAGCAATGGCTTTATGGTCCCTGGCATTGCATCGTTTGGTTTTCTAGGTAATTCCGTCAGTATGGCAGGGGATATCAACGGGGATAACATCACCGATCTCGTCTTGGGGGCTTTTGGTGCAAACTCGGGAGGTACGGCATATGTCATTTTTGGCGGTCGTGAGGGATTTGTCTCCCCTTTTAATTTGAACAATTTGAATGGCAACAATGGGTTTACGGTCCCTGGCATCACATCGGGTGGTCAGCTAGGTGTTTCCGTCAGCACGGCAGGGGATATCAATGGGGACAACATCACCGATCTCGTCTTGGGGGCCCCATCTGCAAACTCGGGTCGACACGGCTTATGTCATTTTTGGTAGCCGTGGGGGATTTACCTCCCCTTTTAATTTAGCTAATTTGAATGGCAGCAATGGGTTTATGGTCCCTGGCATCGCATCAGGTGGTAGCCTAGGCATATCCGTCAGTACGGCAGGGGATATCAATGGCGATAATATCGCGGATCTCGTCTTGGGGGCTTTTCGTGCAAACTCGGGTAACGGCACAGCGTATGTCATTTTTGGCAATCGTGGAGGATTTGTCTCCCCTTTTAATTTAGCTAATTTGAATGGCAGCAATGGCTTTATGATCCCTGGCATCGTATCGGGTGGTTATCTAGGTGTTCGTCAGTACGGCAGGGGATATCAACGGGGATAACATCACCGATCTCGTCTTGGGGGCTTCTGGTGCAAACTCGGGTCGGCACGGCTTATGTCATTTTTGGTAGTCGTGGAGGATTTGTCTCTCCTTTTAATTTAACGAATTTGAATGGCAGCAATGGCTTTATGGTCCCTGGCATTGCATCGTTTGGTCAGTTAGGTAGTTCCGTCAGTACGGCAGGGGATATCAACGGGGATAATATTACGGATCTCGTTTTAGGGGCTTATTATGCAAACTCGAATTACGGCACGGCGTATGTCATCTTCGGACAAAATACGGTTGCAGCTCCCGCGCCTACCCCTACACCTACCCCTACACCTACCCCTACACCTGCACCAACTCCTACGCCATTAGAAGAACTGGAGCCTAGCCCTACACCCACTCCAACTCCTATGCCGAGTTCCAATGAGTCTCCGACATCCTACACCCACTCCAACACCGACTCCCAATAACAATGTCTTTATTATTAGTGCAAGTGTGATTGGCGGTGTCGTAGGATTTGCTGCATTGGCAGGGGCCGGATATGGCTTTTTCAAGTGCAAACAGAATCAGGAAAACGATTATTATCTTCTCCCAAACAGAGATCCTAGCTTAAATCCCTGAGCGAAGGAAATGATTAAAAAGGAACTTTTTATGCCCTCTTCTTTTACAAATACAACAAATGTTTCATCATCTGGGAGTACGACTCCTTCCTCCTCTCGTCTTGCTACTAACAAAACACATACCAGTGTGACAAATGGATATGATCCAGCGAGCAATTTAGGGTATGGAGTAGGAAGATTATTCGGAGCAGCTTTTGATTTCGCTTGGGATGCTTACCAAAGCCGGTGGGATCCATCACCTTCGCAAGCAGAAATCATGCATCAAAAACAACATAAAATTTACCATCAGGGATTGGAGGAATGTATCAAGCATCTGGATCGAGCGATCGATAATCTGCGTAAAAATCCGAATGATCCGCAGAGTTTAAAACGAATTGAAAAGTTAGCATCTCACTATGCGCAGTATGTTCAACCGGCACCCACAGAAGCATTAATACAAGTTCAACAAAAACTTTTTCAGCCGCTAGCCGAAAAAATGGCGAGATTGCTTAGCCACGATCTGAAACAAGCATTAACTGAAATGTTACCAATATTTTCGTTGAAAGATAGAGTTTTGACTAACACAAAGGAAGAGTCGAAGAAGTTAAACGATGATCTGCCTGCGCCTACTTCGATGAATAAACGTTCTGTGATGCAACAATCCTTTCCGGCGGTTTTTGATTTAAGTGCATTGAATGGCAACAATGGCTTTATAGTTCCCGGCATCGCATCAGATGGTTTGCTAGGTAATTCTGTCAGTACGGCAGGGGATATCAACGGCGATAACATCACTGATCTCGTCTTGGGGGCTGCTTCTATGCAAACTCGAATAAGGCACGGCGTATGTCATTTTTGGCAGTCGTGGGGGATTTGTCTCCCCTTTTAATTTAACGAATTTGAATGGCAACAATGGCTTTATAGTCCCTGGCATCGCATCAGGTGGTCGGTTAGGTAATTCCGTCAGTACGGCAGGGGATATCAACGGGGATAACATCACCGATCTTGTCTTGGGGGCTGATCCTGCAAACGCTAACGGCGCAGCCTATGTCATTTTTGGCAGTCGAGAAGGATTTATCTCCCCATTTAATTTAACGAATTTGAATGGTAGCAATGGGTTTATGATCCCTGGTATTACATCAAGTGGTCATCTGGGTAATTCTGTCAGTACAGCAGGAGATATCAACGGGGATAACATTACGGATCTCGTCTTGGGGGCTAATTACTGCAAACTCGCGTAATGGTGCGGCGTATGTGATTTTTGGCAGTCGTGTAGGATTTGTCTCTCCTTTTAACTTAAACTAATTTGAATGGAAATAATGGCTTTATGGTTCCTGGTATCGTATCGGGTGGTCAGTTAGGTAGTTCCGTCAGTACGGCAGGGGATATCAACGGCGATAACATCACCGATCTCGTCTTGGGGGCTGCTTCTGCAAACTCGAATGACACGGCGTATGTCATTTTTGGCAGCCGTGGAGGATTTGTTTCCCCTTTTAATTTAGCTAATTTGAATGGCAGCAATGGGTTTGTGATCCCTGGCATCGCATCGGCTCGTTATTAGGTGTTTCCGTCAGTACGGCAGGGGATATCAACGGGGATAACATCACCGATCTCGTCTTGGGGGCTTATGGTGCAAACTCGGGCAACGGCACGGCGTATGTCATTTTTGGCAGTCGTGGAGGATTTGTCTCCCCTTTTGATTTAACTAATTTGAATGGTAGCAATGGGTTTATGGTCCCTGGCATCGCACGGGTGGTTTTCTAGGTAATTCCGTCAGTACGGCAGGGGATATCAACGGGGATAACATCACCGATCTCGTCTTGGGGGCTTATGGTGCAGACTCGGGCAACGGTAGAGGCATGGCCTATGTCATTTTTGGCAGTCGTGGGGGATTTACCTCTTCTTTTAATTTAACTAATTTGAATGGCAACAATGGCTTTATGGTCCCTGGCATCGCAAATGGTTTTCTAGGTAGTTCCGTCAGTACGGCAGGGGATATCAACGGCGATAACATCACTGATCTCGTCTTGGGGGCTGCTTCTGTCGGCTCGAAGGGCACGGCTTATGTCATTTTTGGACAAAATACTATTGTGGCTCCCACACCGACACCTACCCCCATGCCTACACCAACGCCGACACCAACCCCTACGCCAACTCCTGTCTCAACAACATCTACACCCACACCGACACCTACCCCCATGCCTACACCAACGCCGACACCTGCTCCAACGCCCACACCAACCCCTACGCCAACTCCTGTCTCAACAACATCTACACCCACACCGACTCCTACCCCTACACCCATGCCTACACCAATGCCGACACCTGCTCCAACGCCCACACCAACCCCTACGCCAACTCCTGTCTCAACAACATCTGCACCCACACCGACTCCTACCCCTACACCCATGCCTACACCAATGCCGACACCTGCTCCAACGCCCACACCAACCCCTACGCCAACTCCTGTCTCAACAACATCTGCACCCACACCGACTCCTACCCCTACACCCATGCCTACACCAATGCCGACACCTGCTCCAACGCCCACACCAACCCCTACGCCAACTCCTGTCTCAACAACATCTACCCCAACCCCTACCCCTACCCCTACTTCAGCACCACTTACACCAACTCCAACGCCAACTGAACCGGAGCCTAACCCTACACCTACACCAACACCTACTCCCAACAACAATGCCATTATTATTAGTGTGAGTGCGATTGCCGGTGTAGTAGGATTTGCTGCATTGGCGGGGGCCGGATATGGCTTTTTCAAGTGCAAACAAAATCAGGAAAACCATTATCATCTACTCCCCAGCACCGATCCTAGCCTAAACCCTTAAGTGAAGAAAATGATGATGAGTTTCAAAAATATATTCTGTGTTTTAGGTTTTTCTTTCGCAAAGGAGGAATAAAATGTCGGTAGATAAAACGGTTACGGCTCTAACAAATATACCTTTGGTGACCCTTTCTTGGTCGAACTTAGAACTTGGTCAAATGATTGGAAGTGGGGGTTATGGCGATGTGTATCGAGCCACTTGGCAGGGTATTGAAGTTGCGGTGAAGCAGCTACATTTAAAAACCCTATTGACTGATTTAGCTGAAGATTTTCAAAGAGAAGTGATGGTCATGGCACAATGCCAGTTTCCTCATGTGGTGCGATTGTATGGAGTCTGTCAGGAACCGGGTCATACTGCCATGGTGATGGAATATTTACCGAAGGGTTCTCTTTATCAAGTGTTACATGATTCTAAAGAATTGTTATCCAGGAATCCTGTTCGTTGGAATATTGCCATCGATGTGGGCAAGGGTTTGTCTTATTGCATCTTCAAAAAATCATTTTTTTCGTCATCTTCGTCAGGGGCGGCAACTACGGTGGCTACCTCTGTGACGACAACAACGGCTATGACAAATGTAACACCAAGTAGTCCTCCTACGCTTTATTAACCTAAAAAACGCAGTTGCAGCGATCTATCACCGTTCAAAATTGATCGATGTTCTTCTCACTAATTGACCTCAAATTTTATTTTATCCCGATTGCGGTATCAAAATTGGTGGCTGAAGAAGCCGTCCCTTTAGATATTTTTCTAATGCCTTACTTAGAATCCTGTACCATCGTTGTTCAGAAGATAACTGCTCCGCATCTTTTAATGATTTAAAGAATAACACGATTCGATTCAAAAGCATTTTAACTTTAGGCGTTTTCCCATGAGTGCTTGTGATTTTAATGAATGTTTGGCCGGCATGTGTGGTTTGTTTACCTACTGCATGAAGTAATAAAGGTCGACTGGTAATCGCCTCTAAATGCTTTTGCGGATCGGCCAATCGTACAAATAGATTCCACCAATTATAAATTAATCCAACAGCACGCGCTGTTAGCTGGCAACGTCCTAAATCCTGCGTAGTAAAACCACCCCAGCCCCATTGGTTTTTGAGTTCATCAAATATATTTTCACTATCAGCCCGATCGCGGTAATGCTGTGTTATTGTTAGTACTTCATCGTTTAAGTATGTGACTAAAACAGCATATTCATAAATTCGCATTTTTCTATCATCAAGCTCTGCAAATTCAAACGATAGCTGCTTTGTTTCAGAATCCTCTGTAACGGCTGATAGCACTTGTAGAGATGGGTCTGTAACCAAGAAACCCCTTCGTCTGTTTCTGCTATTTTCAACAATGCCCGACGTAAGGAGTCTTCACTGACTATCTGCTTCATACCCAGAAGGCTGGGATTAACATTATCACATCGAATCGTTGTTATATGGGCGTATCGTTTATGACCAGCCAATATCGAAAGTAACATTGTGCCTAATACATCTCGCTTACTTGGTGTATTCGGGCTAGTTAAATGTAAAGGACAATCATCAATCCATGGCTCTAGCAAGTTCCCTAGTTTTAAAAATTCGATAAAAAATGGAAGTTGTCCTAAGGGCGTTACTGATGATTGTACATCCCATTCAACATGGACTCGACCACCAAACGTGTCAACAGCCAATTTTGACTCGTCGGTTAACAAATAATGTGGCTTTTTCTGGGGCTCTAGAATCCTCACCTTTTTGGTGAGACAATACTTCAGGTAATTCCATTCGCTACACCTTGATAAATCAATGATGTGACGAATTATCGCAGATTTAAACTGATTTTTTTAGGATTATACAAAATGGTGCTTACAAGCAAGCGATTTGTAAGAAATTTCTTGGATTTAATTCCTTTTTTTTCCTACATATTTTCTTATAAAAACTAGTCATAATTCAAAACTTGGGAGTTGTAAATCAAAATTCAGAAAAGGATATTCTGAGAGGACAAGCAGGGATTGCACAGGCCAATTTTGATTTGCAACTTACCAAACAACTCTCTCACTAACTTCTAAAACTTCTTGATAAATTACTTGACCCCAAATTCCTTTTCTTTAAGATGATATAAAGTAAAAATTTAAAAAGATTGTAACTCCCCGGGTACGTCATCCCGAGGAGCTTGCGACGAGGGATCTCCATGCAGTGGCACAATTTTTAAATAGGTGCCGTTTGCTGGAGATCCCTCGCTACGCTCGGGATGACGTGGGGAGTTACAAAAGATTGAGTAGGGTTAAACAATGTTGTGGTCTATTTTTGATCGTTCTAACGAGCTGGTTATTGGAAGGAATGATGTCAACTACTTATGCGCTACTACCAAATATCACCTTAATTGCTGATCCAGATGTCCTTAAAATTCCAATACAGGATAACGATGAGCCTTTTGTTGATTTAACCAAGCAAAAAGCGATTGTGTATGGTACATCGCCGGAAATTCCTAACAATACCAATTACACATTTCTACGAAAAGCGGTTTATGAAAAATTGAAACAAGCAAATGATCAACTACCTAAAGGGATACATTTTTGTTTGTATGAAGGCTATCGCAGTCTTAGTCTTCAACAAAAGATTTTTGAAGAGCAGTATAGGAACGTAAAATCAAGGCACCCGGATTGGCCACTAGGGGATATTTTTAATGAAACGACTAAACTGGTATCACCCGTTATAAATAAAGATGGCTCTAAAAATATTCCACCACACTCTACGGGGGGAGCAATTGACGTCTATTTGATTGATAATCAAGGGAAACCTCTTGATATGGGCATTCATCCTAAAGACTGGATGCAGGATAAAGAGGGCATGTTATCATTAACAGATTCAACAGTTATTTCCTCAGAAGCCAAAGCAAATCGACAAATCATGAGTCATGCATTAAGCAGTGTCGGTTTTGTAAATTATCCTACTGAATATTGGCATTGGTCTTATGGGGATAGGTATTGGGCTTTTGTCAAAAACCAGCCCTTTGCAATCTATGGAAGTCGATGACTTATGTCCCTACTGACAGTTTCTGTCAGTAGGGAGTAATTATCCTTTTGCCCTGCCATGATCGTGGGTTGGTACGGCCTAATGAACCGTATAGGGGTTATCGTCATCATCTTGATTATCTTTGTTGTTATCTAGTGGTTCTTGGCCTACGCCTTTTTCTAGCAGGACCACTATTGGCAACCGAGATCGTGAAGATGGTGGTGAAGTAGGTTTACTGGCTTTCGGTTCTTGCACGCCAACTGCTGGTATATTCAAGTAAAGATTGGCATTCATAGCTTTATCATATTTTCCTTTACGCATGCTGGCCGAATCGCGTGCCAATCGCTGCTCGTCTTCTGTCTCTACGACATGTGATAGCACACCATTACGTGCATGGAGCAAAGTACCGCGTGTTTCAAAATCTTGGGTTGCAGCGGTGCCCGTAGACATTTCCGCGTAGTGATGTTTAGCTGTTGTACTGCCATACATTTCATAAAAATCCTCTTTATCCTTTGGAGAATCGTTGTAGCTGATGATGTATCTTTTTTCACTGAATTGCATTTTCATTGCTGCACGTTGCTCAGCCATCTCGCCTGCTCTATCAGCTGAACTCATGCATCCGCCCTGTAGAGTTCCAAGACTTTCAGCAAGTATACCCTCGTAAGTGGCTTTATACATTTCTACCCGATCGTCCCAGTGATTAATCCGTTGTTGCAGGGTGAAGGGCAGAGTGAGGATGTTGACGACTACCCCAACCACGGCCATAGTGCCACGAACAACCCAATCCGCCAAATGACCAAAAATGGGCACCTGACGCACATAATCCTGGGTGAAGTTGGCAATATTGCGACGCGCTGAGGCAAACCAGGTTTCATGAACAGTACATTTCAATTCCACTGCTGCTTGTAGACTTAACGCAATAGCTTCTCTTACCTCTTTGTTTAAACCACCAGCTTCGTTTATCTCTTGGTTGTAGCTACCTAAGGGATCGTTGTCATCCATTAATCGTTCAGTCAGCTTTATAACAGCCTCTTTCACTGCTCTACCACGGAATTTATAAGGTGTAAGTAGAGAATGATCATTAGACTTTAGAAAGGCGATCACTGTTTCTAAATGGAGAGTGCTAGCTTTATCCTGCAATAGCTGAAAAAGCTTAACCGCATTACCGATTAATTGGCGCGCATCATTTACATCATTGTTTCTGACCCGTGCACGAGAGCCCCACATATTGATGCAGTTGTTGGTTTCCAATAAACTCACTTCAACTTTTTGCCAACCCTCTTCGTTTGGAGGGCTATTTTTTGCTGTAAATTTAATTTTACCAGTCTCTTTATTTCTAAAGATATCCCTCTTCACCAGCATTTCGCGAACTCGCCTGTTGGCCTCTAGTTTGGAGTCAATAACGCTACCTTCCAGTAATGATGCCTTTGCCTTCAGCTGATCAGGCGAAAGAGTCACTTCATCACCGATTAGGGTTTGATGTAATATCGTGAAGGGGATAGGATCATCACCGATGATAGGTCCCCATGTTTCCATAAAACTAGTTAGCTCTCCTTCTAAACGAGACTGACTAATTAACTGGAAGTGGTTCCAATCGGTAACCGCTTGGCGACTACGAGTCGCACCAGCATCGAGAGGTTCGGTAATAGCCGTTCGTGTGTGGTGACTCACATGGGCCACAGCATCATTTTTAACGATAATGTCGCTACAGTCGAAGGCATTAGCAGGATTGGGGGTAAAGCGAGACATGGGTGTAGAAGAAAGAGTCTCCATTGTGCCAAGATGCTTATTCATAAACTTGGAAAACCAGGAATCTTCCTCAGAACCACCAACCTTCTCTGCCAACTCCTCTTTCCAAGGTTGTTCGCCGCTCCAAAGATCGATTGGAGCTGCAGACGGAGAGGAACTATGTTTAACTTCTGCTTTGCCAAAAGTCATTGGCTCAGCATAGCGTAACATTGTCTGAGAATAATGTTCCTCAATCACACAGTTAGCCGTACAAATGTCTTTTTTCCATAGATAGTCACGAACGAAGTTGATGGCTTTATTCGCTTGCGAACGATTTTCAACCGCCTTGTGAACCAATAGGTCAGATAGAGCGCCATTAAAACGGGCTAACTCTTTGAGTGCGTTATCCATCCCTTTCCCTTGTTTACTATCAGCATTGGCTTTATGGGTCACCATATTCGCTTGGAATCGATTGAGCAATTTCGTTAATTGCTCCGGAGCTAGGTCAGGTGCAAGGTTTGCAAATTGATTTGGGGCACAGTTTAAAATTTCGGTGACAGCGCGTGCTGAGTCTATCCCACGAGCAAAGATGTCATTTACGTCAATGTCAACATTTTTATCTGAAGGAGGGAAAACTCTGATTGGAGTGCGCTTACCATCAACCATCTCAACAGTAACCTCAACCGACTTACGATCCAAGCTTGCCTTACGCAACGCTATTAAATCATTTTGTAATTTTTCATAAGTCTTGCACTGTTGCCATTGGGGATTTTGCATGTTTTGATCCCAAACGTTCCGAGCGTCAGCTATCTTTTGTGGGAGATCAACTGATTTGATGGCCGTATTAAGTTTTGTAGCTTTATCTTTAGTCAATGGCATGGTTTTAACTCACTACTGTATAGACTTGATGCTAACATAACACACAATTATTAAGACATTATTAAGTATAAAAACAATGCGTTCAATTTAAATTTATCTCGTACTAAAAACATACATAGCTAAGAATATTGGCAACTCCCCACGTCATCCCGAGCGCAGCGAGGGATCTCCAGCAAACGGCACGTATTTAAAAATTGTGCCACTGCATGGGGATCCCTCGTCGCAAGCTCCTCGGGATGACGTGGAGAGTTACGAATATTGCATATAAAATTCGGACGAAGTAACCAAATTTCGCACTCATTATCTAATTATCCTATCAGTTGTTTTTCGCAGTTCTAATCAGTTAGAATCAATTATCCATCTTAAAGTAGAATCATCCATTGAAAATGCAAATTAAATCTGCGGTTATACTGGCGCTAGCTCTGAATACTCTAACTGTTTATAGCGTATGGGCAGCTGAAAAGTTAGTGTTTGCTGTCGATATTATTAGACATGGGGACAGGACCCCATTCACGGAAATTTCCGGCGCGCCTCATCACTGGGCGGAAGGGTTAGGCGAGTTAACTGCACAGGGCATGCAGCAAGAATATCAATTAGGCAAAAATTTACGCCAAAAATATGTTTACCAATATCATTTGCTACCTAAAAACTACGTACCTGAAACCATCTACGTGAGATCATCGGATACGGATCGCACACTCATGAGCGCAGAATCTTTGTTACTTGGTTTATACCCTTTGGGTACGGGACCTAATTTGTCCTGTCTCCGTCAGCCTGCTTTACCAGGTGGCTACCAGCCTATCCCTATTCATACCATTGCACAGGATAAAGATACATTACTCAAACCAAAAGCAAGTAACGATTTTACTAATTTATTGCAAAAGCATGTTTTTTCAACGGCTGAATGGAAAGCAAAAAATGCTGAGCTACAGCCAAAATTTGCAGCTTGGAGTGCTGCCACAGGAGTGCCTATTACTGATTTGACTGATTTAAAATCAGTAGGCGACGTTCTCTTCATTTATCAGCTGCATAATATACCGCTACCCCCTGGGCTAACTAGTGAGGATGCAAAAGAGATTATTGATGCTCGACATTGGGGAATGCTGGCAATATTCAAAAATCAATTAGTAGCCTCTGCTATGGGTCATGACTTGTTTAAAACGATAGTGGAGCAAATGCAGCAAGCCAGTGAGAATAAAACCTCGCGCAAATATGTCTTGTATTCTGCCCATGATACGACTATTTTAGCGCAGTTGGGTATCCTGGGTGCCGTGGATAAGATCCCGAAGTATGCTTCGGATTTGAATTTTTCTCTTTTTAATATAGACGATCAGTACTATGTTAAAGTCACATTTAATGATCGGCCTGTATTTATATCAGCCTGTGGTAGCACGATGTGCTCACTTACACAATTTGCGGAATTAGACCCTATTACCCCGTGAAAAAGTAGTCTATACTTAGCTACGAGCCGTAAACTTTACCACTTTTTAAACTCAACTAAGGAAAGTATCATGTACAAGAAAATAGTATGGATAGTTGCACTTATCTCTTCTCTGGCGCTTAGTCAAAGCGTTCTTGCCGATTCTGGGATTTGCGGGGAAAGCATTAAAAAAATGGTTTCATCATTATTGAATCTTAGTGAAGACCAAAAAACAAAAATAAAGCCAATCCTAGAACAACTCAAATCAACTCTATCAGAAAAAAGAACACAATTGGATGATCTGAGCAAGCAGTTTGCTCAACAAGAGCAGTCAGCTAGTATGGATCAATCTACGGTCAATAACTTGGTTGATCAAAAAACCAAGCTGATTGGTGACATAATCAAAGCAAAAATTACAGCTCGAAATCAAATATCTAATATTCTCAACGATCAGCAAAAAGCACAGTTGCAGAAGATGGTGAGCAAAGCGGAAGAAAAAATAGTCGAAAAATTCAAACAATGCCATAATGAAGAGTAAGGGTTAACCCCCTTTCTCACTCCCGCGGCGTCATTGCGAACTGAAGGTGAAGCCGTCATTTGGAGGAGCTACGCTCCCCGTCATTGCGAGGAGCATAGCGACGAAGCAATCCAGCGACCTTTCCTAGCATCCCATAAGGCCACTGGATTGCTTCGCTAACGCTCGCAATGACGGAGCTAACGCTCGCAATGACGGAGCTAACGCTCGCAATGACGCCCTAGGGTAAGATATCAATTCAATGCAAATGTTGGTACAATGTGCCCCAATTTCTTAATCTGCGCTAACGGTGTTATCTTGCCTGATTCTCTCGTAGCCTATACTTTCTCTCCTTGCTGGCGATTTATTAATTCGGGAAGCCTGCAAACGCTAATTAGGGGTTTGCCATGCAGATGGTAGAAGAGTATGAAGGTAATGCGCAGCTAGGGAATCGATTTTTACCATGGTTGGTTTGCTTTAGTGCTTCATTGTTTTTCTTTTATGAATTGATCCAAGGCACGATGTTTGCATCCATTGCCGATAATATTATGCAGGATTTTCGTGTACAAGCTGATAAAATGGCTTATTTGTCAAGTAGTTTTTATGTGGCCAATGTCATTTTCCTCTTTGTTGCAGGCTTTATTCTTGATCGATTCTCCCCCAAAAAGACGATCTTAATCGCTATGTCAATCTGCGTATTGAGCACATTTATTTTAGCCAGTGCGCAATCCTTTTATTTAGCTTTAGTGAGTCGTTTTGTCATTGGCATCGGCAGTGCATTTTGTTTTCTTGGCCCTATTCGGCTTGCTTCGCGTTGGTTTCCAGCACAACGCATGGCGCTGGTCACTGGTGTAATTGTGACCATAGGTATGGCAGGCGGTATGCTCGCTCAGTATCCTCTAACGAAGTTAGCCGCGCAATTGGGTTGGCGTGAGGCCATGGTGCAAGTTGGTTGGCTTGGTGCAGCCATGCTTATCTTGATGTATTTTGGCATCATTGAGAAGGGACAGCATAAAAGTCAAAAGATAGACAAAAAAATGAATCTGTCCACCATAGCAAAAAAGGCTTATCTCAATGCGCAGACGTTAAGAGCAGCACTCTATACTAGTTTGATGAATATGGTAATTGCTGTCTATGGGGCAATGATGGGCTCGCTTTATATAGTTCAAAAAATGGGTATTCCTAAAGAGGATGCGGCAGTAGTTAACTCGCTCTTATTTTTCGGTGCCATTGTTGGTAGTCCAATCATTGGCTGGTGCTCCGATAAATTGAATCTACGCATTTTGCCAATGAAAGTTGGGGTTATCGCTTCTTTATTGACAATGCTTGCAGTCCTGTTTATTCCCGTCTCTTTGTTAGCAATGCAGGTTTTATTTTTCCTCTTGGGCTTTTTTACTGCTGCCCAAGTCATTAGTTATGCTTTAGTGGCAGAGAGTAACCCTGCGGCAATGACTGCTTCTGCGGTGAGTATCGTACCTATTTTGACGCAGGGCGGTTACGTGGTATATCAGATTTTGTTTAGTTTTCTGTTGATGCATCATGGAGAAATGCGGATGGCTGAGGGCATACCCGTGTATTCTTTAGGAGATTATCAATTCGCTGCCTTGATTTTTCCTATCGGGTTGTTAATTGCTTTAGCGATATTATTTGGCTTAAAAGAAACGCATTGTCGCCAAATAGAGTGACTCAACCCATCGGGGTAAACATCTGAAAAGAACTCCGCACCACCAACCCCTCTCCCGCCCTACGGGCACCCTCTCCCCGTTTCCGTGGAGAGGGGAAAATGAGGGAAGTTTTTTGGGAGGAATAGCAAATGCCGGGACGAGTTTGTATTTTGTTAATGGACTCTATGGGAATCGGGGCTAGCCTTGATGCGCATCGTTATGGTGATGTGGGAGCCAACACCTTTGCTCATATTTATCAAGCATGTAACGAGGGGCTTGCTAATAAAGAGGGATTACGTCAGGGTCCTTTGACTATCCCTAATTTGGCGAGCTTAGGTTTGTACCATGTAGCTGTTGCTAGTTCAGGAATTCAGATAGTGGATTTAGCAACGCTTACTAAACCGACTAGTTATTATGGGTATGCTGTAGAGCAAAGCTTAGGAAAAGATACACCGAGCGGTCATTGGGAGTTAGCTGGTGTACCCGTGACTTTTGCTTGGGGGTATTTCCCCGATAAAGACTATTGTTTCCCTCAGCAGTTAATTGATCAGTTGATTAAACGAGCTAACTTGCCCGGTGTTTTGGGTCAAAAGCACGCTTCAGGAACAGTAATTATTGAGCAATTAGGTGAGGAACATCTTAAATCCGGTAAACCTATTGTTTATACTTCAGCGGATAGTGTATTTCAGATTGCAGCACATGAAGAGAGCTTTGGTTTGCAGCGGTTGTATGAGGTTTGCAAAATTGCCCGCGAGTTAGTCGATAAGTATCAAATAGGAAGGGTGATAGCGAGGCCGTTTATTGGCCGAGAAGGGGCTTTTGTTCGAACGGGCAATCGTCGTGATTATGCTATTCCACCACCTGCGCCGACTTTGTTAGATTTTTTGAAAGACGCTGGCCGGGAAGTCATCGCAGTCGGTAAGATTGCAGATATTTTTGCCCATCAGGGTATTACCCAATCAATCAAAGCAGAAAATAATAACGCTTTGTTTGATGCTACCTTGGTAGCGATGCAGCAAGCTCCTGCTGGTAGTTTAGTGTTTACCAATTTTGTTGATTTTGACTCGTCTTATGGTCATCGTCGTGATGTTGCAGGGTATGCCCATGCTCTTGAGCAATTTGATAGTCGTCTGCCAGAATTACTCGAGCTACTCGCGCCTGACGATATAGTCGTTATTGCAGCTGATCATGGTTGTGACCCAACTTTCCCGGGTTCGGATCATACTAGGGAGCATGTACCAGTCTTGGTTTTTGGACCTAAATTAAGTAGTCGCTTTATTGGTCGTCGCGATACCTTTGCGGATATTGGCCAAAGTTTAGCAGCGCATTTAGAAATTGCTCCCTTATTATGTGGAGTTTCATTTTTGAATAGGGTCTGCTGACGATTCGCTAGTTTGCGCCGAAAACGCAGGATTTGCGAGCATCGCAGCGCAGTTTACACGGAGTAAATGAGCAGCGAAGCGCAGCAAATCCTGCGTTTTCGGCCAAAATAGTCGAATTGCCAGCAGACCCTGGAGGGATTTTCCAATGATATACCCAACCTTATTTCTAAATTATTGTGCCACGATCGGGATTAAATTGACCTCTTTACGCAAGAGCGTCTTGTTTATTTTGTGGTGTGCTGCGAAACCTTTAAAGGCTTATGAAATCTTGGATAATTTATTGAAAACGAAGCAGAATGCCAAACCTCCAACTGTCTATCGTGTCCTTGACTATTTCGTAGAATATGGGGTAGTGCATAAGATTGAATCAATTCAATCGTATACGCTTTGTCACGAGCCTGAAAAACAGAATCCCTCTGAAGTACTGATGGTATGCAACGGTTGTCATCGAGTGAGTGAATTCTATGATAAAACTATGCATGATTTAGTGCAGAAATTGTCGCTAGAGAATCAATTTCGACTCGGCCAGGGGGCTATTGAGCTGAGAGGGGTCTGTGCCGAATGTTCAGGCTAGAGTTGATTTTTTATTTCTTATCCCCATCTAGGGTGTGTTGACAATTCTACGCTACGTCATCCTGAGCGCAGCGAAGGATCTCCTGGACGTGGCATAGTGCTCAACGAAGGAGATCCTTCGCTACGCTCAGGATGACGGCTGGCTTTAGTAAGGACGATGTATTTTGGAACAATATCGTGGTACGACCATTCTGTCTGTCAGGCGGGGGAAAAAAGTAGTTATCGGTGGTGACGGTCAAGTCAGCATGGGTAATACGGTCATGAAAAGTAATGCACGTAAAGTAAGACGCCTCTACAAAGATACGGTGATCGCTGGGTTTGCTGGCGGTACTGCTGATGCCTTCACCCTATTTGAGCGTTTTGAGAGAAAACTGGAGATGCACCAGGGGCATTTAGTACGCGCTGCTGTTGAACTGGCTAAGGATTGGCGTACTGACAAGATATTACGTCGTTTGGAAGCGCTTTTAGCTGTAGCTGATAAAAAAGCCTCACTTATCATTACTGGGAATGGTGATGTGATTGAACCGGAAGAAGGATTAATGGCTATCGGTTCTGGGGGGCCTTTCGCGCAGGCTGCAGCTCGTGCTTTAGTGGAGAACACTAAATTATCAGCAATCGATATAGTCCGTAAAAGTCTGAGTATAGCTGCTGATATCTGTGTTTATACCAACCACAATTTAACCATCGAAGAACTGGATACTGATAGTGAATAACGTAATGATGACGCCCAGAGAAATTGTGCAGGAATTGGATAAGCACATTATTGGCCAGGAGGATGCGAAACGCGCGGTTGCTATTGCTTTGCGTAATCGTTGGCGACGAATGCAAATCGACGATCCAGTACTGCGCAGCGAGATTATGCCCAAAAATATTTTAATGATTGGGCCAACAGGAGTGGGTAAAACCGAAATTGCTAGACGATTAGCAAAGCTAGCGCAAGCCCCTTTCATTAAAGTAGAAGCTACTAAATTCACTGAAGTGGGCTATGTAGGACGGGATGTTGATTCTATTATCCGCGATCTTGCTGATATTGCTGTTAAGCAAGAGCGTGAGTGGGCGATGAAGAAGGTTGAAAGTTTGGCCGAGGACGCAGCTGAGGATCGGGTTTTAGATGCCCTATTACCCCCTGCAAGAGGTAGTTTAACACCTAGCGAAAAGGAAACATCCACACGCCAGATTTTTCGTAAGCAATTGCGTGAAGGCGCTTTAAATGACAATGAAATTGAAATTGAAATTTTGGTGAACCCTGTCGGTGTAGAGATTATGGCACCTCCTGGTATGGAAGAAATGACAAGCCAATTGCAAGCCATGTTTCAACAAGTGGGTGGTGGGCGTACCAAGACACGTAAGCTAACTATTGCCAAAGCAATGAAACTATTGCGTGAGGAAGAGGCTGCTAAATTAGTCAATGAAGATGATGTTAAAATTCGCGCCATCGAAAATATCGAACAAAATGGCATAGTCTTTATTGATGAGTTGGATAAAGTTGCTAAACGTGCAGAGAATGGCGGCGGCGGCGATGTGTCTCGCGAGGGCGTACAGCGCGATCTTTTACCGTTGGTTGAAGGCACAACTGTCTTTACTAAATACGGCATGATCAAATCCGATCATATCTTGTTTATTGCTTCAGGCGCTTTTCACGTTGCTAAACCGTCTGATTTAATTGCCGAGTTGCAGGGGCGTTTACCTATTCGGGTGGAGTTATCTGCTCTGAGTGTGGAGGATTTTGTACGCATCTTAACCGAGCCTAGTGCTTCATTAACCGAACAATACTCTGCTTTAATGGCTACCGAAGGTCTGCATTTGACCTTCGATGTGACTGGTATTCGTCGTATCGCCGAGGTTGCATGGAAAGTCAATGAACGCACTGAAAATATTGGGGCACGCCGTTTATATACGGTTATGGAGCGCTTATTAGAAGTCGTATCCTTTGAAGCCACAGACAAGTCTGGTGAATCTGTACATGTGGATAAGGCCTATGTGGATTCTCATTTAGGTAAATTGGTGGATGATGAAGATTTGGCACGTTATATTTTGTAACGAGCTATAATTCTTTAAATGGGAGTAAATCAAGCCGTTGCAATGAGTATTCGACAAAAGTCTAAAGATCTAGATATGCCTACGCCAATATCAGACTATTTAGTCATGACGTTAAACAATAGGGGGCCAGTATCATCTTATCTTGATGACTACGCAAAGCAATTTATCCAATTTGCAGCGCAACAAACTGCGCCGGTGTTAGAGCTGGGTGCGGCTTATGGGTTTGTTACCATTGCGGCTTTAGAGGCAGGGGCAACCGTAATAGCGAATGATATCGAATCACGCCATCTACAGATTTTATATCAGCGGACGCCAAAGCGTTATCGTGATCGCTTGATCTTACTACCAGGTGAATTTCCCCAGGCTTTAAATTTAGCAGAGCAAAGTATTGCTGGTTGTTATATTTCACGCATGCTTGGTTACTTAGAACCCTCACAACTGCAAGTTGGCATGGAGAAACTTTATCGGTGCTGTAAGTCGCAGGCGAAATTATTTGTTATATCCTCTTCCCCGTTTAGAGCCCTTTACCGAGCGATTATTCCAATCTATGAGCAGCGAATTAAGGAAAATGAACAGTGGCCAGGTTATTTCACCAATTTAAAAACGCTTGTTGGTGCTAAGCTCAGTAGTTATGTTCCAGAAAAGCTCCATTTTATCGATGAAAAAATTTTAGCACGAGAAGTTGCACGGGTGGGATTTGTGGTAGAGAAAGCCGAATTGTATACCCGTCAAGATTTACCTAGGAAACTGAGGTATGATGGTCGAGAGGGGGTCGCAGTGGTCGCTAGCAAGCCTTAGGAGCTATGGGCTTTTGAAATGCTAGTTCAGGCTACTCCCTAGCGTCACGGGGGAGATCGTTTACTTTGAAATCAGATCAGATGAATAAAAATGCACGCTGTTATTACAGAAGTGCCCTAAAGTTACTGCTGCCTGTAGAAGAAATAGTTGAAATTGAAGGATTCAAGTTAAGCCTGGGTAAACGAAATTACTATTTCTGTGGTAGTGGTACACCCTTTAATAACAGTGGTTCTATTGCTGTCACCAGAAATAAACATTCCATGAATAAGGCACTCACCAGAGGTGGATTTCCTGTGCCAAAAGCGACATTTATTCATATCTCGGAATATGAATATGGCATGCTTGCAGAAAAAATAGCAGAGCTCACATTCCCACTTGTCGCTAAACCACAAACCGGGAAGTTAGGCCGGGATGTATTATGTAATATTCAAACTATGGAGCAATTAACAAGCTATATTGATAAGAATATAGCGACTTATGACTATATCGCTATCGAAGAATTTCATGGCAACTTAAACGCCTATCGTGTTCTTATTTTTAACCAAAAGATACTTGGGGTGGTTCAACGTTACCCAGCGCATGTCGTGGGTGATGGTGTACACAATCTGCAGGAACTTATTGATTTGACCAATCTTCAGCGTTTTAGCCTAAGTGACACGCTAGGGCCAATTACAGTGGATGAGGAATGTCAGATTAGGCTAACCGAGCTGGGGGTTGATCTTCGCTATATCCCGGTAAAGGATGAGTTAGTCAGTTTGGGTTACGCCTGTAATGCAACCCGAGGTGGGACCTACAAATCCCTAGGAGTAAGGATTTGTAAGGAAAATAGCGAGTTGCTCATTCGTGCAGCGGCGCAGTTAAATTTGAATTTTGTTGGTTTTGATGTTCAGTGCGTTGATATCGATATTCCAATGGAAAAATCAAATGGGGTTATCATTGAGGCAAATGATGGGCCGAGCATAAGAATTCATGAGTATCCAATCGAAGGTGACGCCGTCGTGGTGAGTAAAAAAATACTACGCAGCCTTCTTTACCGCCATCCTTTAGCTTATTGCTATGTACTTTATAAAAACAGGCGTTCTGCTTTGTACATAAGAAGTGTAATGCTGGCAATTTTTCTTGGCGCCATTTACTTTTTTTATAATTATTTTGGCTAACCGAGCGGAGCGGCTATTATCGGACTGCCTGACTAAATAATTGATTTAAGTTAATTTCTAGTGATCTCTGTAGCTCTAAGTCGCTTTGTTTGAACACAGCTCGCCAGTGATCCATTGGAGGATTCGTAAGCTGCTCCAGATCACGATGGGTAGGTAAATGATAGGGAAGCTGTTGGCTTAATGAATAGAGAGTAACCTCCCTTAGATCTCTGCTTAACATAAACAAGCCATCGCTGGTGGTATGAATAAATCCTAAGCGACGAAGCGTATTGATCATATCATGGATATCGATGGCAAAAGGATGGGTGGTCGAGTTAATGAGGGCATCCAGAGAGAGTCCTTTTCCTTCCTTTTGGCTTTCCCACAGTTGTTCCAGCCATAATAACGCATGGGAAAAACCATCCAAGGGTTTACCAACTCGCCGTTGATGGTGTACTGAGAAGGCATAGCTTATTTCAGCTCCTAGAAGAGTGATCACCCACAGCCAGTAAATCCAAACAAAAAATATCGGTATTGTTGCGAATGCGCCGTAGAGTAAGCGATAGCTATTGTAGCGAGTTAAATAATGCACAAAAGCTTGTTTAGCCGATTCAAAAAGAATCGCTGCGACTAAGCCTCCCCATAAACCATGGCTAATTTTGACTGGGCAGTTAGGAACAACCACATATAAAAAAGTGAAACCAATTAATGACAAAACAAACGGAACAGCACTCAACAAAATCGAGGGGGCAGGGTAATTTTTAATGAGTGGCATTGAGAATACATAAGAACTTGCTACAAGACTTAACCCAAGCAATACAGGACCTAGCGATAAGATAGCCCAATATAATAAAAATGCAGCCGTTCCATGCCTTGAGGAAGCGGCTCGCCATATTTTGTTCATAGCCCGCTCAATGGTCACCATAACGAGCACGGCAGTTAAAAATAAAATTGCCACCCCCCAGACAGAAAGGTTGGACACTTGTGCAGAAAATTGCTGTAAATAACCTTGAACTGCTTTCCCAGTTGCCGGAACAAAATTCTCAAAAATGAAATCTTGCACAAGCCCAGATAAATTTTGAAACACTGGGTAAGCCGATAAGATTGCCAAACCGACAGTCATTAGGGGGATAACGGCCAATAAACTGGTAAAAGCAAGCGCCGATGCACGGTAGGTACAGTCATCATTAATAAAATGCACTGCAACAAAGCGAATAAAGCGCGCACCTTCATATAATTTATTAATTAGTTTTTCTTTCAATTCCATCCTTAGATTCACTATACTCAATTTTTATTTAAGGACTAGTCCATGATTACTATCTATCATAATCCGCGCTGCTTAAAATCGCGAGTCTCTTTGCAATTATTACTTATCCGCACAGCGGTTGTCCGGCTGCCGGAAAAAATTTTGGAGCTAGTTAATGACTGATAAGCCCTATGTCTTGGTACTCTACTATTCAAGAAATGGTAAAACAGCCCAATTAGCTCAATACATTGCCCGAGGGGTGGACTCTGTTGAAGGTATAGAAGCTAAGTTAAGAACAGTTCCTCCCGTGTCAGCAACTTGTGAAGCTGTGGATAAGACTGTCCCCAATAGCGGTGCTCCCTATGCAACCCTAGATGATTTACGCTATTGCCAAGGACTTGCTTTAGGAAGCCCAACTCGCTTTGGGAATATGGCATCACCACTTAAATATTTTTTAGATAGCACAACATCCTTATGGCTAGCTGGTGATTTAGTTGATAAACCCGCCTGTGTTTTTTCTGCCTCCTCATCCATGCATGGGGGGCAGGAAACAACCTTAACTAGCATGATGTTGCCTTTGTTCCATCATGGGATGCTGTTAATTGGTTTACCTTACACTGAACCGCTGTTAACCAGCACCCAAAGTGGTGGAACGCCCTACGGAGTTACTCATGTGGCAGGAGCCACTAACGATAATCCCTTAAGTGCAGATGAAATTGCTTTGGCAAAACGTTTAGGTAAACGTTTAGGCAAAATAGCCGTAACTTTAGCTAAAATGTAGCCCGTACAATAATGGCTCACTTTTTACCTCTTCAGTTGTTCACTAGAAGATAGGATTTCTTCGTCGCTTAAGTCAGGGTTATCCTCTTTGGTTTGAATCGCTGACTCAACTCGACTAGTAAGTTCTCCTAATTTACTACTGAAGAAACCAATCCGCCGAGCTAAGTTATTCTGTACACTTTCTTTGCCATGACGCTTGTTCAAGTCCCTATTGTTCTCAAGTGCATTTTCTATAAGCGAATTGATCTTCTCGTTTACAGCATTCAGACTATCTAACGTATTTGCAGAATTTATCTCATCTTCTAACGCAGTTAAGCCTTTAGCTAAATCTTTGGCTATTTTTACACGATCTTGATTCAAAGTTGAACCTGAAAAAAGGTCTTTTACTTTGCATAAAAACTTCTTAAAAGAAGAAGATTGATAGGCTTCAAGTTTAGATGTAATCTCGTTTACTACGTTTTTCATATGAGCAGCGTATGAATTAAATAAGTCTGTAGCATTTAATTCATAAAATTGAGGATAATCTTTACTTTTGTAAACATCTATCTTTAGTGCTTTGCCAGGATTCACAGAGGAATATACTTTAGTTTCAGAGATATCTACCCCTTGTTTTTTAAAATAATCCAGCGCTTTGTAAATATTATAAAGGCTAGGCGCATAGTGCCCACTCCGATCTGTAATGGTAAGAAGCTTACCATTTTCAATTCGAACTTCCCCAGCACAAAATACAGGCATAGCAGCATTCATTGATGAATGGGCAATTCCATTTACTTCTTGAAATCTATGTTGAAATACAGAGAACTCACCCTGTACATTGAGTGTAAATGCAGCGAATCCTTTTTTATGCTTAGCAATACTATCGCTTGTATCAAAAGGCACCCCTTCAGGCGTTACAAATTTGCCGTGCCGAATTAAAACCCGTAACATATCTCGTTGTTCTGCATCAAAATATTCTGTTTTTTGCCCGGTCTCGTGTCCTAAATCTTTACGCCTAGAGATAGTATTAACATCTAATAATCTATTTTCTTTAATCGCTGAGGCTACTTCTGGATCCTCACTAACACCTGGTGATTCCGTCATTTCTAGTCTACCCTTACTCTCTTCACTGAGTGTTATTGGTGACTTACCGGGTATATATTCAGGATTTATATCTTTTAGCATCGTTCTTTGGAGCATCAACTCCTTCAATGTTGTATTCAAATCATCTTGAATATGCTCCTCACTGATATCGAGCACAAAAATCAGATAACTTTGAGCAATAAGCCTATCTTCCAAAGTCCTTTCTTCATTATTATAACATTCCCAGGCTTTGTCTAAGCGCTCTGCAATAGTTCCTTGCCCGCGAAGAAATAAGCTTTGCCGATACGCTTCCTGTCGTTCACTCATTTTTGTCATGATTTCTAGGTTTATATATTGACTCCTTTCTTTAAGATCACTGATATGATCTGCTTTTATATTGAATTTTTTGGCCAAAATACGTTCTGCATTTTTTACACGTCTATTAAACTGATCGTCGCTTTCATCCTGTTTTTTTGGAGTCGTGTATGCTTGATAGGATTCATCAATTGTTTTATTTCTTCGATCAAGGCTGGTCACCTCATCCAGACGATCCTTGACTGATTTTAAACGGCTTCTAGCTCGGACGGTTAATTCATCTTCTCCTTCTTTAAGTTCTCTTTCTAATTTTGGTTCTATTAACTCTTCATGTAATTCCTTTTTTTGTAATTCAGACATATTATTTTCAAAATTCTTTCGAATACGAGTTAATTGATGTCCCACTGATTCAACCAGCTTAAAAGATTCTGATTTTTGACCCCAAAAATTTGTTTTCCCGAACTTTTCAACAAGTTTTTGTCTTAAATTCTCAATAGCATTTTGTGCCTCAGCAAGATTTCCATTATCCATATGCTTTATCGCATCATTCAATCCTCTCAGGATAAGCCGATTTTTGTTTGTATTAGTTCGTTTATAATGTTCTTTTTGATTAGTAACATGCTTACTTAAACGATTAAGTTCTTGTGTCAGTTTGAACTTAGTTAATGCCTTATTTTTTGGCTCTACTGGTGTACCCCTGATTTGCGCATGCAAATTTCCCCTCAGTAGAATTGTATTACTATAATCTACAGCATCGTGTAATGCTTTATCGAATGCTTTCTCATTATTAGTAAGAAACATTGATTTTAAATTAATTTTTTTAAAACCTTTCGTTGATCTAAATTCCTTTCTTACAGCATCTAATGAAAATGGCGCGGTAAATTCATTAAGTGAATGACCGCCGCTGTTAAATAGCATTGCAGAAATTAGTAATTGGTAATATTGCGCTAACTTTTCAGCAGAATCAGTAAAAACACTTTTTTTATCATTTCTCAATCTAGCATCTGAGCGCAATTGGCATAATATGGTCCCTGAGATTGAATTGGAGAAAGGATGAACCAACTTATTAAAATTTGATTCTACCCAGCGAGCAAATTTAACATATGAAGCTTGATCGGATGGTTTTAGATAGGGAATTTCTTCATCACTTCGAGCAATATCATCCAGAGCAATAGGCATATGACCTTTCATGATTCCTAGATTCTGATTGCGAGTAGTTTCTTGGTCTTCAACCATGACCTTTCCCTTATTTTTTGCAGAATAAATACCCTTGCCATATATATTTAAAGGTAACTGATTAACTTGAGCATTGGTGACTGCTAAAAATGTGCATTTTGTCAATAATTCAATTTTTTCTCTGTCTTCAGGGGATAAATCACCAAATATTTTTCCTGATTGAATTTTTCTAATATAATCAGCGTATTCTTTGAATTTGTTATCATCATCGTCCTTAAATTCACCTCTCAGGACCTGTTCAACTTTAGCCAACTTATCTAAAGGCAACATCTTTTTTAATGACTCAAAATGACGCTCTAAATCATTTTTATCAATTTTGCCTAATCCATTTTTTAAAGATTCGTAAGCCAAATGGGTTTCAAAATACCTTCGAGTTGGATCATTATTGATGGTTTGGATACTATAAGAAATTTGATAGTTTGAGAGTATGGGGTCCGTTAGTAATTTTCTTATTTCCTTAGCATCATTTTCATCTTCAGCACCACATAAGTATAATGTTTTTAGCCGATTAACTTTTTCTGCATCGTTTTTGTAGTGATCTATTAATAGTAATAATCCGTGTGCAGGTGATATGACTGTTTTTCGGGGTTTAGGCATTGGAATATACCTCTTATTTAACTCTATAATTAACAATCATAAATCAAAATTATTAACAATTTATTAAGTAATATTCCAAATTGATATTATTTTGCACGATTATCTTGAGGGGGATTCGGTGCGTTGCTGCACTCATTGCAAGTGACCCAGCAGATCTACCCACCCTTCGTACAATGGGTACAACTCTCATATAGGCAAATAAAATCGCGTAGGTTGGGCCTTGGCCCAACAAGAAAGTGGCATGTTGTGACACCCATTAGTCGTCGTTTGTTTTGGGTACACATTTTTTCTCACAATGTTGATGCTTGTATCATGTTGGGCCAAGGCCCAACCTACTTCAAATTTGTCTTTGCGAGAATTGCGCCCTCGGATAATAAAATTCTTGTAATTGCCTGAGGGGCTACGGTAATGTCATAGCTTTTATTGATGAGAAGCTTGTGAAAATAATTAGTTTTAATGCCAATGGGATAAGGTCAGCTGCCCGTAATGGTTTTTATCAGTGGTTAGCAACAGAAGATGCTGATTTTGTCTGTCTCCAGGAGACCAAAGTCCAGGAATCACAGTTGGTTAGCGAACTTTTTTATCCGCCTGGGTATATTTGCGAATACTATAATGCGCAAAAAAAGGGTTACAGTGGAGTAGCTATTTATGCGCGTAAAAAACCTCTGCGTGTAGTAAGGGGACTAGGATTTGATTATTGTGACAATGAAGGACGATATCTGCAATTCGATTATGCGAAGATGAGTGTTATTTCCCTTTACCTCCCCTCAGGTACTAGCGGTGAAGAGCGACAAAAAGTGAAATATGATTTTTTGGATCGCTTTGCTGAGCATTTAATGAAATTAAAGAATGAAGGGCGAGAATTAATTCTATGCGGCGATTATAATATTGCCCATAAAAAGATTGATCTAAAAAATTGGCAGAGTAATCAGAAAAGCTCTGGATTTTTACCGGAAGAGCGTGCTTGGATGGATAAGCTTTTTGGACCTATGGGCTTTATTGATGCATTTCGCCTATGCAATCAAGGAGAGGGTCAATATACGTGGTGGACATACCGTAGCCCTACAGCCTGGGATAAAAATGTCGGGTGGAGAATCGATTATCAAGTGATCACACCAGGCTTGATTGACAGTGTTTTGAACGCAAGGATTGTGCGTGACTTTCGTTGGTCAGATCATGCTCCGTTAATTATCGAATATCAAGGGGATTGGTGTGCTTAAACTGGCCAGTTGGAATGTGAATTCGTTGAAAATTCGCCTTGATCAAGTTCTAACTTGGGTCGAGTCAGCTGCTATTGATATTCTGGCGATGCAGGAAACAAAGCTGGTTGATGTGAATTTCCCTAAAGAGATTTTTACTGAGCGTGGTTACCAGGTGATTTATGCAGGGCAAAAATCCTATAACGGTGTTGCGATTATCAGTCGCTATCCCATTACCGATGTGGTAACGGATATTCCCGATCTGGATGATCCGCAACGTCGCATACTAATAGCAACGATTGCCGGTATCCGTCTTATCAATCTTTATGTACCCAATGGCTCTGAATTAAGCTCTGACAAATACCATTACAAACTAATGTGGCTAAAGAAAGTGTCTGCTTATATAAAACAACAACTTGATTTATATGCCAATGTTGCTGTTGTTGGTGATTTTAATATAGCACCTGAGGATAGGGATGTTCATGATCCAGTAGAATGGGAAGGCAGTGTGCTTGTTAGCCCACCTGAGCGCCAAGCTTTCAGTGATCTACTGACCATGGGTTTAATGGATAGTTTCCGTCATTTTTTCCAAGAGGAGAAAATATTCACTTGGTGGGATTATCGCGCCGGATCATTTAGACGCAATAGGGGGCTACGCATTGATCACCTACTCTTAAGTAAGGAATTAATGGATTTATGCAAGCAATCGCAAATTGATAAAGCTCCCCGCAAATCGGAGCGCCCGTCCGATCACGCACCCATTTGGGTTGAATTAAACCTTAGCGTGCCCGGCTAAATTGCGAAAATTGATCTATAATTAGAATTCTGCTAATGTTGCCCGTCATTTATTACAGAGTATGGTGCCTGGCATAAGGTTCAGGTGGCGATACTTGTTTCGCGAAGAGAGGTTGTATCTATGAAAGCTTCAATACACCCAGATTATAAAACAATCCATGTGACCTGTAGTTGTGGTAATTCCTTTACAACAGGTTCGACCTTAGGTAAAGATCTAACGATCGAGGTTTGTTCTGAGTGCCATCCTTTCTACACTGGCAAGCAAAAGCTGGTTGATACTGGTGGTCGTGTGCAGAAATTCCGTGATCGTTATAAAAACCGAAGCGAGTAGGCACTGTGGATAAAGAGGTATTAAAACAACGCGCACTGCATTATCACGAATTTCCCACTCCAGGAAAGCTGACGGTGCACATGACTAAACCGACTAATTCACAAGATGATTTATCACTCGCTTATACTCCCGGGGTTGCCGAGCCAGTGCTTTCTATCGCCGAGAATCCTGATAATGTTTTTCGTTATACCGGTAAAGCTAACTTAGTTGCAGTAATGACTAATGGCACAGCGGTTCTTGGTTTAGGGGACGTTGGGCCTTTGGCCAGTAAACCAGTCATGGAGGGGAAGGCCGTATTATTTAAACGGTTTGCTGATATTGATGTGTTTGATATAGAAATTGATGCACGTGATCCGCAGGCATTTGTGTCAACAGCAAAGCGAATTGCCCCAACTTTTGGTGGTATTAATTTAGAGGATATTAAAGCACCAGAGTGTTTTGAAATCGAGCAGGCTTTAATTGAGCAGTTAACTATCCCTGTATTTCATGATGATCAACATGGTACTGCAATTGTTGTAGCCGCTGGTTTGTTAAATGCTCTCGACTTACAAGATAAGCGACTTTCGGACGTTAGTATTGTTTGCATCGGTGCTGGGGCTGCAGGTATTGCGTCTATGCGTTTATTAGTGGCTCTGGGCGCCGATAAAGAAAAAATATTACTTTTAGATACTAAAGGGGTTATTCATACTGGACGAGAAGACTTAAATCCTTACAAGTTCGCTTTCGCACGCAATACAGATAAACGCACCCTTGCAGATGCATTAATTGATGCTGATGTTTTTATTGGTGTTGCAAAACCTGATTTGCTCAATGGCGAGCTCTTAAGGCTAATGGCCCCAAGGCCAATCATTTTTGCTTTATCTAATCCGGATCCGGAAATCAGACCGGAAGTTGCGCATCGGGTTCGTGATGACTTAATTATCGCAACTGGACGTTCCGATTATCCTAATCAAGTCAATAATGTACTTTGTTTTCCCTACATATTTCGTGGGGCACTTGATGTTCGTGCAACCTGCATCAACCAGTCAATGCAGATTGCTGCTGTAGAAGCTATTCGTCAACTGGTGCTTGAGCCAGTACCACAAGTTGTTATGGATAATTATCCAGGGATGATTAATTGGGATTTTGGTCCGGACTATTTCATCCCCAAACCTATTGACCCTCGGTTAAAGGAGCGGGTAGCACATGCTGTAGCAAAAGCGGCTAGGGCAAGTGGTGTCAGCAGATCCTTCTGAAATACCCTTAATAATTTTTGTAACTCCGCAGATGCGTCATCCCGAGGAGTTTGCGACGAGGGATCTTCATGCAGTGGCATAATTTTTCAAGTGTTTTTTACACTAATTGTAATACGTGCCGCTTGCTGGAGATCCCTCGCTGCGCTCGGGATGACGCGGGTAGTTACGCTAATTTTTTATACTGATGGGCGTAGGAGGGTATTTTGTATACTAGTAATAATAGAAAATATTTGTTGCTCGCTTGGTTAATTTGTGCTCTTGGCGCAATATACTACAGCTATGAGTATTTCCTGCGAATATCACCGAGTGTGATGGAGTACCCGCTGCGAGAGCATTTCAATTTATCTGCAACTGGCTTTGGATTACTCTCTGCGTTTTATTATTATGCTTATGTGCCCTTACAAATACCTGTTGGTGTTCTTTTGGATCGCTATGGTCCAAGGGTATTAATAACTCTTGCTTGTTTAATCTGTGTCATTGGAATCTTCATGTTTGCTGGCACTACCGATTTTTGGATTGCTGCAGCAGGACGGTTTTTAGTAGGATTTGGCTCCGCTTTCGCATTCGTTGGTGTTTTAAAACTTGCTACGATTTGGCTACCTGAGAATAAACTAGCAATGGTTTCGGGTTTGGCTTCAGCTTTAGGAACGATAGGAGCAATGATCGGGGATAATTTGTTGGGCGGCTTGGTCATCAAGGTTGGTTGGCGTGAAACCGTTAAACTTAACTGCTTATGCTGGGATTGTTTTAACCATTGTGTTGTGGTTTGGTATACGCGATAAGAAAAGCCACCAACGGCGGAGTGGAACAGTAGCTAATTTCAAAAAAAGCATGATTGATTTAGGTATCATAACCCGTAATAAGCAAATCTGGATAAATGGTATGTTTGGCTGTTTGGTTTATTTACCAACAACCGTTTTTGCTGAATTATGGGGTATTCCTTATTTAAAACATGCTCATGGATTATCACAAGCGTGCTGCTGATTTTGCTAATTCCTTGCTTTTTCTAGGATTTACCATTGGTGCACCGTTAATGGGTTATATTTCTGACAAATTAAAACGCCGCAAGCCTCCTATGTTTTTGGGTGCTGTCGGGGCAGGGATAATAATGATCATTATCCTCTACCTACCTGGATTAAATAAACCGGCTATCAATGCGTTAATGTTTCTTTTGGGTCTTTTATATAGTGCGCAATGCATTGTTTTTGCTGTAGGTCGAGAACTTAGTCCTAGTGAAGCAGCGGGTACGGCAATGGCAACGACAAATATGATTGTCATGCTTGGAGCAATGTTTTTACAGCCTCTAGTAGGACGATTACTCGATTTGAGCTTAGCATCCCACCTGGAAAAGACCTCTCTGCAAGGACCTGTGGAGAAATTGCAGCAACTCTATACAGCGCATGATTTTCAATTCGCGTTATCGATCATTCCAGTGGGTGTTATCATTGCTGCTGTATTGACCTTCTTTTTGAAGGAAACCTATGCTAACGCAGATAACTAAAACACTCCGACAAAAACAAACCCTATTCGGCAGTTTAATCTGCGCAATTGGGGCGTTTTTTTATTGCTATGAATTCGTATTAAGAATCCTTCCCGGTGCATTGCAGAGTGAATTAAGTGTTGCATTTGGCCATATTTCTGCGACGACTTTTGGGCAATTATCTGCTTTTTATTATTTTGCTTATTCACCCATGCAACTGCCGGTTGGAATGCTAATGGATCGCTTTGGGCCCCGGCGCTTGCTTACTTTTGCTTGTCTCTGCTGCACGATTGGATCATGGATGTTTACTGACACCTCATCCCTATTCATCGCGAGTAGTGGGCGATTTTTAGTTGGATTTGGTTCATCATTTGCTTTTGTTGGTGTTTTATCGTTAACGTTACATTGGTTACCTCGCCGTTATTTTTCCCTAGTTGCTGGGCTAATTACTACCCTAGGTATGTTGGGATTGATCTATGGGGAAGTGAAGATTACCGCTATGGCGATAACTATAGGATGGTACCCAGTTTTATCTATGATGGTTACGATAGGTGCTGTACTGACTGTTGTTACCTTCCTGATCGTTCGTGATGGACCCGAGGGATATGCTCCCCATCGTCATCCTCTACCTGAATTTTTCACTGAGGTTTGGCAAGTGTTATCTTCGCCGCAAGTGTGGTTAATAGGGCTTGTTGGCGCTTGTTTATATACTTCTCTGTCTGTTTTCGGAGAGCTATGGGGTAAAAGTTATTTAGAGCAAGCTCATCATTTAACTAAGATTGAGGCTGCTAGAACGATTTCTGCCGTGTTTTTAGGTTGGGCAGTGGGCGCACCGATAGGAGGCTTTTTGTCTGATAGCTCTGGACGGCGTGTGTTACCTTTGGTTGTAGGGGCAATAGTGGCCCTTATTTGCATTAGCTTTGTCCTGTATTACCCTGGTTTATCTTATGCCTGGTTAAATGTCCTATTATTTCTTTACGGTGTATTTTGTGCGACAGAAATTATTGTCTTTATCATGGCAAAAGAAAGTTCTGGTGCTAAATTATCAGGGACGGTGTTTGCAGCTACGAATATGATAGTTACTTTAGGTGGGGTTATCTTTCAGCCTTTAGTGGGAAAATTACTGGATACCTTTGGTAAAAGTGTCATTGTTAGTGGTGTGCATATTTACACTGTAAAAAGCTACCAACTTGCCCTTTCAGTCCTGCCGCTCTCCCTTCCCTCGTTATCATCCTACGTTTTTTATGAAGGACACTGTTCGCCGCAATAGAGTACCCTAACCTCTGTACGGAGAAGGAGGTTATCACTCTCTCTGTGTCATCCCCGCGAAGGCGGCTTAAAAATAGCCACTAATTCTTGCGAAGGCATGTCGATTGTTTGAATGGCAGCTAATTATAACGACTACTGGAAATGAAATGATTTCGCTATCACGATACTGATGACGGGTGAAAGGAGTATCATGGTTGGAGATCACGACGGTGATCCCTTTTTTTGCACTCTCTAGAGCCAAGTGAGCCAAATCAATCTGATCCTGTTCGGTAAATTTTTTACTTGTATAGGAAGAGAAATTAGCACTGCGCGATAGAGGAACATAAGGGGGATCACAGTAGATCAAATCGCCGGGTTGGGCATGTGTAAAGGTTTGGCGAAAATCGTTATGCATAAATTGAGCTTGCTGCGATTTTTGATAAAAATAACTCATTTCAATTTGGGGAAAATAAGGCTTAGGGTAGCGGCCAAAGGGACATTGAATAAACCACTTTGATTATAACGGCAGAGGCCATTATAGCCATGCCTGTTTAAATAAAGAAATAAAGCAGACTTATAGTTTAAATCCTTACTGCAGTTAAATTGTTCGCGAAGTGAATAATAGTTTTCAGAGCTATTGTTTTCGCTGGTAAAGAATTCAGCACAATAAGCAATAAAATCATCCCCTCCTTGCTGCAAACATTTAAATATGCCAATTAAATCCTTATTTTCTTCTCCCAATAGATAATTTTCATAGTTTGAATTAATAAAGATTGCTCCTGAACCCGTAAAAGGCTCAATGAGACGCTTTGCAGGCGGGAAAGATCTTAAAATGCTTTCAAGGCAGTTAATTTTGCTTCCAGCCCATTTTAGGAACGGTCTTATTTTGGTCATGTTTAAAAAGCGGATTACTCGATTAGAGCAATATCATACTCCGTACTGGATGAAAAGGCACTGCCTTCTGGGTGGCTTCTGTTGGGCCAAGGCCCAACCTACGTTTAATTAGGTCACGAGATTGTAGGTTGGGCCTTGGCCCAACAAGGTTATGGCTGACCTAGAGTTCAGGTGCAACTCTCGTATAGGCAAATTTAAAGTAGGTTGGGCCTTGGCCCAACAAGGTTATGGCTCTTTGTCCAAAGTCCAGGTATGAAAGGTTGACGCTGGAAGTCTGATGTAGTTATGATTCTGACACTTCGATTTAAATTGGATGTGTAAGGTGGATGAGCTGACTGAGCTACTTAGACCATCATGGGGTTCTGAGCAATGGA
This sequence comes from uncultured Gammaproteobacteria bacterium, assembly GCA_963760845.1. GTDB lineage: Bacteria > Pseudomonadota > Gammaproteobacteria > Legionellales > Legionellaceae > Tatlockia. The sequence continues at coordinate 256,479 of CAVXEK010000013.1, read as the reverse complement.
TTTTAGAGGGCTGGCAGCGAATTTCCCAGGAAGAAAAAGAGCTGGTAAAGAGTAGGTTGACAGAATTGTTTCAGGATGGACTTCCTTTTGCGTTAGAGCATGAAAAAACACTTTATATTTACGCATTTTCATTATTAGCACAATTAGAAGTATTAGCAATTCAGGTGCCACTAAAATTTGAGTCTAGGATGACTGACCCTAAGCATAGACAGCTCATGCATGCCCAATTGCTGGATGAAATTTTTCATGGTCTGGTTTTTACTAAAATTGTCTATCAATTGAGTGCTCCTTATGCACTACCGCCTGCATACAGTAAAAATATAGAAGTCCTATGCAATTTTATTCGCGCTGAAGAATGCCCCAAAATTGCGGTGGTTTTGCTCAATTTAATCGCCGAAGGTTGGATCGAAGAAATTTTTACTAGCTTTGAGCGCCGAGGTATTGCCCCTAAAGTTTTTGCTACAATTGTTGCTGATGAGCATCGCCATGTCTGTGAGGCTGATCTATATCGCGTGATTGGCCTACCCGATAAACAGATTGTCCAAAGCAAAATTAAGTATCTAGAGAAACAATTATTAACAAATGTTTTTTTACAATATAAATACATGCTTTCTATTACAGCCATACTCGGTGGTGAAGGTGTAATCGATTTTTTAAAAGCTTTGGATAAAAAACATAATGAGCAATTGCATAAGCTCAGTCTTAAGCCTAGCCTAAATTGGCAATTTCTTATGCGCGCTGCAGAGAAACTTTTCCCGCGAGTCCTGAAGTATTCTCAATCAGTCTACGAAATTGAAATGACCCCGATTCGGCAGGCACTCATGTCGCAGTGGGATGACCCTAAAGATCCCACGATGGTCGGTGAATTTAATCTTAATGTGAGCTGCCTTGATTTTTTTAATAAAAAATACCCACCAGACACCTTAACCATCCTCATATTACAATCGATAAGCTTAAGTTTACATGAAAATGATCATTGGCGATCGTATATTAGCCAGATGAAATTGTTGCAAACCCAAGAAAGTTATGTTGGTCTGGCAGTTAAACTACCTGATTGCGGCGATCATATTGGGACTATTGTTTTTGAAAATTGCCATGAATTAACTGTGCAAGACTTGGCCGTTAGAGTCCGTAATAGCATCCAAATGATGGTTTATTGTTTTAAAAAGCGTCAGCAAATTGACAAAGAGCATCCCCATTTAATGGCGATGACGGATGATGCCCTTTATGATTTTTTGAATGATTTGTATGATTATCCCATGATAAATAATTCGGTGGTCACTGTAAGTAACATTGGGAGCTGGGGCTATACACAAGGAAAATCGCCATTACGCCCAAATGAGACGGTAAAAATTACCTTGTTCGCAGTTGAAAAAAGACAAGTGTGGAATAAAGAGAAACAAACCTTTGAGCCTCAGGATCTATTGCCGATTTCTTTAAGCGCAGATCATCGGATTTTTGATGGCAATATAGCAATGCCGCAAATGTTTCCTCGCTATTTCCAGCAGACATTTACCAAAATGCTTGATACTTTATCGTTACCAGTAACGATTGTCCAAAATCGAAATGCCCAATTTTTTGTAAAGCTGCTTGAGCAATTGCTAGCAATTAATTTGGAGCTCGGTTATAAAGCATTAGCTGTATTGCAAACCTATTGGCCTGATTTTCTCGCTCTAGAGGAGACACTGAATTTTATGGCTTGGATAAAAAAAGAGGTGCCAGTGTAGCTCACCTCTTCTTTATGAATGCGGACCCACTCAACACTTAGTTGTTTAAATGAGCTACTACCCCTTAATACGCTAGCTAGCAAATTTTTATTAAGATTCGACAGAACTTGATTCTAGAAGCTTTTCAATCATTTCTATTGGTAGTTCAGTTACCCTAGCTATGAGGGCAAGATTAGCACCTTCTGCAAGTAACCGCCTTGCTGTTTCAAGCTTTGCTTGTTCTACAGCTCGTTTAATCCATCTTTCACGCCAAATCTCTGGCCCGAAGCGCTCAGCGGAAGTAATATAAGCCATTTTAGATGTCTCCTCTAAATCACACACACTCTTAAGATAGTCTACCTCAAGCTCACTAGGTAAGCCAATGAGCCAATCGATGAATTGGTATAGGTTGCTGATTTCTTGCTTAGACAAACCTTTGTCATACAGGCGTTTGGTTAGCATAAATTTAATATTCTTACGCTGCTCATCCGATTTTGTTTTAGCATCGAGCGCTGCGAGTTGAGCTAGGATGACGCTGGCAAAAGGGTTCGTTGACTCTTCTAGTTCGTTTTGGCGCTCACGGTAATCAATTAGTTTAATGACGAGAAATTCTGCGCTCAAGCGAGAGCCTGCAAATTTTACTTCATAAGAGTTAGGCCGCCACGAGCGACGATCATCAGTAAGAATTGCGCAACTGACCAAGGGCTGCTGGTATTTATCCCAGATGCGATATCCATAGGTAAACATGCGTTTAGGGAAATCATTATCATGTGTTGCCTGCACTTCGATATGAATTAATACCCTTTGCTCGCTACCATCTTTTAAAAAGACTTTAAATAATTTATCCAGTAAACGTTTTCCTGTTTTAGAGCCTTTGGTAATAGCCTGTAATTCTTTATCCAATGAAATAGGTTGCTTCTCCCAGTCAATAAGTTCACTTAGCTCAGGCAAGCAGTAGGTAATACAATCTTTGAAGTAAGCATCGAGGATTTCTTTCCAAGCAGTGTCTTGTTCATTGCGTATGCTGTTTGATTGATTATCGGTAATCATGATAGTTCTTCCATTACGAGGGTTGGTTTTTTTTCTAACTTAAGCATCCATAGTCAGTCTATTTGTTTTATTTTTAAATATCAATAAGATAAGGAATAAAAATCAGGACAATCGCGCTAAAAATTGCTTGTTTGAAGGATTTTAATAAGATAACGATTGCTCACAATTATTAGATATAACTTCATTTTTATTAGGAGGGGGGAAAAACATTTTTTGTAAGATCCCTCTATGCACCAGGCTTATCGGTGCTTGGGTGGATGTGGTGTTACTTGAGGAGATTAGATCAGCTAATAATTCAGGATCTTCTTCTTCTAATTGAGTAGTTATGCCGCCAATATTAAGAGCCAAAACCTCTTGAAGTTCTTTTTGAGATTCAGTATTGGATTTGCTGAAGATAGCTTGATAAACAAAAGTTTTTTGGTGGACAGGGCAGCACCCGCACCAATGCAATTTATCATCGATAAAATTAATACTAACTTTTTTATCTTTATCAAGATCCTTATCAACAAGAGTAAAACGATGTTCATTAAAAATTTTTATTTTCACTTTTAAATTTTCAAGATCAGTGTGATAGCGCTGTAAACAATCACCTAACATTTCTTCTTCCAGTGCAATCCATTTGGTTGTTATAGATTCGCCTTTCACTGTACAAGACTGCCTTCCCGCAGGTAAGTGATGAACTCGATGTATGTCTAGTTGAAGCACTTTTTCTTTTAAATTTTCTCCGTCGGTGTAAAAAGCAGCATGGACGGCTAGAATGACGGCTAAACTTATAAGGGTTAAAATTGCTGATACTACACATCGTACTATAAACAAAGGGAGAAGAATGATAAGGGAGATGCAAAAAATTACTATGGCAGTTTTTTTTTCAAAACGATCACCAATTAACATTGTTAATCTATATAACAGATGAGGAATAAAAAGTGTTGTATAGTCAAATAAGCCGAGATGTTCTGTTCGGTTGTTTCCTCGCGAGTGATGAAAGGGGTAATCTGTACCTGCAAATATAAAAAATGCATCTAAAATTTTTTGAAACAAGTTAGTTCGCAAAGTGCGAGCATGAGGAAAAGTTCGTGTCTCAATAATATTAGAAAATGGATTATACGAGGTGTTATAATAAGACATATTTTTACGGTCCAATCAAATTTTCTGTAATGTTGGGTGCAACTCTCGCATAGACAAATATGTAGGTTGGGCCTTGGCCCAACATGATACAAGCGTCAACATTGTAAGAAAAAATGCGTACCTTGCGCCACCCGGCCAAAACAAACGACGACTATTTTATCACAACATGCCACATTCTTGTTGGGCCAAGGCCCAACCTACGCGATTTTATTTGCCTATATGACTGGACTTTGGACAAACTTCGATCTGAACGGGCCCGGGCCCGTGGGCGAGCCCGAGCCCGCCCGAGCTCCGAACAGTGATAAGTTACAATCAAATCCAGATTATTAGCAATATTCCAGCATAGCAACGCGCAATCTGCACTATATATTGACTATTTTATCTTGATTATGCAATGATTTTTTCATCAAGAGCCGTGTTTTTCCACTTTTTAACGATAGGATGGCGCATGCGTTTTACCTGAATGTTCCCCGCTTGTCGTCCAAGGGATTTTTTTCGGGGTTTGGGTGGTTGAGCTGGTGTCCCAATCATTCGAATAATTCGTTCAAAATCATTTTGAACTTGTGTTGGTTGCTTTATAGTTTCATTATCCTAGAAAAAGCAGTTGAAGCCGTAGCGAGCAAGTCAAAGGTGCTGAAGATGTTCGGCTTTTTTGAATTTTTTCGCGAAAGCAGTAGTCACCACTACGGTGAGCGAAAAAATTCAAAAAAGCCGAGCAGATTCAGTGCATTTGGCTTGCGCAGTAGGCTTCAACTGCTTTTTCTAGGATTATACATGAAGAACATTATCGCTTAGCCAGAGATTTACTTATTCGCATTGTTATGATGTTGACTAAAATGGCGCAAAAAGTAGATTAGCCGGAGCTCGGGCGGGCTCGGGCTCGCTCACGGGCCCGGGCCCGTTCAGATCGAAGTTTGTCCAAAGTCCAGTATATGAGAGTTGCATCTGTAATGTTTTGTTTTTAATCGTTTAGAACTTGTTATTATAACATATTCATTTGTTAAATCGGGATTTGGAGTGTTAGCACGATTAGCGGCTTTGGTACCGAAAGAAGCCGCTATTACGCTTATTGCATGGCGATTGTGAGTAGAAGTACAGCGCTTAATACCACCAATCCTAAGCTTAAATTTCCGCCGGGTACAAGCCAAAGTCCTCCAGTTGGATCAATTCTGCGGGCACGCCAGGTCATGAGTGCAGGTAAGAGGAGCAATAAAATCACACAGCAAATGCCTGCATAGCTAAGCGCATGCAAATAAATTCCTGGATTAAAAAGCACCACTGCTAAAGGAGGTAAAAAGGTAAGAGCCAAGGTCGATTTACCTTGCAGTCCTGTTTTTTTCAGGGTTAAACCATCGGCTAAAAAATCAAACAAGCCAATTGAAACACCAAGAAAAGCTGTAATCATACATATTGATGTAAAAAAGCTGAAAAATCCGGTTATCCATTGGTTTTGGACAGCTGTTGATAATGCATTGGTTAAACCACTGGTTGCATGTTCATTGCTCATTAAAGCGATTAGCCCGTTATCGCCTCCCCGTTGTACAACTCCCATGATTACTGCATCCCAAAGGATATAACAGATTAGCGGGATCAATGAGCCAAGCAGAATAACTTTCCGTAAACTGTGGACATCATCATGAAAATATTCACGTAAACTAGGTACTATGGAGGCAAATCCAAAGGAGGTAACCAGTACCATCAGGCTACCAGTGATCGCTTTCATTGAGCCTCCGCTTAATGAAGTAAGATCAATTTTGGGGCTGATAACAATTATTAAGAGGAGATAAACCCCCAATTTACCGAGCATAAGACCACGATTAACATAATCAACAGAGCGTATGCCATTATAAACAACCAGGCTGAAGAGCAGAGTAAACATAAGTGAAGTTGACCAGCTTGGAAAATGAATATTGGCTTGGTGCAATATGTCGTTTAATACGTCTGAGCCACCAGAGATATAGGCTGATAATAAGGTATAAAAAAGCAGAAGATAAGCAATCCATGCAATAACCTGCCCTGGCAAGCCCAAGGTTGCTTTGGCCATCGACACTATATTACTGCCTGCAGGTAAACGTAGATTCACCTCAAGAATTAGTAGTGCTCCTATGGTCATAATTAACCAACAGATGAATAAGAAAAAAATTGAATTGGTAAAGCCAACCTCTGCAGTTGAAACTGGAAGAGCGAGCATGCCGCCACCAATTGAGGTGCCAACGATTAATAAGATGCTGCCAATAGATTTCGTGATAGACATTATAATATCCGATTAGAACAAAATTAAAACAATATGGTATTTCATTTTAGTCATTTATGTCAAATAACCTTACCTCGACTTTAGCCATTCTAATAATATTGCTCAATACTCCGTCATTACGAACGCAAGCTCCGTCATTGCGAACGCAGTGAAGCAATCCAGTGGCCTTATGAGATGCTAGAAAAGGCCACTGGATTGCTTCGTCGCTTCGCTCCTCGCAATGACGGGTTCGCTGCTTTCGCAATGACGGGTTCGCTGCTTTCGCAATGACGGGTTCGCTGCTTTCGCAATGACGGGTTCGCTGCTTTCGCAATGACGGGTTCGCTGCTTTCGCAATGACGGGTTCGCTGCTTTCGCAATGACGGGTTCGCTGCTTTCGCAATGACGGGTTCGCTGCTTTCGCAATGACGGGTTCGCTGCTTTCGCAATGACGGGTTCGCTGCTTTCGCAATGACGGGTTCGCTGCTTTCGCAATGACGGGTTCGCTGCTTTCGCAATGACGGGTTCGCTGCTTTCGCAATGACGGGTTCGCTGCTTTCGCAATGACGGGTTCACTGCTTTCGCAATGACGGGTTCACTGCTTTCGCAATGACGGGTTCGCTGCTTTCGCAATGACGGGTTCGCTGCTTTCGCAATGACGGGTTCGCTGCTTTCGCAATGACGGGTTCACTGCTTTTGCAATGACGCCAATATTTCCCAAAGTGAATTCACAAGCAGTATTATCGAAAAAATAATGACAAGCCATTGGGATGTTCTGCCTCCAGGGACTGTGTAACGGGGTGAAAATTTTTTTCGTCCATAAATAGTCATTAAGGCTGGCAATAATAGCAATAAGATGACGCAAAAAATTCCAGCATAGTTTAGGGCATGGATATAAGCACCGGGATAGTAAATAACGACTAACAGTGGCGGTAAAAAAGTTAATACAAATAAGCCTAACCCTTGTTTGCCGCGTTGCTCCAAATTTAGACCATCTGCTAAAAAACTAATTAGACAAAGTGAAACTCCCAAGAAGGCTGTTAGCATACAAATTGAAGTAAAAAAATTAAACAATGAGCTAATCATTGCACTTTGCACGGTGTTGCTAAGTGTTGTGGCAAGTTCAGAAGTGGTATGATCACTATGCATCAGTGCTGCCAATCCTTGCTCACCAGCGGAAGGTAAGCTACCAATAATCACCGCATTCCAAGCTAAATAGCACAATAGAGGAATTAATGAGCCAATAAGCACCACTTTCCTAAGAGCTTTAAGGTCGTCATTAAAATAATCGCGTAAATTGGGGACAATGATCGCAAAGCCGAAAGAGGTAATCAAAATCATTACCGTGCCAGTAATGTATTGATAGTTTCCCCCCTTAAGGTAGTTAAACTGAATATGAGGGGAAATCAGCACGATAAGGAAAAAGTAAACTGCGAGTTTTGCAAACATCAGACCACGATTAAGTAAATCAACGCGGCGTATACCACTATAAACAATAAGACCAAAAACGAATGTAAACAAGGTACTGGCTTGCCATCCACTGATAGGGATACCTAGTCGTCCACTTAGATTACCAAAAACATCTGCGCCGCCCGAGATATAAGCAGAGAGGAGGGTATAAAGTAAAAAGAGATAACTGAGCCAAGCAGCAAAGAGACCTGGGATGCCAAGAGTTGAGGCCGCCATCGAAACCATATTTTTACCGGGTGGTAGATACAGATTCGCTTCGAGGATAAATAAGGCACCCAGCGTCATCCCTGCCCAGCAGATCAATAGAAAGAAGGAGGATTGCCAAAAACCAGTTGCTGCATTAGCCACTGGTAAGGCAAGCATCCCAGCTCCAATTGATGTGCCAACTATGAGAAGAATACCGCCAATGAATCTCGACTTCATATGTACCTGCCAGTAAAATTATTTCATAGGGGCTATGTAAGGTGGGCTCTTACAATTCCGAAATAGTTGAATTTCTAGACGACGATTATAAGCACTACCGTGAATGAGTTTATTATCACCAACAGGATTTTTATCACCATATCCTTCAGCAATCAAGCGCCTCGCCGGAATATCATTAGCCCAAAGAAAACCAACCATAGTTTCTGCTCGCGCTTGAGTCATCCTTTGCTTGCTAAATCGAGAGCCTACATTGTCCGTGAAACCAGCAACATAGATAGGACAACACCTAGGATATTTTTTAATCAGCTTGATCAAGGTAGATAAGCCTGGAAAACACAATTCATTTAAGCGTGCGCTGTTAAAAATAAAATAACGATCTGTAGGCACAATGATTGTGACGGTATCACCATATTCAATATATTGCATGTATAATCTGCGTAATTGTTTTATCAGCATGGCCCTACTGTCTTTATAAAGTCCAACAGTAGCTCCTAAGGCACCACCAATTGCTGCTCCAGCAAGAATAGGTGCGCCCCCTGCGATTGCAACTGTCGCTGTACCTATAATTGCGGCAGGAGGGGTAGTAGTGTAGACACGTCGATACGGTTTAAAATCGTTATAAGGAGGATGAAAGCAGCTACTTAACGCTAAAGATAATAGACTTACCAAGGCTAAGCGCCTAAGTGAGCTCTTTTGTGACATTCCCACTCCTTCGTTACATGAATTTTTCCATTATTAAGCATCCACTACTATTTCGCAATGTTGAAAAAATCGTAACTCCCCAGACGCGTCAATTTATAAAACGAAAAATCTTAGCCAAACCCTACACAATTGGTTTATAGTTTTTGTAAGGCAATCAATTCTTTTGGCTCATGACTGATAAAAAAATTCCCTGGGCATTGGCTCTCGGTGCTTTAGGTGTGGTTTTTGGCGATATTGGTACTAGCCCACTCTATGCATTACGTGCGGCACTCGGTAATTTACCGCTTACTAAGGTAGAGATATTGGGCGTTTTGTCGTTAATTTTTTGGTCATTGATTTTTATTATCTCCATTAAATATTTAGTGATTGTTTTTCGAGCGGATAACGACGGTGAGGGCGGTGGTTTAGCGCTTCTGGCATTGCTTAAGCAAAAAGCAACAAGACTGGAGCCGCTTTTTTACTTATTAGCCATTTTTAGTGCCGGTCTTTTACTTGGAGATGGCATGTTAACTCCTGCAATTTCAGTGACGAGTGCCATTGAGGGATTAAAAACGATTTCCCCACAATTTAATCAATTAATTATTCCTTTGTCGTGTGGGATCTTGATTTTTTTATTTATTATGCAATCTCATGGAACAGCTAAAATCGGTGCTGCATTTGGTCCTTTACTGCTAATTTGGTTTATTACTATCGCTACTTTAGGAACAATTGAAATCTTTCGCCACCCATTTGTTATACATGCGCTCAACCCTTATTATGCCTATGACTTTTTGGTCAGCAATGGTCTGAAAGGATATTTTTTATTGGGCGATGTTTTCTTAGCCGTAACCGGTGGAGAGGCCCTTTATGCTGATATTGGTCATTTCGGCAAAGGTCCTATTCGTTATAGTTGGTATTTTGTCGCTCTCCCTTCTCTGGTGCTCAACTATTTTGGCCAGGCGGGTCATTTACTTGAACATCCAGAAGCCATAGAGAATCCTTTTTATATGATCTCACCCGGTTGGTTTTCTGTTCCTTTATTACTTCTGGCTACAATCGCGACGGTTATTGCATCGCAAGCAGTGATTACTGCCACTTTTTCACTAACTAAGCAGGCAATATTATTAGGACTTTGCCCTCGTATTCCTGTGATTCAAACATCCAAAGAGCATATAGGGCAAATCTATATTCCACAAATGAATTTTTTATTGTTCATTGGCACAATGTTGCTTATTTTTACTTTTAAAAATTCCAGTGGGATGACTCATGCTTATGGAATTGCAGTAAATTTAGTCATGTTGCTAGTGACCACAATGGTTACCTATGCAGCAAGGCATATTTGGCAATGGTCGTGGTTACGAGTGGCTTTGGTATTTACTCCGTTCTTGTTTGTCGACTTGGCTTTTTTGGGAGCTAATGTTCACAAATTCTTAACAGGAGGATGGGTTCCAGTCTGCTTTGCTTTAATTATTAGTTTTATTATGTACACTTGGAATGTAGGATTGCGCTATTTGAAAGAAAATTTTTATATGCAACAAGAGGATATTACTAAAATTGTTAAGCAGTTAAATTATAAATCGCTCAGGCATCTGCCGGGGGTAACTGCAATTTTTCTTACTGATATTTATGATCGTAGTGGGGGAAGTTTCTTGCATTTTTTAAAGCTATGTTACGCGGTTCCAGAAAATATTTTAATTGTCAGTTATGTCGTTGAAAATAGACCTCACATTGCTCTAGCTGAACGATTTGAAGTTAACCAAGTCGACAATCGCGTTTGCGGATTAACTTTACATTATGGCTTTATGGATAATATTTCTGTACCGCGGGCACTAGCTAAAGCGGTGGCGCGAGGCTTGTTACCTTTTGAATTTAAGGTTGAGTCAGCCACTTATATGGTCGAGATCCCCAACGTTATTGCTTCTAAGCATAAGAAAACACTGATGTTCTATTGGCAGGAGAAATTGTTTGCCTTTTTAATGCGCAATTACTCTGCTAATTTAAACATTGAATTCTACCAATTGCCCTACAATAGAACGATTGCAATTGGAACTTATTGTGTAATATAGGGTCTCGCCACGTCATCCTGAGCGCAGCGAAGGATCTCCTGAATGTGGCATAGTGCTCAGCTGAGGAGATCCTTCGCTGCGCTCAGGAACATCCATCAGGCAAGGGATTACTTGGCACCACTACTTCCACATTAATGCCTTTGATAGTAGGGCTTGCCGATGCTTTGCGTAAATAATCTGCTAGGGGAACTTCAACAACGTGGCCGTACTGAGATGAGGCTTGTCTAAAATAGAGAGTCCCTTTTTTCCAAAAAGCAAAGCCTAAATGGGAAACATTAAGATTAGTACCGATTTGCTCACGCAAATTCCAATTAGGTCGCACGATTTCTATAATTGCTGCATTAGGAATTTGTTTAAATAAGAATTCATTAGGATTACCTTGTGCATCAAATAAGTTGGTTAGGGGGAGGTAGGGTATTTGGGCAATTTGTTGAGGTAATTTAGACCCTCTCAATTGTAACTCGGCTAATCGTTTAGTTCGCTCTTTTTCATCAGCTGGGGTTAAGCGAATGTTTTTATTGGAAAAATGTTGATACCAAGAAGGTTTATCAATCAATGCTGATGCAATTTTTGCTACAGGTTTATTATTTCTATCTTTTATAGACGCTGTGATATCTTTGATAAAACCTTGACGTTGATTATTGGGATTCCAATCTAGCGACATAAAATGGTTACGGGTGATAAAACTAACTTTCCCATCTTTATAGCGAATTTTCCTCATGCATTGCTTAAACCCGTGCACATTTTGCGCCAGCGCCAATGCAAGAACTGTCGTAACATAGGTGTCGCAGTCAAAGGCATCAGTACGGTATCGTGGCTCTTGGTCAAAGCGGGCTTTAAGGCCCTCGCCAAGGGCACCAAGCAGGTAGGTTTTACCTAGAAATTGAGCGCTAATCGCATCGAGCCTGGCCGCCATATCCGATTTAGGTAAGTGCTCAAGGCTGTGATATAGTGCTGTGATTGCATGGTTTGCTTCTTGTTGTTTAGGATGTATTGTTGCTATAGATTGGGATGATAAAAATACTAAAAAAGAACTAAAAACAATGCTCTTAATCGTTTTACTACGGAAAACTATGCACATAGCCTCTCCTAAGCCTCTGCGAATCTATAAAAAGTATATATTTTAACCCATTATCCCGTAGAGGTACAGAATGTTGAATGCAATATGGCTGGGAATGATCTTTCTGTCATTGATTGTTGGTGTGGCCCAGGGGCGTCTCGATCAGGTTGTGCAAGCAGTGACGGATTCTGCAAAGTTCGGGTTTGAAATTGCGCTAGGCTTAGCTGGCATCATGGCATTGTGGTTGGGGATTATGGCAATTGCTTCTGAGTCAGGGCTCATTAATCATCTAGCACGTGGATTGCGCCCTATACTGCGCCCTTTGTTTCCTGAAGTACCGGTTGACCACCCTGCTATGGGAGCAATTGTGCTAAATCTTGCTGCCAATGTCCTCGGATTAGCCAATGCAGCTACGCCATTTGGCTTGCAGGCAATGAAGGAGCTCCAGCGCCTTAATACTCACACCCAAGAAGCAACCAATGCCATGTGCACTTTTTTGGCAATTAATACTTCGAGTGTTCAGCTTATTCCAGCAACAGCGATAGCCTTTCTTGCCGCTAATGGCAGCATACATCCCCGTAGTGTAATTTTTAGTGCGTTGGTCGCAACTAGCATATCAACCTTTGTGGCTATTGTTGCCGTTAAACAATTAGCCAAGCTGCCTGCTTACCGAATTAGAGGGGTAGCGGTAAATGAGTAATTTTGCCAATCAATTTTCCAACTGGATTTTTCTCGCTTTTATTGTAGGTATCCCGCTATATGGTGCGTTGAAGAAGGTTGATGTCTTCTCTGCATTTGTTGGCGGAGCCAAACAAGGATTTGAAACCAGTGTAAGCATTATCCCTTATCTAATCGCCATGTTAGTTGCAGTCGGGATGTTGCGGGCCTCTGGATTTTTTGAGCTTATGCAGGTCGTTCTAGCTCCAGCGTTATCCGCTTTAGGTATGCCCTCGGAGTTACTCCCTTTGGCCTTAATAAGGCCATTTTCAGGTAGTGCTGCAACGGGGGTTATGGCCGAGTTAATTCATCGCTATGGTGGCGATTCGCTCATTGCCAAAACTGCAGCCACCATGATGGGGAGCACGGAAACAACCTTTTATGTTATTGCTATATACTTTGGCGCAGTTGGCATAAAGCGAACAAGGCATGCGATTCCGGCTGGTTTATTAGCGGATCTAGCCGGGGTGATAGCGAGTGTGGTTATCTGTCGCTATCTTTTTGGTTGAGTCTGAGCACTTATCCTGTTTGGTAACTCTCCAGATACGTCAATTTGACGGGGGTAGTTACCCCGTCTGTACCTTCTTTTTGTTAAGGCGGCCTGTTTCATATAACTTCAGCTGTGCTAATAAGGTACTAGTATTGGCTTTGAATTTGGCCATTTCTCTTGCGGGTATGGTATTTCCCCTTGGCAAATTGACAGTGGTGGGGTTTTTAGGTTGGCTGTTAATATGGAATTCGTAATGACAATGTGGGCCTGATGCTAAACCTGTTTGGCCAACATAACCAATAATTTGACCTTTCTTTACAAAGGCGCCTTTGTATAAACCCTTCTGAAATTTCAACATATGGCCGTAAATAGTACTATAGGTTTTGTTATGGGTTATTTTAACCATATTGCCATAACCGCTTTGTCGTCCGATTATCTCAATACGGCCGTCGCCAGTTGCTAAAATTGGCGTACCAATTGGTGCAGCGAGATCGACCCCTTTATGTGCTCTTCTATAATGGAGAATAGGGTGATACCTAGATAGACTGAACGTTGAGCTAATATGACTAAAATGAAGTGGATAGCGATTGAAGGCATTCTTTAAACTTGTACCCTGCGGACTATAATAATCAGAATGACCAGCACGGCTGGTATGCATCACTGCTTGAAAAGTCTTGCCACGATTTCTATAACTTACGGCAATAATATCACCAGTCCCTACCATTTTATCTTCGACGAAAAGCGCTTTATAAATGATGGTAAATTGATCGCCTACTTTTACGTCTTTAGCAAAATTGATATCCCAGGCGAATATCTCTGTCATTTGCTGAACTAGCTTGTAGGGTATGTTATGACGCTTTGCTGTAGTGTATAGGGAGCCCTGAACTGTCGCTGTCATATAATGGTTATGGCTAGCTATCTTATAGGAATTAATTTTAGTTGTGTAATGCCGTCCTTGTCGATAAACAACGATAAATTGAGTGCTTGATATTGGGGCGATCATTTTTTCTAGGGTGTGATTTTTAATCAGGAATTGCAGTTGTTGATTCGGTTGCAATTTTGCTAAAGCTTTAGCCCTGGGATTTTCGCGCATAATGGTTTGCAGCGTTTGGGAAGTGAGACCTAAACGGCGGAACACAGTAGTGAGTGAGTCCTTTTCACGGGTTTTAATTGTTGTTAATTCATTTTCTCGATCTGTTACAGCAACTGGCTTTGTAGAGGTGGTTGAAGGCTGAGCAGGTAGATGTGGATTTGCTGGTGGTGGTATGGCGCTAGTGGATGCAGTTGTAGTGAGTGTAACCGCGGTTTGTGTTTGAGGGTTTGGCGAAATGTTTGTTAATTGCAGCGAGCTCTTAGAGTCAGAGGGTACAGATTCACGATGAGAAAAATGCGGGAATTTTGCTGAGGGAGGTTCCAAGGGCGTAAATTGAAGCAATGGGTTATCAGTATCGTAGATTGCTTTCTGCTTATGTGGGAATGACTGTACTAAGATAAAGGGTAAGGCAAATGCAATGACCAGCGCAAGCAGAGCCGATAATTTAGATGGCTTAGTTGTATCGTCTAATGAGACATTGGGTTGTTGATCCATGTTTCGCCTTTACTACTGTCATCCTAGATGATTGCTTTAACTGGTAGTTACTTTTATTTTTATCCCCTAGCGAGAATAGAATAACCGGGCTAAGATACCCCCTGAAAGATGTAAGGTCAATCATTAAAAGTAAGGTTTTGTTGTCATGATAAGTGCAGAATCAATGGGTGAGGAATTGCAACGGGGTTGTGAAGAGGTACTCCCAGAGCAAGGTTTAGAAAAAAAATTGCTTAAAAATCAGCCACTAATTATCAAAGCGGGTTTCGATCCTACTGCTCCTGATCTCCACCTAGGTCATACCGTACTGCTTAACAAGCTACGCCAATTTCAACAATTTGGCCATAAGGTAATTTTCCTCATTGGCGATTTTACCGGGTTAATTGGTGACCCAACTGGAAAAAATGTGACCCGCGTACCACTCAGCCAAGACGAAGTGATCGAAAATGCAAAAACGTATCAGCAGCAAGTGTCTAAAATTCTAGATCCAGAACGAATTACCACTAAATTCAATTCAGAGTGGATGAAGGGTATGGGAGCTGCGGATTTGATTCGTTTAGCAGCCACGTTTACTGTGGCAAGGATGTTGGAAAGGGATGATTTCAATAAACGTTATACTTCGGGGCAACCCATCGCTATTCATGAATTTCTTTACCCTCTGGTGCAAGGTTATGACTCGGTAGTGCTCAAAGCCGATGTTGAGCTAGGGGGTACTGATCAGAAATTTAATCTCTTGATGGGTCGGGAGTTGCAGCGGCATTTCGGCCATGAGCAGCAAGTCGTCATGATGACTCCTTTGCTTGAAGGTTTGGATGGCATAAAGAAAATGTCGAAATCGCTGGGTAACTATGTAGGTATTAGTGAGTCGGCCGATTCAATGTTCGGTAAATTAATGTCCATTTCTGATGAATTGATGTGGCGCTATATTGAGTTACTCAGTTTTAAATCAGGTCATGAGATTGCTGCGCTGAAGAAGGCGGTTGCCGCAGGATTGAACCCAAGAGATGTCAAGATTGAGTTCGCTAAAGAGATAATTGCTCGTTTCCATGATCAAGAGCAGGCTGAAATCGCACATCAAGATTTTATCGAACGTTTTCAAAAAGGGGTAATTCCAGACAATCTAGCTGAACAGACTATTGTATGCAGTGAGCCTTTGACCATAGCGCAGTTGTTAAAGCAGCTCGATCTGACTAAGAGTACATCAGACTCGATCAGGATGGTCAATCAAGGTGCTGTAAAACTCGACGGTGAGCGAGTCAACGATGCCATGATTTGTCCCCCAGCTGGTCATACCTACATACTGCAAATTGGTAAACGAAGGATAGCTAAGGTGCGCTTACAGGAAGTGCCAAAAAAGAGGTTAAAATGAACATGGCAAGGTAGGCGATAGAACGAATTGCCCAGGCATACTATCGCAGTGGGGCCTCATGTGTTATCAAGGCGATGTCAAACACGCAAAAAAGAGCGGTTTAGGTTTAGCACGCCTTAAAACAGCATTCAATGGTTACTTGAAGAAAAGCCATTGCCCCCACGTTATCGAGATCACCAAGTAAAGTTCCTACTGCATATTCATCGAAAATTTATTTGTAGAAGCTGATTGTGTTTGATTTTTCCATTGTCCTAGTGTGGTAAATTCCATTGCGTAACTTAATGCTGTCTCACTAGTCGTATTAAAAATATCTAAGAGATTTACAGAATGTACATCTGCATCAAGGATCATTTTTACTTTTTTAGGATCTAATGTTACAACTTGTAAACTAAGCCCTGCACCAGGATTTGAAACAAAATCTTTTATAGTAATTGAAGTTGCAACACTTGAACGTTGTTTAGGAGTTTGAGGCCAGATTAATGGATCAAAAAGAGGTTTATTGTATTCATCAATAAGCAACTGCGTAATTTCAGTTATTGTTAAGTTTTTTCCAAAACCAAAACCTTGAAACTTAATTTCAGGATCAACCTCAGCACATACGATATTCCAACCACGTGCTGCCCCATTCGGATAATGTTTTTTTTGGTAATCTGAATGATTCCTAATGCTTAGTTTATCTCCAATACGAATAGCAGAAATATTATTAATTGTTTTTCCTTCAAGAAATAAATAGATTGGATTGATTTCTCCCATATTGGAAATCCGTAAAGGCAATGTAAATTTTTCTTTTCCTGAGAAAATACGATTAAATTTATCCTTGCCGACTATACGCAAAATCGCTGCATACTGTGCAATGTTAAAAACAGTCGCACATTCAAGCAAACATAAAGATTTTCCTTCTAAGATATTAACTATCTCTTCCGCAGGCGATGAGCCTGCATTGTTCCATAGATATGCATAGGGTTTTCTAGATTTCGGAAAATCCTCACTCACAACAGGCTGCCAGAATTTTTTCGATAAAAAACCGTTTTTTAATACGTCTTCATTTAGCATCCACTGGAATCTGTCTTCGTATTCTTTAACGTGTATTAAGTAATCCTTGCTATACCAAACGCCCGATTGCAACGCTGCTGTTTTTTCTGCTTTGCTTGTATTTACCGATGAAACTATTGCCATACGTCTAGCATTTTCATTATCTATACATTGCATAGCTTCTACGGTATAAGCTCCTAATTTTTCAGTAAGTTCTTGAATTGTTAAATCGGTAGAATGATTTGTATTTAACCATCTTTCTCGCATGCTAACCCTCTCTAAAAGTATTCTGAGTAGTTACAAAAAGTAAACAACGTTGACAGTTTAGCTCAGTAAGATTAAGAAAATATTAAAAGTCGTATACTGTTGACCACCTAGGCAACTCGCTCTGCAAGTACAGTAGGGTGTTCATTTTAAATCGTTTTAATTTGTGGGTTTATCTTGTTGATTCAGTATTGTTTCACCGGGTGTGACCTATTTGCGCGAAATAATTCCAACTTGATGTTTACAAATACAATAAAATCGATGATAATCTGTTTTTTTGATTTTCAAGTATAGCAATAATCATGCAAGATAAATCCGTAATAGAACAATTTTTACAATTACGCCCCGATGAGCAAGTTGCAGTAGCACAGCATTTACCGACAAGTGATGTAGTCAATTATGCGTTAATTTCCAAGCACTATTGGACTCTATTTACCCCGATTCTCAATACCCGTAAATTTTTACATTATGGTACACGTGGTGAGTATGGGATTGTCAAAGCAATGCTAACGGACACTATTGAGCTCATCTATGAACAGGGGAGCGTGACGGATTGTTCTGGTCGAACATTTGAAAAAATCAGTCTTTTTGAATACACGCTTTGGGCGAAAGATAAGCCGATGTGGACAGTGATGTTTGAGTGTATACCTCAAAACGAAAAGAGGTCACAGGTTATAGCAAGATTACAGTCTCAATATAAAAACCTAATAACGAATGGTGTTACCTACCGTCTCAACGGAGAACGATTCACCGAGCATCATTTTGATTTTGAGAACACTATCATTAAGGAACTTCAGACCCAAGTTAATTTCGATGGACCTGACGTTAATTGGGATGAAGCAGATGAACAATGGAGAAAGGGTGTAGGTGGCGCACAAAACCTATTACCGATGCATGTCGTTCACGAATACTGCTCTAATAGGCCGTTTTATCTGCTGCCGGATTTTACGCAACCGCTGGCGTTACTTGCCTCAAAACAATTTTATAATTTTGAAACGAGGAAAAATGAAAATTGGGCCGCTGCTGCTTCTAAATTAGGTGTTAATTTTGCGATATTAAAAGGCGATGGGGCGGCTTCTGCTTGGTGCGGCGGCGTGGGGTGCGTTGCTGGCGCTGCGGCGCGGGATTTAGATGCCATGAAGGCGTTATGTGAAGCAAGAACAAATGATTTTATCAATCTTGAGTCGCTGCTTGAGGCGTTGGCTGTTGTTGATGAACAACCCAAGCCCGCTCCTCACCCTGATTGATTGGGTGACATGCCGGTGAAGTAGCCCGGTGGCATAGGCTGCCGCGTGCTCATCCCAACAGACACTCAAAAACCATAAAAGCAAATCCTGGACTAACCAGCTTTCTGATGTTCTCAGCCGGATAAGCAATGGCCGTTGCCGGCCATTACTCTCCTAGGAACCGTGCATGATACTTTCGCATCACACGGCTCGAGCCTTCGATAAGACCGGTGTTATTACCGATCCGGTACATAAGTTCGTCCTCTTTGGTTAGTAAATTCCACCATCGTTTCGACCATTTGATTTTCATGTTATCTGAGCGCGACAAGAGTCGCTTGTCAAAATATTCATGATATCTAGGATCGAAGGGTGTTGCTTCAGCCCTGATCTTGATATGTCGTTTGATTGGGATTTTACTGGCCATTACTATATCCAGGTTTTTGAAGACACCTTCGTTATTCTTGCTTGAGGCAGAGAATATCCAGTTTCGAAGGTTGTCCTGTCGGAAATATTTAGCTTTGATCCATTTTAAGCTTTTGTTAGGATGTCTTCTTTTAGCCCATCTCCATAAAGCAGAAAATAGTTGATTATCGACTGTGCCGAAGGTTTTCTTGGAGCAGACGTTAGCATAATAATTGGCCCAGCCTCGAATTTTCGGATTGAGTCTATGAATCAGACTTGCCGTTTTGGCTGTTGCGTTGCTTTTGATTGTCGCGCGTACATCATCGAGAAAATCTTTGACTCTCGCTTTCGCAGGTTTAATGATTAACTTGTTGTTGTATTTTCGGACATTCATTCCAAGAAAATCGAAGCCTTCGTTGATGTGGGTAATTTTGGTTTTCTCTTGCGATAGGGTTAGTCCCCGCTCGCTTAAGAATTGCTCTACTACTGGTTTGACCTTGTCCTCCAGCACTTCTTTTGAGGCTCCAGTGATAATAAAGTCGTCTGCATAAATACAGACATTGACTTTATGTTTAGGTCTAGTTGCCGCGTTTACAGCGTTTTCTAGTCCACTCAAGGTTACCCCCAAAAGTAGTGGTGAAATTAGACCACCCTGTGGAGTACCTAGGTCTGTTGGGTAGAGCTTACCCTTGTCGATATAGCCTGCTTGCAGCCATTTCCTTAGCATTTCAATATCCATAAGCGTATTATCTAATAGCCATTGATGTGAAATGCTATCAAAGCAAGCCCGGATGTCACCCTCTAGGATGTACTGGGCTGAGTTTCTTCGTGACAGTACATTAAAGCACCGCTCTATAGCATCAGCTGTTGATCTTAGTGGTCTGAAACCGTAGGAGTTTTTGTCTGCTATGTTCTCTACGATAGGTTCGAGTGCAAAGGCATAAAGCGCTTGCATAGCTCTACACTGCATAGGTGGAATGGATAGCGGTCGAAATTTTCCTTTTTGCTTTTTAGGAATATAGATACGCTTAAGCGGTTTAGTGTTATATCCGTGCCGCTTGAGCGTGAGTGCTGCTTGCATCCTCTGACTTGAGGTTTTCCATTGGACATTGTCTATACCTGGTGTTTTGGCACCGCGATTTTGAACGACTCGTTGTACTGCAAGCGCTTTTGCAGAAAATGAGTGAGTTAAGAGCCACTGTAATGCTTTGGCCTTACCGCTTTTCCCTTCTCTATGAGCCTTTGCGATACGCAGTTGTAGTCGACGTACTTCGACCGTTACCTTCTGCCAATTAATGGCGTTCCAGCTTAGCCTTCCCGTTGAAGGAGCACCAGTCGTTGATGTTGCCATCTTGACCGTCATTTGCTTTCCTTCATGCTGTCGATTCTCCAAATTCTCTCGCAATTGAAGACCAGTTGGATGTGGGCCCACTTTCGTGCTCAGTAACGTTTAAACTGATATCTACTCCATTACAGAGTAGCGTTCGCTTTTTCCAACCTCCCAAACTCACAAAGCTATCGGTTATCCTCGCGGATAACTTTCCCCTGGGTGGGGGGCTCTATGAGGTTTCCACGTTCCACAGAAAAAGGTGGTGCTGGTTTAGGTGCTTGCTCTAGACCGGCGGGTTATTGATTACGAGACGGAGGGTGGAAATCCGCCTACCTACCCAGCTTTACCTTTTGGTACAAGTGTTTCAGTCACTTTCACTTGTTTGCACTGTCGGTCCTTACACAAGTTCACATCTGTTCACCATGCCAGTTGCCTAGTACTTACCCGGCTTGTGACTGCCAGGAGGAGCCTCCTCTCACGATTTGTATCCCGGATGTATATCCTTAGTCCCATTGTCGGGTCAGCTACTTTATTCATGACCCTAGGCTCATCTAGTAATATAGATGGTCTCCTCCTGCTGGTCAGTGGAGACAACCCCTTTCTGCGACCTCGTGTCGCAACCCACCACGTACACCATCGATGCAAGTAAGGTAGCAAAGAAAATTGCTCAGTGGAGCGTCTTTATAGTATCTATTGGATACTCCTTAAATACCAGCTATAATTCAAGAAAGCTTATAGGAGTTTATTATGTCTAAGAGTATTCAAATGTCTATAAAAATGGAGCCAGAATTGCATGACCGCTTTATGGAAGCAGCGGCAAATGTTCATACACCAGCGGCACAAGTCTTACGCCAATTAATGCGTAAATTTATTGCTCTTCAAGAGACTCCTAATGAACTCACTATTGCTGCAATGCAAGAAGCGGATAGGAAAGAAGGTAAACGCTTTAATTCATTTGAGAGTTTATTTAAGGACTTAAATATTTAGAATGCTTAATCCCATCCAAGTTTCTCAATTTAAAAAGGATGTGAAATTATGCCAAAAGCGTAACAAGGATATGAATAAGCTCAAGGCATTAATGCTTTTGCTCATTGAAGAAAAACCTTTACCTTCTGAATATAGAGACCATCCATTAAGAAATAATTGGAATCACCACCGAGATTGCCATATTGAACCTGATTGGCTGCTTATCTATAAAATAGATAGAAAAGACATTTACTTTGTCCGTACGGGAAGCCATTCCGATCTTTTTTAGAGATTAAGATAAAGGAAGCGATTGCAGAGGCTGCCTCCAATTTACATTGGCAATGTTCGGATGACGAGGTCATTAATCCGAGGCCACACCCGTTTCACCTTTTAACCTCCTTGCATAAATACTTATTTTTAAGCTTAACGTAGTGATTTGCTGAGTATTCGAGATGTTCTAGCTCTTTCTCACTAAGCTTCCTTAGTGCTCGGGCTGGATTGCCAAGGTATAGGTAACCGCTTTGTAGATGTTTTCCTGGCGGGACGAGGCTTCCTGCTGCCACCATGACATGGTGTTCAATATGAACGCCATCGAGTATCAGGGCATGTATCCCGATCAAACAATAATCGTCAATGCGGCATCCGTGGAGAACAGCCTGGTGCCCAACAGTGATACCTTGACCAAGAATCAGAGGTTGTCCATTTGCAGTAAAGGGACCAGCATGCGTAACGTGCAAGACAGCTGAGTCTTGGATATTGCAGGAATTGCCAATGGTTATAGAATTTACATCACCGCGAATAACCGCCATTGGCCATACGGACACATCGTCTCCTAAGGTTACATCCCCGATGACCACGGCTTTAGGATCGACATATACTTGCTTCCCTAGCGTTGGGTGCTTATTCATAAAAGAGCGAATTCTTGTGTTCATGCTATACCATAGTTACTAATTCTTCTGCACTGGTTGGGTGGATGGCAACTGTATTGTCAAAATCACTCTTGCAGGCGCCCATTTTAATAGCGACACCGAAACCTTGTAGCATTTCATCCGCTCCATAGCCAATGATATGGAGGCCAATAATTTTTTCTTGCTTACCCAGAGTGACTAGCTTCATCACTGTAGGCGTTTTTTCTTCACTTAATGCATCATACATTGGATTAAAGCGGGTTTGGTAAATTTTAATTTGCTCAGATCCATATTTGGCAATCGCTGCTGCTTCACTCAAACCAACACTGCCAATAGGCGGATGGCTAAAAATGACGGTACAAATATTGTCGTAATTTAAGCGAGCTCTTTTTTGCTGACCAAAAATACGGTCGGCAAGTTTTCGGCCAGCTGCGATAGCGACAGGTGTTAAAGCAGGTGCGTCAGTGACATCGCCAATAGCATAAATACCTGGCACAGAAGTATTTTGGTACAAATCAACACTAATAAATCCTCGTTTATCCCTCTTCATCTTGAGTGATTCGAGATTTAGGCCGAAAGTGCGGGGTGCTCGACCAACTGCAACAATGACAGTATCCAGGTCGGCAATGATCGCAGTTTTATTGCAAAGGATCGCTTTGCGGCCATCCTCCTGCAATACAATACTATCAGCATGATGACCTGGGTGGACGTGCAGATTTTGTTGTTGCATGATTGCCAACAGTGTATCACCTAACATGGAGTCAAAGTGGCTCAACGGACGTTCGCCGCGAATTATTAAATGCGTTTCAGCCCCCAATGTATGTAGTACACCAGCCAATTCAACGCCAATGTAGCCGCTACCGATAATAGCCACTTTGTTAGGTCTTTCTGCCAAGCCAAAAAAGCCATCAGAATCAATCGCATATTGCACCCCAAGCATCTCGTTGGGAATGAGCGGCTCACCTCCGGTGGCGATGATAATATGATCTGCTTGATAGCGTATTCCACTCACATCAATGGTATTGGGGTTAACGAACACCCCTTTGCCATGGATATAGGTCATTTGGTATTCAGTGAAACGTTTAGCATAGCTTTCGCGCAATTTTTCAATGTAAAGGTTACGTTTGCTAACCAGTGTATGCCAATCTAATTTGATATTAAGTGGCGAAAATCCAAAATCAGGCGATTTTTTTAAAGTTTCTGCGACCATGGAGGCATTAAACATAATTTTTTTCGGCACACAACCAAGATTGACACAAGTCCCTCCCAAATATTTTTGCTCAATTACTGCAACCTTAGCACCATATTTGGCTGCTCGAACTGCGCTGGCCATGCCCCCACTTCCCGCACCTAAGACAATCAAATCGTATTTCATGTTTTTGCCTATTGATTGATTAACCCTTGAGGTTATCATAATAATGATCTACTATAACCTTATAGGTTAATTTTATCAAATAATTGGGTGCAATTCTCGCATAGACAAATTTGAAGTAGGTTGGGCCTTGGCCCAACATGATATGATACAAGCATCTACATTATAAGAAAAAATGTGTACCCAAAACAAACGACGATTATTTTGCCACAGCATGCCACATTCTTGTTGGGCCAAGGCCCAACCTACGCTAAAAGATTTCTATAAATCGATGCCGCCGGTACATATAAATTTTGTTGCATGGCAAGATCTCTATAAAACTTACTTTAATGGTGTTGATTTGTATATCAAATTTCAAGTGAACGCGAATAGAGAATTGATTATTTCCTTCAAGGAGAAATGATATGACAAAATTACAATGCCCATTATGTGGTGAATTTCAGCAAGAGCATAATGTAAAGCCAATGACCTACACTTATAAAAATATTGAATTTGTTATTAATCAGCCAGCACTATGGTGTGATTCATGTGGTGAAGGCATTATTAATGGCAAAGATAGTAATGCTGTTATGCCTTTGATTTTGGCAGAAAAAGCACGGATAGACGGTTTATTAACCCCAGAAGAAATAAGACAAATTAGGGTTAAGTTGAAATTGACTCAAAAACAAGCAGCAGCGATATTTGGTGGTGGTGTAAATGCGTTTAATCGTTATGAGCGAGGTAAATTACCAATCCCACGTCCATTAAGCCTATTGTTAACTGTTTTGCGAAATCATCCGAGTCAACTGAAGGAGATCGTAAGGACTTCGCTAGCAACTTAGAGGTGCGATCGCAAACTAGCGAATTGTAAACAGACCCTAGCCTATTAAATTTTTACATTATGGTACACGTGGTGAGTATGGCATTGTCAAAGCAATGCTAACGGACACTGTTGAGCCCATCTATGAACAGGGGAGCGTGACGGATTGCTCTGGTCGAACATTTGAAAAAATCAGTCTTTTTGAATACACGCTTTGGGCGAAAGATAAGCCGATGTGGACAGTGATGTTTGAGTGTATACCTCAAAACGAAAAGAGGTCACAGGTTATAGCAAGATTACAGTCTCAATATAAAAACCTAATAACGAATGGTGTTACCTACCGTCTCAACGGAGAACGATTCACCGAGCATCATTTTGATTTTGAGAACACTATTATTAAGGAACTTCAAACCCAAGTTAATTTCGATGGACCTGATGTTAATAAGGATGAAGCAGATGAACGATGGAGAAAGGGTGTAGGTGGCGCACAAAAGCTATTACCGATGCATGTCGTTTACGAATACTGCTCTAATAGGCCGTTTTATCCCTTGCCGAATTTTACGCTCCTGCCGGCGTTACCCGCATCAAAACAATTTTATAATTTTGAAACGGACATGGATGAAAATTGGTTCGCGGCTGATTCTAAATTAGGCGTTGATTTTGCAGTAATGAAAGGCGGGCTGCGCGGTGGGGGCGTGCCGCGTTCTGCCGTGCCGCGTGTTGCCGTGCCGCTGCCCGGGGGCGGGCGCTCGCCAGGGTTGCGGAGCGATTTAGAGGCCATGAAGGCATTATGTAAAGCAAGAACAAATGATTTTATCAATCTTGAGTCGCAACTTGAGGCGCTGGCTGTTGTTGATGAACAACCCAAGTCCACTCCTCATACCTGATTGATGGGTTTAGTGCTTTAAGAATTAATTATTAATCAAGAGGTTAATATAGTTTGAAGTGGGAAAGGCAGTCGAAGTGACAGTCAAGAAGCTGTACCTTATCAATAAGTACCGCAAGCCTCCTGCAATTCCTCAACTTTCCCGGCGGACAATTTTGTTACACGAACAATACAAGCTATATCAAAGCCTTCTTCAAGCATAGATTGGGCAATCTCAACACTTTTATTAAATTTTCCCACTTCTACCCCCCTTTTTATCCCTCTATGGGTCAATTGTTCAGCAATGGTCGCAGCCTTTGGCGAAATTTCTTCAGCAGCAATTCGCGCTAATTCTTCAACAGGTGCTTCAAATGTGTAAACATTCTCGATGTATGTAAATAAGGATAACACAAATTCGTTCTGCTTCTCTAGGTAAAATAGGCGTATGTTGGGTGCTATCTTTTGTAAGACACTGCTCTATGGACATATCAATCACAAGCGCGTCTAATCGACAGACCCTGAATTAACTAGCAAATTGTGTAATTATTTTAACAAAATTTTCATATCGCTTGCGGGCCACATTTCCTGCTTCTAGAGCAGCGACAATTGCGCAGCCTGGGCTGTCGCGATGGTTACAGTTACGAAATCGGCATTGAGGAATAAGTGGTCTAAATTCACGGTAGCCTTGCGTAATTTCTGCGGCAGGCAAATGCCATAAACTAAATTCTCGAACCCCAGGTGAATCGATTAGCATCCCGCCAGAAGGAATATGATAAAGGCGAGAACTGCTTGTCGTGTGGCATCCTAACTCAGAAGTGGCTGATAATTCTGCTGTTGCAATATCATTTTCATGCGGAAGAATTCCTGCAATTAATGAGGATTTGCCAACCCCTGACTGACCGACGAATACCGAGGTCTGATGGTTAAGTGCTTGCTTGAGTATGTCATATCCTTGGTTATCCTGGTTAGAGGTAAATAAAATGGGATATCCCAGCGGTTGGTAGACGGTTTGCAACTCGTTTTGTAATTTGGCGCAGGGCATATCAACCTTGTTTAATATAATGCACACCTTTAGACCGAGATGTTCAACCAAGACCAGATAACTATCAAGCAATGGCCAAGTGAGCTCAGGTTTTACTGCAACCACAACGATAACTTGGGTAATGTTCGCGGCGATTGGTTTAAGCTCACCTCGCTTGTTGGGGCGACCAAGCATTGATTCACGGGGAAAACGGCTGACCACTACACCGCTCTTACTCTCGATTTGCCAGATCACCCGATCGCCGGCCACTAAGGAATCAATATTAGGACGAATGGAGCAGTGAATGCGATTGCCTTGATTATCTTCAATAATGGTATGGCGACTGAAACGGGTCACTACTAACCCTTCTGCCGTAGATAAGGCCTCATCGGTATCAATTTTCTGGCGATAGCTTGCCTGCATTTTTTGAATGCGGGCCGATTGCTGTTTGTTAATCCTTCTTTTACTCATGATTTAAACATAGTCTATAATGGTGAGATTAAATATAAAGGTAATAACCCAGTAATGAAAGTTTACTTAGTAGGCGGGGCAGTTCGTGATCAGCTATTAGGCTATCCAATAAAAGAGCGGGATTGGGTTGTTGTTGGTGCAACTCCCGAGCAACTGCGCCAGCAAGGCTATCAACAAGTTGGGCGTGATTTCCCGGTTTTTCTTCACCCTACTACTGGAGAAGAGTATGCTTTGGCCAGGACAGAGCGCAAATCAGCTCCCGGATACTATGGATTTGACTGTGATTATAGTCAAAATATTACTCTCGCCGAAGATTTATTGCGGCGAGATTTAACGATCAATGCAATTGCGCAAGACCAGGATGGTAATTTAATTGATCCTTACCATGGCCAGGCTGATTTAAATGCCAAAATTCTACGTCATGTATCGCCTGCTTTTGGCGAAGATCCTGTGCGCGTATTACGCGTAGCGCGTTTTGCAGCTCGTTATTATCACTTAGGCTTTAAATTGGCTGATGAAACTCGCGCATTAATGTATGCCATGGTTACTCGTGGCGAATTAGCGCATTTAGTTGCCGAACGGGTATGGCAAGAGTGGCAACGTAGTCTTACTGAAAAAAATCCGGAAGTGTTTATTAGTACTTTAAGAGAATGTGGGGCACTTAACGTTGTTTTACCAGAAATTGATGCTTTGTTCGGGGTGCCAAACCCTATTCAATATCATCCGGAGGTGGATAGTGGGGTTCATGCTCTAATGAGCCTGCAAGCCGCGGTGGCATTATCGCAAGATGCAATCGTGCGTTTCGCAGCCCTATTACATGATTTAGGCAAAGCAACAACGCCAATGGAAGAATGGCCCAAGCATTATGGTCATGAGGAGCGGGGGGCGGAAATTATTAAATCCCTCTGCCAACGTTTGCGGATCCCTGCAGATTACCGTAAATTTGCGGTGATGGTCGCTCGCTTTCATTTAAACATACATCGTTTATTTGAGCTGCGTGCTAGCACGATGGTTAGAACGCTTGAACAAACGGATGCTTTTCGCCGACCAAAGCTGTTTGAGCAATTGTTAGTTGCGTGTGAAGCAGATGCACAGGGTTGTGGTGGCCAAAAAATTAACTATAAACAAGCGGCAGGTTGGCGCTATGTCTTTATAGAGTGTGCTAAAGTTACAGCCCAAAGTCTGATTGAGCAAGGTTTGCAAGGAGAAGCCATTAAAGAAGCGTTACATCAGCGCCGTGTGGCTTGTGCGAATCTTATTTTGAACTCTTGGAGCCAGCATGAAAAGTAGTGACAATTTAATATGGATCGATTTGGAAATGACCGGGCTCCAGCCAGAGAAAGACCGGATTATTGAGATAGCGACAATAGTTACTGATGCGCAATTGACTATTTTGGCGGAAGGACCAGTGTTTGCTATTCACCAAGATGAAGCGACCCTTGCAGGAATGGATGAATGGAATACTAAACAACATAATCAATCTGGGTTAGTTAAAAGGGTATTAGAATCAAAGATAACGGAGGCACAGGCCGAGCTACTGACTATCGATTTTCTCAAGGCTTATATCGATAAAGGCAAATCACCCATGTGTGGTAACAGCATATGTCAAGATAGGCGTTTTTTGTATAAACACATGCCCGCATTAGCAGCGTATTTTCATTATCGTAATTTGGATGTTAGTACAGTGAAGGAGTTGGCAAAACGCTGGCGACCGCGGTTGTTAAGTAAAGTAATTAAGGAATCAAAACATTTGGCACTTGACGATATCAAGGATTCAATTACTGAACTTGATTATTATCGCCAACATTTTTTTCATTTAACGGATGATAATTATGATTGAACGTGAGCAATTAGTTCTGCCCAATGGGGCTGATAAATTATTACTCCATTCATGCTGCGCTCCTTGCTCAGGTGAAGTAATGGAAGCCCTATTATTTGCGCAAATAAATTTTGCAATTTTTTTCTATAATCCCAATATTCATCCTGTCCAAGAATACGAAATTAGGAAGAATGAGAATATTGATTTTGCTAACAAGCACGGGATCCCTTTTATTGATGCTGATTACGATAAAGACAATTGGTTTGCTCGAGTTAAAGGTCTGGAGTGGGAGCCTGAGCGTGGCAAGCGCTGTACAGTTTGTTTTGATATGCGCTTTGAGCGCACAGCTCTTTATGCGCATGAGCACGGATTTCCGGTGATAAGTAGCTCGCTTGGGATCTCACGCTGGAAAGACATGCAGCAAATTAATGACGCAGGGATACGGGCCGCTAATCGTTACCCACATATGGAATATTGGACCTACAATTGGCGCAAAAATGGTGGTGCGGCAAGAATGTATGAAATTGCAAAACGGGAAAATTTTTATCAACAAGAATATTGTGGGTGTGTTTATTCTTTGCGGGATACTAACGACTGGCGTAAGAAAAATGCGCGTGAACGAATTAAGATTGGCGTTAATTATTATGGTACTGATCAAACGAAATAGGGTCTGTTGACAATTTGTCGACAGACTTTAGAGGAGAATTGCAATGATTTTTCATGAACATGAAGAAGAGGGACATGCCCATGTTCATAGCCACGATCTTATGCAATTCAATCGCGCTTTTGTGATTGCTATCCTTGCCAACGGTGCCTTTGTAATTTGCCAGGTAATTTTCGCGTTTATCGCTAATTCAACCAGTTTATTCGCGGATGCAATTCACAATCTCGGTGATGTTTTAAGCTTAATTCTTGCTTGGATTGCTAACCGATTATTAGACCGAATTCCCACGCACAAAACCACTTATGGCATGAAAAAAACATCGATTTTAGCTGCTCTGGCAAATGGTGTTTTATTAGTCTTTACTTGTGGAATTATTGTTAGTGAGGCCGTGTATAAATTATTTTTCCCTAGTGAAGTACAAGCGGTTGCGGTAATGATTGTAGCCAGCATAGGTATTGTAGTAAATGCTGCAACGGCTACTTTATTTTTGCACGGTAGGGATGATTTGAATATTCGTGCAGCTTTTCTGCATTTGCTGTATGACGCAGTAATCTCTATTGGGGTGGTGCTTTCTGCAGCCCTGCTCTATTGGACAAATTGGCTGTGGGTTGATCCAATTATTGGTTTATTGATTGCTGTGCTGATAATTAAGGGAACTTGGTCGCTTTTTGCTGATAGTTTCCGGCTAATCATTGATGGAGTTCCTCGAAGTATATCTTGGCAGGGAGTCAGAGAATTTTTGCAAGCAGAGCCAGGGGTAACGGAAGTTCATGATTTACATATTTGGGCAATTAGCACGCAAGAAAATGCGCTTTCAGTGCATCTATATATGCCGCAAATGCCACTTAGCGATGAAGCGCGCAAAAGCTTAGTTAGCCGACTGCGTAGTCAACATAATATTCATCATGCCACTATTCAAGTTGAGCGCAATCTGGCCTTCTGTGACGATGCGTGTACGCCTACTTTGCCGTAGGTATCATACCGGAGCCGCGCACGTAAGTAAGCGGAAACGATTTATCCGCTCCCTAACGGTCGCGGCTCGGATATGATCGCAAGAGCTAGCCCTTGTCGATAGGCAATGCATGCTCCGGCTTGGTCACTTAATCGCTCAAGTAACTTCCCTAATTCCTCATAAGCTTCAGGGCTTACTGCCAGGCTAAGGCTTTTTTCGAAATAGCTTTTTGCCTTACCCCATAAATTATTGTCGCGACTTAAGCGTCCTAAACAAAGGTACAATTCAGCTGAATCAGGCTGTTTTTTCAGCAAAGACTCGGCAAAAGCTAATTGCTTGTCCTTACCTTTCACTTGCCCATAGAGCTTAACTAGGCTTTCACTGTATTGCTTACGAAGGCATTGGCGTAAAATTGCTTCGGCTTTTTCATTTTCATTGTGGGTTAGCAAATAGTGGCAATATTCGGCGATTAATGCGGGATCATGGGCCAAGTTTTTGGGTAAACGCTCAATCAGTGCAGCTAAGGCTTCAGGTTGTGAGTGCTTTGCTAAATCAGAAATCGCTTGCAGGTAGGTTTCTTGTTGCAATCGGGTAAACGCCATCCCAGAGACAACCTGATTTCGCTTTAATGCAGGGAGAAGGGCTATGAGTTGTTGCCAATCTTTCACTTCTAGATAAAGACGCATGAGTAGTTTCAAAACGTAGGGGTGATGTGGTGCTAAATCTTGTAGATGCCGTAAAGTTGCTAAGGCTTGTTCCCATTGATGATTGGCTAGCTGTAATTGAGCTTGGGTCAGGCCAACGGCTATTTTAGCATCAGGCATTGATTGTTGTGCGTTGCGTAGATAATTATCACGTAGTTGATTATTACCCATTTCTTGAGCTGCTCGAGCTGCCGTTAAATAATTTAGTAAGGGGCTATTTGTATCCGGTAACGCTTTGATTAGATGATTTTGGGCTTTTGACCAATACCCTTCGCTAAATTCGATTAAGCCTTGCTGCGTTTTAGCTTGTGCTTTTTGGCTTCTGCGTTTTGCTTGCCAATTACGCAGGGTAGTGGGGCTTCTTCGTAATTTTCGGAGTAATAAGAGAAGGTTGTGTAACAAAAAAAAGGCAATAATTAACGCAAAAATGGCTACCCAAAGGGTAGTTTCAATACTCCAATGATGAAGAGTAATTAATAAATAACCAGGATCATGGCTTAATTGAATACCTAAATAGACCGAAACAAGTAAAACAAGAAATAGTATCAGCAAGCGAATCATTGCTTCTTATCTCCTGAGTCTTTAACTTCAATCAATTGATTGAGTAGGGAAAGGGATTGCCCGATAGTCGGTTTAGCAGCCACCAATTTTTCTTGTTGCAAGGTTTGCAGCTGTTGAATTAAAGCTTGGGTGGATTGTTCACTCTCATCAAAACTGCGTTTTATTGTCTGCAATGCTTGAGTGAGGGATAAGTCGTAAATTTTGGGATTATTTTGCAGGATAGCCCATTGCGCTTGCTGTAAATTTAAGCGAATGCTATCACGCAATAGGGTTTGATGAAGAGGGAATATTAATGGTTGAATGTCCTCCTCATTACGCCGGACGACCACTAATTTTTCTAGTACATTCAGACTTTCTTGTAATTTTTGCCGCCAGGGGGATAGGTTTTTAGGAGTTTCGTTATTTATAGTCTGTGCGCTATGAGGTTGTTTAATGGGTAAATTAGCAGTCACATTTTGAGCGGCATCAAGTTGACTTAAGAGGCCAGCGATATCTATTTTGGCATGTCCCTGTAGTTGCGTGATCTCTTGCGCGATAGCTTGTCTTACCGTAAATAACTTTTCATCAGGAATGGTACGCAATACATCATCGGCTTGCTGCAATAACGAAATCGTTACTTGTTGATCTTCACTCCAGTGCGCATTGATTTGAGCTAATTCCAAATAGTAACGCGCCTTTAGTAAAAGCCAATCCTGTTTTTGATTGAGATGCTGTTGCAGTGCAGTTTGTAGATCATTGTTTATTTTTTGCATCTGACTTTGCAAGTTTGAGTAGGTTCGACTGGTGGCTGCTTTTATTGTCGCAAGGTTGGTTTGCGTATCGGATTGTTGCTGCTTGAGTTCGTCAATCGCAAGCTTGAAGTCTTGCATTTGTTGCTTGCTAAAATGATAGGCTTGATTGTTGGTATAGTTAGAATAGAGAGCAACGATGAGGGCGATAGCGGCCATAATCATCGTGAGCGGTAATGCCCACTTAGCTGAACGACAACTTGTTACAGGTTTTTCAGTGATGATTTTGTTTTGCTGAGAGTTTTTATCAGCAGGTTTGGTCGATGATTTACTTGGTGCTTCATTGCTTTCGGCCATCAATTAGTCCTTGGTTAAATTGGTACAGCGTAGTTAGTATTGTCTCAGGGGTACTAATTATAATCGTTTGCATACCTAATAATGCGGCTTCTTTGGCCAAGCGTTCGCTGATGACTAAACAGGGTACACTACAAAGCCAGGCGTGCGCATCCTCACCAAACAAGGCAAAAATATTATGCATCGCTTGTTGGCTTGTAAATAGTATAATATCCACAGCCTTATTGTGCCACAATGAATAAAGTTGTCCTGAGTTAGGCTTAGGCATAAGCCGCTTATAAACATCAAAGATAAATAACTTAGCACCTCGCGCAAGTAATGTTTCAGCAATCAGTGGCCTTCCGCCCTCACCTTTAAATAATAAAATCATTTTGCTGTTTACTTCTTGTAACTCTTTCAATTTTAATAGATGCTCGCTATCGGCATGCGCGGGGATAAGATTAACTTGAATGCCATGGTTAGTTAACGCTTCTGCTGTGGCACGCCCAATCGCTATGACTTGAATAGTTGTTGGCCATGCGCGCTGCGCAAGCGGGATAAAACAATAATCTACTGCATTGGCGCTGATGAAAATGGCTTGTGTGACTTGCTGCAAATCAGGTAAGGCGGATAACCAAGTTTCATCTGTGGGCACAATGGTTAATGCTGGGCATGCAATGGCGATGCCGCCAGCGGTGTTAATGGCTTGGTTTAAGTGCTCACCCTGTGGAAGCGGGCGGGTATTTAGCACCTTTAGGCCTTGCAGTGGATGCGTAATAGCTCACCCCCCTAATGTGGGAGTCAATAGTTTATCAGCTCCTTTAGCCAACAGGGCACTGGCGCAGGCTTCCGCCAGCGCAGTTGCTTGGGATTGGTGGCCAGCTTGTTTGTCACTAATCACTTTTTTGCCATCTGATGTTAGCACTTTGGCGCGTAGCAGCAATTGTTCCTTAGCAACAGTGCAATACACAGCGAGGGGGATATGACAGTTACCACCCAGCAAGGCGTTGACATGACGCTCAGTATTCACACATAGCGCAGAAATTGGATCATTTAAAGGTGCTATTAGTTTCTGAGTATCGCTATCATCCGCACGGCATTCAATGCCTAATGCCCCCTGACCGCATGCGGGTAGCATATGCTCTTCAGCTAAAATTTCACTAATAAAATCCTCTAATTTCATCCGGGCAAGCCCTGCGACAGCCAGCACAATGGCATCATATTCACCGGCTTGTAATTTATCCAAACGCGTGTTGATGTTACCGCGTAAGGGTTTGATCACGAAGTCTGGGCGTAACGCTAACAGTTGTGATTGGCGGCGTAAACTCGTGGTACCAACTACACTACCTTTTGGGAGCTCATTAAGCTTAGCCTGGTTTTTGGCAACGAATGCATCCAATGGACTATGTCTCTCGCAGATAGTGGTAATTGCTAAGTTAGCAGGAAGTGCTGCGGGGACGTCTTTCATTGAGTGAACGGCAATATCGGCGCGGTTAGCAATAAGGGCTTCCTCCAGCTCTTTTACAAATAACCCTTTGCCTCCCACGGCTAGGAGCTTATCCTTAAGAAATTTATCCCCCGAGGTGAGCATTGGTACTAATTCTATTGCAATTGTAGGCCAATGTTGCTTGAGTTTTTCACTGATGTGATTCGCTTGCCAAAGGGCAAGAGGACTTTTGCGAGTTGCTATACGTAAAATTTTCATAGCCTGTTCTTTGTGGTTAGGCAACCGGTATGAGTTAACATATTATACCGAAACGACAGCGCTCGTCATCCTCATAGCCATCTCTGCACCTATTTTAGGCAATTGCTTGACTTTATCGGATAGATACACAACTCTTTATCTAGCCAAAGGACAACAAATTTACTCGATGAAGACACTAAAAAAAATAGTCATTAATCTTAATTATTCAATGCAACGAAGTTTGGATAATGCCGGACATCAATTGGTCGCAGTGGGAGCAGTTGCTTTTTTAGGATTTCCTTTATTCTATCTATTATGGACAATATGGGTTCCTCAACTTTATGAGGTCTTTTGGCTGCGTATGGTTGGTAGCTTGCTTGGTTTGGGCTTAATGTTAACATCGTATTGGCCCGCTTGGGCCAGGCCCTATCTGCCATGGTATTGGTTTTTGACTATTTTTTATACCTTAGCATTTTTTTTCGCCTACTCATTCTTAATGAATAACGCAAGCAATATTGCAGCGCTGTCACTGCTTTGCTCGGTGTATTTGTTAGTTCTATTAGTCGATTTGTTAAGCTTATCAATTTTGCTGCTGCTGGGTTGGGGCCTTGCCTTAACTTGTTATTATTTCTTGGTACCTCATCTCTATTTTGGTGAGGACCACATTGAAATACTCATTGTTATATTATTTCTCATTGTTGCAGGTTCAACGGTAAATTATCGAACTGCCATTCTTCAACAGCAGCGTTTGGCAGGAATGGCCGCGGCTGCTGGGATGATAGCGCATGAATTACGCACGCCCTTGTTGGGTATTAAAAGTGGAGCTAAAGCGTTGGCCCGTTATTCACCACCCTTATTTCAGGCTTACCATCTTGCTAAAGAGCAAGGTTTATTATGTGATACCTTCCGAGAGGTGCGGTTACAACACCTTGAAGAGGTGAGTGATAGGATAATCTCTGAAATTGACTATGCGAATACCATTATAGATATGCTATTAATCAAAGCAGGGGGGGAGAATTTTTTACAAAATTGCACCTTAGGAATTTGCACTATGGCTGATTGCTTAGCTGAAGCAATAGCAAGATATCCATTCAAAACAGTAGAAGAGCGCTCTTTAGTAACCTGGCAAGGTGACTTTGCTTTTATAGGATCAAGGCTACTGATGCAGCATGTACTGTTTAATCTACTTAAGAATGCTTTATACGTCATTGCAACAGCCCAAAAGGGAGAGATAAGCATCTGGACGGAAAAAAGGGACAAAGTTAATACACTCTACTTTAAAGATTCCGCTATAGGTGTATCACGCCAACAATTTTTACGCTTATTCAATCATTTTTATACGACAACTTATATGGGTACCGGGCTTGGTTTGTCCTTTTGTAAACTTGTTATGAATCGGTTCGGTGGAGATATTCGCTGCGAGACTCAGGAAGGCCATTACACCCAATTTGTTCTTTCTTTTCCTGTTATTTAATTCGACTAACTATCATATCCGAGCCGCGACCTATCATATCCGAGCCGCGACCGTTAGGGAGCGGATAAATCGTTTCCGCTTACTTACGTGCGCGGCTCGGATATGATAGTTTTCGGCCAAAATAGTTGAATTGTAAACAGATCCTATCAGGGCCTAATCCAGGTCGCCCTATAAAGCTCATAGGCTACCTGACTTTGACATAATTCAAATCGATTTTCGTGTCTTTTACCTTCAATGAGGCCTTTATAATCGTTGCTCTCCACTAAACGATTCGCATGAATACCAATACCCAGCTCATGTAAGTAATGTTCTTGTGGGTCTGGGTGACACATAGCATGAATCTCATTTGAATCTGGGTTAACAATCTTATTGCGCGGCTTATCCCCATTAGGATCATGTAACCGCCAAATCACCAGCCGTTTTCCATCTTTTCTTACCTCATTGCAAAAATTTACTGCAAAATTATTATCTGATAACCACTCATTTCGCATCTGCTTCTTAAAGAAAGCCATGAACTGTTCATCATCATCGTAATTTGCAATTATTTTCTTTCGTTTTTCTAATTTCCTTATCAATTCTTCGAATCTTTTCTGTTTTTGATTGGCAACTCTTTCATCATAGTCCATTTTTCCGAGAATCTTAAATTCTCCTAATAATGTTTTAATTTCAGGATCCTCATCAAAATCTACAACTCGCCTATCATCATCGCTATTATTATCAACTTCAAGAAACATCACTCGTTTAAAGAGCTCATTATTACGATAGGGAGTAATGGCGGTAAAAGTTTCTTCTCGATCATACATTCCCATACAATAATCAACACATTGACCATCAGCATTAGTACCAAACAAAACTAACTGCTTTGTTACCTTTTTATATATTGGTTTGTCTTTTGCAAGTTTACATTGAAAGGTACCTGTAAAAGCTTTCCGCGTGATCTCGGTTTTATCTAAGATTCCTGTGTAAAGTCTTCTAAAGATAAAGGATTTATCTTCCTCAATCTCACTTGATGATTTAACTGTTGAATTGAATGCCGTATCGGCTTCTTCTAATAAAGAGAGAACTTTTTTTTCAAAATGATCTGGGGCTGTATTCGATTGTTCGATGGATTGCTGTGATGTGTTTGAATCTCTTGAGTTGGGAGAAAGCCCTTTTAATATCGATGAAAAAGAAGATTTTTTAGGCTTATCTTCAATTTCTGCCTTTAAAGACAACATAAAATGTGCTGTTTGTGAAGATTTTAGCTGCTGAAATAAAGCACTGTTTTCTTCTTGAATCCTGTCTCCTTTGCCATAACGATATAGTTGTTCAAGAATGTTATTGAGTTCTACAGCCTCTTGGTAATCTTTTTCTGATTCACCCTCTAATCTTTTAACCTTAGTTGTATTCTCTTCAGCTATTTCACTAGTTATTTCACTGAAAGCATGCATCATAATAAATGGACTTACTACTACTAATATAACTGGCAAAATAACCCACCAAGAAAGCATGCTCATAAACAGCAATGTAGTACATGCGGCTACCCCTGCTATAAAAAGCGCGATTCCAAACAATAGCTCTAATTTTCCTTGAGCTGAGTGAATCCTTGTTGTTTTTATACCAGGCATAAAAGAACCATTTTTATTTAAATTTGGACTTTGGACAAACTCCGATCTGAACGGGCCCGGGCCCGTGAGCGAGCCCGAGCCCGACACGTGCCCGATTTAAAAGGGTCTAGGTGTAACAATTAATGGAGGTTTTGAGAATTCCTAGATTTTTCTCAAAACCTCGATTAATTGGCGCACTGTTCCATTCACTTATCGGACAACGGGCGGGCTCGGGCTCGCTCACGGGCCCGGGCCCGTAAAGATCTTACTTTTGCTCAAAGTCCAGTTAAGAAGCTCTGGGTTTATTGGTTCGAAGCGACCGCCAAGCACATCATGTAACCATTTTTCTGAATAGGCAAGACTGACATCAATATTTGCATAGTGTCTGAATTGGTGTCCTTCATCTGAAAACAAAATTAAGTGTGCCTTTTTATGCATTTGTTTTAGCTTGTTAAAAATTTGTTGTGATTCAATTTTTGTCACAATAGGATCATTTTCGCCTTGAATTAATAACAAAGGGCTTTCAATGTTGTTGGCAAAATAAAGCGGAGAGCGGCTGGCTAAGAATCGTCTTCCACTTGCAGTACTCGGATTGCCGCCCATGCTTTTAATAAAAGCTCCTTTGGTAAAAAATAGTTCCGAATCGGATAGAGGATAACTTGGAAAATCCCAATATTGAGGAACTTTTTCCATTACAGTGATTAAACTTGAGGGGCCAGCAATTGAAACCCCTACTGCAAATTCTTTGGGAATAAATGCTAGTGCGGCTAAGGTGGCATAACCTCCATAACTTCCTCCCATAATCCCAACCTTTGTTTTGCTGGTAACTCCTTTATCAATACACCATTGCACCGCGTCAACAAGGTCTAAAAGCGCTTTCCTACCCCATTCTCCATTTCCTGCATTAACGAGTTTTTTCCCAAGACCAGAAGACAACCTGAAATTTACTCTAAGAACAGCATATCCTCGACTGGCTAACCATCCCGTATAAGGGTCATAACCGCCGTTATCCCGTGCTTGAAAAGGACCCCCATGTGGAAAAACAATTAAAGGAAAAGGCTTTTTTAAATAATTTACTGATTTTATTCCTGTAGGTAAGGTTAGGTAAGCTGTCAATTTAAGACCATCCCTCGCTATAAATTCGAATGGGATAGTCTTAGGCAAATGAGAATTGGTTTTAGCCATAAATAAGGGAGCTAGCTGTTCTTTTTCTAGGTTATAAAGATAGAAACTCGCGCCTATCTTTTTAGCATCATAAGCTCTAATCACCCAACG
Source organism: uncultured Gammaproteobacteria bacterium (assembly GCA_963760845.1). GTDB lineage: Bacteria > Pseudomonadota > Gammaproteobacteria > Legionellales > Legionellaceae > Tatlockia. Next base: position 218,068 of record CAVXEK010000013.1, on the reverse strand, counting down.
CTTTTTGCTTTGACTGGTCACTTCAAAGTTACTACCAATCTTTTTTTGCAACACTCCGAAGTTTTTATCGCCTAAGGGATGCCATTCTTTTTTAAGCCACGTTGTTGAATACATAATGGGATAGCCATCAACAAAAATTATGTCGTTAATGTCACTTTTAGGATTATTTGCTAACTTGAATTCCTTTCCAGTTTTTAAATCGACTGATTTCAACCAAGTTGTATCGGAATTTCGCGAATCTAGATAATAGAGGGTAGTGCCATGCACTTTGATGATACGAGAATGAAATGCATCTTCAGGTGAAAAATGAAAATAAACCCTATTATTTTTATAGATATCTATCGAGCCATCATCATGAACCTCTTCTTTGAAAGCTATTTTTAGTGTGTCATCGAATGTAAAGCGTGAAAAATGATCATTTTGAAAGATTGTAGTCAACGAATCGTTGCGAGTATCCAAAATGAAAATATCATGATACTTTGGATCTCGGTTATTTATTCCAACTGCAACCTTATGGCCGCTAATCTGAAAAATCTTAGCTGAAACATTTTTAAAATTCTTGGTGAGATTTTTTAACTTCCTGGAGTTAATATTAATAGAATACAACTGCTGGTTTTTAGACCCATTACTGTCCTTTAAGAAGACAATTGTTTTAGAATCGTCAGTCCAAAAGAATCGATAGATTTCTGGCGTAGTAAAATAAGTCAGTTGTCTCAAACAATTTTTATTCTGACTCTCATTAGTCAAACACAGATAAAGATTCATAACCCCAGAGCGATCTGCTTTAACATAAGCAAGATACTTAGCATTAGGACTTATTTTGACTGCCATTATCTTTGGAGGTGCAAAAAGTGCAGCTCTAGGGATATAGGGAGCGCTTGGCTGTTGTTGAGCCTGCGTTAGTCCTAAGCAAAGTAGACCAAGGAAAGCGACGAATATTCCCTGAATTTTAATTTTTGAGTTATTGGAGGAATTAAGCATGACAGCATTACCTCAGAAAGACTTTATTCAAGATACCATACAGTACTGGAAAAAAATTGCCCCAGTTATACATGAACCTCAAAATGTTGATGATTATGAAAAACTATCCGATTTACTTGGCGCTCTTCTTGAAATTATCGCAGAAGATGAGTCTCACGAACTTATGGGACTTGTCGATGTAATCAGCCATATGATTGCTATGTATGACGACGAGCATTACCAAGCCTTAGAAAATGGATCGGGTATTGATGCCTTGAAGTTTTGTAATAGCTTACGCGATGCTCGATTTTTCACAGACCCTAAGCAGGTATATCGGATAATTTCAATATCTTTAGTACACGGTTAAAAGTTGGAATACCTTCATCGGATGAAAGATTTGCGTCATCGCGTTCTAACTTGTCTCTCGCTTCTCCATAATCAAGCCAATTCACTGACGCAGTATAAGCTTGGGCTTGATCCATCACCCTCACATAAGTTCTGAAATAGTTATCTCGAGATGCTAGCCTTAAACCATTTAGATAATTATCACGGTGAACATTAGGTATAATAATTTTATATTGTGATTGAGAGACTAACTCTGCATTCATCATGATTCGTGATAATCGTCCATTTCCATCGTCAAAAGGATGTATTTCACTAATCAAAAATTGCATAAATAGCGCTTTTTCGATACCTGGTTTCAGTAATCTATAGCGCTCAAATCCTTGCCATAATGTACCAAGTACATCTTCTGGTGATACAAATAAAGTATTGCCGGCTTTATTTTCTTTTACCTTAAATTCACCGGGACGCTTCTCAGGACGCTCTTTCATCAAAATGGCATGTCTTCTCTGTAATATCTCAACTAATTCATCCGGACTATGGGGTGTAATGCTCATTTCAAAATAATCATTTGTAATGAGAAAGTGAGATAGTACGTCGTGGCTATCCGCATGACGGTTATTTATTTCTATCCCTTTAAATACGATATCCTCTGCTTCATCGATAATAAACTCTGTTCCTTCAATAAAGTTGGAAAAATAGGATTCATAAAAACTTAGGTTTTTGAACGAGGTGGAATTGTATCCATAGTCCCTGGGTAGAAGAGTGCATTTCTTCAGATAGACCACAAGCTCATCAAGAAGATGTATTCTATGCGCATCATAAGGTTTTTTTTGGGCTACGGCTTTTGCATACCTCGAGGATAAACAATATTCATTTGCAGAAGTCGACAATAAAGCACTAATAATCTGACTTAACTTTTGGTACTCATTTTGATAGCCCAATTTCTCAGAAATTTGTTTGGCTTCATTCCTGATGCGATTAATACTTTCTTCACCACGTGTGCGTAATTCTTTCGCAAGGAATGTTTCGACACCGATTGCTCCAATCGTTTTAATCCCAATATAAGAAGAGCCCCTTACTGTAGTGAGATTTTCTAGAAGGGCACGAGGTATACTGCTCTTGAATAAATTAGGCAATAGTTGTTCGGTGAATTCACTATTATTACCCTTGTATACTTTAATTATTAAGCCTGGAAGATTGATGGTTTTTACATAAGAGCTAATCACAAAGATAATTGCTTCATTTCCAAATGGGAGAGGCTTTAATTCCAAGGCCGTTCTGAAACCAAGTATTCCTTGTGATATTATATGAGGAAATATCTGCATCCAATTTTGAATGACAATTTTTTTAATCTCAGATTTTAAGTCATCAGTATAAATGCCATGATAGATCCTTCGCAGCCTGCCTTCTTGATATTCTCTAGATAATTGTTTGGCTTCTCGTATAGTGTTTGCAATTTTGATCATTAATTTCTCTGTGATATTTGCGGGTAATTCATTATTGAATGATAGGCTATTATAAAAAATAAATAAGAATATTAGAATATTATAAATTTAATTTTCGGAATATAGGGAAATTTTTAGAAAAAGCACCCCCACCCAGGCGATTCGCTCTGGCACCTATCTTGCCGTGTTCATTTTAACCTTCTTTTAATTCGATGCCACAGTTTGAATGATAGATATACAATCTGAATAAACTACGGATAGATACTATACTATAAAGAGGCGTGTCAACGGAGGTGACCAATGAAAGCATCGAGCCTGAAGTTTTACGCTAAAGAACGGTTGCTCAGTGAAGTTTTGTTAGAGCGACGTGCTACGCCGAGCTTCGATAGCTCGCCAGTTCCAGATGATGATCTGGCAACAATCATAAAGGCGGGTGTCGAATCACCCAGTGGTTACAATCTTCAACCCTGGCGATTTGTAGTGGTTCGGAGTCCAGAACAGAAACGACGCCTGCGCGAGGCTGCAATGGGCCAACCCAAGGTTGAAGAAGCTGGTGCGGTTATTGTTTGTTGTGGTGATTTGCTTGCTTACCGAGGCAATAATCTAGATGAAATACTTGCCAAATCGGCGCAACACGGCTTCAGTCAAGAGCAAAACCAAACGCTAAAGAAAATAGTAAGCAAGATTTTCGGTGCCCCTGCGGGCAATGCAATGGGTATTACACCCGATTATGCTGTATGGGTTAACCGTCACGTAATGATTGCTTTTACCACGATGATGTGGATGGCAGAAACTCTCGGCTATGACACAGCACCAATGGAAGGTTTCTTTGAGGATAAGGTGAAGTCAGTGCTTGGGATTCCCGATACAGTTCGTGTGGTAGCCTTGCTTGGTATAGGTAAGCGAAAGGGACCAGATAAACCCTATGCTGGTCGGCGCAAAGTCGATAATATCTGCTTCATGGAGAAATGGGGGTAATTTTAGCGGTCAAGTCTTTATAGTTTATCATGCGCATAAGCATCCCAATCTCCTTGACGGAGTCCTCTGATATATTTCTTATTGTTGCCTAATCTGTTCTCAAAATTGAGACAGCGATTTTTTTTTGCTCAGATTAATTGGAAGTTCTTGTAAAATTTACGAAAAATAGAGTTGAAATCGCAAAAACGACCTGATAACCTCGAAGGAATTTAGTTTTAGGGAGAAAACTGTCGTGCAAGAAATATTGAGAAGAATAGGTAACAAGTGGATAAGCTGTACACTTCTTATAATCACTAGCCTGCTTACTACCCCGATGGCTCAATCTGGTACTATGGGTCCACCACCTGCACCCACCTGGCATGCGATAGTGTCCTTAGGGGGCGGGGTTGCCATTTCGGCGCATAATAACAGGTCGCAAGTTTTTCCCATTGGTAATCCAATTAGCGATGAATTTTATGATTACAGAACTGTACGTCACACGCGAACACCTGGATTATTTGATAGTTTCATCGGCGTGGAATGGGTAGTGCACCCAGAATGGCTAGTACAATTGGGCGTTGGCTATGACCGAACAGGTTATTTTCACAGACGAGGATCATTCCTACAAGGTGCAGATGCACTATCGGTTAATCAATTTTCCTTCCGCTACACTGCCAGGACCCAGCAGGTGTTAGCGGAGAGCAAATTACTTTATCGTTTTAGGGAACGTTTTTATCCTTACCTCATTCTTGGCTTAGGTGCTGCCTTTAATGACGCCAAGCATTATCGTACGAATGTTCCTCCATTGTTAACGTTTACTCGTCGATATCAAGACCATAAAGGAAGTTCATTCGCCTACAAGGCGGGAGTAGGTGTTGATGTTGACCTATTCGAACATTTTCGCTTAGGCGTAGGTTATCGTTTTGCCGATTTAGGAAAGGTCGAATTAGGTCGAGCAACGATTAATACAACCAGAGTCGGTGGGACACTTTCACAAACTCATTTTTTTGCTAACGAAGTACTCGCGCAAGTGACGTTTGTAATCTAAAAAAAAGAATAAGGAAAAGGGATTTATGAACAAGATAACAAGACGATTTGGTAACCAGCAGCGAGTAAAATCCTTCGCTATCCTCATGCTACTCTTTTTTCTTTCCTCATTTTTTACGGTGAGTCATGCCGAGGTATTCACCATTGTGCCCAATGAACCCTTACCGGCAACAATACCTATGGGCGCAACAGTTAATGCATCTTACCTGGTGGTAAACAACACTGGTGTGCAGCGTAATGGCAATATCGTTCAATATTTACCCCCGAATGTAATTGTGTCAAATGAGGGCTGTGGACCCAGTTTTGATTTAGCGCCACTAGGTCTTGCAGGGGATCGCTGTATATTAAATCTGACTGTTTTTGGGGCGGTGGATGCTGCCGATCCGAATCCCTACAATCATCTATTTGTGTGCTTTCCTGGCAGCATAACCTGTGCCGGAACCCTGTTCCCTTTGAATGTCGCTTTAGCAGGCCCAAAGCTTATTTCCATTTCAATAACTCCCGTTTTCGCGTCTATTACAACCGGAAAGACACAGCAATATACTGCCATCGGCACTTTCTCCGATGGTTCAACCCTAGACATCACCACAGCCGTCTCGTGGATTTCTGCAGCGCCCTCTGTGGCGCCAATTGGTGTCACTGGCCTGGCAACAGGAATTAACGTTGGAACTACTGAGATAGTTGCTACCTTAGATGGGGTCACCAGCAACACTGCTGTATTGACGGTAACCGCATTTGCCTGGATAACTAATTTTTTCGGCAACGAAGTCATAGTTTGTCAAGTCAATGCTGATGGAACCCTCAGCAATTGCCAAAATGCTGGTGGTGGCGCTGGCGCCTTTTCTTTTCCAGCCCTAATCGTCTTGAACCAGGCTAACACCATAGCCTATATAGCAAATCAAATGGCGGGTAATGGCTGGGTCTCTGCTTGCCCAATCATGCCGAATGGAACATTTGGCACTTGTCAAATCACGAATGTTCCTTTTGTGACTTTCGGCCTCACGCTTAACCCAGCAGGTAACTTGGCTTACGTAACGAGTAATTCTACAAGCGTAGTGGATTATTGCCAGGTCAGCCCCCTGGATGGATCATTGAGCAATTGCCAAAATACCAATGGAACCGGCTTTATTGCACCCATTGGCGTCGCTTTCAACCAAACTAACAACCTTGCCTATATAGCTAACAATGGATCTACCAACGTCACTGTTTGCCAGATTAGTCAAAGTGGACCTACCATTGGACAATTTCAGAATTGTGCCAATTCTGGTAACAATATGATCCTGCCCGATAATGTAGCCTTTAACCCGGCTGGTGATGTTGCTTGGGTAACGAATGAGGGTAGTGGCGGCTTTATCGTCCATTGTAAAGTGAGCCCCACAGATGGATCCCTCAACAGTTGTGTGGTGAACACGGGTGCTACTTTTAGCAATCCATTTGGAATGGTTTTGAATGTTGCGAATACCTTCCTGTATATAGCAAATTTCGGGGCGACTAACATTCAAGCTTGTCCGTTCAATCCCGATGGATCATTTAATACTTGTCTCACTGCGCTCAGCGGGCCACCTCTACTTGGACCCTTTGGGATCGCGATTAGTAACTGATCCTTTCTCTAATGAAGGCTAGCCAGATGACTGGCTAGCCTTACCAAAACTCCTAATTTCAGAATAGATGTTGTTATCGTTATCAATTAGTATTACTATTTGTAACTATATACTGCAAATGGTTTGTCTATGTATAAGCGAATAGTACATATTTCTCCCCCTGGTCATCAGTCTGTTTTTTTATGGGGTGCTAGGCAAACCGGTAAATCTACCTTTTTAAGGCAAAACTTTAAAGACTCTCTCTATATCGATCTGTTAAAAACAGATGAGTTAATACGTTATACACGCTCACCTTTCATACTGCGTGAAGAAATTCTTGCGCTAACTGATGCAGAAACAAAGCATCCCATTGTTATTGATGAAATCCAAAAAGTCCCAAGTTTGCTCAATGAAATCCATTGGTTAATTGAAAATGCAGCGGCTCAATTTATTCTATGTGGCTCAAGCGCTAGGCAACTTAAATCTGTTTCTACAAATTTGTTAGGGGGACGTGCTGGAGTTTGTCTTTTTCTGCCATTAGTCTATGCGGAAATTCCTGATTTCAATTTATTAAAAGCTCTGCAACACGGCTTAATTCCTAATCACTATCAAGCTGAGTCTCAAGATATTGCAGATAAATTACAAGGATATGTCAATATTTATATGGCGGAAGAGATTCGCAATGAGGGTTTAGTACGCAATTTAGCGGGTTTTGCTCGATTTCTTGATTTTGCTGGTTTAACAAATGGCGAACTAATTAATCATAGCAATATTGCCAGAGACGTAGGAGTAGATAGAAATTCAGTAAGAGGGTATTACCAAATTTTGATTGATACTTTATTGGGTTATGAGGTGTACCCCTATCATAACAAAGTCAAGCGCGATTTAATTTTATCAGCCCCCAAGTTTTATTTTTTTGATGTGGGTGTGGCAAACTTTCTCGCTAAACAAACTGTAAATGCTCTTAGTGGATATATAGCCGGGAAAAGCTTTGAGCATTATGTTTTTATGGAATTAAAAGCCTATCAATCGTATATGCGCAAAAGGTCAGACATTACTTACTGGCGAACTAAATCTGGGTTGGAAGTTGACTTTATTATAGGTCAGGCTTTAGTGGCAATTGAGGTTAAGCTAAGTGAGCAAGTACATAAAGAAGATTTAAAAGGTTTAATTGCATTTTTAGAAGAGCACCCAAACACAAATGCGATAGCTGTCTCGCGCGATAAACGTGAGCGCAAGCTTGTATTGAATAATGGTCAAATAATTACAATTCTCCCATGGGAGAAATTTCTCAATGCGTTGTGGGCTGGTAATATTTTTTAGAATCATCGAGTAACTTCCCACGTCATCCCGAGCACAAGGAAAAGAGATTTATGAACAAGATAACAAGACGATTGGGTAACCAGCAGAGAGTAAAATCCTTCGCTATCCTCATGCTACTCTTTATTCTTTCCTCGTTTTTTACGGTGAGCCATGCCGAGGTATTCACCATTGTGCCCAATGAGCCTTTACCAGCAATAGTACCTATAGGCGGAACAGTTAATGCATCTTATCTAGTGATAAACAATACCGGTGTGCAGCGTGATGGCAATATCGTTCAATATTTACCCCCGAATGTGATCGTGTCAAATGAGGGCTGTGGGCCCAGTTTTAATTTAGCGCCACTAGGTCTTCCTGGGGATCGCTGTATTTTAAATCTCACTGTTTTTGGCGCGGTGGATGCTGCCGATCCGAATCCCTACAATCATCTATTTGTGTGCTTCCCTGGCAGCATAACCTGTGCCGGAACCCTGTTTCCTTTGAATGTCGCTTTAGCAGGCCCAAAGCTTATTTCCATTTCAATAACTCCCGTTTTCGCGTCTATTACAACCGGAAAGACACAGCAATATACTGCCATCGGCACTTTCTCCGATGGTTCAACCTTAGACATCACCACATCCGTCACCTGGATTTCTGCAGCGCCTTCTGTGGCGCCAATTAGTGTCACTGGACTGGCAACAGGAATTAACGTTGGAACTACTGAGATAGTCGCTACCTTAGATGGGGTCACCAGCAACACTGCTGTATTGACGGTAACCGCATTTGCCTGGATAACCAATTTTGCCAGCAGCAATGTCATAGTTTGTCAAGTCAATGCTGATGGAACGCTCAGCAATTGCCAAGATACTGGAGGCTCTGGCCCAACGCCATTATTTACTCTGCCAAGCCTGATCGTCTTGAACCCGGCCAACACCGTAGCCTATATAGCAAATCTCCATGATGGTGGTCTTGGCGGCTTTGTCACTTCTTGCTCGATCATGCCGAATGGAACATTTGGTGCTTGTCAACAAATAAGTTTTGCTAATCCGACTTTCGGTGTCACACTTAACCCAGCAGGTACCATTGCCTACGTAACGCAGTTTACTAACCCGGGCTCAGTGTTATATTGCCAGGTCAGCCCTCTGGATGGATCATTGAGCAATTGCCAAAATACCAATGGAACCGGCTTTAATGGTCCCCTTGGTGTCACTATTAACCAAACTAACACGCTTGCCTATGTAGCTAATAATGGAACTTTAAGTCCTGGCATCGTCACTGTTTGCCAGATTATTTCAAGTGGACCTAACATTGGACAATTTCAGAATTGTGCCCCTTCTACTAGTAACAATATGGTCGAACCCAATTATGTAGCCTTTAACCAGGCTGGCGATGTTGCCTGGGTAACGAATGCAGGAGTTACCGCCCAAGTGGTCCATTGTGCAGTGAGCCCTATCGATGGATCCCTTAACAATTGTCAAGCTTCTGGTACTTTTAGCTTTCCATTTGGAATGGTTTTGAATGTTGCGGATACCTTGCTGTATGTAGCAAATTACCTAGGAAATACAATTTCTGCTTGTACGTTCAATCCTGATGGGTCATTTACTAATTGTTTCACTGCGCTCAGCGGCGCCATCCTTAATGGGCCCTTTGGGATCGCGATGAGTAACTGATCCCTTCTCTAATGGAGGCTAGCCAGGTGACTAGCTAGACGTGATCCCGAGCACAGCGAGGGATCTCCAGCAAACGGCACGTATTTAAAAATTGTGCCACTGCATGGAGATCCCTCGTCGCAAGCTCCTCGGGACGACGTGGGGAGTTACATCATAGACTTTAGTAAAGTAACTGGACTTTGGACAAACTTCGATCTGAACGGGCCCGGGCCCGTGGGCGAGCCCGAGCCCGCCCGAGCTCCGAACAGTGATAAGTTACAATCAAATCCAGATTATTAGCAATATTCCAGTATAACAACGCGCAATCTGCACTATTTATTGACTATTTTATCTTGATTATGCAATGATTTTTTCATCAAGAGCCGTGTTTTTCCACTTTTTAACGATAGGATGGCGCATGCGTTTTACCTGAATGTTCCCCGCTTGTCGTCCAAGGGATTTTTTTCGGGGTTTGGGTGGTTGAGCTGGTGTCCCAATCATTCGAATAATTCGTTCAAAATCATTTTGAACTTGTGTTGGTTGCTTTATAGTTTCATTATACATGAAGAACATTATCGCTTAGCTAGAGATTTACTTATTCGTTATGATGTTGACTAAAATGGCGCAAAAAGTAGATTAGCCGGAGCTCGGGCGGGCTCGGGCTCGCCCACGGGCCCGGGCCCGTTCAGATCGAAGTTTGTCCAAAGTCCAGTAAAGTAAGGTTGAAATCGCAAAAATTACCTGATAGGCTTTCAGAAATTTAGTTTTAGGGAGAAAACTGTCGTGCAAGAAGTATTGAGAAGAATAGGTAACAAGTGGATAAGCTGTACACTTCTTATAATCACTAGCCTGCTTACTACCCCGATGGCTCAATCTGGTACTATGGGTCCACCACCTGCACCCACCTGGCATGCGATAGTGTCCTTAGGGGGCGGGGTTGCCATTTCGGCGCATAATAACAGGTCGCAAGTTTTTCCCATTGGTAATCCAATTAGCGATGAATTTTATGATTACAGAACTGTACGTCACACGCGAACACCTGGATTATTTGATAGTTTCATCGGAGTGGAATGGGTAGTGCACCCAGAATGGCTAGTACAATTGGGTGTTGGCTATGACCGAACAGGTTATTTTCACAGACGAGGATCATTCCTACAAGGTGCAGATGCACTATCGGTTAATCAATTTTCCTTCCGCTACACTGTCAGGACCCAGCAGGTGTTAGCGGAGAGCAAACTACTTTATCGTTTTAGGGAACGTTTTTATCCTTACCTCATTCTTGGCTTAGGTGCTGCCTTTAATGACGCCAGGCATTACCGTACGAATGTTCCTCCATTGTTAACGTTTACTCGTCGATATCAAGACCATAAAGGAAGTTCATTCGCCTACAAGGCGGGAGTAGGTGTTGATGTTGACCTATTCGAATATTTTCGCTTAGGCGTAGGTTATCGTTTTGCCGATTTAGGAAAGGTCGAATTAGGTCGAGCAACGATTAATACAACCAGAGTCGGTGGGACGCTTTCACAAACTCATTTTTTTGCTAACGAAGTACTCGCGCAAGTGACGTTTGTAATCTAATAAAAAGAATAAGGAAAAGGGATTTATGAACAAGATAACAAGACGATTTGGTAACCAGCAGCGAGTAAAATCCTTCGCTATCCTCATACTACTCTTTTTTCTTTCCTCCTTTTTTACGGTGAGCCATGCCGAGGTATTCACCATTGTGCCCAATGAGCCCTTACCAGCAACAGTACCTATGGGCGCAACTGTTAATGCATCTTACCTGGTGATTAACAACACCGGTGTGCAGCGTGATGGCAATATCGTTCAATATTTACCCCCGAATGTGATTGTGTCAAATGAGGGCTGTGGGCCGAGTTTTAATTTAGCGCCACTAGGTCTCGCAGGGGATCGCTGTATATTAAATCTCACTGTTTTTGGCGCGGTGGATGCTGCCGATCCGAATCCCTACAATCATCTATTTGTGTGTTTCCCTGGCAGTATAACCTGTGCTGGAACACTGTTCCCTTTGAATGTCGCTTTAGCAGGCCCAAAGCTTCTTTCTATCTCAATAACTCCCGTTTTCGCGTCTATTACAACCGGGAAGACACAGCAATATACTGCCATCGGCACTTTCTCCGATGGTTCAACCCTAGACATCACCACAGCCGTCTCGTGGATTTCTGCAGCGCCTTCTGTGGCGCCAATTAGTGTCACTGGCCTGGCAACAGGAATTAACGTTGGAATTACTGAGATAGTTGCTACCTTAGATGGGGTCACTAGCAACACTGCTGTATTGACGGTAACCGCATTTGCCTGGATAACCAACTTTAACACCAATCAGGTCTTAGTTTGTCAAGTCAATGCCGATGGAACCCTCAGCAATTGCCAAGATACTGGAGGTACTGGTTTTTCTCAACCAGCCATGATCGTCTTGAACCAGGCTAACACCATTGCCTATATAGCAAATTTAAATGGTGGGATAGCAGGCGGAATCTCTGCTTGCCCGATCATGCCGAATGGAACATTTGGTACTTGTCAGATCTCGATTTTGACTATACCGACTTTCGGCGTCACGCTTAACCCAGCAGGTACCTTTGCCTATGTAGGGGGCTATACTTCGAACCAAGTGGACTATTGCCAAGTTAATTCCTCGGATGGATTATTGAGCAATTGCCAAAATACCAATGGGACCGGCTTTAGTAACCCCATTGGCGTCACTATTAACCAAACTAACACGCTTGCCTATGTAGCTAATAATGGATCTACCAACGTCACTGTTTGCCAGATTAGTCAAAGTGGACCTACCATTGGACAATTTCAGAATTGTGCCAATTCTGGTAACAATATGAGCCAGCCCGATTATGTAACCTTTAACCAGGCTGGCGATGTTGCCTGGGTATCGAATGAAAGTAGCAGCCTAGTGGTCTTTTGTGCAGTGAACCCCTCCGATGGATCCCTCAGTAATTGTCAAAACACTGGAGGTAGTTTTAACAATCCAATTGGAACTGTTTTGAATGTTGCGAATACCTTGCTGTATGTAGCAAATTTCCTAGGAAATTCAATTTCTGCTTGTATGTTCAATCCTAATGGATCATTTACTAGTTGCTCCAATGCTTTCAGCGGCGCTATCCTTAATGGACCCTTTGGGATCGCAATTAGTAACTGATCCTTTCTCTAATGAAGGCTAGCCAGGTGACTGGCTGGCCTTCATTGCGAGTACCCTAGTCCCGTGCGACAAACATCACCAAAGAACTTTGCACCAGCATCCCCTCTCCCGCCCTTCGGGCACCCTCTCCCCGTTTCCGGGACGAGGGGGGAAATGAAGGAAGTTCTTTGGGAGGAGCGTAGCGACGAAGCAATCAACGAGTTACTTGTCCTTATTATGTGCAGAAACTAAACAATTTTCATAAAATGATCAAATCTCACACTTTTTAAACGAATTACTTAAGTTTCCCTTAAGGATTGGGAGATAAAATGTAGGCAATGAAAAAAGTCCGGTGGAGTACTAGGTGGCTTGGTGTAAAAAGTTTATTGATGGGATTCGCTCAATTAATTTTGCGGGTAGCTCAGCTGCGTTGATTCGTGAAGCGCTAATAGCGTTTGCCTGTGAAGAGCTAATTAAGGATCAGGAGAAAACCAACAAAGAATTGGAGGCTTTACCTGCGTCTATTCCTGATAATGTCAAGGCTAATGAACAGTTAAGACTTTATAAAGAGAAGCAGAAGCAAAAGTTAAAGCAAATTACTGATCAGCTAGAGCGCATTAAATCAATGCTAGTGCCCAGCCCCTTTACGGCAAACATCGGAAAAGAACTCCGCACTACCAACCCCTCTCCCGCCCTACGGGCACCCTCTCCCCGTTTCCGTGGAGAGGGGAAAAATGAGGGAAGTTCCTTGGGAGGCAAAGAGAGTACTGCGTTAGAGAAAAAAATAGCCATTGATGAAGAATTTATTCGCAATTTTGCAGCTAATTTCCGCAATATCCGCCATCTGGCCGATACGTTATCCGATGCTCCCCCTGTTATAAAAAGTCAACAAACTCGCTTGTACACAGAAGTGCTCTTTAAACTAGAGCAATCAGAGCAAGAAGCACAGCTTAAAACGCTATCGCTTGCTACTCTCCAAAATATGATAGAGCAAGGCCTATCTCTCTATGATGGCACATCAGTTAACGAGGCATTACGTATTCAATATCGTAAGTTAGTACAAATGAGTGCTTACGAACTAGTGCGTCGCCATTGTGAGAAAATTACTAAATCTCAGAGTTCTGGGCCTCAATATCGGGAATACAAAAATTTTATTATCTCTTTAATGGCCAAACTACCTAATGTTGGCAAGTCAACTATCTTTGATGATCTGAGTGAATATAGAAATACAGAAGGAAAAACAATTGAGGCCTTGCTCCATGAAGTGGACGAAAAGCATAACATTACTCAATTTGATGCTTGGGAAAATAATGCAATAAAAGAAGCTCTAGTAATGCGGAGAATCTTTTTTCATAAATTAAGATATGGTCAAGAAGCTCGCAGAGAATATGTGCAAAAAGCCCAGAAAAATTTAGCACGTGACTTGTTTTTTGCAAGAGATCTCAGAGACATGGAGCTTTTTACTAAAAGCACCGATCAGGTATTTACTAGCTTGGCAGAAAAAAGAGCCTTAAAGGACGATCGGCAATTTAAGCTTATGCGCGATGATGAAGAGCCCTATGAGGTTAAGTATAGGTCTAAAGGTGATGAGCAACCTAACAGGACACTGGCCAAACAAAAATTAGAAACTGCTCTTGCAACAGTTAAAGTACTATGTGGCACTGGTAGTTCAGAAAGGCTCCCAACGGACGATCAGAGCAATAAAATTGAAGGTGATTCGGAGGCACTTCGCTCGATAGAACACGGTTTATTTGCTGAGTTTGCTAGACCTATTGTTGAACTATCGACTACTGGAAAAATCAGCGTTAGTCTTTTTGCATTCGATGAAAAGATCGCTGCAAAGCAGCTACTTGACCATATCAAAAGCAAAGGAGGGTTTGAGCGAAGCCCTGATACTATGCTTGAAGGCTCCGACAACATCAGTCAAAAGATTTCTTGTCATACCTTTACTGGGAACTCACTTGCCGAGATCGAAAAGCAAATTACCACAGCAGAATTTTCTGAAAACCTACTAACAGCATACAAAGCTGGTCTAACAAAAATTAAACGTGCAGTCCGAAAGCAAGAATTAACGAAAATTAGCCAATTAGAATTAGATAACGCTAATGAATTGTTATTGCGCAAGTTGCTTGAGTTACGCTCTATTTACCCTATGCCTGGCGTTACTTTCCCACCAGAATTAGAACAAGCGCTTACTGACATTGACCAGGGCCGATTTGAAGCAGCGTTAACGATAGAAGGTTTAGAGGGAGAAATTAATAAGCTTTATCACCAGTTGGCTAAAATTAATAAGGATAATGTTAGCGAGTCTGCTAAACCCATCATAGAAAAAGCCAAAGTACTCGCCCGATCTTCTCGGGAAAGACAAAATAAGTTGGCCTGCTTAACAAAGGCATTTGCTGAAGACACTAAGGATAAGGCAAATTCTATTGCAGACATCTTCGTTAAAGAGTTTGCTGATATCTCCGACTGTAAACCGGAAGACATTAATCATGAATGCTGTCATGAGATCGGGGTTATGGCTGAAGAAATGGGTTCCTTAATTGAGTGTACTAAATCGGGTGAACCCGTTTTACAGGAAGAAGAGCAGTATCATTATTTCTTCGCTATTCAACGAATTGCACAGGCGATTGCTCCCACTAAGTTGACTGATGTGTGTTTTAAAATACCCGTTGCTGCTGATAAGCAGTTAACCGTTGAAGTGATTACTAACTCTGGTGAAGAAAAAAAGGTAATAGTTGATTTAAAAGGAAGGAAACTTCCTTATTCACTCATCAAACTGCCCGGTAAAGAGGAGTTTATCTTTTCTTATGGTGGTAGTGCCGGTTTGATTGCCCGTTTCGCAGGCAAAGATGATGCTGGTGAGGCAGTAGGACAATATGGTCCAGATCAAAAAGTAGAAAGCTTATTGACTGGGTTGAATAAAATGGTGAAAAAAAGATACGTCCCTGCTAGTGAACCAACGGGTACCCCGCAACAATACCAAATCTTAATCCCATGGGCGGAAGGTGAAACTTTTGCTGACAGGGCAAATAAACACTTAAATCGCTATAACAAAGGTGAAATTGCCTATCATGATCCGTCTGTGCGTAGTGGCGAACCTTTGCAAAATTTAAAGGACATGGTTGGTTTATCGCAAGCACTTGTCAATGAGGTGCAAGTGTGTGCTAGCAATCATTCGGCTCATGATTTTAAGCCTGACAAATTCCTCTATAAACAAAACCCTGATAAAAGTTATGAGGTTAAATATATTAACTGGGCAACCGATGGCGTAAGCTCATCGTTACCTTCTATTAGCCCACAAGATAGGGAACTTACCTCGACTGACTCAAGTGAAGATACTCAGTTGCAAACCAGTGCTTCTTTTATGGATGAGTGGGCGCTGGCAATGATCTTTGGTATTTGTAATCGCAAGACGTATTTTTCTTTGGCTAAAGAGCGAGAGGTTGACGACTACATTGTCCCTGGTATTTTAGAAGCTGGCCAAGATGGATTAGGTTTAAAAGTGGTTAGTACTGAAAAATTCAATGAATTTTTTGCCTGTGGTTCTCTTCTTGCTAGCAATGAGAATAGTGATAATGATGAAGATGAAAGCATAGATAGTGACCAAGATGAGAGCATAGAAAATGATCAGATATACCGTCAGCAAGATGCTGTCATGTATATCCCCGCTAATCAAGATGAGGGTGAGCCTCTCCATCTCTTCCGCCTCTTACTAAAATTGCATAAGACTATAACCGCACAAAATGTCAATGCTAATAGTCGTAGGCAGCGCATTGCCGATGACATTCAGCAAATACTTACTACTGTATTTCGAGCAGTTTCAAATCGTAAAGGATTGACAAAGCAGCAGTTAGGCGAGCAATTAAATTTAGCCCAGCAGTGCATTAAAAATTATGAGAAATTAGTCGACCCAAATTATCAGCGATCTCTGGAAACAGAGGATATTCTCCAGCGCATTATTGATAGTAAAGAATTTTCAGCTGATCAATTATTACAAGAAGGGCATAGTCACACAGAAATAGTAGGTCCTAAGAACTTGCTCCAGGTAGAAAGCTGCAGTCGCTTAGAAGTATTGTGTACCTATCCTACTACTTCCCAGCAGCAAGAGCAGGCTATTTCTATCTTAGAGAAAGCGCTTAATGAAGAGCAATTTAACGATAAATTTTTAACAAAAGGAGTCCCTGGGCGTGTTTTATTAACGAAATGTATTGCCCAGGGACAAGAAGAAATTCTCCTATCCTTACTGTCTAAAATCAGCAAAGAAAATCCACATTTTATAGCGCTTGTTAAGGGTGAAGGTCTTTTGCATTATGCAGCAGAGCAGGGTATGACTAAGGTGTTTGAAAAATTAGTTCCTACACTAAAAAATGCTGGTGCATCTGAGGAAGATATCTTTAAACTCATGCTGAAGGAATATGGTCCTGGACCTGGCACGGATCGTATTGAAGGTGTACCACATATCAAGTGGGCAACTAATTGTCTGCATATTGCCATCCGTAATAATAATGAAAGCCAACTAGCGACAATTTTAGCATTACTGCCGGCTGGAGATTGTTATGATAGCGTTATTTATAAAGCAATCCATTTTTCTGCGGAGCTAGGGAATAAGTCACTTTTTAATAAGATCGTCACAAAATACAATGAATTGAATTTTACTAATCCGCTGACTACTGAAAAAATTATCGGGATGACTTTCCCGCCAGATGATCGTTCACCTTACCATTTATTTTTACGCGATGAATCAACCCATGATGCTGTTGCTTGGCAGGAATTAGGAAACAATCCTGAGCTAGCGAAAAAATTTCTTGCTATCCCTGCTCAATCAGTCAGTGCAACCCCAACGCACTGTGCTGCAGAACAGGGTAATTTTTCAGCTGTTTCTCGCCTAATTCAATTGGGTAAAGAGATAAAGTTATCGCCTACTGAATGGATGCAGTTTTTTAGCCAAAACGATGTAACTCCCCAGGTATGTCATCCCGAACGATACACTCGTCATCCCGAACGATACACTCGTCATCCCGAACGATACACTCGTCATCCTGAACGATACACTCGTCATCCTGAACGATACACTCGTCATCCTGAACGATACACTCGTCATCCCGAACGATACACTCGTCATCCCGAACGATACACTCGTCATCCTGAACGATACACTCGTCATCCCGAACGAAGTGAGGGATCTCCTGAATTTGACGTAACTGGGGAGTTACAAAACGATGTACATGGAAAAAATTTACTCAATCATATTCTCGAACAAGGTCAACTCGGATACCTGCATGTATTTATTACCCTAATTAAAGAGCTTCCTCCGGCGGCAGATATTTGGGTTCATTTATTAAGTAATCCTCACCCAGTTAATCCATTAAGGAATTTTTTAAATTCTGAAACCACTACTACCGAGCAGTTTACTAGCGTTACTTTATTGCTTGATTCAATTTGCAGTGATTTTAATAAGGCCACCGCTGAGCAGCAGGAAGCACGAATAGTGGCCCTTTTGGTCAATCAACAATGGTTAGTTAACAAGGCTGAAAATCCTCTGCATCATCAACAATTACGCAAATTACTGCAGAATACAGCTTTGTCATCACCTGCGAAGCAAATGCTTTTTACTAAATTAAACGATAGTGCTGCACAGGGTACAAATGCAAAAGAGTTTTATAGCCAATTAGTTGCTGAGGTTTCTTCCTCCAATACAGTGGCCCAAGCACAAGTAGCGCAAATTGATCTGTCTAATGTCGCGCAAGAAGTGGTGAGACAGAGTCAGGATATTAATGAGCTGATTTATGCGATAAAAGAAAAAGCTGAGAATGCAGAGCAGGGAAGAAGTTTACGTACGCAAGTTGACGAGTTGACCAAAAAGCAAGAAGAGATAAATCGCCAGCATCAAGAGAAAGTTAAGGCGCTAGAAGAGCAAGTTGCTAAGCAAAGAAAAGAAATAGAGCAATCTCAAGAAACAGCAAAATTGGCGCAGGAACAGCTAAATGCTGCTCAAACCGATAATCGTAAATTAGTAGATCAATTGGGACAATCAGAGAGAATCGGCGAAAGAGTTATCTGGGCAAGTTGAAGAATTGACCAAAACACGAGAAGAGATAAGTCGTCAATTGACGGAAGAGAAAAGAGATAGTGAAGCTGCTAAGCGGGAGCTTGTGCAGGTTAAGAGACAATTAGACGAAGAAGCAGCTCGTCATCGAGCAGAAGAGGAAGCACAAAAACGACTTGCAGCAGATCAGGAAAGCCCAGCTCTAATGGCGCAAAGAAAAGCAATTATTACTTTGAAAGCAAGTATTGCAATGAGTAGAGATGCTGAATTATTAGCTGCAGTTAAGGATGCTGAAAGTAATGACGATTTAGCAGAAGCAGGCCTTAAGCCAAAGCTAATGCGAGCTTTAGTTCAAGAAGACGCTTATTTAGCGATCGTCGATGCCGCAGAAGAAAGACATGCAAATCTACTTGCTGCAAGAGCACAACAGAAAGCTAAATTCTTGGATCTAGCTCAATACCAAGGGGCTTTACAAGCAGGTGAGGATGAATTAACTAAAGCCAAGAGGAATCTAGACAATGTAGTTAAGCTAGATCAAAGTGTACGAGATGAATTAAGAGTATTAGGCAATTTGTCCCCCATTCACTGGTTTAATCCCGGTTTTCAAGCTGCGGCTAAAAAAAGCGCGGCCGAAATAGGAATCCATTACGAGCGACTCGCTAAGGACTGTACGGTTCTTGTTGACTATTTAAGAACTTTACGCCTTGATTTAGACGATCAATTAGCCAGTTTGCCAACTGATCGTGAGTTAAGAGCAGCTAATCTTCCCCAGAAGCAAGCTATTCAACAACGACGTCAGAAACTTAATGCAGAATTAACAAAAGTACAGGCAGAATTGGATCTTCATGAACCTTTGCAAATAAAATTTTATGGCGATTGGAAAGCAGAAAACCCTCTTTTGCGCCAAGGCGTATTAAAAACAATTAAGCAAGCGAAGTCGGAACAGTTTAATCTTAAGTTTATGACTTTCTCTAGCGAATTTCAGAATTTTGATAGTAGGGAAAAAGATAAATTTTTTGGTGGTTATGCTCCTCCGCCATCCGATAAGAAAGGTACTAGCTTAGCAGCGGAGGCAGCTACTTATCGAACCATTGCTTCTTTAAAACAAAATGAGGCTCGTTTGCATACGATCAACCCTCATAAGCCGACTGTTGGTTGTTTTATTGAAGAACAAGCTGCAAGTTTTGGGATTGGAACTCATCGGAAAATTGATCCAACGCTGCATGTGCCAAAAGTGAAGTTTACGGTAAATAAATTTCCCCAAGGACCAAATCCTAATGATCGACAATTGGTCACGGGTCGCGTCGAGTATGCTATCGCTATAGCAAGCGAATTTTTGTCTCGCTACGATAAGGCGCCTTCAGCAACTGATCCAATTATTTTAGATGGTGGTGACCCTGTAGAGCAACAATACATATGGACTGCGTTGATGATACTTGGTCGAGAAGTCCCCGGTATGAAATTTGACCAGAAGGCAATCAAAATTTTAGAGGCCACCACGTTTAGGCCTGAAGAAGAATTAGTAAGAACCTTTTTTAGTGGGCAACAGTTTGCAGAGAATTCTTGCTACGCAACCCACTTCAAAAATCAACCTGCCCTACAGGATTACCTCGCTGCAATTAAAGAAGCAAGCTCCCATAAATTAGGACATCAGGAAGGCAGAAAACGCGCTAAGACAATTTTAGAGAAAACAAGTTACGCCTTTTTCCAACGCGAAGCAAAAGACACTGTTGAAGAAGTTGCTAATGAAAATAAAAGAAAGGGTCCTGGATAAATTAATGCCAAAAAATTCCAAAACTAAATTCCTCGACTTTAGCCATTTTTATAATATTACTCAATACCCCGCATTGCGACCCCGCATTGCGAGAGTTAGCCCCGTCATTGCTTCGTCGCTTCGCTCTTCGCAATGACGGGTTAATGTTAGTTCAGTACGTTTTTCAGGAGGACATATAATGTTAAATTATATTAAAAAAACACTTAGTTATCTTTGGGAAATAATTCCTGAAAGAGTTAGGACATATGTACAAAATCAATCAATTTCTGGATTGTTATATGTTTGGAATAAATTACCAAATAATGTCAAATTGTACTTGATGAGAAGAGCTGCCATGAATGTAGGTGAAGATGTTGGAAGTTTATCAGAAACGGAAAAACAAGAAGTTACAGCTTTACTAGACTCAGTCTTAAATCCACCAGTAGTTGGGACTACGCTGCCAGCAGTTCAAACTACCCAGCAACAGCCCCAGCCATAGAGGGATTCAATTCAACCCATGGATTCAGCTAGAATAAACTTAAATCGAAGTGATACTTTAGAGTTTGAAAAAAATGTCAAATATAATCTTTTTCATACCATTCAAGAGGCAAAAGATAAGCTCAATTCAGATGCATCGACTAGCCAATTATCCCCATCAGCTTTCAATTAAGTCGAGTAAAGGTATGCCTTTTGAATTAAAAATTCCAAATCAAGACACACAAATGGCAATGGATGAACTGGAACGGAATGGTGGTAAAAAATTTACCTCATTTCAGGCAATGATTGATGATTTGGATGAAGAGGATGCTTGATATACAATGAGTGAAAATAATTAAAAAATTGGCTCATGGAATATAAAGATTATTACAAAATCATGGGGCTTGAGCGGGAAGCGAGCCAGGAAGAAATCAAGCGGACTTATCGCAAGCTTGCTCGAAAATATCACCCTGATGTAAGCAAGGAAGCGAACGCGGAGGCAAAATTCAAGGAATTGGGCGAAGCGTATGAAGTGCTACGTGATCCCGATAAACGCGCTAAGTATGATCAGTATGGTCAATATTGGAAGGAACAAGATCAAGCGTCTCAGGCAGGTCAGCCGCATTACCAGCACTACCAGCATGTTGATGAATCTCAAGCGGCTGATTTTCAAGATTTTCTCAATAGTATTTTTCGTGAGCGTTATGGTCAGCAATCTACTTCATTTTATGATGAGGGCCGAGATATTCATGCCAAGTTAGAAATTAGTTTAGAAGATAGTTTTTTCGGTGCAGAAAAAACCGTACAGCTGCAAACTCCTGTCGTTGATAAGTTAGGTCATGTTCAATATCACGAGCGGGCAGTGAAAGTAAAAATACCCAAAGGCATTGGCGATAAACAGCAAATCCGCCTCAAAGGCCAGGGGGGTAAGGGACCCCAGCATCATGCAGGTGATTTATATATTGAGATTAATATACGACCTCATCGTTGGTTTAGCTTACAAAAAAAAGATATTCATCTGCGTGTTCCCATTGCACCTTGGGAGGCTGCTCTCGGTGCAACCATTCAAGTCCCCACTCTTGCAGGCCCGGTGAAATTAAAAATCCCCAAACTCTCCCAAACGGGGAAGCAAATGCGTTTACAAGGAAGGGGCTTACCAGGTCACCCTGTAGGTGATCAATACATTACCCTAGAGATTGTCATTCCCCAGATTGAAGATCCGCAGGCAAATAAATTGTATGAGGAATTAGCGAATTCGATTCAATTTAATCCGCGGGAAAAATTAGGAGTGAGTAAATGACTGAGCGTAAAAAAGAACCTGTCACAATGGAATGTGAAGAGTGGTTTTTCTTGTCCTTGGCTGAAGTCACTTCGTCATTCGGTATTTCCAGCGAAACAGTCATTGGCATCCTCGATGAGGGGATTATTTCTGTGCAAAGGGATGAGCATGATGAATTACGATTTGACAATGAAGCGGTACGCCGTATTCGTACAGTACTGCAATTAAATCGCGATCTAGGGATAAATTTGGCTGGTGCTGGACTTGCTCTTGAACTTCTGAAGGAAATTGAGCGCTTACGAGCCTTGCTGCACAATAAAGAATTTTAAGTAATAGCTCACTAGCCAACATGCTGTTCAGCCACGTCATTGCGAGCCTTTATACAGAACCTGAAAAACGTACCGAACTAACATTAGACCGTCATTACGAACCGGTGAAGCAATCTAGCGACCTTTCCTAGGATACCATAAGGCCACTGGATTGCTTCACTACGTTCGCAATGACGAACATACGACCCTTTACTACCCAGACTGGGCTTGAAGTTAGTTAAGAGCTGAGCATCGCAGGGGTGGTAAGCTATTACAAACTATCCACCAGGTGCCTCAATATAAATCAGGAATATTAATTTTTGCGCTTTTCTGTAAGTCATGCTAAGGTGATACGGCGGATCCATATTGAGGTGAAATGATGAGAAAATATTATTTAACTGGGGTAATTAGCATCTGCTTTGCTATTTTGGTTAGTTGTCAGACAGTGACTAATCAGAAATTTTTTAGCCTAGGTCATTCTGATGCAACGATTACCGCTGCGGTAAACGCTGCATTCGCTAGCCATCCGGATCTTGCAGCAGTACCCATTCACGTTGATACTCACAAAGGTACTGTAATTTTAAGTGGCTATGTTAAAACGATACGGCAAAGTGATACAGCGGGTGATGTTGCTGGAAAGGTTGCTGGGGTTAGGGCGGTACAAAATGGGCTTATTGTACGTAAATGATAGAAAGGAAAGTGAGTACATTCCCTAAACGGTCGCGGCTCGGATGTTCTGCAGTGGCTCGGTTATCCCGCTTAGTGATTGCCTGCTATTGTTGGGCCAAGGCCCAACCTACGTTTACGTAGGTTACGAGATTGTAGGTTGGGCCTTGGCCCAACAAATAGCCGGTGTTAATAGACCCTATTTATATTGCGTTTAAGAAGCACATAAAGAGCCCCGCTACCGCCGTCTCGTGGTAGGGCACTGTGAAAAGCTAAAACCTGCGGAAATTGTCGCAGCCAGTAATTGACCAAATTTTTTAGTACAGGTGCCTCATTTCTATGGCCGCCTTTGCCGTGAATAATTAAAAGACTACGATGTGCGAGAGCGGTTTGTTGCCTAATGAATTGAATCAGTGCTTCTTTTGCAGCCTCGGCTCTTAGACCGTGTAAATCCAACATAGCTTGCCAGGGAATCTGGCCAATTTTTAGCCCATGCAGTCGTTTACTAGGAATACTGTGATTTGAGTAGGACAAAATTGTCTCTGCTTGCACCTCGTTTGGGTAATAATCCGATAGATAAATAGGGGGAGGGTTGTCTTCTGGAACTGGTGCTTGTTTCTTAGTTCCGGGCGTCGCTTTGAGGGTAGATGATAAATTGACCTTATTGCTTTTGCGCAGTGGTTTTACCCCCTTTAGTATTTGGCGGAATAGGGCTTTGTCTTCATCAGATAAGGAATCATCAGACATAAAAGTAGTTGCTTGAACAATAGAGATATATAAAATTATAACGTATTTAACAGGGTCCGAGGCCTTTAAAATACACCTTGCAAAAATCGGCCAATGCCTCTACACCTTGATTTAAATCATGCTCGCTTGCACCAAAAGACATTCTCACAAAGCCCTCTTTTCCAAAGGCGATTCCTGGAACTAATGCCACATTGGCATGTTCTAAAGCGAGCTTGCAAAATTCAGCGGAGGTTATTTTTTTTGCACCAAGGTGATCGAGAGAAACGAAAACATAAAGCGCAGAAGGAGGAGGTATAAGGTTTATTGCAAAAGCATCGTTGAGTGCTTGGACTAAAGCATTCCTTCGACTTTCCATGTTTTTTCTTACCCAGGCATTCAGGGTACCAACGTGTTTTAAAGCAGCAACTGCTGCCCATTGGCTTAGGGTGGTAACACCACTGGTGCTTTGGCTTATCAACGTGGTTAACTGTTTAATCAGTTGGGTTGACGCAAAAACAAAGCCAATACGCCAACCGGTCATTGCAAAATTTTTAGAGCAGCTTTGAACCACCGCAACATGCTCAAGATGCTCGCTAAATTCCCCACAAGACACATAGCGTTGGTCATCATAGGTAAGTCCGCTGTATACTTCATCAGATATCACGAATAAATCATGTTCCTTTGCAACAGCAAGAAGTGCTGCTAATTCTGATTTTGTATACAATGTGCCTGTTGGATTACTTGCATTATTGAGGATTAAAACCTTAGTTTTTGCAGTACAAGCTTTTTTAAGTTGAGCCGCTGTTAATTTCCACTCTTGCACCTCATGCGTTTCGATAACTATAGGCGAACCACCAAACAGAGTGGTGATTGCAGGATAAGAAACCCAGTAGGGTGAAGCCATAATGACTTCATCCCCACTTCGAATTAAACGTTGCAGCAGTAAATAAATGCCGAATTTTCCACCGTTGACCACCAGACACTGTTCTCTTTGAAAATGACACGCATAAACACGGTTCATCCATTCGCAGGCTAAATCCTTCAACTCAGGAATACCCGATACAGGTGGATACAATGTTTTTCCTTGTTCTAGGGCATTAGAAACCGCTTCAACAATGAGTAGAGGCGGTGAAAGCTTGGGTTCTCCTGCACTCAAGTTAAATACTTTAATACCCGCACTCTCCTTTTGTTGTGCTAAGGAGTTAATCATTACCGTTGCAGAATCGGTTGATGTTCTATCTTCACATAGTGTTTTCATAATTTGTACCCCCCGTGAATAAGCTATAATGAGTTTAAAAAGTCGTTTAACGAAGGTTTTATGTAAGTAGTTTTGTTCAGAGAGTGCTTCGTAAAATTCAAAAAGATTTTTTTCTTGCGCCAGATCAACGATTTCTTTTCCTTGTACGCATTTTAATTGACCAATTTTTTTCGATAATTCCTGACGCTCGGCCAATGCTTCAATAATCTTCATATCGGTTTGTTTGATTTGCGTTCTTAATTGTTCAAGCGTGAGCATGATGATCTCCATCTCTATGTTTTACTACTATAAAAGCTGTCAAATTGGAGTTACTGTCTTGGATATCTCGAGCTAAGACGTCTAGACCATAAAGTTTTGCTGACTGTTCAGGCGCTATCACTGCTGTATCCGCAGAAAAAACACCTTCTGCTAAATCTTTGGCAGCTTTAGCGGTATCACACCATTCGCGAAGAAGAACGCCTTTAAATTCTTTTTGTACATAATGTTTGCATTGAGCAAGTCCCTGAGGATGAGATACTATGTTCTTGATTTGCTGGCGCGTTGTTCCAGGCAAAACAAGCAAACACTGTCGTACATGCAGCCAAAGCTCATCAATGGGGCAAAACAAATGCCTCCCCATTGCCTCAAAGGCAGGTTTGACTAACCCACCTTGAAGATTAACCACCGGAAAAATACCAAGCTCAATGATTCGTTGTTCCAGTGCGCTAAGCACACCTTCCATATCGATTAAGTAATGAAGCAGAGGATGAATACTCTTTTGTTTTGCATACTGTAGTGCTGCTTCTTCGGAAAAGGATCCCTGATCCCCTGAAACGCCCATAATTATTGCCATGAATAACCTCCCTTATAACGAATTGTCAACAGACCCTAGCCAATTCTAAAAGAAAGGGTTCTGTTTCTTCCCAACCCAAGCAAGGATCCGTAATCGATAGGCCGCTTAAGTCAATCGCTTCAGGATTGTTCAAATCGACATTCTGTTTCCCTTCTTTGATGAAACTCTCCATCATGAATCCTTTAACGAGTGCTCTTAGGTCAGGTCGCTTCTTTAATTCCTTGATGACATTTAAAATAATTTCGGGCTGTAACCGGTGATCTTTTTTTCCATGGACCAAACAATTATCATGGCTGGCATCAATTATCACGGATGGATTTTGGATTTGATGTTTTTCCATATGGCGCTTTACTTCTTCGAGATGAGCCACCGAATAATTTGGAGTATGGTTTGCACCACGTAAGACCAAATGAGCATAGGGATTTCCATGGGTTTGTACTTCATCCCCATCAAAAACAGCAACATGGGGATGTTGTGCCGCAACGATGCTATTCACACCAATTGCTAGCGAACCATGGGTGGGATTTTTTAAACCAACAGGACAGTCGAGCGCGGAGGCAAAAATGCGATGTTCTGGATCTTCAGTACTGCGTGCGCCAATAGCAACCCAGGACAGTAATTCTAAAAAACCTTTTGCATTATGTGTAAACAGTGCCTCATCCGCTATGGGTAAGCCCATTTCAATCACTCGAATCATCATGTCCCGCGCATATTGGACACCTTTTTCGATATCCGGTGCAGAAAAAAGATTAGGCTGGTTCACAGGTCCTGTCCATCCTTTGGTAGTCCGTGGTTTTTGAATGTACACCCGCATAACTAATTTCAAGGCGTGCTGCACCTTGTCATTCACACGAAGAAGCTGTTCGGCGTAGGTTAATACAGCCTCCTTTGGCCAAGCAGAGCAGGGACCGACAACCATTAATAATCGTTTATCTCTACCGGCCAAAATTGCTTTGATCTCATCCCTGTCTTGTTTTGTTTTCTCTTGAGCGGTTGCTGATAAAGGGAACGCTTGAATGAGTTCTTCGGCAGAGGGTAATTTTTTAATGATGGTGTAATTAAGGGACATAAGACACACTCCAGTTTTGGTTAGTCCAACCTCCTTTTGCAGGTCTTGGGGATTTTGGCTACCAAAAAAAACCCCCAGACAACGCTGGGGGTTAGAGTGTTAGTAAATTCTACCTACCACCCAGCTCCGGGCTGAAAAAGCTAAAATAAAAAAAGCTAAAGCAGCTCTGTGCGAAGCTCTTTTTAAAATTTAACGTGGATAGGTAAGTGTAAATATTCATTATTGTGTATAAAATTTATATAATTTTTAAATTTACATGAATTGTAATAAGTTGTCAACAGATTTTTAATACCGAGCCACCTATACAATATGTATAAAATTTGATACTATATGATTAATTATATATCTATCAAGGCAATCTATAGGCTTGAAAAAATTAGGAGAGGGAGCTTTTAACACGGCTTTATATAAAATTTTCGTAACTGCTCAGCCCCGATGTCAAAATCTTGGAGAACGGCCAGATTTGTGTGCAGGTTGAGAGAAAATGTTGTCGAAAAAGCGCAGCATAGATGGCTATGTGAGCATTTTTCGACAACATTTTCTCTCAAGATGCACCAAATATGACCGTTCCTCGCTACGGAGTGAGTGGTTACAAATTTTCGACAAAATTAAATAGGAGATATCAGATGTATAGCAAGTCCTCACACGATCAAAAAAAAGCAAATATTAACGTTGTCTGGCTTGGCAGTCACTTGCGTGAGAAGCACGCTAATAGAGCTGAAGACTGGGATAAATTTAATCCTAACTATCAAATTTGTTATTATGTTGATTCGGAATTTTTCGCAGCGGTATGTAATCAATTAGTAGGTACAACTATCAATGTAAAAAAAATTGAAGAAATACATTTACAAGATAACGTAAAGAGTTTATTTACCAAATTGACTGAAAAAAGAGCAGATAACTTACTTCCAAACTATGCTGCGGCAACCGATGTATGCAGATTTAATCTTGATGGGTGGTATTTTGATATTGATATTAATCCATTTGATGTGAGTAAAATCGAGATAGATCCACAATATAATTGCCTTATCAATGCTTCATCCCCAGATAAAAAAAAGGTTCATACCTTATCCATATCTGCATTTTTTATGAATAGAGAGCATCCAATAGCCAAAAAAGTACAAGAATATTTTACGCTTTTGAGTAATGATATAACGGATGATCACATAAAATTAATTAGGAGTACTATAGCATCAAATCGACTGCATGCTACTTTTGCTAGTACTGGGTTTTGCTTACGTGGTGCATTAGGAAAAATTTCTGTTAAAGAACAACAAGCAATCATCAGTGTTTTAGGTTTAACTAGAACTGAAAATAACATCAATGAAATTGAAGTTTTTAATCGAATTTCTATGATGTTTGGTAGTGATCCTGAACAAACGTGGATTCTGAAAGATAAAACTATTTCTACTACTGAGGCTATTCCAGGGATAGTTCTGGACGACAATTATATAAATGGCAATATTCCTGCGGAAGTCACACCAATTTCAGATTTAAGAAAACAGGTATTTGATAAAATGCAAATAACCAACTTAATTGAAGTCTTAAATTCTATATATGAAAAAAAATTGACTTTCTTTTGTTGTCTAAATAATTGTGAACCTCAACTAACTGAAGAAATAAAAAATATTTTTTCTTTATACTATTGAAATTGAGTACGATTAACCTAAATCTTTTATGTCAATATACCATATGGGTTAACGTGTCGGTGGATATTTTTTTATCTTGGCACTTTAGCTAAAATGATTTTTTATAAACTAAATTTAGATAGAGGTGTAAAAATGCTTAATAAAAATGAGGATTCACTACTTTGGCTTAAAAAAAATAAAAAGCTTATTATTCCTCATAGAGTATATGAAAAATATAATGTGAATACTTGTTTTAAAATTTCTTTTACCGAAGAGGGACTTGATAAAATAAGGTTAAAATATAAAAACGTAAGAGGATTACCTGGTTTTATTCATAATCTAATGAAAGGTAGGCCTACTTTACACCGAGAACTGCTGATTGAATGCCCAAATTTATTTATGTGGACTGACGATCGGAGTGCTTTTATCATGCCGAGCCTTTCTGT
Source organism: uncultured Gammaproteobacteria bacterium (assembly GCA_963760845.1). Classification (GTDB taxonomy): domain Bacteria; phylum Pseudomonadota; class Gammaproteobacteria; order Legionellales; family Legionellaceae; genus Tatlockia. Next base: position 189,147 of record CAVXEK010000013.1, on the reverse strand, counting down.
TAATTTGACAGATTTTAAAAATAAGCCAGCCGCACTTAAAGATGATCCTACTGAAGGCCTTGCGTTAGTAGCATGGGCAATAGATTCAAGGGCATTAGACAAATACCATTGGGGGCAAGAGAATACAATTAGTATTATGGAATCATTTAGAAAGTTTTTATTAACAAATGAAGATACGAATAAGGTTTCTTCAGCTTATCGATATTTCAATCGAACAGATACTCAAAAACAAATTCATGAATTAGAAAAAATTAATACAGAAACGCCTTATTTAGCAAGTATCTTAGATTTGACTCCAACACATATTCCTTTTTTAAGACATCTAAAAGAAAGCAGTTTTGCTCACTTGGAAAAGAATTTTAATTTTGATTCTAAAGTAGATAAGGTCGAAATGTATTTCCACTTTCCGTATCCAGATGATACAACAACACTACATCTGCATATTCGAGTAAATCAAGGTCGACATCCTATGGAACGAGCTAGAACATTTCCAATTGATGAAGTATTAGAGTGTTTAGAAAAAAGTATTGATATAAAAACATTAGTTCTTAAAAGAAAACCACATTATTGTAATAACTTGAAAATTCTTCATAATATTGAGGGCGTTGTACTGGAGGAAATTAAAAATCCATTTCTAATATCCTCTCCTATGATTGATGATATTACTGAAAATAGCAATTCTCAATTTACATTATAAATATAAACCAATTGATTAATATATGAGGATAAAGCGGTCTCAATAGATGAAATATTTGAGAAGGCCAAAATGACACCATTTACAAATGCATTAAAAAAGAAACTAAAATCAAAAGAACACGCTATGGGTGCCTGGCTTCATCTTGCTAGCCCAATAGTGACTGAATTATTGGGACTCGCTGGATTCGATTTTCTGTTGATTGATATGGAACACGGGTATGGGGATTATCAAACATTGCTGGCGCAATTACAGGCGATGCAAGTGGGCTCTGCAACACCCATTGTGCGAGTACAATGGAATGATTGTGCGATTATAAAACGTGTATTGGATATGGGCGTAAAAGGAGTGATGATCCCATGCATCAATAATCGCAAGGAATGTGAGGCAGCTATAAAAGCCTGTAAGTACCCACCGGAGGGAACGCGAGGTATTGGGCCAATCCGTGCAGCAGGCTATGGTGATTTTACTAGCTATATCGAACAAGCAAACTCTGAAATATTAGTTATTATACAAATAGAATCAGAAGAAGCCGTTGAGAATATCGATGATATCCTACAGGTACCTGGTATTGATATGGTGTTTATAGGCCCGAATGATTTAGCTGCTTCATTAGGGCCTATTAATGATTTAAAACATCCTACTGTTTTAAAGGCTATTTCAAAAATTGAAAACGCTACTCAAAAAACCAATGTGGCATTGGCTACGATCAGTAACAATTGGGACGAAGCGCAAACGTTGTATCAACGCGGTTATCAAATGTTAACGTTGTGTTCGGATGTTACTCTGCTGACGCAAGGAGCCACAGAATTAATTGAAAAATTTAGAAAAAATAAGTAACTCCCCGGGTACGTCATCCCGAGGAGCTTGCGACGAGGGATCTCCATGCAGTGGCACAATTTTTAAATATGTGCCGTTTGCTGGAGATCCCTCGCTACGCTCGGGATGACGTGGGGAGTTACGATAACTTTACTAACAGGGCTGCTACCCCTCCCAAAGAACTTCCTTCATTTTCCCCCTCGCCCCGGGAACGGGGAGAGGGTGCCCGCAGGGCGGGAGAGGGGATGCTGGTGCAAAGTTCTTTGGTGATGTTTGTCCCACGGGACTAGGGTACTCGCCTCTATAGGCACCGCAGCCCCGATTACTGGAGGCAACAAGTGCTACTCTCTTCGATGTCAGGCGACTGCTCCTGCTCTAATTCAATAATATTTGCCTTCGCATCGTTAACAAGCTGCAACACGGCGATCGAATCGAGCGCGGCGCCCCCACGCCACGCACACTCGCCGCGCCCCCCGTGCTGTGCGACCACGCGCCAGCCTTTATATAAAGCAAAATCCACACCTAACCCAGAAACAAGTTTCCCGCAATCAACAACCGCGAACTTATCCTTTCCTGAGGGGCCATTGTAAAATGTAATTCCCCGATTAAAATAATTGAAAGTAGCGCGAAAGGGGTAAAATGTTTTTTTCTCACAAATGCGCTGCAAAATCCACATCTCCTCACCTTGGCACTTCCCAACACCTGTTCGCCAATAAGTATGGGCTTTATCCCATAGGTTATTCCTTTCTGCTTCCGCATATAACCTAACACATGTTCTATAGGCATTAATCAGATTAAATGGGCTCACACTATCACGATAACGTTTCCCATGGTGTTCATACTCAATCCCTTGGCGTTGTAGCGTGCACCCTAGTATTTTTTCAATCAGTTGGTGCTCTCCACGCCTTGAGCGTCTTCCAGAGTTATTTTCCATGTCGTCGAAAGAGGCTTTAAAAGTATCAAAAGCTGCTTTATCGTCCTCTGAGTTTATGCATGCTTTAAGCTCTTTAAGCTCTTTTGTTTTTTGATTGGCGTAATAAAAATGGATTATGTTCTTAGTATCTTGGTAGTAAATCATGCCATCTTCATTTTCCATTAAAGGAAAGGTTAATGTTCGTCGTGTCCTATCAAATAGCGTGTAAGTTATTTCAAATTTAGTAATACCTTTGAAATCCTCTCCTGCCATCGTTAAAGGGTCCCGGTCTAACTTGATTAAGTCATTGCCCCCCTTACCCATTTCCTTTTCTTGCGTTTTACGTAGTTCATCAAGGTGTTTAGGAATGAACCGCTTTATTTTATCCTTCATGTCTTTATCACAGTAAAACAGAATCAGTTGATAGGCTGAAATCTCAGGATAAATCCGGCTACGTAAATCGGTGGCCTGACCTTTTTCGAATAAGGCTTCAGGCTTTCGTTTTGCGATTAGCATTAATCCATATGGATCCCCCAAAATCACACAATCACGGGCCTTCGAGGCTAACTGTATCAGTTTGAGCTTAATTAAGCTGGGCCTGAATAAGTTATACGTTGTGATGGAAGAATACATTAAATTTAAAATATCGCTAATGGATGAATGACTGATTATTTCCCCTGCAGTATCATGGCTTAAGGTCCCAAAAATATTGTTAGGATCCTTTGGAATTAAGGCTTGCTCTGCTTTACTTTTTGACACAATAATACCTCAAATCAATGAATAGTGATCAAAAATCATACATAAAATTAACCTTGCTGTACAGAGAAAAAACAAATTTAAATCCAACCCATTAATTATTAATGAAATTATTGGTTATTTCGTACAAGAAGTTCACGGGGGGCGATCCCAGGTGCGCAAAGAAATAGACAAAGACCACTGACACAATAGACACAACAGATTGATTGAATTAAAATTGATGTTAAGTGTGCAATTTTTGATAATTATATACGTTTCGTAACTCCCCACGTCAATTTTTAAATACGTGCCGTTTGCTGGAGATCCCTCGCTGCGCTCGGGATGACGTGGGGAGTTACTACGTTTCGTTAGGCAATTTTTCATGAGTGATTCTTACGCTGCGATGACAGCTCAATTTGAGACGATTATTGATTTCCTTCGTTTTGGACTTACCCAAGCTCAGGCGTCTAATCTCCATTACGGTCATGGCAGCGATAATGCTTGGGATGATATGCTGGCATTGATCCTGCGGAGTTTGTCACTGCCTTTGGATTGTGATCCTGTAATTTTCCAAGCTCGCTTGACCCTTGCGGAAAAGCAGCTTTTAGCAAATAGACTGTCTCAGCGTATAATTGAAAAAATACCTGTTGCTTATCTTATTCATGAAATGTATTTTTGCGATTTACCTTTCTATGTTGATAAACGGGTGTTAATTCCCCGCTCTCCTATTGCTGAACTGATTAAGCAGCAGTTTTCCCCTTGGATAGAGGCTGATAGGGTAAGGCGAGTTTTGGATCTCTGTACGGGGAGCGCTTGCATTGCTATTGCTTGTTGTTATGCTTTTCCTGAGGCTTTAGTCGATGCGATAGACATTTCTGCTGAGGCTTTGACAGTCGCAGAAATGAACCGCAAACACCATAGTTTGCAAGACCGATTAACGCTGTTTGAATCGGATTGTTGGTGCAATGTTCCTAAGGAACGTTATGATTTAATCGTCGCCAATCCCCCTTATGTTGGCTATACAGAAATGCAGAGTTTACCCGAAGAATACCATCATGAGCCTCGATTTGCTTTGGAAGCAGACGATAATGGCTTAGCAATTGTTGCAAAAATTCTTGCAAGTGCTCATGATTATTTGGCAGAGGATGGTATTTTGGTGGTTGAAGTCGGTAATAGCGAAGAAGCTCTGGTTGAAATTTTTCAGCAAGTTCCTTTTACCTGGCTTGATTTTGAACATGGTGGGCAAGGCGTGTTTTTATTGACTCGCCAGCAATTACAAGCGCATTTTGGATCTAAAGGCAATTAGATGAGTGGCAACACATTAGGCAAATTATTTACTGTTACGACGTTTGGTGAGAGCCATGGTAGGGCGCTGGGTTGTGTAGTTGACGGCTGCCCTCCAGGTCTAGTTTTATCAGCTGAAGATATCCAACCGTTTCTCGATAAGCGTAGACCAGGGCAATCAAAATATACATCGCAACGGCGAGAAGATGATAAGGTCGAGATTCTTTCTGGCGTCTTTGCAGGTTTGACTACGGGAACTCCGATCGCCCTGTTGATCCAGAATTGTGATCAGCGTACGAGTGATTATGAGGCGATTAAAGATATCTTTCGTCCGGGGCATGCTGATTTTACCTACCATCATAAATACGGTCATCGCGATTATCGAGGGGGTGGGCGCTCTTCTGCCCGGGAAACAGTTGCTCGAGTTGCTGCTGGTGCCATTGCGCGCTTGTATTTACAGCGAATTTTAGGTGTTGAAATTATCGGCTATTTGCAGGAAATGGGGACTCTGAGATTGGATTTTGTCGATGAAAAGGAAATAGGCAACAATCCTTTTTTCTGCCCTAACCAGCATCAGGTACAAGCCTTGGCAGATTATATTGATCAATTGCGGCGCCAAGGTGATTCGGTGGGGGCACGTGTGACAGTGATGGCGCGTGGGGTGCCGATTGGACTTGGAGATCCAGTCTTCGATAAATTAGATGCGACCTTAGCTTCCGCCATGATGTCGATTAATGCGGTGAAGGGGGTAGAAATTGGTGCTGGCTTTAGTGTAATTAATCAACTAGGTAGTGAGCATCGTGATGAAATGACGCAACAAGGTTTTCTCAGTAATAATGCAGGTGGCGTACTGGGTGGAATTTCTACCGGTCAAACTTTCATTGTGAGTATGGCTTTAAAGCCAACGTCCAGCATTATTAAACCGGGGAAGTCAATTAATACGCAAGGTGAAGAGGTAACCGTAGTGACTAAAGGACGTCATGATCCCTGTGTTGGTATTCGCGCGGTACCTATTGCCGAAGCAATGATGGCTTTGGTGTTGATGGATCATTACTTGCGCCATAAAGCGCAAAATAAGTAGGGCCTGAGTTATTACATGATTTGAGGTAGTGATGAAAAAACGACTAAATATTGCCATCGTTGGGGTAACTGGTGCAGTTGGTGAAACGCTGTTAACCGTATTGAAAGAGCGTAATTTCCCGATTGATAAGCTTTATCCGCTGGCAAGCCATCGCTCAGTGGGTACAACGGTTACGTTTAAAAATAGCCAATTGGATATACTCGATTTAGCAACTTTTGATTTTAGCAAGGTGGATATCGCTCTATTTTCCGCTGGTGGGTCAGTATCTAAAGAATATGCTCCCATTGCGGCCAAAGCGGGTTGTATCGTTATCGATAATACGTCCTGCTTTCGTTATGAAAAGGATATTCCGCTCGTTGTCCCTGAGGTCAATCCACAGCGCATCGCTGCCTACAAAAATCGTGGTATAATAGCTAATCCGAATTGTTCAACCATTCAAATGGTCGTTGTATTAAAGCCCCTGCATGATGCAGTGGGGATTAGCCGGATCAATGTTGCAACCTATCAAGCAGTTTCTGGTACAGGTAAGAAAGCGATCTCTGAATTAGTCAATCAAATAGGTGAGTTATTAAATGGACGACCAGCAAAAGCTGTAGTCTACCCTCACCAGATCGCGTTTAATGTTTTACCGCATATTGATGAATTTCTAGAGAATGGGTATACCCGCGAAGAAATGAAAATGGTTTGGGAAACGCAGAAAATTATGGAGGATGAGTCTATTTTGGTGAATCCTACAGCAGTACGTGTTCCGGTACTCTATGGCCACTCAGAAGCGATTCATCTGGAATTAAAAGCACCAATAACGGCTGCTAAGGCGCGTGAATTGTTGTCTGTAGCACCCGGGGTTAAGCTAATCGATGAGACGGCGAAGCTCGAATATCCAACGCCAATTACTCATGCTATTGGCCATGACGACGTGTTTGTTGGTCGTATTAGACAGGACATTTCTCATCCTTGCGGTTTAAATTTATGGGTAGTAGCGGATAATACTCGCAAAGGGGCGGCGACCAATGCGGTACAAATCGCCGAAATTCTGCAACGTGAGTATTTATAATTTATAATTGATCGTATGAGTACAAAATTTAGTCTACTAGGAGTTTCTGATGGCAGATACTGATCCCCGACCCGATTACGTAGAGGTAGTCGAGCTGGTTCCATTTTGAAAGACGAAACCTGGCAGATGGAAGATCAGCGTCGCAATGTGGAAAAAAATGGGCACCGCCAATGGGGCGTAAAGGTCCATGATCGCGAGCATCGTGAACCGCAGCAGATGTCACCAGAAGAAGGGTATCACTATAGAGTTAAACAGCACCCCTGGTTGGATAATCCTCTCTATGATGGTATTGCCGATAATGAGAGCCCCAATCCATCTGCTAACCCTGAGGCCGAGATCGATTTTGAAAATGCAAAAAGGGAGCAGGAGTACCAACATCGATTGAAATTAGGTCTTCAGCCTACGTCCGCGCCTGAATATAAGCCAAGCTAGAGCAGCCATGATAACAGCCCTGTCCGAGACACACCATTAGGATCGCTATATGACTATTGCTGATGATATTATCAGTTGTCGCACGCCTGATTTTGACTATTATCTAAGGCAAGGTGAGTCTTTGGATGATATCGATGATTATGGTTTTACCCCTCTAATCGAATGTGCGATCACGCGACAAACCAGTATCGCTGAGCAATTGCTTATGCGGGGTGTTGATGTCAATAAACCTGACGTAACAGGACGATCGCCACTGCACTGGGCAGCTGATAATAATGATGCCGAGCTCGCCAAATTATTTTTGCAACACGGCGCTAATCCCAATGCTTACACCACCACAGGTCTTTCAGTATTAGTTTATCCCGTATTAAGAGGGCATGATACGCTTAAGCACTTACTCTATCAGCACGGAGCAAAGCTCGATTTTGCTCTTGATTTTATCAATGGCAAATTAATAGGCCATCGCTACGAATTAAAAGGCTACGTGGATATTATCAATGCACAAAGTGAGTTTGTCGAGCTTGATTATGAAGGATTTATGCTTGAGTTCACCGTAGCTGTGATTAAAGATTCGCTGCGCCGATTTACCAGTAGTTACTCAACACGTCATTTACGCGACCATTTTCCCTATATTTATCTAGTGATGGAAGCTTTTAGTGTAGCGGCAGAGTTACTTAAATTACAGCATAATCCGCAATTGAATGAGAATGATAGGGCAATGCTTGCTCACTTAGTGCAGACACCAATGCTGATTTTGCCAGCAGCAAGTCGTGGTCATGCCATAGGTTTTATCCGCCACAATCAATTCTGGGCTAAGATTGATCGCGGTGAAAATAGCTTATCCGAAGGTACCGTTAATATTTATCAGATCACGCGCCCTGAGATGATTAATGTTAAATTTTTGCAAGAATTTCTTTATAAGAAGCAAGACCGTAATTATTTTCATCAAACGATCAATCGGAAGTTAGGATTAGTACCTATTGCCAAAATGCCGATCAGTGCTCAGATCACGGGTAATTGTTCTTGGGCCAATATGCAGGCAATAGTGCCAGTTGCTTATGCAATGCAGCAGTTCTCTTCTGTTTCAAGTGCACAATTTACTTCGGATACTGCTATAGAGCTCTATGATACTTGGGTGGAGTGGGATAAAGATCGGGCACTGGATGAATGTATCCATCGTTTTTATTTGGCTAATCCTGTTCGGAAAGCGAGTTTTGCAGCTATGCTGGGGGCAGTTCTCTTTCAGGCTTGTGATTATGGTGATCCTCACCATGTTGAGCGTGCAGAGAAAATTCTCACAATTCTCACCTTGCCGAATTATTATTATATTCTGCAAAGTTATCTAGATGCCTACTGTGTGCAACGCTTGACTCGTAGAGGAAACAATTTACTCAAGTTGCTTGATGACTGTGGGGTTAATCCAAACATCGCTGTTAATCCGATAGCTACGGGGTTAAAGGAGTCGGAGTAGCCGTGTACGCCATTGTTGGGCCAAGGCCCAACCTACGTTGTAATAGGGGCCCGCAGCCCATTTTCTTCTTCTGCGCTATTTTTTGAGCCGCATACCCATAAGGGTTTCGTTTTTTACCACTCGCTCTTTTTTCAAAATGTTGAGTATCTTGTACATCATACCAATTTCCCCCCCAATCCCAGCCATATTGACTAAAAATCTTATGGATTAAGCTATTCTTAGTAATTTTTCCTGGATAGGGCTTATTGCGATCTACAAATTGCAACCCGCTAGCAGGTAATACGAGCCTGCCTTTAGTATAAGGATTTATTTTGCTATTAATATCAATTGCACGTCCATAGCTGTGCTGGGAAAAAATCCCGGGTTGATCAGTGACTTCCCTACAATTAAATGCACTTGTGTTATTTGCAGCTAAAGCAGCGTTGTCATTACCATTAAATAGTTCCATGGGTTCCATTTTTTCAAGCGGAAATTTATGCCGATAGAGGATTTTAAAAATTTGCACCAAATCGTTTGCTACATCTTTATGGACAATTAAAGCCCCCTGATGCCTTTTTTTATCATAGCCCCAATAAGTTAAGCTTAGGTAACAAAGATTTTCTATAGGGACAGGACAGCCAATATGCCAAGTAGATGTTTTCATTTGCTGCTGTAAATTTGCAGGAATCATTGCAATGTTACTTCTAAACGATGCCCTGCTGTGTTTTATTGCATTCGCTGCAACAGCGAAAGAAAACAATAAGGTTGTGATGAAAAAGTAATATCGCTTTTTCATTACACACAGGAGGCAGTGGCAGAGGTCATTCTATTCACCGATCATCTGATTCTTTTTGCACTGATTCCTTTCTTTTGCCTAAATCAGATTTTAATGGTACTACCCGGCCGCCGGCTTGCGGACCTGGCTGAGTCCTTCTGCGTTGGGGGTTACCACCGACTTTACGTTGTTGTTGGCTACTACTAGGGCGGCGACGGCGGTTGGCTGGGCTTGGTTGGCGCTTTTCGCTACTTGCGCCTTGGCTATAGGGTTTGCGTTGTTGGGTACCAGCAGTGGGGGCTCTTTCCTGACGACGAGTGGGTGTGGCAGGAGCTGTTACCTCAGACGTGCTACCAAATAAACTAGACCATAAGCGCTTTATAAAACTATTCTGCTGCACTTTTGCAGGTTGCTGAGAGAAGCCTTTAACAGCCGGCTCATCGTGCCTAGTCGTTTCCAGCTCTGAACGAGTAATAACCAGTTCAGGCTGCTGAATAAATGTATAGCTAGGTTTTTTAGCCTTGCCAACATTGTCCTCTTTAAGACGAATAATGTTGTACTGAGGTGCGTGCAGATAAGGATTGGCAATGATTAATATTTGCACATTATGTCGTTTTTCAATATTCAGGATGAATTCTCTTTTTTCATTAATGATGAAAGTCGCTAATTCTACCGGTAATTGTACTTGAACTTCAGCTGTTTTCTCTTTTAACGCTTCTTCTTCAATTAACCGTGTTATTGATAAACATTGTGACTGAATGTTTCTTACCGCACCTCGGCCTTCGCAGCGCGGACAAACTTCTTGCGCGGTTTCACCTAAAGAAAGACGTAAGCGCTGGCGGGACATTTCCAGCAAACCAAAGCGTGATATACGGCCTACTTGAATACGGGCTCTATCGGCTTTAAGCGCCTCTTTTAAGCGATGTTCTACTTCACGTTGGTTTTTGCTAGAGCCCATATCAATAAAGTCAATCACTACTAAACCACCAAGATCGCGTAAACGTAATTGCCGTGCTATTTCATCTGCTGCTTCAAGGTTAGTATTTAAGGCGGTTGTTTCGATATCTGAGCCACTAGTTGCTTTGGCGGAATTAATATCAATTGAAATCAATGCTTCGGTACGGTCTATTACTAAAGCACCACCAGAGGGTAATAAGACTTCGCGTTGATAAGCAGTTTCTATCTGGCTTTCAATTTGGTAAAAATTAAATAAGGGTATCGTATTATTATAGAGCTTTAAGTTGGGTAGAAAATCAGGTTTCACCTGTTCGATGTATTGTTTAGCCTTCACATAAGAGATTTGATCATCGATGATAATTTCATCAATGGATTTACGTAAATTATCACGGATAGAGCGAATAATAACATCACCTTCCTGATGGATTAGACAAGGTGCAAGTTGGCTATTATAAGCCTGTCGGATGGCCTGCCATTGATTGCATAGCATATCAAGATCAGCCTGTAATTCGTCCAGGTTTTTACCCACCCCAGCAGTGCGAATAATAAGGCCCATGTTGTCAGGTAATTGTAGGGCATTTAATGTTTCTTTTAGCTCATCTCGATCGTCACCTTCAATGCGCCGTGAAATACCACCTGAATTTGGGTTATTAGGCATTAAAACCAAGTAGCAGCCGGCTAAAGTAATATAAGTGGTTAATGCTGCCCCTTTATTGCCACGCTCTTCCTTATCGACCTGCACAAGTAATTCTTGGCCCTCGCGAATTAAACTTGTAATGGGTAATTTATCGTCCTCAGCTTCACCAGGCTGTTTATGAAAGTATTCGGGGGAAATTTCCTTAAGTGGCAAAAACCCCTGGCGCTTAGCACCATATTCAACAAAAATAGCATCTAAACTTGGTTCACGACGCGTTACTAATGCTTTGTAAATATTACCTTTTTTCTTAATTTCTGCAGGACATTCAATGTCCAGATCATACAAATCATTATCTTTCACCAGTGCAACTCGAACCTCTTCAGTTTGTGTTGCATTTATTAACATTTTTTCCATCACATACCCCATGAAAGGGCGCGACACACTCAAGTAAAGATAGTAGGGTCTGTCTACAATTCGCCGCCATTTGTTGAGCCAAAGCTCAACCTATAATCTTGTGACCTACGTAAACGTAGGTTGGGCCTTTGCCCAACAATGTACGAATCGTAAAAAAAACCTATAAGGTTTGCTATCTATAAGCAATCACCCAAGACCAAAAAGACAGGCTTCACGCAGGTACCAGCAAGTATTGCGGTGCATACTGAGAAGATAGATATACATCTGTAATAACCGATTTCGTGATGAATAGGGTATATTGGTTGTTTCATGCATATGAAAACATCCCTTGCCTAAAATCTGCAAAAAAGTGATGATTGATGTAAAGTATGTCTGCCATGCGTGGGTATCTTATGAGTTCGTTTTCAATTTGACTCTGGTACTAGGTTGCTTCCTTCTATCAAACACCCAAGGGAAGCGCGTTTGGTTTGTCCTCAACTCTAACTCTTGTATAATATTATATGCTCTAAAATCTTTTTGATGTTTTTACGTTATAATTCGGTCGGGTAAAAATTTTCACCCGATTTGTTTATCATACCAAAAAAAGATGGCTACGGCAAAGGTTTATTCACAATGAGTAACGTACGTTACACTGAAATTAGCGCTGAGGAAGAGGGGCAGCGGCTTGATAATTATTTAATGCGTATTCTTAAAGGAGTGCCTAAAAGCCATATTTATCGCATAATTCGCGCCGGCGAAGTTCGCATTAACAAAAAAAGAGCGCAACCTTCTTCCCGGTTAGGGCAGGGTGATTATGTGCGTATTCCGCCAATCCGTACTGCCCAGAGTGAGGGTATTTATGTTGGCGCTAACATTAAGCAGCGACTCAGCGAGAGTATTATTTTTGAGGATAATAGTCTTTTGGTTATTAATAAACCAGCAGGCATTGCAGTGCATGGAGGAAGTGGTTTGAGCTTAGGTATTATTGAAGCTTTGCGTAAGGTGCGTAGCGATTTGCCATACCTCGAATTAGTGCATCGCTTGGACAAGGAAACTTCAGGTTGTTTACTACTTGCTAAGCGACGCAGCATGTTGCGGGCGATTCAAGCTCTCTTAGCGGCTCGCCAAGTAAATAAAACGTATTGGGCATTACTTAATCATTCTTGGCAGGGGAAAAAAATACGGGTTGTCGATGCTGCCCTTGAAAAAAATATTTTGCACTCAGGTGAGCGGGTGGCTGTAGTGAGGGAAGAGGGTAAACCATCCCAGACTCAGTTTAAGCTCCTTGAAAATTATCAACAAGCCTGCTGGGTAGAGGTATCTCCTAAGACAGGTCGAACTCATCAAATTAGAGTCCATAGCGCATACATAGGTCATGCGATTATTGGTGATGAAAAATATGGTAAATCAGTGCAAATCGAAGGATTAGAGGTAAAAGCACGACTTTATTTGCATGCTAGAGCAATTCAATTTAACCTGGACGGAAAAAATTATTTATTTGAAGCAGACTTAGATAAACAGTTTGCTGAAACGCTGGCAAGATTACGTGCGAGGAGTTGATTGTCTCATGGGTAAGCGATATCGCTTGGTAATATTTGACTGGGAAGGGACTTTAGGAGACATCCTAGGACAAATTTTAAATAGCGTGTCTAAGGAGGCTAAACGGTTACAGTTTGGTGAATTGGATGAACAACTCGCTCGTCAATCGGTTGGGCTTGGTTTGGTTTTAGCTCTACGCAAAGCATTTCCTCATTTAAACGAAGAGCAACAAGAGCAATTATTGCTAGCTGTTCATCAATCGTTGGTTACTCGCACAAATGAGGTTTATTTAATTCCGGGTGCAAGAGAAATTGCTGAGCGTTTGCAGAAGGCAGGTATAGAGTTAGGAATCGCTAGCAATAAAGGTCAACAATCTCTGCAGCGGGTATTGCAGGCTAGCAAACTTGACAAATTGTTTAAAGTAACTCGCTCGGCTGGGCAGGCACCAGCAAAACCTTGCCCCAAGATGTTAGAGGAGATCATGACTGAGTATGACGTCAGTGAAGAAGAGACCCTGATGGTTGGCGATTCAGTCAGTGATATCGAAATGGCAAAAAGCATTGGTGTTGATGCAGTTGGTGTCGATTTTTATCATCAACAGGAGGCTGCCCTTCTAGAAGCCGGGGCTTTGGCAGTTTTTGATAATTACGAGCGGTTTGCTGGGTATTTACAATTGGACTAGGGTCTGTTGACAATTCTACTATTTTGGCCGAAAACAATCATATCCGAGCCGCGCACGTAAGTAAGCGGAAACGATTTATCCGCTCCCTAACAGTCGCGGCTCGGATATGATTGTTTTCAGCGCAAACTAGCGAATGGTCACAGACCCTAAGAGGAAGCAGGTGATTTAGTGAGTAAATTAACCAATTTGCCCAATTTATTAACTTTTATGCGTATTGTTTTAATACCCATCTTTATTGTTGTTTTTTATTTCCCGTTTCCTTGGGCACATGGTTTAGCGGCCGCTATTTTTGCTTTGGCGAGTTTTACTGATTGGTTGGATGGCTATTTAGCTCGTAAACTTGAACAAATGTCTCCCTTTGGTGCTTTTCTTGATCCTGTTGCAGATAAGTTATTGGTTGCAAGCAGTTTACTCCTCTTAGTCGGTGCAAAAAATATCGGATATATCACTATACCCGCAATTATTATTGTCGGACGTGAAATAGTCATTTCAGCTTTGCGCGAATGGATGGCAGAAATTGGTAGTCGCGCTAGTGTGACAGTGAGTTATATCGGTAAAATAAAAACGACATTGCAAATGTTTGCTCTTTTCCTATTGGTTGCTTTCTCTCCCGCCGAGTCATGGTGGGGAGTTTGTGGCTTTATTCTGCTGTATATGGCAGCCATTTTAACCATATGGTCAATGGTTATTTACTTGTCCATTGCTTGGCCGCAACTTGTGAAACAGAGTCATGCAGTAAGTCTGAGTTGAGTTGTTGACAGTGTTCTAAATTTCGGTAGAATTCCCTGCGTAAAGCGCGCGGGAATAGCTCAGTTGGTAGAGCACAACCTTGCCAAGGTTGGGGTCGCGAGTTCGAGTCTCGTTTCCCGCTCCAAATTCAAGCGACGACAGTCGCTTTTTTTTGGTATCAACCCCTCTCCTGCTCCCCAAGGGGAGAAGGTGCCCGAAGGCGGATGAGGGTCTTTCAGGTTAGCACATACTTGAAAGGCGGATGAGGGTCTCTCAAGTTAGCACATACTCGAGAGAATCGTTGCCATAGTAAGTTTGGCTGGGTGGCAGAGTGGTTATGCAGCGGCCTGCAAAGCCGTGTATGCCGGTTCGATTCCGGCCTCAGCCTCCAACAAAAGATATGCCCAGGTGGCGAAACAGGTAGACGCAAGGGACTTAAAATCCCTCGGAAGTTAAATTCCGTGCCGGTTCGACTCCGGCCCTGGGCACCATTTCATTGTCGAACCATGCAGTGCAACTAAATTATTTTTATAAATGCAATACATAATTGTTGGTAATTTTGGCAATCATTCTCTAGCTGTTATGCAAGCCTTGATTGAAAGGGGTACGGCTGAGCTCCATTTTGTTTATGTAAAAACGGGTTGGGCCGCTGCTGCTTGGTCTGAAAGAGTGCTTGCTTGTTCTGAGTATGCAAGAAGCCAAGGGGTGATGGTGCATCCACTTAGAGCGCAAGCGACTTTTTCTGAGATGGTAATCGATAGAAAGCAGTTCCCTAGCCCTAAATTCCAATGGTGCGCTACTTTTCTGAAACCACGATAGGGGCTGACTGCATAATTATGAACTTAATTAAGCTGGGCTTGAATAAGTTATGTGTCGTGATGGAAGAATACATTAAATTTAAAATATCGCTAGCGGATAATGACTGCTGCACCAAATCAAGGTCAAAAACTGCAAACACGCCTAAGTCAAGGCGAGAAACGTAATCGAAAGCGTATGGCTCAGGTGGCTACTGTTTATACGGTTAAAGCGCATGAACAGACCGCCGAGTCAATCATGAAATGCTCAGCAACTGAAGCGTCTAACGTCACTCAGTTTAGACCACGGGTTCGCAATAAGCGTGTCTGGGCAAGTCACTCAAGGGAGCAATTACTCCCAAACTAAAAACAAGTGGCAAGTGGTTCAGGTCTAAACTAAATAATGTGAAGGTATGGGCGAAACAGATAAGAAACAAGATTCCACTTGGTGAAATTTGGAAAACCTTCTGCTCCAAGTTACGGGGACACGTGCAGTACTATGGCGTGAGCTTCAATTTTAAGATGGTGGCAAAATTTCTAAATGAAGCCAGGAAAATAATATTCAAATGGCTAAACAGACGAAGTCAACGTAAATCGTTTGACTGGAATAAATTCAGTCGGTTCGTAACGAAAAACCCACTGCCACGAGCAAAGATAGTACACCGTTTGTTTTGAAAGATAGGGTATAAGCATGTGAATGAAATTGTCTTGAGCCCATTGCCTTAATCGGGCACGATGGGTTGTGCGTCCAGTAAAGGCTGGCGTGTTCAGTAAGAGTTAAACTTACTAGGATAAAAGTTAGAAATCCTATAGCTCGGGTAGCAGCATGGCGGGAGACCAAGATGTTGAAGCCTACCGACAACATTATCTGCAGGATAATGGCGAGTTACCAGGCTGCAGCGAAAGCAAACACACAGGTGGCCTCGAAAGTGCGTAACCCCGAAGGTCGAGCTTGCAACAGTAAAGCGAAGACAGCATGTGTAGCTGAAATCTGACTGATACAGCTGCATCACTTCGGCGGGGTGGTAGTGGTGGCATGGTAATGAGGGCACGTATAAGCAACTGGAGAAACCCGTCTCGTCCCAGAGAGAAAGCCTCTGGAGCAAGGTAGATTCTATAACTGGCAAACCAGGAAGTGAATCGAAGATGAGCGGGTGGCGGACGGGTGTGTAGTAGTGACGAAGCGAGGTAACTCTCGTGGAGCAAAGGCACCCTGCTAGTAACATTTTTCCAACAACACGGGAGGCAAAGATGACAATGACAAAAACATCTAGCGACTTGCAAGACCTGAGAAGGAAAATATATATCAAAGCGAAGGCGGAACCGTCTTGGCGATTTTGGGGCATATATATTCATGTATGTAAACTAGAGACGCTTAGAGAAGCCTATGTTCTTGCGAAACGGAATAACGGTGCGCCCGGAAGTGACAGTGTAACGTTTGACATGATCGAGACAGAAGGCCGAGAAGAGTTTCTCACCAAGTTACATCAGGAATTAACAACCAAAACTTACTATCCAAATAGAAGTCGGAAAAAGGCGATACCGAAAGCTGGAGGAAAGACCAGGACACTAAGTATCCCGAGTATACGCGACCGAGTAGTGCAAGGAGCACTGAAGTTGATTCTCGAGCCCATATTCGATGCAGATTTCCAAGCAGGATCATATGGATATCGACCCAAACGCACGGCGCACGAAGCGGTAGAGCGAGTAACAGAGGCGGCGATTAAAGGAAAGGTGATAGTGATCGATGTTGATCTAAAATTCTACTTTGATACGGTGGCACATTCTATCTTACTAGATAAAATTGCAGCCCGAGTGGATGATAAAGATATTATGCACTTACTGAAGTTAATCCTCAAAACTGGCGGAAAGCTTGGCATACCGCAGGGCGGACCATTGTCTCCGTTAGCTAGTAACATCTATCTCAACGAGATAGATAAGATGCTAGAGCGGGCGAAAAAGGTAACCAGCGGTGATGGGTATCAGCACATAGAATATGCAAGATGGGCGGACGATATAGTAATACTGATCGACGATCATTCAAAATGGCACTGGCTTAGAGATGCAATCTATAAAAGGCTTCGAGAAGAGTTGGCAAAACTAAAAGTTGAGCTGAACAACGAGAAAACAAAGACAATCAATCTAAAGAAAGGTGAAACGTTCAGCTTCCTAGGTTTTGATTTCAGACGAGGAAAGACGAAACAGGGAAAATGGGGAGTGCAGAAAACACCGAAAATGGTGTCACGAACGAACCTCTTACGAAAAATGAAAGAAATATTCCGTAAGCACCAATCACAACCGATTGACCGCGTGATTGATCTGATTAATCCGATACTAAGAGGTTGGGTGAACTACTTTAGAGTGGGCAATTCCAGTCGATGTTTTACTTACGTTAAGGACTGGGTAGAAAAGAAGGTTAGGCGTCATCTAATGCGTGCTCGAAAATTGGGAGGCTTCGGTTGGGAGAGATGGAGTAAAAAATGGATGTATCAAAAACTAGGGCTATTCTCAGACTATAAAATACGATACTACGTTCCGAAAGTGTCACCAATACGATAGGCCACATAAGCTTGGTATGAAGGTGCTAGGAAAGCGTAGTGCGGGAAAACCGCATGCTGCGTTTGACGTGGCGGGAGCTGGAAACGGGAAGATAGAATTCACCGCGCCAGTTCTCGACCCTACCTAAATGGGGGGTTGGCCAGGCGACTGGTTGACTCTACCAGCTAATCAATTTACCCCGATTCTCAATACCCGTAAATTTTTACATTATGGTACACGTGGTGAGTATGGGATTGTCAAAGCAATGCTAACGGACACTATTGAGCTCATCTATGAACAGGGGAGCGTGACGGATTGTTCTGGTCGAACATTTGAAAAAATCAGTCTTTTTGAATACACGCTTTGGGCGAAAGATAAGCCGATGTGGACAGTGATGCTTGAGTGTATACCTCAAAACGAAAAGAGGTCAAAGATTATAGCAATATTACAGTCTCAATATAAAAACCTAATAACGAATGGTGTTACCTACCGTCTCAACGGAGAACGATTCACCGAGCATCATTTTGATTTTGAGAACACTATCATTAAGGCACTTCAGACCCAAGTTAATTTCGATGGACCTGATGTTAATTGGGCTGAAGCAGATGAACAATGGAGAAAGGGCGTAGGTGGCGCACAAAACCTATTCCCGATGCATGTCGTTTACGAATACTGCTCTACTAGGCCGTTTTATCCGCTGCCGGATTTTACGCAACGGCTGGCGTTACCTGCCGCAAAACAATTTTATAATTTGAAAACGGGGAAAAATGAAAATTGGTTCGCTGTTGATTCTAAATTAGGTGTTGATTTTACGATATTAAAAGGCCCGGTGCGCGGGCGGGGGTTCGCTCGCCGGGCGGGCGCGCGGGGCGGTGCCGCTGTCGATTTAGATGCCATGAAGGCATTATGTGAAGCAAGAACAAATGATTTTATCAGTCTTGAGTCGCAACTTGAGGCGCTGGCTGTTGTTGATGAAAATCCAACGCCCGCTCCTCAAACCTGATTGACTGGGTGACACGCCGGTGAAGTAGCCCGGTGGCATAGGCTGCCGCGTGCTCATCCGTGGAATTGTTGAAACTGTGATTGGTCATCTGAAACATTGCTATCAAGTTCACGCGGCAACACATTCAATGAGTCCTCGTTGAATACTTTCATAAATAGCGTGTGCCAATGTGCTGCATTGTAATCGTTTATGGCTATTTTTTAAGTACTACCCCATCAATATAACCCAAGTGTCATTCTCTGGTGTCATGATATAATTTCATAAACCACATCCGCAAAAAGAAGCAAAGCGATATCAAGTAGATGATTTAAGAAAATTTTTAACTGAAATGGGGATTGCATCATGAGTTTAAATAGTATTATTGAATACAAGGGCTATTTAGCAGAGCTGACACTGGATATAGAAGACGATATCATTGTTGGACGTGTTATTAATACTGCCGACACTATTTCTTTTCATGGAAAAACTGTTGAAGAAGCAAAATTAGCTTTTCATGATGTGTTAGACAGTTATCTTCATACCTGCCAAGAAGAAAATATTGAACCATCTTTACCTTGCTCCGGTAAATATAGCTTACGAGTTAACCCAGTTTTGCATAAAAAATTACGATATTACGCAAGAATAAAGCGTCAAAGTCTCAATGACTTTATTGTTAGCTTATTAGAGAACTGGACTTTGGACAAACTCCGATCTGAACGGGCCCGAGCCCGCCCGAGCTCCGGCTAATCTACTTTTTGCGCCATTTTAGTCAACATCATAATAATGCGAATAAGTAAATCTCTGGCTAAGCGATAATGTTCTTCATGTATAATCCTAGAAAAAGCAGTTGAAGCCTACTGCGCAAGCCAAATGCACTGAATCTGCTCGGCTTTTTTGAATTTTTTCGCTCACCGTAGTGGTGACTACTGCTTTCGCGAAAAAATTCAAAAAAGCCGAACATCTTCAGCACCTTTGACTTGCTCGCTACGGCTTCAACTGCTTTTTCTAGGATAATGAAACTATAAAGCAACCAACACAAGTTCAAAATGATTTTGAACGAATTATTCGAATGATTGGGACACCAGCTCAACCACCCAAACCCCGAAAAAAATCCCTTGGACGACAAGCGGGGAACATTCAGGTAAAACGCATGCGCCATCCTATCGTTAAAAAGTGGAAAAACACGGCTCTTGATGAAAAAATCATTGCATAATCAAGATAAAATAGTCAATATATAGTGCAGATTGCGCGTTGCTATGCTGGAATATTGCTAATAATCTGGATTTGATTGTAACTTATCACTGTTCGGAGCTCGGGCGGGCTCGGGCTCGCCCACGGGCCCGGGCCCGTTCAAATCGAAGTTTGTCCAAAGTCCAGTAGAGAAGGACATAGAAAGTTTGGTTCATCAATAGAATCTAAGGAGTGTGTAAAAATGACCAAACATAAACGTGTGTTTTCATTGTCGAACCATGTAGTGCAACTAAATTATTTTTATAAATGCAATACATAATTGTTGGTAATTTTGGCAACCATTCTCTAGCTGTTATGCAAGCCTTGATTGAAAGGGGTACGGCTGAGCTCCATTTTGTTTATGCGGAAACGGGTTGGGCTGCCGCTGCTTGGTCTGAAAGAGTGCTTGCTTGTTCTGAGTATGCAAGAAGCCAAGGGGTGATGGTGCATCCACTTAGAGCGAAAGCGACTTTTTCTGAGATGGTAATCGATAGAAAGCAGTTCCCTAGCCCTAAATTCCAATGGTGCGCTATTTTTCTGAAAGGGTTGACTCTGCTTAATTTTTTGGGTGAATTTGATTCTGCGGGTGAGGCATGGGTCGTTTCCGGCAAGCGTCTATGCGACTCCAGACATTATGCCAATCTGCAAGAGTTTGAGCAGGACGATGAATTATACCAAGGGAGAACAGTTTGGCATCCTCTTTGGCAAACAAGTAATGATGAATTCATTAAGTTGATCCAAAGAGCCGGCTTTGAGCTTCTTCCCCAGCAGAGTTTGGAATGTAGTCCCTGTATCCATGCAAAGGCTGAGGAATTAGTCCATATAGATACCCAATCTATAGGGCGTTTAGCAACCCTTGAGAAGGCTATAGGCCAAACCATGTATACTTTACCTATTAATAATACCTTATGCGCAGTCTCAGCTACTCCTGAAGGTCAAAATGGTCTAAATTTGCAACAATTTGATGGCGGATGTGGAGCCTCTTGGGGATGCGGGGAGTAGGGTCTGTTTACAATTCTACTATTTTGGCCGAAAACGCAGGATTTGCTGCGCTTCGCTGCTCATTTACTACGTGTAAACTGCGCTGCGATGCTCGCAAATCCTGCGTTTTCGGCGCAAACTAGCGAATTGTAAACAGACCCTAGTAGTGTTCATTCTTCCTTGGGTGAGCGGCTCATCAGATTAGCTACCGCTTGTTGAGGGGTGATTTGCCCTTGGAGGAGGGAGTTAACCTGCGAACAAATCGGCATTTCAACTGCATATTGGTTTGCTAGGTAACAAATTTGTGCCGCATTATATTTACCCTCAACGATTTGTCCTATTTGTTTTTCAGCCTCAATCAGCTTAATCCCGCGCCCTAAATACAATCCAAAGCGTCGGTTGCGCGATTGATCGTCGGTACAAGTGAGCACAAGATCACCTACCCCAGCTAAACCCATAAACGTCTCTTCCCGAGCTCCCATCTGAGTGCCTAACCGACTCATTTCAGCTAAGCCACGAGTGATCAGAGCAGCTTTTGCGTTTGCACCGTAACCTAAACCGTCACTAATACCACAAGCAATAGCTAGCACATTTTTTACCGCCCCACATAGTTGCACGCCAATAAGATCATTACTCAAATAGACGCGTAGATTGCTATGATGCAATAGAGCTCTTATTGTCTTTTGGTAAGCTAAGTTATTCGCGGCTAAAGTCACAGCAGTGGGTAAAAAATTAGCTACTTCTTTAGCAAAGGAAGGACCTGAGATGACAGCAGTAGGAAAAGTTTCGCCCCAATGCTGGGCAACGAGTTGACTCAGCAATTGGTGACTTACTGGGTCGACTCCTTTGGTTAGCCACGCCAAACCATGGCTCGGTTTAGTTATCTGGGCTAATAAACCAGCAAAGGCATGTGAGGGAACCGCAATGATAATTTCGCCAGCTTGGGCCAGGCAGTCTGCAAGCTCAATTATTGGAGTAAGTAAATCTGGAAAGAGAATAGAAGGCAAGTAGCGTTGATTGCAGTGTTGTTGCATCATATCTTGAACGTGCTGCGGGTTATGCCCCCACAGCATGACTTGATTGCCATTTTTGGCTAAATGGATAGCAATAGCAGTACCCCAGGAGCCGGCACCCAGTATGGCAATCTTTGTTTTTTTCATAGTTACATTACGCTTTCTCTTTTTCTTTCTCTTTCTCTTCAAGTTGTTGCATATACAGTGCATCAAAATTAATTGGCGCTAATACCAATTGCGGGAAGCTAGCACGGATAACTTGGGAAGTAATTGCTTCACGCGCATAGGGGAAAAGAATGCTGGGGCAGAAGCTACCTAATAAATGATCTAGCTGATCAGCAGGAGCGCCTTGAATGGTGAAGATACCAGCCTGTTTGATTTCGACCAAAAAGGCAACGGCTTTTTGATTTTTAACGGTGGTCGTTACAGTTAAAATGACTTCATAGACTCCTTTTTCTAACTCAACATGTTTTGTATTTACATCCAGAGCTAACTCGGGCTCCCATTGTTGTTGAAAAACAGCTGGTGTACCTGGGGCCTCAAAAGAAAAGTCTTTGATATAGAGACGCTGAATAAGAAATTGCACTTCACTTTGTTGAGAATCTGCTTGTTCTGTCATGGTTGTTTCCTATTTTTGTAAAAATTCAATTAGGGTTTGTTTACAATTCGCTAGTTTGTGCCGAAAACGCCACGTCATCCTGAGCGCAGCGAAGGATCTCCTGAATCTGGCATAGTGCTCAACCCTTCGCTGCGCTCAGGATGACGGCTGGCTTTTCGGCCTGTTTATTTTCCTTTAACCAGGGGCAATTCGGCTGTTTGCCATGCGGCTATACCCCCTGCAAGGATCATCGGTTGTGAAAAGCCTTGTGTTTTTAATTTGGCGGCAAGTTGCGCGGATTGTAAACCACGAGGGCAAACAAGAATAATTGGTGTTGCCTTATATTTATCCATGCGTTGCTTGGCAAAGTCATCAGCTGTGGCCCGTATCGCGTCGATAATATGGCCACTACGAAAAGCTTCAGTTTCGCGCAAATCGATAATCACCGCATTTTCGTGATTAATTAAATTAACTGCTGCTTGCGGAGACAATTCTTTTGCGTGTTTTTTCTGCGCTAGTAGTTCATTAATGAGAATTAACAATAAAACCACAACTAAAGCGAGCCAAAGTTGCCAGTGATTTATAATAAATTGGCTTAGATGTCCCATACTTACCTAACAAGATAACTGCAAAAGCTGAATTATCCTTAGAATAGTCTTATAACGCAAGCTATCCTTATTCCACTTTCGTCATAGCTTGCAAACGACGTATACGTTCTTCGGTAGGTGGGTGGGTAGAAAATAATTGCATTAATTTTTCGCTGCTCAACGGGTTGACAATAAATAGATGAGCTGTGTTGGGATGTTCATCCGCAGCTTGGAATTGACCTTGACCGTTGGCATCTTCAAGTTTTGCTAAAGCATTGGCTAGCCACAACGGATTACCACACAACTTAGCCCCGCTTGCATCCGCATCGAATTCACAAGAGCGTGAGATGGCCATTTGGATAAGGCCTGCTGCCATAGGAGCAAGAATAGTCATTAACAAGGCGCCTATTGGATTAACACGATCTTCATCTCCGGAGGATCGCAGTACAGAACCCCACATAAAAATGCTAGCTAGAGAGCTAATAGCCCCCGCGATAGTGGCAGCAATAGTGCTTGTTAGGGTATCGCGATGAATCACATGGGACATTTCATGAGCGAGTACTCCGGTTAATTCGTCTTGATTCATGCGGCTTAAAAGGCCAGAAGTGACTGCAATACTAGCATGTTCAGGGTTACGACCTGTGGCGAAAGCATTAGGAGTTGGTGTGTCTACGTAATAGACTTTAGGCATTGGTATTTGTGCTTTTTTAGTTAATTCGGCGATAATGGTGTAAACAGGATGGGTTTCATCGAGAGGTTGTGCTTGGTAAGCGCGCAACACAAGTTGATCAGAATACCAGTAGGCAGTAAAGTTCATCACGATTGCTATAGCCAGAGCTATAATCAGCCCAGTATGTCCCCCTAGCAAATTACCAATAACGAGAAACAAGGCAGAAAGTGCGGCTAAGAGAACAAAAATTTTCGCTTTGTTTTCCATCCAATTCTCAAATGTAATGGCCTAATGTCATAAAAATAGTCAGAACCTGAATTAATTTCAAGCTCATTGCGGATTATCGCTCTCATGGATAGGTCTTAATTGAAAATTTCCTTGGGTTAAAGACATTGCTAAATTTTCTTATTATTTTGTTTTAAGATTTTTGCGAGGACAAATAGTAGCATAACCTTTTTGGTCGTATTCGGACATTAATTTGCGTCCGCGATCTAGCGCTGCTTGAGCCAAAGGATTCGGTTGAGCATTATTAACTTGCTCTAAAAAGGCGTTAGCATCTTTACCAGATAATCGCCAACCTGAAAATGGGGATGTTTTAATTGCCATACTTGCACCATAAAACCTAGAAAATTACTACCTGAATAGTTAAATTATACTATATTTATATCAAATCTTACATACTGTTATCCTTACTCCATTTTCGTCATAGCTTGCAAACGACGTATACGTTTTCCTATTACGATTGCGGTGGTAAAGTTGCGCAGTCCTGATTTGACTCTTCTATGTTTTCCGGTTGGTGCTTAATCGGCTTGTTTTCTTTACCTGTCCAAAATTTGTTGAAAAATCGAGTACTGTGCTCTGCATCAAGTTGCTGTGGAGAAAAAATCTTAAGCACATGCTGATCGACAGTCATTTTCAGTTGTTTAGGCAGCAACCGCGATAAGATTTCAATTACGATGTCCATAGGTAATATGAATTGCCTAGCAGCTGAAACCAAAGGTAACAAAGCTCTTAGAAATGCCGCTTCACCATTATGTCTTAAAATAAGTCGCCCATCTTGTTCGTAAGGGCTTAAGGTTTTTAGCATTTCATCCCGTTCCTTTCTTGATTTACCCACAAACAAGTCATTATTACCCAGATTGATGGAACGAACCGTCTTAGGGATCTTGGCAATAATTTTGGCTAATTCAATAGGAGTCTTTTGATGCAGCATATTATTGCTTAGATCAAGTGAAGTGATAGTAGATGGAATAGCAGCAAAGATTTCAGCTAACTCGTCACCCGATTTGTCGCCAAGCTCATTCTCTCTTAAATCAAGTGATGTCACAGTGTCGGGGATGGCAGTAAAGGCTTTAGCTAAGTCATCAGCAGGTTTATTGCCAAGGCTATTCCAGCCTAAATTAAGAAATGTTACATGAGCTGGGATGGCAGCAAAGATTTTAGCTAATTCGGCACCCGGTTTGTTACTAAAATTCACGCTTAAGTCAAGCGAAGTCACAGTGTCTGGAATGGCGGCAAACGCTGTGGCTAATTCATCACTAGACCTGTTGCCAAGGCCATTCCCAGATAAGTCAAGCGAAGTCACATTGTCTGGGATTCTAGCAAAAGCTTTAGCTAATTCATCACCAGGTCGGTTTCCAAGGCAATTGTCACTAAAGTCAAGCGAAGTCACAGTGGCGGGGATGGCAGCAAAAGTTGTTGCCAATTCATCACCAGATTTGTTGCCAAAGTTATTCGCAGATAAGTCAAGCCTAGTCACTGTGGTTGGGATGGTGGCAAAGGCTTTAGCTAGTTCATCACCCGATCTATTGTTAAAGTTATTCCCGCTTAAGTTAAGTGAAGTCACGCTGGCTGGAAGGCCAGTAAAAGCTATTGCCAATTCATCAGCAGATTGGTTGCCGAAGTTATTCTCAGATAAGTCAAGCCTAGTCACGGTGTCTGGGATGGTGGCAAAGGCTTTAGCTAGTTCATCACCAGATTTATTGCTAAGGCTACTCCTCCTTAAGCCAAGTATAGTCACGGTGGCTCGGAGGGCAGCAAAAGCTGTTGCCAATTCAGTACCAGATTTGTTGCCAAGACCATTCACGTTTAAGTTAAGCGAAGTTACGGTGGTTGGGATGGCGGCAAAGATTGTCGCTAATTCAGCACCAGATTTACTGCCAAGATCATTTGTAGCTAACTGAAGTGATGTCACAGCAGGGATGGCAGCAAAGACTTTCGTTAATTCATCACCAGATTTTTTGCTGAGGCTATTCGAACCTAAGTTAAGCGAAGTCACGTTGGCTGGGAGAGTAGCAAAAGCTGTCGTTAATTCAGTAACGGTTTTGTTGCCAAGCTCATTCCCTATTAAGTCAAGGGAAGTCACATTAGCTGGGATACCTCTAAAAACACCAAGGAGTTCATTGCCCGTTTTGTTGAAAAGATTTCTTAATTCGTAACGCATTAGTTAATCTCCTGATAGGTTCAAATCAAATTAAGGTCAGTCAATCTGGCTTGATTCAGGTAAGACGACAACTTATGAGAGAGAACATCGCCTTGAAAAAAGTCAGTGCTTATTTCATGCTGATGTACCCGCTTCTTAATGAAGGCTAGATCAGTAAATCAGTTTCCCACAATTCATCCTTTTGGGAAAAGACACATCGAAAAGGTCAATAGACTAGCTTATTATTCATCAATTAGTCAATAGGGTACGCAAGTGTCTTGCTATGACAGTATGTGCTAAAGTGGCGAACTAACCAGGATAAGAAAAACAAAAAAAATACAAACTCGTAGGGTTTGTTTGCAAACAAACAGGTGGTGCAACGCAGCAAAATAATGTAGCTCTTCTATACTTTAAGAGCTGTTACATCGCACATTCAGTTGAATAGACGGAGGGATCCAAAATGACTACCTCGGCGCAGCTTCACTTTTAAGCAGCTCTGCAATTACAGGAAAATTTTTATCGATGAAGAAATTTTAGTGGTGCTTATGCAGTGTTTTCAAATGACTAGCTCAGCAGGCTTACTCTCTATGGCGAGAAATAATTTGCTGAGCTTGCTGTTCTCAGGTTCCCTATGTAAAGGAAAAAAATTATGTATGCTGAGAATGTAATAAAAGAAGACGTTAGAGGCATTTTATCTCAACATGGTTTCTCCGCTGATGAATTTAAAATAACGGTAGAGGAAGGCTCAAGTTATGCCCCGAACCAGATAGTAGCCTCACAAGTATGGATAATCATGGAAAGAAACTCCATAAAAAAACGATACGGATTATATCGTACAAATTGGCCTCATGAGTTTGAAACTGATTTAAAGCAAGGCTATTTCAACCATTAGACCCTATATGACTGGACTTTGGACAAACTTCGATCTGAACGGGCCCGGGCCCGTGGGCGAGCCCGAGCCCGCCCGAGCTCCGAACAGTGATAAGTTACAATCAAATCCAGATTATTAGCAATATTCCAGCATAACAACGCGCAATCTGCACTATTTATTGACTATTTTATCTTGATTATGCAATGATTTTTTCATCAAGAGCCGTGTTTTTCCACTTTTTAACGATAGGATGGCGCATGCGTTTTACCTGAATGTTCCCCGCTTGTCGTCCAAGGGATTTTTTTCGGGGTTTGGGTGGTTGAGCTGGTGTCCCAATCATTCGAATAATTCGTTCAAAATCATTTTGAACTTGTGTTGGTTGCTTTATAGTTTCATTATACATGACTGGACTTTGGACAAACTCCGATCTGAACGGGCCCGAGCCCGCCCGAGCTCCGGCTAATCTACTTTTTGCGCCATTTTAGTCAACATCATAACAATACGAATAAGTAAATCTCTGGCTAAGCGATACTGTTCTTCATGAATAATATTTGCACGTTTGGATACCTCCAGGATCGCCGCAGTTTCTGTGGCCGAACGTTTTGCCATGCGATAAAATCTGCTTTTTTCATTGGTGGAAAACTCACCTGAGCCTTCAGCAATATTCAATGAAATTGAGGTTCCAGCTCGTTGAAGCTGGTCGGTTAAATAAGCTCTGCCACGAGGGAAGGCTGAAGTGATTTTATCGACAGCGCGGATTTCATTTATTTACAGTAGACTGCACGCCACAGCCTCGTGTTTTTTCACCGAGGTTAGAGGACAGGAGTTATGTTTACGCGCCCAATTACAAAAAAACGTGGTCGCCCTAAAGTCTATGGTGATATTCATCAGTTAAACAATCCAGCAACATGGCGGGCTCCAGACGAATCCGTTGCGTTTTCACAAACGAGCGCCAAAGGAAAAATTCAAATCATAAAAATAGACTGCTGGAACGAAGTCATCATGATAGGCAAAAAGGGCAACAAACTATCTGATTATCCCTTGCGTTTGTTGCGCGTTCAGGTCTATAAAGAATCCGGTGCATTGTTATTCAAGCGACCCCTTTGGTTGACGGCAGCAGGTAAAAGACGCATGGAATTATCGTTGTATGATAATTTTACCAGCTATCGCCATCGCTTTGATACTGAACATTTTTTCAGATATGGAAAAAACAGATTATTGATGGATAAACTACAAACTCCCGATCTTCGACATGAGGAGGCCTGGTGGCAGCTTGTGATGATTGCCTATGCCCAATTGTACATGGCACGAACTATGGCTAATACCCTCCCAAATCCGTGGGAAAAGTACTTGCCCACATTCAGGACAAATGAAACTATAAAGCAACCAACACAAGTTCAAAATGACTTTGAACGAATTATTCGAATGATTGGGACACCAGCTCAACCACCCAAACCACGAAAAAAAGCCCTTGGACGACAATCGGGGGACATTGAGGTAAAACGCATGCGTCATCCTATCGTTAAAAAGTGGAAAAACACAGCTCTTGATGAAAAAATCATTGCATAATCAAGATAATATTGTCAATAAATAGACCAGATTGCACGTTGTGATGGTGGAATATTGCTAAAATAATCTGGATTTGATTGTAACTTATGACTGTTCGGAGCTCGGGCGGGCCCGGGCTCGCCCACGGGCTCGGGCCCGTTCAGATCGGAGTTTGTCCAAAGTCCAGTACATGAAGAACATTATCGCTTAGCCAGAGATTTACTTATTCGCATTGTTATGATGTTGACTAAAATGGCGCAAAAAGTAGATTAGCCGGAGCTCGGGCGGGCTCGGGCTCGCCCACGGGCCCGAGCCCGTTCAGATCGAAGTTTGTCCAAAGTCCAGTATATGAACAAATTGATGTAGTACTTCTGGTAGAGGTTGTCCTACAGCTGCTGAAGGTGATTTAATCGCTAAAAGTGCAGCGAGTGTTGGGGCGATATCCGTTGTGCTCACGGCATGATTAATGCGTTGCGCTTTAAACGCTGGATTTACAAATAACAAGGGGACATAACTGTCATATCGCCAGGGTGTTCCATGAGTCACCCGTTGTTCGCTTTGATCGGCTAAAGCTTGAAAAGGTGGGGGGACTAAATACAGATCACCCGAACGTCCGGGAAAAGCCATTTTAGCGACTTTTTTACTTAACCAATCCTGTTCGGCATGAGCAAAAGGCAGGGGATAGGCTTGGAAAATACCGGGTTCGAGGCGCAAAATATCGGCCAAGTAGGTACTCACTTTATGGATTGATAAGTGGTGTTCATGAAGCAATTGATGATTGAGATAAACATAGGGTAGTGAGATTGCTTGCAAACTGTTGGCAGGTAATTGATAGCGCTTAGCCAAGGCTTGCTCGATTGTTTTCTGCAACTTCGCTACTGGTAAAGAATGATTTTCGCTAATTTGGTGAGCTGAAAGATAAACCGATGAATCACTTACCCCATGATCTGCAGTCAGTACGATTAGCGTATTCTCAAGCCCGACTTGTTGCTCAAGGGCAGCCAACAACTTGGCTAAGGTTTGATCAAGACGCAGTAGATTGTCTTCAGATTCAAGGCTGTTAGGGCCAAATTGGTGGCCAATGACATCAACGGCAGAAAAACTGATTGCTAGATAATCCGTTTTCTCATTCGTTTTACCTAAGTTCTCTTGGGTTAATAAGTGAATTGCAAAGTCAGCAGTGAGCTCATCAGCGAGTGGTGTCATGGATAAAAATTTATAATATTCCGGGGAGCTTGGATCGCCTAAACGATGGGGGAAATTGCTGCCGAAACCAGGGAAACGGTTTGTAAATCTTGGCGCTTTAGCAAAATGATAGGTATCAGTCTGGCGACTTAAATCCCAGGTTTTATCGTTGGCCTCATAGCGTTTATTCCATTCATTTACCCATTGAGGGTAGGCTGAGTAATAGTGCTTGCTTGTAACAAACCCACCATTTTCTTGGTCAAACCAAAACGCTTTGCCTGCATGACCTGCTAAGGTGATTGCGGCGCGATCTTTTAAAGAGACAGCAAAAGCACGGCCTGCTTGCGCTAACACAAGTTCATCACTCAATGCAGAAGCGATTAAATTGCGTGGAGAACGCCCGGCTAACGGTTTTTGCGTGCGTGAGGTCGGTAAGATAGTGCTTGTTAAATCTTCAACGCAATAGAGATTCTGCCCTGTTTGCCTGTCATACCAATGGTTGTTTACAATACCGTGCAGAGCTGGGTATGAGCCGGTGGCAATAGTAGCATGCCCTGCACAAGTTACAGTATTAGCATGGGGATGATGCGCATTATGGTAGTCGAGGCCATGGGCAAGTAAATAGTTAAAACCATTCGGACCAAATTCATCACGATATTGATTTATCAAATCGCCACGTAGTTGGTCGACGACGAGCTGCACTATAAGCCTAGGCGGTTTAGCATTGGCAAACAATACACTCGAGAAACATAGCAGCAGTAAAATTAAACTTCTTTTCATAATGAACTCATCTTGTTTTAGAAGGGTCTGTTGGCAATTCTAGCCGTTTGGTTTAGCACCAGGACGGCTAGAATTGTCAACGGCCCCTAGGGTTTACCAAATGATTTTCTTTGCTTAAAGTTGGTCTTGTTAGAGTAGAGTGATGAATAAACCAATATATTGTTGCAGTAACTACTCCACCGAGTAAAGTTGCGAAAGCCCAGGTGGCTGCAGATACAAGAGCTGGTCGCTGACCTATTTGATAGAGATTCCCCGCATCCCGTGCAACCGCGCCAGCAAATAAGACGTGGATGATCGCATTGATCAACATCAAAAGATATTGGAAAGTTTGAATTTGACTTTCATATTGCTGTAAGGCTTCGGCTAGCATGCCCTTGCTCCCTACGTTTGTTTTGCTTGCCATGATAACAGCGCAATAGCTGGATTTCAAAAAATAGCTCCTACGGGGGTGCAACTCTCGCATTGACAAATTTGAAGTAGGTTGGGCCTTGGCCCAACATGCCGCATTCTTGTTGGGCCAAGGCCCAACCTACGGAGAATTGTTTCATTTAAGCCTTTATCTGGGTTACCATCGGCTGATAAGTTTATCGTGAGAGAAAATATGCATGCTGATGATATCCCTGTGCCTCATTTAACTACGGCTCATAGTGGTCCTTTGCATCATGTTGAAAAAATTATTTTAAATCAAGTGGCTACCATTGAATCGTGGTTCAGGCAAAAATGGCAAGAAACTCCGCCGCCTATAACCTCCTCAGTCGATTTGCGTAATGCAGGATTTAAACTGGCACCGGTGGACACTAATTTATTTCCCGCTGGTTTTAATAATCTTAACCGCGATTTTTTGCCATTATGCATTCAAGCTGCCCAATCTGCTTTAGTTGATTATTTTCCAAGCTGCAAGAGAATTTTACTTTTACCCGAAAGTCATACTCGTAATCAATTTTATCTACGCAGCTTGGTTGTCTTGCGGGATATTTTTATGAAAGCAGGCTTTGAAGTGCGTATAGGAAGCCTCGATCCTGCAGCAATTACTCCAAGTGAAGTCAGCACCGATGAAGGTGAGGTTTTAATAATAGAACCGCTGCAGCGACAAAATGATAGGGTGGGGCTTACGCGTTTTGATCCCTGTATGTTATTGTTAAATAATGATTTATCTTCTGGTATTCCTACGATATTAGACAATATACAACAACCGATTAGACCAACCCCTAAGTTAGGCTGGACAACGAGACTAAAATCCAAGCATTTTCATTTGTTTACTGAGGTAGCAATTGAATTTTCTAAATTGGTTGATATCGATCATTGGCTTATTAATCCTTACTTTAATGCAGTTGATGGTGTGGATTTTATGGCGCAAGCGGGTGTAGATAATTTAGCCGATCAAGTTGATAATTTGTTGACCATAATTAAAGATAAATACAGCTCTTATGGCATTACAGACCAACCTTTTGTCGTAGTGAAGGCAGATAGTGGTACTTATGGTATGAATGTAATGATGGTTCATGCAGGGGACGAGTTGCGTCGGCTCAACCGTAAACAGCGAACTCGTATGGCGACGGGTAAGGGAAATCGCAAGGTGGATAGGGTTATGATTCAGGAAGGGGTCTATACTTTCGAAACCATGGATAATGGGGCGGTAGCGGAACCTGTTGTTTATATGATAGGGCAATTTGTTGTTGGGGGGTTTTATCGTGTTCATCGCGGGCGTGGTAAGGATGAAAACTTGAATGCGCCGGGTATGCATTTTGAGCCATTAGCGTTTGCGCAAGCTTGTAATATGCCTCGGAGTGATTTAGCTGCTGCAGATTGCCCCAATCGTTTCTATGTGTATGGGGTAATAGCACGTTTAGCAGCACTTGCTGCGGCTCGAGAAATTGCAGCAACTGGAGAATCCTAGACCCTTTGGGGTAAACATCTGAAAAGAACTCCGCATCACCGACCCCTCTCCCGCCCTACGGGCACCCTCTCCCCGTTTCCGTGGAGAGGGGGGAAATGAGGGAAGTTCTTTGGGAGAAGAATAATGAAGATAGCTGTACTGATGGATCCAGTGCACAAGCTAAAGGCTTATAAAGATTCAACAGTTGCTATGATTAAAAGTGCACAGGCGATGGGATGGGTTTGTGTTTATTTTACCCAGGAAGATCTCTATTGTCGGCAGGGGCGTGCTTATGCCCGGGTATTTTCTATTAAAGTGGGCGATGAAAAAGCGATTCACTGGGCAGAGGTTAATGAGCAAGGAGAACAGCCATTAGGTGAATTTGATATCATTTTGATGCGCAAAGATCCACCTTTTGATATGGAATATATTTATGCAACCTATGCTTTACAACTCGCAGAACGTGATGGGGTATTGGTAGCAAATAAGCCAAGCAGCTTGCGTGATGCGAATGAAAAATTTTTTACCCTCAATTTTCCCCAATGTTGTCCTCAAACCCTAATCAGTCCTGATATCAATCGGTTGCGAGCTTTTTGGCAAGAGCATCAAAATGTGATTTTTAAACCCCTGGAGGGGATGGGTGGTAGTTCCGTTTTTCATGTGGACGAAAAAGCAGAGAATTTGTCAGTAATTCTGGAAGTGCTAACTAAAGGGCAAATGGTCACTGTCATGGCGCAGCAGTATATTCCGGAAATTACTACCTCAGGAGATAAGCGAATCTTATTAATTAACGGTGATCCAGTCCCTTTTGCTTTGGCTCGTATCCCAGCAAAAGGAGAATTACGTGGTAATCTTGCTGCAGGTGCCCGCGGCGAAGTTGTTGCAATTACTGACAGGGATCGCTGGATTTGCCAACAAATTGCTCCTACCCTTAAAGCTATGGGTCTTTATTTTGTTGGTATCGATGTTATTGGTGATTATTTAACTGAGATCAATGTTACTAGCCCTACCTGCATTCGAGAGATAGCCGCTGCAACCAATTTGGATATAGCTGGAGACTACTTACGCTGTTTAGGTGGATTGGTTATTCGTTAGGGTCACTCAGGTTAGCGTTTATAAAGTATCTATTGGATATAAAAAAGACAAAAGGTTAGCACATACTAAAGTGGACAATCCGAAATAGGGCAACTAAACTTATATTGTGCGTTGCAACATAAGGAGAGTGCCATGCATGCTTTTCCGCTTCTGCACGGCTTGGAGAAAGTGCAGAACAATTAATGCGCAAAGCTAAACCTGCTATGCGTAAAAAAGCTAGGGCTGTATCGAGGAGAACTCACTAGGCTTGTTGACCCTAGGGTCTGATGACAATTCCTAATAAACTAGACAACTTTTGAGGATAGCAAGATGGACGGACAACGCAAAACAAGACCTTCGCTAGATGGGCATAAGGCACACCACGCTAAAATTGCTGCTCAAGCAAATCATGTGCTCGATGAGGCTAAAAAATTGGGATCGCAAATTTATGGTGAGGGCAGAGAACGATTTGATGAGTTACAGGAGGGTATTAAGCACCGCTCAGATAATATTGCGCATAAGGTGCATGAGCGACCTTTGTCCTCCTTATTGGTTGCTGCCGGGATTGGCTTTGTTTTAGCGCGATTATTGCGCTAAGGGTTGGTTGTGCATATTTGTTGGGCCAAGGCCCAACCTACAATTATGTAGGTCTCTAAATTGTAGGTTGGTTGTGTATATTTGTTGGGCCAAGGCCCAACCTACGATTATGCAGGTCTCGAAATCGTAGGTTGGGCCTTGGCCCAACAATAGCTGTTTTTGATCCTTCAATGTATTTCGTAGAATTCTTTCCATTCAAAATCGATGTAATTTTTAATTAACTTTCTAATTTCTTTTTTTGCACCGTTTGCAGTAATGTGCTCTGTGTGAAATTTTTGTGGTGTGCTATTGGCTGTTTTATTTTCTTGCTTAATCGCTTGCCCATCTGCTTTATATAAATTCTCTTTAGACATGTTAACTTTGTAAGAAATATGAAATCCTTTATAGGTGTACTCCGCCATAATTCTTTTTCCCCCCGTTAAGTTTTTAAAAGCTTATTATAAGAATAGTGTATGGAGCGGATTAACGCTAAACTTAGGGTCACCAAAAATTAGGGTAACCACTTACCCTTTATTTGGAGCGGCTGGTTCTTCGTCGACATAGTCGCTGGGCTCATCCTCATCCACATAAAGAGAAGAGTCGCTGTCTGCTTGCTCACCCGTAATTAAGAAATTGCGGTTCTGTAGGTAAGCATCACGAATAAACGTGTACTTATCAAGGGCTTGACTGATGATAGGTTCGGTTTCTAGAAATTGTGCGCGTAGATCAACGTATCTTAATATCGCAATGGAATAAATAGCGACACCACTAGGAATGTAAGGGTAAGGTGTAAGGGCATAATTGAGAGGTAATCCCAAGGCATCGCGGATGGTGCTTGGACCTAATAATGGAATGACAATGTATGTTGATTTTCGATGACCCCATTTGGCAAAAGTTATGCCGAAATCATTGTAATGGGGAGGTAGGCAAAAACTCTTATCGGCAACATCAAAGAGTCCGGCGATGCCAAAAGTGGAGTTTATCAGGAAGCGCCAACCGTCTTTAATTGCTTGACGCAATTCTCCTTGCAGAAGATCACTGGCCGTAGTAGGCAACATTAATATATTGTTGTACGCATTGTTGATGCTTCGACGCAATGGTGAAGGTACTACCGCTTTATAAAATTTAGCGGGTGGCTTTAACATGGTTGCGTCAAATGCCATATTAAATTTGAAAATTTCACGGTTAATTGGCTCATAGGGATCCACAGGATTGGGGCCTTTGTGAACACAGGCCGTCAGGATCAGAGAACAAGCTAAAAGAGTAGCAATTGAGCGCATAATTCGTCTATTTTTTTAAGGTTACCAATTGATGTTACAACACTTTTCAAGTCTTGGAAACCGCCACGTCATCCTGAGCGTAGCGAAGGATCTCCGTGATTGAACACTATGCCACATTTAGGAGATCCTTCGCTACGCTCAGGATGACGGGCTCTGCCCGTCACCTAGCCTGGAGAAATTGGAAAGATCAGCAGTAATTCCAATTGATGTTCCAGCTCGTTGAATATTGCTGAAGGCTCAGGTGAATTCTCCACTAATGAAAAAAGCAGGTTTTATCGCATGGCAAAACGTTCGGCCACAGAAACTGCGGCGATCCTGGAGGTATCCAAACGTTCAAACATTATACAAATCTACAGGCGAAATCTACAGGCGAAATCTTGAGTTAATATTTATAATGGGGTAATATTTGTGACTTCCGCTGTGAATTTGAACAAAATTTCCTTCAACTAAACACTATAATCCTATGAGGATACAGATGAGTAATTGTCTTTTCGGAACATTAAAGTATTTACTAACTCAAGACGAAAATTTTGAATTTGCTGGTGGAATTAAACCAGTCTTAGATAAAACTGTTAAGGAGATAAATTATTTTCGGATCCCACTTCCAATCGATGATGTGAATGTAGAGCCTTATGAATTAATTGAAGCCCATTTAAGTATTTATGAATCGATGGATCCAAAAAAAGCAACTCTCGGAGCGGCACATGTTACAGCCTCATTTAAGTTAGGTAACCAGAAATATCGTATGCATCTTTTTTTAGATGAAAACGAAAAGCTTACTTGTGAGCCTCATTGGGACAGGTTTGAAGATGGAGAATTTATCAAGACTAGCAAACCTGGTGAGATTGACGATTTAGTTTACATTATGTGGCAACTTGGACTTCCTTGCTTTCAACAATTGCGCAATAAACAGAATGAAGCTATTCGAGAGTTATCGATAAACTATGAAAAAGCAGAAACCATAGCGGCTGCAAGTTCAAAAAATTTTCATCAACATAAGGATGAATACTTAGCTTGTATAGAGGCAACACTTGCTCCAGTAAAAGTTTTGACTACTCTTTCAAATAATATTCAGTGGCAACGTTTGATCAGGCACTTTGATCACTTAAAACGGGCGGTTCTGCAAGCACAAGAAC
The DNA here is from genome assembly GCA_963760845.1 of uncultured Gammaproteobacteria bacterium. Classification (GTDB taxonomy): domain Bacteria; phylum Pseudomonadota; class Gammaproteobacteria; order Legionellales; family Legionellaceae; genus Tatlockia. The sequence goes on along the minus strand of CAVXEK010000013.1, from coordinate 152,832 downwards.
CTGTTGTAGAGGCTGAGCATAGCGATATCCAGAGTACTACTTCTGCGGAAAAACCCAAAGCTGCTAATCAGAGCAGGGGGAGGTCTAGACAAAAGAATAGGGGTAAAGAAAAAGAAATCATGGTAGGGGCTTTGGTAGCCACCGCGCAAGTTGATAATGAGTTTGAGAGTTTATTAGAACTCTATAAAATTTTTGTGAGTACCCAGGAAAAAACAGAGAGTAATCACCTACTGTTAACTTTGCATCACCGGTTGTCTCGTATACTAGATAAGAATCAAAAATTAACGGTAGAACAGATTAATCGATTACGCCAGTTAGAGTGTGACTTAAATAAGACAGCGAAGATTAGTTTGCAAAATGCCCTAATAAAAGGAGATTTTTCCACTGCTAGAAAAATGCATGAGTTCTTTAGTCTTATCGGCGATGATGTGCTAAATGCTGCGTTAATAACTAAAAACCTTGAGTTATTAGCTTTTCTAATTGACGAGATAAATTTTCCAATGGAGTCCTATGCTGTGACTGTCAAAGAAAAGCAGTATAAAAATGCGATGGAATACTGCTATCTAAATACGGACAAGTCGAATCACGTAAGTGATGTAATGGAGCTGTTGGTTTCACATGGAGTGAGCCTAATGCATCCGGTAGAGCCAGGGTGGTTGCCAATTGCTCATTTTATCCTTTCCGCAGAACCTCGCCACCCACTAATGAGCGTACTCGATAAAAATCCTGATATGACCTTAAATAATAAAGGTTTTTATCAACAACTAATTCGAAGTTGTCAACGCCATTTAGCCAAAACCGAGTTATCAACAGAGGATAGAGCATTGCTTACGGCACAAGTGAAGATTTATAAAAGAGATCTTGAAAAAATCACCGTAGAGCAAAAACTTCTTCTTCCCCGGTGCCAAAAAGCTCAGCAGGAGCTAGTTGCACATTGGAAAAGTTTGATTCGTGATGAATCTATTGAAAAATTGCAAAAAGATCCGGAAATTGTTGCAATGCATAGAGTTATACTAGAAAAAAGCAATAGCTGTGTGCGTACAGTAAGAGATTTTACTCAACGGCATAGAGGTACAACTCTTAACCTTAGTTCTATAGTTGAGAACATTTTCGCCACCTTAAAGGAGGAAAAGTTTAAAAATCGGCTAGAATCTATGGTTGATGCTTGTGACCATCCGGATTACTTCGAATTAAAAGAAGATGCTTTAAAGTATTTACAACAAGTTTCCCAGCTTTTTGATAAAACGATAAAGTTTGTTGATTTAAAAAGAGACTTATTTAAAAAACAGCAAATTAAAGGAAAAATAAACAAAAAGACAAAATCCTTAATACAACAAGTGAGTGAATTGATGAAGGAAATTCAGGAAGAATCACAAATCTTCTTGCCACAAACAAGTAATGAAAAGATCAAAGCAGAGGAAATCCTTTCACAGACGCTGCATAATTTTCAAGAGCATGTAAGAACGATGAGCGAGGGATTACAAAAATTACAAACAGCTTTATCTAACCTGAATGCCCTTACTAAAGAAGGAGTTGGTACGGATGAGGAAAATGAGAGTTCAGAACAATATCCGGCGAGTGAGTTACTCAATAAACTAGGTTTTATGGCTAGCTCGGCGGCGACTTCCTCATCAAGTAATTCAGGTAAAGATTTACCACCGGACTGTGAATTTAAACAATGATGGCAGAATCCCGGGAATACTGCACCGACCCCTGCGGCAAGGTTGCCTCGTCTTTGGCGGGAATTACCGATTATTTAGTGTATAATTAAATTAACTCTAGTGAGCATTTTTTGGGGGCGACATGGCAAATAACTCATCGCTGGCCAATCACCTTCTGATAGCTATGCCTTCGTTGGCTGATCCCAATTTTGAGCACTCTGTAATTTATATTTGTGAACATCATATACAAGGTACGGTCGGTTTAATCATTAATAAGCGAATGCAATTTCCGCTTGGGCTGGTTTTTGAGCAGATGAAAATCGAATCCCCTTCAAATGAGCAAAATCAGATGCCACTCCTGTATGGTGGACCCGTACAGCCCGAGCGCGGTTTTGTTATTCATCGACCAATTGGTGGTTGGCGATCGAGTTTATCTTTACGTGATGACGTGACGGTCACGACATCGAGTGATATTCTCCGGGCAATAGCTGCTAACACGGGTCCAAAGGATGTTTTAGTGACCTTAGGTTATTCGGGTTGGGGTGGGAACCAATTGGAGCAAGAAGTGCTTGCTGATGTTTGGCTGGTTTGTCCTTATTCTGCGGAAATTCTTTATGAAGTACCTTTTTCTGAGCGATGGGAATATGCTGGTTTGACTATTGGTGTCAAAATGAGTCAATTAACACATCACGCAGGTCATGCTTAAGATCGGGGAGATTACATGCCCGAAGGCGTTTTTTTGGGATTTGATTTTGGTTATAAACGAATTGGAGTCGCTGTAGGCCAGCAAATTACCTGCAGCGCCAGGCCATTAACAACGCTAGATGCTAAACAGGGTGTACCTGATTGGTCCGCGCTAGAAAAAGTAATCAATACATGGTCCCCCCAAGCGTTGATTGTTGGTTTACCTACCTGTCTGGATGACACTGAGCTGTATACGACTGAAGCGGCACGTGGTTTTGCCCGTGAGTTACAGCAGCGTTTTTCTCTCCCTGTGCATTTAGTCGATGAGCGTTTATCGACAGTTGAGGCTCGTGCTCAGTTGTTTTCTCAGGGAGGGTACCGTAAAATCAAGCAGTCTCAGGTTGATAGCTTCGCTGCTTGCATTATTCTTGAGCAGTGGCTGCAATACCAGTAACTATTCAACCTGCACTCAAATCTGAGATTCCCCAAGATTTCGAAATTTTGGTGAATGGTTCCCAATACCATTAGGTGAAGACAGTGCAACATTTTTTAGAAATTAGTCAACTTACCCCCGAGCAAGCTAATTCGCTTATCCAACGGGCTCTTGATTTTAAACATGGGGCCCAGTATCCAAACTATTCTCAGTATGCTGTAGCCCATCTTTTTTATGAACATAGCACCCGTACCCGGGTAAGTTTTGAATTGGCGGCTAGGAAATTATCGATGCCCGTAATTAACCTCGATTTGCAAAGCTCATCTGAGGCAAAAGGGGAAATCATTGAGGATACCATCAAGACTCTGTCTGCTATGGGTATTCGTTTGTTTGTAATAAGGCATCGCCAAGACGGATTACCCAATAAACTAGCAGAGAAATTAGCAGGCTCGATTCATATAATTAATGCTGGAGATGGGCGACATGCTCACCCTAGTCAGGCTATGCTCGATTTGATGACGATTGTTGAAAAAAAACCCCAATTAAGCCAAATTAAAATCGCTATTATAGGTAATATTCGCCATTCGCGGGTTGCAAATTCACTACAATGCCTGTGTTCACTATTGAATATTGGTGAATTAGTTTTAGTTGCGCCGCCAATTTGGCAGCCGCAAAAAATCCATTATGGAAGGGTGACAGATTCTTTGCAGGAAGGATTAGCTGATGCTGATGTGGTGATCTGTTTACGTGTGCAGCATGAGCGCTTGTTAGACAGTGAGCAGTTGGATTTATCAAGTTTCCGCCGTGAGTATGCCTTAACTCAGAAGACAATCAAATACGCCAAACCTGATGTGATGATAATGCATCCTGGACCCATGAATCGGGGTGTAGAGATTGATAGCGATATTGCCGATGGTCCACAATCGTTTATTTTACATCAAGTTAGTAATGGAGTGTTTATGCGCATGGCGATCCTCGATTCCTTAGGGTCTGTTGACAATTCGCTAGGTTGCGCCGAAAATCAGCCGTCATCCTGAGCGCAGCGAAGGATCTCCTCGGTTGAGCACTATGCCACATTCAGGAGATCCTTCGCTGCGCTCAGGACGACGTGGCGTTTTCGGCCAAAATAATAGAATTGTCAACAGACCCTAGTTGGGTGCTTGAATGATTTGTTTAAAGGATAGGGCTTGCTGCAGGGACCCAAGATCAACTGTAGCTAGGCCATTCATATCAGCAATTGTTCGGGCCACTTTTAGCAAGCGGTGATAGGCGCGAGCAGATAATTTAAGGCGCTCTAAGGCTTGGCGCAAAAAGAGTTGTTCTGCTTGGGTAAGGGCACAAATTCGTTCGCAGTCTTTTGCACTCAAATACGCATTGACACAATTTTGCCGTTCGAACTGCAATGAGCGTATTTTTTCAACTTTTTGCTTTATTATAGTGCTTTGTTCGCCTTCATTGCCATTGGATTTAACGAGCTCTTCTTGTGATAAGGCTTGGATATTGATTTGCATATCAATCCGATCGAGCAAAGGGGCGGATAGTTTCGCTAAATAACGGCTAATCCGATCGGGTGTGCACAAACAATTTGCTTGTGGGTTACCCCATTGGCCACAGGGGCAAGGATTCATTGCTGCTATTAGCTGAAATTTCGCTGGAAATTCAGTTTGTATCGCTGCCCTTGAAATGCAAATATGACCAGATTCCAAAGGTTCACGCAGAGTTTCTAAAACGTGCTTATGAAATTCCGGTAATTCATCAAGAAATAAAACACCATGATGAGCGAGGGAGATTTCCCCAGGTTTAGGTGGATTACCTCCACCGACTAGTGCCACAGGAGAAGCAGTATGATGCGGCGAGCGGAAAGGTGGGTACCGCCATTCACTGAAATTGGGTAAGCGCCCATGAATTGAATTGATTGCAGCACATTCTAAAGCCTCAGTTTCACTCAGTTGAGGTAATAGAGTAGTAAAGCGCCTCGCTAGCATCGTCTTACCACTGCCTGGCGGGCCACTCATTAAGACACTATGTCCACCACAGGCAGCTATTTCTAATGCGTGCTTAGCATGATGTTGTCCCTTAACATCGGACAAATCAAGATGATGGTTGGGACGATTGCTTTGCGGGCGAGGAGGTAGATTTTGCAAGGGAGTATCTAGGCATAAGTAGCTGCACACCTCACGCAGATTGTTTGCTGTATAAACACCGCGGTGTCCTGCAAGAGAGGCTTCTTCGCCATTAGCCGCGGCAATGATTAGTAGTTGTTTATCGCGGTGGGCTGCAAGTATAACAGGAATAATAGCTGCTATGCCGCGCAGATTGCCGTTTAAAGCAAGCTCCGCAATAAATTCATGTGAACCTAGTTTATGCACCGGAATTTGCCCAGAAGCTGCTAGAATGCCAATAGCTATAGGCAAATCAAAGCCACTGCCTGATTTGGGTAAGTCAGCTGGCGCTAAATTGACCGTAATTTTGCGACAGGGGAAGTCGAATTGACTGTTAATGATTGCACTACGTACTCGGTCTTTGCTTTCTTTGACCGCAGTTTCTGCTAGACCCACTATGGTAAAGGTAGGATATCCATTGGATAAATGGACTTCAACCGAGACAGGTTGCGCTTGCATACCAATAGCAGCGCGCGTTTTGCTAAAAGCGAGATTCATGTTATTTCCTTATGATTGGACTCAGTTTGCAAACAATACTACTATTTTGGCCGAAAACACAGGATTGCCTGCCCGTCGCTCCGTCATTGCGAACGCAGTGAAGCAATCCAGCGACCTTTCCTAGCATCTCATAAGGCCACTGGATTGCTTCACTGCGTTCGCAATGACGGTTATGATACTCGCAAATCCTGTGTTTTCGGCACAAATTAGCGAATTATAAACGTTTCAATGCTTACCCTCTGCCTTCTTTGCTGCTTTTGCGACGAGTAAGTTATTAACTTCTTTCTCTAGTGCTTCTAATTTTTCACGTGTTCTTGCTAAGACCTTGGCCTGCACGTCAAACTCTTCCCGCGTGATTAAATCCATGCGAGCAAAGGTTGCTTGCAGGATTTCTTTAAATTTTTGTTGGATCTCGGTGTCAAAGTTTTGCATACTGGTAGGTAAGCTGCTAAAAAGCTTTTTTGCTATATCATCAAATTGCTTTGGATCAAACATAATGATCTCCTAAAGAGGCTAACAGTCTAGCAATGGTTAGCAAGCAATTCTACTAAAATCTTGAACAAAAGGAATTCTATGAAGATGCTCACCGCAATTATCAAGCCCTTTAAACTTGATGATGTGCACGAAGCGCTGATAGAAATTGGTGTGCCAGGTGTAACAATCTCGGAGACACGAGGATTTGGTCGGCAAAAAGGGCACACTGAACTTTATCGCGGTGCTGAATATGTCGTTGATTTTTTACCCAAAATAAAAATTGAGCTAGCTATAGCAGATGACATGGTTGAAACGGCGATTGATGCAATCTGCAAAGCTGCTTATACCGGTAAAATCGGCGATGGTAAGATTTTTGTTTATGAGCTGCAGCAAGTAGTGCGGATACGAACTGGTGAAGTAGGAGAGGATGCATTGTAGGGACCTACAATTCTACTATTTTGGCCGAAAACGCAGGATTTGCTGCGCTTCGTCTTCTACTCAGATGGCGCATACAATTTTATTTCCACAATAGCCCCTAAGGCCGAAGCTGCTTTTTTTAAGCTCTTAAGAGTGATATTTTTACCAGATTCGATTTGCTGATAATTTTGGTAACTAACGCCCATAGTTCTAGCAACATCTGCCATAGTAAAATGTCGCACTAGTCGTAGTTTATGTAAAAGAATTGGGACGGCAATTTCTGGGCTAACAGTAATAGGCACTTCATCTTTATTGCAGGGTGAAGGGGGGGAGATGTTCATTTTATCCTGGGTCATATCTTTTAGTAAGATATCGAGTACTTCCTGAGCATTAAATAGAGCTTCCTCAAAGGTATCGCCTTCAGTAAAGACATTTTCGAGATCTCGAAAAGTAACAACAAATCCGTCTCCATTGGGTGATATTTTAGCGGGGTATACTAAAGAAAATTCTTGATTCATATAACAACCTCATTTAAGTTTTATACCAGTAACTCGCTCAATATTTCGAAGCGTTCCAGGCTTTAAATCTTTTTTACCATGGACTGGAACTATAATAGGCGGCATTCCTGCTTTTTTCATCTTGTGGTGGCTTCCTTGAGTGCTTATGTGTTCCCAACCTGATTCTTTCAATATTTTTATTATAGTTTTACCGTCCACATCTACCTCAAACAGAATCGCAAGGTTTATCATTTATGCTAGTAATATGGCATATAATTTTGATGGGCACAAGTAATGACTTGTATGTGCTTGACTGAACCACAATCGCCACCGCCACTCTTTGACTTTTAGATTGAGAAGACCTATCCCGGGTGTGGCCTATTTGCTCGAAACAATTTCAACTTGGTATATACAAATACAATAAAATCGATTATAATCTTTTTTTTTAATTCCCAAATTGAGCAATACCAGTGCAAGATAAATCTGTAATAGAAAAATTTTTACAATTACGCCCTGATGAGCAAGTTGCAGTAGCGGACCATTTACCGACAAGTGATGTGCTCAATTATGCGTTAATCTCCAAGCAGTATTGGACTCTATTTACCCCGATTCTCAATACCCGTAAATTTTTACATTATGGTACACGTGGTGAGTATGGGATTGTCAAAGCAATGCTAACGGACACTATTGAGTTCATCTATGAGCAGGGGAGCGTGACGGATTGTTCTGGTCGAACATTTGAAAAAATCAGTCTTTTTGAATACACGCTTTGGGCGAAAGATAAGCCGATGTGGACAGTGATGTTTGAGTGTATACCTCAAAACGAAAAGAGGTCAAAGGTTATAGCAAGATTACAGTCTCAATATAAAAACCTAATAATGAATGGTGTTACCTACCGTCTCAACGGAGAACGATTCACCGAGCATCATTTTGATTTTGAGAACACTATCATTAAGGAACTTCAGACCCAAGTTAATTTCGATGGACCTGACGTTAATTGGGATGAAGCAGATGAACAATGGAGAAAGGGTGTAGGTGGCGCACAAAACCTATTACCGATGCATGTCGTTCACGAATACTGCTCTAATAGGCCGTTTTATCCGCTGCCGGATTTTACGCAACCGCTGGCGTTACTTGCCTCAAAACAATTTTATAATTTTGAAACGAGGAAAAATGAAAATTGGGCCGCTGCTGATTCTAAATTAGGTGTTAATTTTGCGATATTAAAAGGCGGCTGCGCCGCGACGCCTGCTGTGGCGCGTCGGCGTTGGGGTGTTGGCGTGGCGCCGCCGGCGCGGGGATTTAGATGCCATGAAGGCGTTATGTGAAGCAAGAACAAATGATTTTATCAATCTTGAGTCGCTGCTTGAGGCGTTGGCTGTTGTTGATGAACAACCCAAGCCCGCTCCTCAAACCTGATTGATTGGGTGACATGCCGGTGAAGTAGCCCGGTGGCATAGGCTGCCGCGTGCTCATCCCAACATACACTCAAAAACCATAAAAGCAAATCCTGGACTAACCAGCTTTCTGATGTTCTCAGCCGGATAAGCAATGGCCGTTGCCGGCCATTACTCTCCTAGGAACCGTGCATGATACTTTCGCATCACACGGCTCGAGCCTTCGATAAGACCGGTGTTATTACCGATCCGGTACATAAGTTCGTCCTCTTTGGTTAGTAAATTCCACCATCGTTTCGACCATTTGATTTTCATGTTATCTGAGCGCGACAAGAGTCGCTTGTCAAAATATTCATGATATCTAGGATCGAAGGGTGTTGCTTCAGCCCTGATCTTGATATGTCGTTTGATTGGGATTTTACTGGCCATTACTATATCCAGGTTTTTGAAGACACCTTCGTTATTCTTGCTTGAGGCAGAGAATATCCAGTTTCGAAGGTTGTCCTGTCGGAAATATTTAGCTTTGATCCATTTTAAGCTTTTGTTAGGATGTCTTCTTTTAGCCCATCTCCATAAAGCAGAAAATAGTTGATTATCGACTGTGCCGAAGGTTTTCTTGGAGCAGACGTTAGCATAATAATTGGCCCAGCCTCGAATTTTCGGATTGAGTCTATGAATCAGACTTGCCGTTTTGGCTGTTGCGTTGCTTTTGATTGTCGCGCGTACATCATCGAGAAAATCTTTGACTCTCGCTTTCGCAGGTTTAATGATTAACTTGTTGTTGTATTTTCGGACATTCATTCCAAGAAAATCGAAGCCTTCGTTGATGTGGGTAATTTTGGTTTTCTCTTGCGATAGGGTTAGTCCCCGCTCGCTTAAGAATTGCTCTACTACTGGTTTGACCTTGTCCTCCAGCACTTCTTTTGAGGCTCCAGTGATAATAAAGTCGTCTGCATAAATACAGACATTGACTTTATGTTTAGGTCTAGTTGCCGCGTTTACAGCGTTTTCTAGTCCACTCAAGGTTACCCCCAAAAGTAGTGGTGAAATTAGACCACCCTGTGGAGTACCTAGGTCTGTTGGGTAGAGCTTACCCTTGTCGATATAGCCTGCTTGCAGCCATTTCCTTAGCATTTCAATATCCATAAGCGTATTATCTAATAGCCATTGATGTGAAATGCTATCAAAGCAAGCCCGGATGTCACCCTCTAGGATGTACTGGGCTGAGTTTCTTCGTGACAGTACATTAAAGCACCGCTCTATAGCATCAGCTGTTGATCTTAGTGGTCTGAAACCGTAGGAGTTTTTGTCTGCTATGTTCTCTACGATAGGTTCGAGTGCAAAGGCATAAAGCGCTTGCATAGCTCTACACTGCATAGGTGGAATGGATAGCGGTCGAAATTTTCCTTTTTGCTTTTTAGGAATATAGATACGCTTAAGCGGTTTAGTGTTATATCCGTGCCGCTTGAGCGTGAGTGCTGCTTGCATCCTCTGACTTGAGGTTTTCCATTGGACATTGTCTATACCTGGTGTTTTGGCACCGCGATTTTGAACGACTCGTTGTACTGCAAGCGCTTTTGCAGAAAATGAGTGAGTTAAGAGCCACTGTAATGCTTTGGCCTTACCGCTTTTCCCTTCTCTATGAGCCTTTGCGATACGCAGTTGTAGTCGACGTACTTCGACCGTTACCTTCTGCCAATTAATGGCGTTCCAGCTTAGCCTTCCCGTTGAAGGAGCACCAGTCGTTGATGTTGCCATCTTGACCGTCATTTGCTTTCCTTCATGCTGTCGATTCTCCAAATTCTCTCGCAATTGAAGACCAGTTGGATGTGGGCCCACTTTCGTGCTCAGTAACGTTTAAACTGATATCTACTCCATTACAGAGTAGCGTTCGCTTTTTCCAACCTCCCAAACTCACAAAGCTATCGGTTATCCTCGCGGATAACTTTCCCCTGGGTGGGGAGCTCTATGAGGTTTCCACGTTCCACAGAAAAAGGTGGTGCTGGTTTAGGTGCTTGCTCTAGACCGGCGGGTTATTGATTACGAGACGGAGGGTGGAAATCCGCCTACCTACCCAGCTTTACCTTTTGGTACAAGTGTTTCAGTCACTTTCACTTGTTTGCACTGTCGGTCCTTACACAAGTTCACATCTGTTCACCATGCCAGTTGCCTAGTACTTACCCGGCTTGTGACTGCCAGGAGGAGCCTCCTCTCACGATTTGTATCCCGGATGTATATCCTTAGTCCCATTGTCGGGTCAGCTACTTTATTCATGACCCTAGGCTCATCTAGTAATATAGATGGTCTCCTCCTGCTGGTCAGTGGAGACAACCCCTTTCTGCGACCTCGTGTCGCAACCCACCACGTACACCATCGATGCAAGTAACGTCAACAAAACTCGTGATTAATTTAACCTACAACCAACTCCTGGTTAATAAATAGCCATTCAGTCTGGCTAACGGGTAAAACGGACAGACGGTTCCCCTTGCGTACCAAGGGCATTTTTGCAAGTTCAGAGTAGCGTTTTAGGGTATCGAGGGGGATAAGTTCTTTGAACTTCTCTTTGAAGCGAATATCTACCATAAACCAGCGTGGATTATCCGGATTACTTTTCGAATCCGGATGCTCACTGCTTGGATCAAATGCAGTATGGTCAGGATAGGGTTTACTAATAATTTCAGCAATGCCGATAATACCTGGGGGATTGCAATTGGAATGATAAAAGAACACTTGATCGCCAACTGACATCTCGTTAATAAAATTACGTGCTTGATAATTACGCACACCATCCCAATGAGTTGTTTGATTGGGTGCAATGCGCAAATCGTCAATACTAAAGCAAGAAGGTTCCGATTTCATCAGCCAATATTTAGTCATTCTCTTGTTTACTCCAATACGTTGTTTGTTCAGTAATTACTACTGTAAGTGGAACGTCCCAGTCATTGGGTTTAATGTAAGGGTAGTGCTGAAACTCATAGGCAACGCCAATTAACATTTGCTCCTTTTCATGAGCTAGGGTGCGATCATAGTAACCAGCCCCCATGCCAAGACGAGTGCCATACTGATCGAAAGCAACTACAGGTACAAAAATGATATCCAGCAATTTTACTGCTACGGCTGTAGCTTTATCGACATCAGGCTCAGCAATTCCATAGCGGTTTTTTACAAAAGAAGTTGCTGGTGTAGCGGGTAAAAATGACAAAGTCTTATCATCATTGAGGGAGGGAAAATAACAAAGTTTGCCTTGCAGAGGAGCTGAATGCCACAAGGCATTTAAGCTGATTTCTCCCCCTATTGCTTGATAAAGGGCAATGCGTTTGGCATAACGGTATTCATCTAAGCTACGAATACGCGAGCAGACTTTAGCTGATGCTGTGTGTTGATGCTCAAGTGATAAATTTTTACGGATTTGTTGGTAACTCTGCCTGAGAGCAGATTTGAATCGGTTGGGCATAGCTTGATTATTTGGGCTTTGTTAAGAGATTATTACGTAGATGGTGTCTAAGTTCAAGCCTGCCTCGGGTGCAACTCTCATATAGGCAAATAAAATCCCGTAGGTTGGGCCTTGGCCCAACAAACATGTGGCATGCTGTGACAAAATGGTCGTTGTTTGTTTTGGGTACGCATTTTTTCTTACAATGTGGACGCTTGTATCATGTTGGGCCAAGGCCCAACCTACTTCAAGGTTGTCTATGCGAGAATTGCTCCCGCCTGCCTCCGTACAGGGCGAAATTTTTTTTTATAAATCTCTAGTCAGGATGAAAAAAATAAGATATATACCTGGCGATTTACTATGGAGCCTGTAATTAGCTTAAACTTGAGGGAGTACAATGGGCGATATGTTTGAAGAAGATGATGATATAGTTGAAAGCGATGCGATTGATATTGATGTAAACGAAGATGCTATAAAAGATGCGCGCCGCCGACTTGAGATTAAACTGGATGACATGCGTTTAGAAGCTGAGCTTAAAGACGATTTTACCGATTATTAACTGGATTAACCTACCTAATTAGCCATTCATTTTTCTGTGTTGGCAATATCTAACAATTCGAAATAGCAAAAATAATACCCCTAAGCCAATAAGAATAAGAATACTTCCATTTTTGTAATAAGGGGTGGGGTGGGTGAGAGCATCCATGCCTGCGTGGCCACAATAAGTATAAATAACCTCAGCCGGCATTAAAAATGCAAAAGTTGTAATAACGTAATGGCTGAATTTAATCCGGGTGATGCCCAGCCCATAATTCACTAAATTAAAGGGGATTATCGGGACTAGACGGAGCAAGGCAACAAATTGCCAACCATTACGCTCAACTCCAGAAATTAATTTATTTAACCTTGGCCCCCTTTTGCTCGCTAGCCAGTCAGCAGCTAAATGGCGACTAATACAAAATGCACAAGCAGCACCAAGGGTTGCGCCAACCAAATTAAATACAGTACCTAATACCGGGCCAAACAAGGCACCACCGGCAAGTGTTAATACCATGGTAGGCAGCAGTAAAATAGTAGCTAGGCAATAAAGCAACAGGAACAAAATAGGTGCTATCCACCCTAACCCTCTGATCCCATTAAGAATAATCGGCGCATTCTCTTGAAAAATGATTGCGCAGGCAATAAGTACCCCTATCGTTAAAACGATACAAAGCGTTTTCATTGATAGTCATTTTGAAGCCACATACCTAACACTTTATTATACGCCGGTACTTTGGGCAAGGTTATAATACAGCCTCCTGGGGATGTGCTACCCTGCAAGACCCCCATCCGCCCTGGCGAGCACTACCAAGAGTCGAGACCCTCATCCGTCGCTACGCGACACCTTCTCCCCAAGGGGAGAAGGGAACTAGTAAGAATTAATTGAATTTTTTTTATCTCTTAAGGAAACCTTAATATTTCGTTGCTATTATTGAATTATAAATTCTCCTCCTGGGGCTGATAATGTCAAAAAATAGTACCAAAAATATCTTAGGCAGCTTAATGCCAGCCGGTTCTGTATCTAAAGCAGATTTACCAGATGATATGGAAAAAAATGATGTGACTGATCATAAAACGCTTGTAGCTCGCCCTAAATCGTCTCTGTCTCAGGAGATGGAAAAGCTATTGCAAGAATGTCTAACGAAAAAGGGTGATCCTACCCTTACTCCCAATTCTTAGGGTCTGTTTACAAGTCTACTATTTTGGCCGAAAAATCCGAGCCACGACCAATATTATCCGAGCCGCGACCAATATTATCCGAGCCGCGACCAATATTATCCGAGCCGCGACCAATATTATCCGAGCCGCGACCAATATTATCCGAGCCGCGACCGTTAGGGAGCGGATAAATCGTTTCCGCTTACTTACGTGCGCGGCTCGGGTATGATAGCGGCTCGGGTATGATAGCGGCTCGGGTATGATAGCGGCTCGGGTATGATAGTTTCCCGGGCAGGCCCGGTCTCTTGAAAAATTAAGTCAGCGCGATATACTTTTAATAAGTACTATAGTATTACTCACGTGAGGTTTAGATGGCTGGCTTTTCTGAAACATCTCATTGGCGTGATTCGGCAAGAAGTGCGCGTTTTTTCCTTGTTGATGCAAGAGCTGCTTTTCCAATTTTTCTTTTCCTAATGCATATTAGGATTTGGACCGGTGTTTTAGTGCTGGCATCTGCCTTGTTTTTTGGTATTATTGAGCATTATGGTTTTACCGTCCCTGTGTTTTTGCGCTGGCTTAGGAGTTTTTTTGCGGGCCCTCTTAAATCATCTCAACCTTGGTGGCGATAATGGAAACCGATATTCGCAAATGTATGGCTAAGATTGCTGCTGGATTGAATGCTAAGTTTTATCTAAATGATCGTTTTGTCAGTTTTGACGAGGTTTTCTCAGATACTGGCTTACTTCCAGCTATAGCAAAGCGTGCTGATCAGTTGTGCTCACTTTGCCTTGGTTATGGTTTAGGGACGACTTTTGACGAGGCGGAGAATGCTTTATTAGGAATTCGAGTCGTATTTGATGAAGTAACTCCCAATGCTTTGCGTTTATTGTGTATGACTGATGTGTTAAATGAATTAATTCAAGGGGCTCCGAGCAAAGATTACACCCCGTTAGATGAGTTAATGTATGATTAGGTTTTTTCTATCGAAGTGTAAAAAAAGTGAAAGTTTAACAGGTTGTAAGCTCATACTGAGAAAAGATCTGGTATTTTAATAGTTAGAAATTCTGTATTTGGAGCAAATCAATGGCAGTCGGTGTAGTAACCCAAGCAACAAACCCATACGGGCATTTCAGCGTAGCTAAGAAACCCTCTGAGCATGTGGGAAAGATTACCACTAGTCATGCGCAAGAGGTTGTTGTAACTCCTGTAGATAAATTGTTTGAACAAGCACATAAGATGTGTGCAATTCGCCCAGATAGTGAGCCGAATAACGCAGCAAAGCAAATATTATCTGCTCTAAAGCAGGAATTGCGAACAATTGCTGGGGCAGGTTACTCTAGCACCCAAAATAAAGCTATTACAGTAGAATCTTCTCAACAAGAAGAGCAAACTCCTTCCACTCGCTATTCTATGCCATAATCACTACCCTCATCCGCCGCTGCACGACACCTTCTCCCTGAAGGGGAGAAGGGAAATAAGGTCAAAACATCTCTCTTGAAAGGCTGGGTACTATGAAAGATGAATTAACGGAAGAACAAACTCACGCCATTCTGGAAGCTTTAGATAACGCCATCAAAACAGGGCCCTGGGGTGAGTCTAATTTTTTGCGGGTAATTGGAAAAAATCTGCAAGAAATACGCGATAATTTTGCTAATCGTCTTAGTGCGAGTAGTTTAGATGAATCGAGCAGTGATATAAATCCAGCAAATCGTATAAAGCTTGGTCCTGGTCAACAAGAAGTATTTATTTCTCTTTATTCCTCAGAGGGCTCTAATCTGCAATCTTGGGAGCGTCTCATTGCTAACCTGTCTCGGCAGGTTATCTCACGCCCCATATACTCAGATGAGGAAGCAATAAAATTTTTAATTAAATCAAAAGAAAATAAAATTAATGAGGCTTATGTGGCAATTTATATTAACCAGGCAGATATCTTAGTCATGTCGCAAGAAAAGATGCCCAAGGATAAATTTGGTAAGCCGTTGATGTCTCTTAAAGATCGGGCAATAAGCTTGAATAATATAACTCGATTCGTTCACTTTTCTGGAACGTATCACTATTATAAGGGGCGATTAGTTAAGAGTATTCAAACTTGATTAGGATACAAAAAGTGTATCTTAAAGGGAGCAACTCTCGTAGAGGCAAATAAAATCGCGTAGGTTGGGCCTTGGCCCAACAAGAATGTGGCATGTTGTGACAAAATACTCGCTGTTTGTTTTGGTACACATTTATCATGTTGGGCCAAGGCCCAACCTACTTCAATAAGCTAGCTTGCCTTACCTATGAAAAATTTGGTGGAAGTATTCTCAAAAACTCCCTCCTGAACTCAAGCAATTGCGGTAACGCAGACGCAGACGCAAACGCTCACGATTTGTCAACATATTTTTCGTGCGTAGGGCCTGCTACACTTAGGGTATAAACTTGAATTTGTAAATTATTGGTGTTCATTACGGATGGCTCAACAATCCCAACAGCATAGCGGAAGCGGCGGCGGTAGCAGCGATAACTCCATGGCACCCGTATGGATTACGGTGCTTTTGTTTATTACTGCCTTTATTATTTGGAAAACTGCTCATCAATATATAGTAGCCTTTGTTTTTTATCTGAACGTCCTCCAAGCAAAGTTAGTCAGTTTTTTTATTAGTACTCCTAAGCTTGAGAAAGATGTCTATTTGATGCAGACTATCGATCCTGCAACTGTCGACTGGGATCAGTTTGTCGGTTTAACTCGCAGTGTTGGTAATTATATTCGCTATCCTGTGGCTGTAGTGCTTGTTCTTCTCGCCCTTTCTCTCTACCGGTCGGATATCACGCTCAAATTTCGCAAAGCCCATAATATGAAAACGTTACGAGCTCAAGAGCAACATAACTGGCTTGCAATCATGCCTGTCATCAAAGAGGATTTGGCGAATACGGATGTCAGTAAAGGTCCTTGGGCTATGGCCTTAACACCCATGGAATTTGCTCGTAAATATAATTTATTAAAAAAAGAAGATGCTCTTTTAGATAATCCAGTCCCTGGACAGGAAATGACCGCAGGTATTAAAAAAGGTGATGCAAAACGAGTGTTCACTTTGCAGTTAGGGCCCTATTGGGATGGATTTGAGCGTAGTTCTCCCCAAGCTTGTGCCTTGGCGGCTGTTTTTATGGCACGTATGAATAGAGATCGGGATGCAGCTACTTTAATACTAGAAACACTTGATAGAACCTGTCCTTCAGGAAAGCCGGATTTTAGTATAGCCAGGGCCACTTTGAAAAAATATCAGCATAAGGAAAATGTGCAGGAAATTACACAAAGGCACGCCTATCTTTTAACGGTATTAGCCTCTCTTTTAGAGGCTGCAAGAGATGACGGTGTAGTGCCGAGTGCTGAATTCTTGTGGCTTAAGCCTATAGATCGCCGATTATGGTATATGCTTAATAGTGTAGGTAGACAAACTCCTTTCGCGGAAGTGGGAGGTGCTTATGCCCATTGGCGTGCTGAAAAAGCAATGGGCAGGCGATCGCTTGTGCCGATGATAGACGAAGCGATCAAAGCACTTGAGTTCGCAGTGAAAGAAGTTAAATTGACACCTAAAGAATTGCAGGAGTTAGAGCCTTAATGCGTGGTATAGATTCGCGACATGAAATCGATCCTACCTTATTGCTAAGAGATACACGTACTCTTGGCCAACGTATGGGTGATTTTTTTTCCGACCCCACTAATATCTCCATTGTATTAGTTGCTTTGGCTGCTACAGCATACTATCTCTCCGAAATTTCTAGTTTAGTGATGGTGTTAGGTATACTGTTTTTTCTTTATAGCTATTCACGCAAACAAAAACTACCGTTTAGATTACCTAAAATTGCTCGGGTCAAAGACTACAATGATTTAAAACCCGGCATTGGCACTCCTAATATTGCCCGAGGGATTGCTTATTTTGGTAATGATCGTAAAACGAATGAAGAACTATGGTTCACCAATGAAGATTTAAGAACCCATGCTCTGATTTTTGGTTCCACCGGTAGTGGTAAAACGGAAGCCCTGGTTTCTCTTGCCTACAATGCCTTGGTACAGGCGAGTGGGTTCATCTATGTCGATGGGAAAGGCGATAATTCACTCTACGCCAAAGTGTTTTCCATGGTGCGTAGTATGGGGCGTGAGGATGATTTATTGTTAATTAATTTCATGACTGGTGCACGGGATATTATCGGTCCGCAGGAAAAGCGTTTATCCAATACCTTGAATCCCTTTTGCCAAGGTTCCTCAAGCATGTTAACCCAGTTGGTGGTCAGCTTGATGGGATCGTCTAGTCAGTCATCAGACGGGGATATGTGGAAAGGACGTGCTATCACCTTTGTGGAAGCGCTAATGAAATTACTGGTGTACATGCGTGATGAAGGCTCTATCTTACTTGATGCAAATACCATACGAAACTATTTTGAGTTGCAACGCTTAGAAGCTATTGTGCTCGATAAAGTTTTTCCTCGGGATGATCAGGAAAGTATCAATATTGAATCGATACCCAAATTGGTAACTGACCCTATACGTAACTATCTTTTTAACTTACCTGGCTACAATAAAGAGAAGAAAGGCAAACAAGTTTCACAGGTTTTAGAGCAGCATGGTTTTATCACCATGCAGTTAGTTCGTGTATTTTCTTCACTTGCGGATACCTATGGTCATATCATTAGAACCAATCTTGCCGAGGTTGATTTCAAGGATGTAGTGCTTAATCGACGGATTTTAGTGGTATTATTACCCGCTTTGGAAAAATCACCTGACGAATTATCAAACTTAGGTAAAGTGATTGTTTCTTCTTTAAAAGCCATGATGGCTGCGGGTTTAGGTGACCAGGTCGAAGGGGATTACCGTGATGTTATTTTGCGTAAACCGACTAACTCACCTACACCTTATATGTGTATTCTGGATGAGTATGGTTACTATGCTGTGCAAGGTTTCGCAGTAGTGCCAGCCCAGGCGCGTTCACTCGGCTTTTCGGCTATTTTCGCTGGACAAGATTTACCTGCCTTCCAAAAGGCATCAAAAGAAGAAGCCGCTTTCAATTGGTGCGAATACCAACATCAAAATTTGTATGAAACTTGAAGACCCGACAGAAACCTGGGATTTCTTTACCAAAACCGCTGGTGAAGCCTATGTTACCAAAGTGGATTCATTTCAAACAAAAGATACGAGTATTGCCAATAGCTATATGGACACGAAAAGTTCTTCATTTGAAAAACGGTCGCGTATCGATTTGTTGGACTTGAAAGATCAAACTGAAGGTGAGGCTCATATCTTCTTTAAATCTAAGATTGTGCGGGCGCGGATGTTTTATGCTAATCCCACACCAGTTAAACACTTAAAATTGAATCAATTCCTAAAAGTTGAGCCACCGCCTGATGAGTACTTGATCAAATTACAAAAGCAACTGGTCGGATTCCAGAGTGTGCTTGACAGTGGTGATCTAAGCATTGAAAAAGAGGTGGAATCCGAAGAAATCACCATGATTACTCAAGCACTGCATGACTCTGCTATTACAGAACCCATTGAGCGCAGTGTTGCGGCATTGTTGGCTTACCATACCCAAAATGAACCTGAACCTCTCGAAGAATTAGTTGAAGTAGAGGAAGAAGGGGCTTTAACTGTTTTCAGTAAGCTCCGTCGCGCTCCTGGTGTACCTCTATTAGTGAAGGATGCTGAACGATTTTCGCAACCACTTCTTCCTATCAATGAGACAAGGGATTATTTGTCAACCATTGAGCGTGCTACAGGGGTAAAAGATAAGTATGCAGGTACAGTGGCTACTGAGTTGGTCAAAGACTTTCAAATGGCTACCAGTTACCCACCACCAGAGCGTGAGGTCATGGATGCGGGAGAATTAACTGCTCTAGTGCAAGAGCTTACTCAGAAAGTTGTTACTGAGCGAGAGAAGGCTAAGGCTAAGGCCCAAGAGGAAAAATAGGGTCTGTTGATAATTCTAATCCCAGCCGCGATCGTTAGGGAGCGGGTAAATCGTTTCCGCTTACTTACGTGCGCGGCTCGGGTATGATAGAGATAATTCGCAAGAACTGCTTGTAACGCAATGATTTGTATGTTTTTATTGCAATATAAGGGAGTCAATCGATTAATAACAGTGAGAGAGGTTTTGGTGAGACGATTGCGTGTTGGCCTATTTGCTTTTTCAACATGGCATGCCACCCTGCTTGTATTCTTAATCTTACTTGGATGTAAGACAAAGGTTTATCAACCGGAAGACATTGAGTCTTTAAGGCTGCCACGTAAAGTTGAGGGTGCAAATGATAGGTCAGTCATAGTGCTACAAAAAAAACTTATACGTTGTGGTGTGTCTGTTATAACTATTGGTCAAGATTATTTGATCAGTATACCTTCTCGATCACTATTCCCAAATCAATCGCCGCAGCTAACCTGGGCTTCCTATGGATTACTCAATAATGTGGTGCGATTTTTACAGCAATTCCGTAAGGTAGCTGTAACTATTCGAGGTTTTAGTAGTAAATATGTTTCCGAGAGGCGTGAACATGCTTTAACATTAGCAAGAGCAAGGGCAGTTGCGGATTATTTATGGTCGCAGCGCGTAAGCACTCGTTTTATTTTTACTGAAGGGATGGGGAGCGATAAACCAATTATGGTTTATGCTGAAGGTGGAGATAGATCGCCCAATTCGCGCATCGAAATTACTTTCAGAGATTCTATTGTTTAGCGAGTACCCTAGTCCCGTGGGACAAACATGAGAGAAGAACTTTGCACCAGCGACCCTCTCCCGCCCTTCGGGCACCCTCTCCCCATGTCTGGGGAGAGGGGGAAAATGAGGGAAGTTCTTTGGGAGGCTTAAATGGGGCAAGAGACTTGGAATACAATAAAGCATTCTAAATCATTTTATATTCGTACTTATCGAGCTGGAGCAACGAGCCTTATTGTATCGCTAATTTTAAATATTCTCTTAGGGCTAGGTATCTATTATTTCCATTTCTACGAACCTGAACGGGATTATTATGCGACTAGCGGTATTGTCCCGCCCGTAAAATTAACACCATTGAATGAACCTAACTATTCGGCAACACCATTGCTTGAGGCTGATCCGCCCAACGACGAGACTGTAAGGGTGATCCCGCAATAAACGAGGAAATTATGGCTCAAGATGCACTAACAGCTGTTACGCTGAGAAATGAATTTTACCGTGACGGGCAACGTAGGATAATGGTTGCTCTATTGATCTCGGTTCTTATCAATTTTATATTAGCTTCGTTGTTGCTTTACACGCTAACCCATCCGCCGGCACCGAAATACTTTGCTACAAGTATCAATGGTAGGATTACACCCTTGTATCCACTCAGTGAGCCAAACCAATCCGATTCAGCAGTGTTACAATGGGCAAATATGGCGGCAATTGCGGCTTTTACTTATAATTTTGTGAACTACCGTGATGAATTGCAGGCTTCTTCAGGGTTTTTTACCCCTGAAGGATGGACGCAATTTTTGAATGCTTTGCAACAATCAAACAATTTAGAGTCAGTAAAAGCGAAGAAACTAATCGTATCTGCGGTAGCTACTCGTGCACCAATCATTTTGCAAAAGGGTTTGTTAAATGGGGTTTATTCTTGGCGGGTACAAATGCCAATTTTAGTCACTTATCAAAGTGCTAGCGAATTTTCTCAGCAAAATAATGTGGTTACGATATTGATAACGCGAATATCACCGTTGAATTCTCCGCGAGGTATCGGTATAGCGCAGTTTGTTGTAGGCCCGGCTAGTGGTGGTATAAGTTGATGAAAAAGAAATGAAAAAGAAAAAAAACATCCTCTACCTTGTTGGATTAGCGCTGATTGTTATCATCAATACGATACCTATTGCAGTGCATGCTGCTGGAGGAGCTGATTCTGCCCAGCAAGCCCTGCAGCAGCTTAAGATTCTCCAACAGCGTTTGGCACCAGCAGGTGGAAGTCCAGACGCTGCAGGAGCGAATAAACCCGCTCAGCCCAAGCAGGCAGCAACACCCAGTCCAGCTCCGGGAGCTAATCCCCCAGCAGGGGCACAAAGTGTTGGAGATGTTTTATCGCAAGCTGATAATGAATTAATTGATTCTAAAGCGTTTGAAGGGGTAACCAGGCAACTGTTCCCCCTGAATCCGGAAGAAATCGTTCGCTTAAAGCAGTTATATCAAAATTCAGAATTTGCCCAAGCATCAACGCCTGGGACACCACCAAGACCAACTGCAACCTCACAGTTTGTGAATTTGTCACCTGGCTCCACGCCTCCGGTTATCCGTTTATCACAAGGTTTTGTTTCTTCATTGGTATTCCTAGACTCTACTGGTGCACCATGGCCTATTAGTGCTTATGATTTAGGTGATCCCTCTGCGTTTAATATTCAATGGGATAAAACAAGTAACACGCTTATGATCCAGGCTTTGAAATTATACAATTATGGCAACCTTGCGGTGCGCTTACGTGGATTGAATACTCCAGTTATGTTGACGCTTATTCCTGGTCAGAAAGCTGTTGATTACCGGGTGGATCTAAGAGTACAAGGTTTTGGCCCGAATGCTAAAAGCATGCCCACAGAGGAAGGTCTCCCTCCAAGTGCAAGTGACATTCTATTGCATGTCCTAGATGGCGTACCGCCAGCAGGAAGTACACGATTGACAGTCAGTGGGGGTGATGCAAGAGCATGGCTACTCAATGACAAAATGTATGTAAGAACGAATCTTACTATTTTGTCCCCTGGCTGGATAGGGAGTATGACGAGTGCCGACGGCATGCATGCTTATGAAATGCAAAAATCACCGGTATTACTCGTTTCATGGCATGGAAAAGTCATGCATCTTAAGGTAGAAGGGTTATAGCAAATGGCAGGTAGAAAAGAGAATCTTAAGTCGCTATTTACCAACACCCGCACTCGGGTGATTATTATTTTCACAGCTTTGCTACTTATTGCTGCGGTGGTCATTGGCATATTCAAATTAAAAGCTGTGGGTGTAGAGAATGTTCCATCCACTGTCGCTAACGTCCCGGGAATACAATCCATTCCCGGAGCACTGAATCCAACAGTGCAGTATGCGAAATTACAAGAGTCGCAAAACGTGAGTCAAGCAACATCCGCTTTAAACACGGGAGGTAGTGCAATTCCAACCATTATTCGTACTCAAGCTTTAGGAGAAGGAGTCCAACCAATAGGGCAGCCACCTGGTGGAAAAGGGGGGGTCGGATTTACTACCCTAACGCGTGGGGGTGAAGCAGGGCCTCAACAAAGTTTATGGATACAAACCTTGAAAAATAGCAGCTGCAGTAAAGCAGCTGTTGCCAAGGTACTAAGCCAAGGCGCATCATTCGCTGAATTGAAGGCTGCTTGTACCTGTGCGCAATTAAAAGATAATGGCTACCAGCTTGTTAATTTACAGCAAGTTTGCTCCTGTAAAGAGTTAAGGGCTGCAGGGTATAACGCACGTCAGTTGAAGGATGTTGGTTTTAGTGCAGCTCGATTACGGCTTTGTGGATTTGATGCCTGCGAGTTACGTAGTGCAGGTTTTACCGCGCTACAAATGAAGGATGGTGGTTATTCAGATGGGGAATTAAAAGGTGCAGGCTTTTCGGAGATCGAGATTGCCAAAGCAAGTGGTTTACCTGCTGGACTATCCGAAGCCGATGTTCGCAAGGCAGATTGTCAACCCGATGCCCTAAAACGCTTGCATGACGCGGGTGTTACTGCGGCAGCGATTCGACGGATTACTGGGTGTAGCGCAGCTCAGCTAAAAGCGGCTGGTTACACTGCGGCAGATTTGCGCAATGCAGGCTTCACTGCGGCAGATTTGCGCAATGCGGGTTTCAGTGATGCTGATTTAAGCAGTGCTGGGTTCACTCCCGCAGAGATTAAGCCTGCACCAGTTATGGTTGCGGGAAGACCAATTGATTGCAGCGTTGCCTCTTTACAAGCAGCTCGTGCTGCAGGTATATCAGCTGCCACAATTAAGCAAGTCTTAGGTTGTAGCGCAGCAGCAATGAAAGCAGCGGGTTATACTGCTAAAGAATTAAAAGACGCTGGTTTTACTGCAGCCGAGTTGAAAAATGCTGGCTTTAGCGCTGCTGATCTTAAGAATGCTGGATTCTCCGCAAAGGAATTAGCTGATGCTGGTTTTAGCCCTGCTGATCTTAAGAATGCTGGATTCTCTGCAAGCGAGCTTAAGGATGCCGGCTTTAGTGCCGGTGATCTTAAAAATCTCGGGCTTTCCGCGAGTCAATTAAAAGCTGCCGGTTTTAATGCAAAGGATTTAAAAGATGCAGGTTTTGATGCTGCGGCTCTTCGCCAAGCTGGTTATTCCGCTAAAGATTTGGCAGATGCCGGGTACTCTGCTGCAAATTTAAAAAATGCAGGATTCAGCGATGCTGAGATCCAGAATGCTGGGCTGACTACGCAAATTCCAGGTCTAGCAGCTGCCAACATACCGGGTGGTGCTCCATCTACTGTATCTCCACTTCCCCCTCCAGGTCGAGCGGCTGTTACTGCTCATGAAGCAAATGCTAGGCAATTACAAGAGGTTTTGAACAAGCAAAATCAACAATTGGCCGAGCAAAAATATCAGCAAAAAATTCAGCAACGCACGTCGCAAATGCTGAGCACAGCAAATCAAGCGCTCAGCGTTTGGCAGAAAGTCACAACGCAGACTTACGTTGCAGGTACTGAGGTCAAGGAAAAGGAAATTGTTAGTACTAAGACTACTATGACTACTATCACAGGCCCAGGAGGCCCGTACCCGGAAGGTGGTGGTCCTAGACCGAAAGGAGCAATCATTAGAACGGGCGATATCATGTTTGGGGTTGTTGATACATCGGTTAATAGTGATGAGCCAGGCCCCATTCTCGCCACCATTGTTTCAGGTAGGTTAAAAGGGGCGAAATTGATTGGTAGTTTCAATTTACCGACAAACGCAGATAAGATGGTGATTAGTTTTAATACAATGTCTGTACCTGGAGCGCCTAAAACAACATCCATCAGTGCCTATGCCATCGATCCAGATACGGGACGTACCGCGTTGTCGAGTAATACCGATCATCATTATTTACTTCGTTATGGTTCCTTATTCGCTTCATCGTTTATCGAAGGTCTTGGTAACGCTTTTCAATCAGCGAATACCACTGTGAGTATTGGTGGTACGGGTGGGGGGCAAAATATTACCGTGCAAAATGGTATTCATCGCTCATTCCTAAAAAATGCTGTGATTGCACTGGCATCGGTTGGTAAATCGTGGAGTCAAGAAGCCCAGCAGTTGTTCACCACACCCACAACTGTAGAAGTTTATGCAGGTACTCCAGTGGGTATATTATTTACTCAAGACGTAACCGCACTTTAACATGATGAGCAGGTAAGACATGGCACAAGATGACTACAATGACGAGTATCAGTTTACGGATCTGGACACAATCAGCCCGGCAGAGGGCGGTGAGGAACAGGGAGGGCCAGAGGAGGGACAACCAAAACAGCCGCCAGGTCAAGGTAAGAACATAAAACGTAATGCCTTTGTTGTTATAGGGTTAGTCATTGTTCTCATGTTGGGGTATAAATTTTTTGCGGCTTTTTTTTCTGCTAAACCAAAAGAAACTGTGGCTAAAGTTCCCCCAATAACGTCTGTTACCCCAACAGCACCGCCAGTCACTCCGGTCCAACCAGTGCAGCCCGAAACGCCTGTGCAGCCAGCTCCTACTCCTGCCCCAGCCCCTACTCCCGCTCTCGCAGTGACCCAGCCTACGGTGGAAAATGCACAAATCAACCAGAAACTTTCTGCTTTGGAAATAGGTGAGCAAAGTGTACGTTCTGAAGTGAATTCGTTGAGTAACCAATTAAATGGTATCAACGCAACGGTGAATGCGTTGCCAGAAAAAATAGCTAATCTAAACCATATGATTGCTGAGTTAGCTGCAAAAGTGGAGCAACAGTCAAGCCAATGTGCTATTTTAGCAGCAAAAACCCGACCAAAACGAGTCCATCGCGTAGTCGTACTACGGCCTAGTGCTCCGGTCTACTATCTAGAAGCAGTAATACCAGGCCGGGCTTGGTTAATTGCCACAAATGGGTCTACACTTACCGTTAGAGAGGGAACAGTAATTGCTGGTTATGGTGTAGTAAGATTGATTGATCCTATTCAAGGGCGTGTACTCACTAGCTCGGGTAGAGTGATTAGGTTTAGTCAGCAAGATAGTTGAGGGGCGTATGTCTTTTCCGAGTGGTTCGTGGCAAGCGTGGTTATCAAGTCAGATTAATATTCTAAATAATCTAGCGAATAATTTATTACCCGTTGAACGCTTAGTAACAGGTGCTGCTTATCTCATCGGTTTGGCTTTCGCATTTAAAGCGATCTATACTTTGAAGTCTTACGGAGAATCGAAGTCAATGATGTCGAGCAATACAACTATCAAAGAGCCGATAATTTATCTGATAGTCGCAGCGATATTTATTTATTTCCCAACCGGCTTAGCCGTGATGTTGCAGACTACTTTTGGTTCTTCGAGTATTTTACAATATGCTCCGGTAAACAGTAAAAATCCTAGTCTTAATACACTGTTTGGTAGTGGCAGTGCGGTCGGCAGACCATTAGCAATAATTATTCAGGTAATCGGTGTTATCGCGTTTATAAGAGGCTGGATCCTTATCGCTCGAGCTACGACACAAGGACAATCTCCGGGGGGTGTAGGTAAAGGGTTGATGCATGTTTTTGGTGGGATTTTAGCCATGAACATTGTCGCCACAGTAGAAATCATTAATAATACGTTATATCGTTGAACTATTTTATTGAAAAGGAGAAGTAGAGTGAGAAATCCGTTAATAACACCAATAATAAAAGGTCAAATGAAGCACGTTCTGATGGGGTTTGTGGGTTTTGGTTTACTGGCCGTCGCGGGTGAAGTAGTGGCGGGTTCAACAAGTTTGGGTTCCATGGCTTCGAGTATCACTGCATCGTTTACTAGCTTGGCTAAATTAATTACAGCAGGTTCTTACATAGCCGGTCTTGGTTTCTCTATTGGTGCCATTATGAAGTTTAAGCAGCATAAAGATAACCCGACCCAAATTCCAATTGGTACACCAATTGCTTTAACGTTTATCGCAGCAGCCTTGTTATTTCTACCATCGATACTTGGTGTTGCTGGACAAACCATGTTTGGAACTACTGGCTCTGTAGCCGGTCCAACAGGTACAATTTTCGGAAGCTGACAATGGCTGCTGCTAAACAGCGGAATACGTTGAGGCTTGTTGCGAGTCCGGGCGCCTGGCGTTTATATTCGGCTAGAAAGGCTGATCAGCGCTTTAAGGGTTATGAACTTAAGGTATTTCAGCGTGATCGATATACTTGCCAATTTTGTGGATTCCAAGCAAGGTTATTTCAAGAGGTTGTGAATCTTGACTCTGATTTCAAAAACAACAAAATGTCTAATCTTGTTACTTCGTGTTGTTTTTGTGCTCAATGTTTCTTTATTGAGTCAGTAGGGGTTGGTGGTTATGGCGGTGGTACGCTAATCTATCTTCCTGAGCTGAGCCAGCAGGAGCTAAATAGTCTATGCCATGTGCTTTTTTGTGCTATTACTAATGATACAGGGTATAAAAGTAGTGCACAGAATATTTATCGCAGTTTTAAATTTCGCTCGCAGCTGGTCGAAGAGAAGTATGGTGAAGGTACTAGTGACCCAGCAATATTTGGCCAGTTGATAATTGATTCAGGGGTGACTTCACCAGAGGTTTCTGAAAAGCTATTTAAGCATATTCGCTTGTTACCTTCACGAGCTAAGTTTCGTAAACAAATCGAACGCTGGGCTGCAAGCGCATTGGAGGAATTGACAGAGAACAGCCCCAAAGTCTGAGGAAAATGGTATGGGAAAATGGGCAGAATCATTTTTTGAGGGTGTTGATACCTTTTTTGCCTGGTTAAGTACTTCTTTGAAGCAAACTACAGAATCTTATTGTGACTTAGAGACAGCCGATAGCCCAACAGTCTTGGTTAATCACGATGGTTCTTTACTTTCTGTTTTAAAGGTTGAAGGCGTAACAGCGCTTGCTGGAGCTGAAGAATTTGACCGCTTGGTTGAAGGTTTAACCAATGCTTTTCAAGCAGCGATGGGGCGGCCTGGTCATGCTTTGCAAGTGCATTTTAGTCATGATAAGCAGAACATAAGAAAGGTAATCCAAGATATCTATACACCAGCAGAGGCAACTGCAAAGCGGTTAGAGCTCAATTTAGAAGACTTATTTAATGAGCGAGTTCGGTTTCTTGCGCAGTATTGCGCTGAGGAGCGTCTCTACTTCGCGCTCTATACACGCCCCTATAATTTACCGCAAGAGCAATTAAAAGCGGCGTCGAAAGCAAAAATAAAGATGCTGAAAGACACGAAATCGCCTGCATTTAAAAATACGCAGACAGTCTTTGCAGCCATTCCTGAATTGCGTGATACCCATGATGCCTATGTGCGTTCAATCCTTAACGATCTGGATACGTTGAATATTCACGCTTCATTGATGGAAGTTCATGATGCGATTCATGCCATCCGCATGACTGCTGATCCTGATTTTACCGCCGATGATTGGCGAGCTACATTGCCAGGGGATAAGATTATACCGCGTGAAATCAATAGCTTTAATGGCGATCCTTCTGACCTACTGTGGCCCTCTTTAGCAAAACAAGTGATTCCGAGAGATGCTCAGACGCTGGATTTACGCACTGTGAGAGTGGGTGACAAAATTTATTCTTCAGTGTTTATTGATCTATTCCCTAAAGATATTCGTCCATTTATCAACTTATTTTCCCGTATTTTACCTTCACACATTCCTTGGCGGATCTCCTTTTTATTAGAGAGCGAAGGTTTAAATACCATCAAATTAAAAGGGTTACTTTCTGCAATTTTAAGCTTTTCGTCTGCCCAAAACCGCTTAATTAGCGATTCGGTCAATTTATTAAAATATCTCCAACTGAATACAGATGACGCCATTATTCGTCTGCGGGTTGTCGCTGCAACTTGGGCCCCTGAAGGTGAGATTGCCCTACTGCGCCGACGCAGTTCTGAATTAGTCAAAGCAATCGAAGGTTGGGGCTCAACCGATGTTTCAGAGATTTGTGGCGATGCGTTTGCTGGCTTTGTTTCAAGCATGCTAGCGACAACTCAAAACAGTGCAGCTGTACCTTCGGTAGCCCCTTTATCCGATATTATTGCGATGCTGCCGATTACAAGGCCTGCTTCTCCGTGGCGTCAAGGCGCGTTATTATTTCGTTCTCCGGATGGTAAACCTTGGCCGTTTCAACCGGGTTCGACCCAGCAAACGACCTGGATTGATCTGGTCTACGCACGTCCTGGTTCCGGTAAATCAGTGTTGTCCAACGCACTCAATTTAGCGCTTTGTCTTTCTGGTGGATTAACTCGCTTACCCCGTATAGCGATCATTGATATCGGGCCGTCAAGTAGTGGTTTAATTTCCTTGCTTCAAGAAGCTTTACCGGCCCAGAAGCGACATTTAGTTGCTTATCATCGCTTAAGAATGACACCTGAATATTCCATTAACCCCTTTGATACCCAGTTAGGCTGCCGTTATCCAACGGCTACAGAGCGTGCGTTTTTAGTTAATTTTTTGACCTTGCTGACTACTCCGTTAGGCGCGGCTAAGCCTTACGATGGTATGCCTGATCTAGCGGGTATGGTTGTTAATGAATTGTATAAAAGCCTGGCGGATGAGTTTAACCCGTCTCCCTATGCGCCAGGAGTTGAAGAATTTATTGATAGTATCTTGGAAGAGATTGGTTTTGTGAAAGACTCAAAATCAACCTGGTGGGAGGTCACTGATTCCTTATTTGCAGCGGGCTTTGTCCATGAAGCAATGCTCGCGCAGCGTTATGCAATGCCTTTATTGGCGGATGCAGCATCCATTTGCCGTACCCCTTCCATTGAAGATTTATATGAGAAAATTACTGCGCCAACGGGTGAGTCATTGATTAATGCTTTTTCGCGTATGGTCTCCAGCTCAGTGCGGGAGTATTCCATTCTTTCGCGTGTGACGAGTTTTGATATTGGTGATGCGCGAGTGGTATCGCTTGACCTTGATGAAGTGGCTAAAAGTGGTGGTGATGCTGCCGATCGACAAACCTCAGTCATGTATATGCTAGCTCGCTATGTTCTTGCTCGTCATTATTATTTGACCGAGGAAAGTGTTGGCAATATGCCTGAGCAATACAGGGAGTATCATAAAAATCGTATTTTAGAAATTAGGGAGGATCCAAAACGAATTGTTTATGATGAATTCCATCGCACTGCTAAATCGAATGCTGTGCGTGATCAGGTTATTATCGATATGCGGGAAGGCCGTAAATGGAAAGTACAAATCGCGTTACTCTCCCAATCTGTTGATGACTTTGATCCAGTAATGATTGATTTTAGTACTGCTATTTATGTCATGGATGCTGGTCCTTCACAGGCTGTGGAACGAACAACGCAAATATTTGGCCTCTCCGAAACGGCTAAAGTGGCGTTACGTACGCGTGTGCACGGACCGCGACAGGGTGGAGCGACTTTTCTCGTGCAATATGCAACGAAAAGTGGAGTGAACGTGCAGTTATTAACCCTCACGCTAGGTCCAGTTGAAGTATGGGCTTTCAGTACCACTGCCGAAGATGCGATGGTACGTAATCAGTTGTATCATCATTTAGGTCCCGCAGAAGCAAGACGATTGCTTGCTGCATTATTCCCCAATGGATCAGTAGCAAAAGAAATTGAAACTCGCTTAGCATCGATGCGGTCAGAGTCCGGGCTTATTGAAGAAGATGCAAAAGCAAGTGTCATCGAGCTGTTAATCGCGGATATTCTCAATGCTTATTCAAAAGATCCCAATGTGAAGACATTGCCACACTAGGGTCCCAGCCGTCATCCTGACAGCGCCCGTCATCCTGACAGCGCCCGTCATCCTGACAGCGCCCGTCATCCTGACAGCGCCCGTCATCCTGACAGCGCCCGTCATCCTGACAGCGCCCGTCATCCTGACAGCGCCCGTCATCCTGACAGCGCCCGTCATCCTGGCAGCGCCCGTCATCCTGACAGCGCCCGTCATCCTGACAGCGCCCGTCATCCTGGCAGCGCCCGTCATCCTGACAGCGCCCGTCATCCTGACAGCGCCCGTCATCCTGGCAGCGCCCGTCATCCTGGCAGCGCCCGTCATCCTGGCAGCGCCCGTCATCCTGGCAGCGCCCGTCATCCTGGCAGCGCCCGTCATCCTGGCAGCGCCCGTCATCCTGGCAGCGCCCGTCATCCTGGCAGCGCCCGTCATCCTGGCAGCGCCCGTCATCCTGGCAGCGCCCGTCATCCTGAGCGCAGCGAAGGATCTCCTGAATGTGGCATAGTGCTCAACCAAAGGGATCCTTCGCTGCGCTCAGGATGACGTGGCGTTTTTCAATTAAATAATGTACACTAATCATAATTTATGCCCAGTTTAATGAGAGAAATTCATGCAAGATAAAACCACTATTGCCGAGCCATCCGCTACACTTTTGGATATCCCTATTGATGTCATTCAGTATCTACTAACCAATTTTGTTCGACTGATTGATGCAGTAAATTTCAAAACTACCTGGAAAATCTTTAACAACCATCGCGCCCTCGCTGATATAAAACTACCTCACAACAAAATTGCGGCGTATGGTGATCACGCCCTGATTGTGGATGAGAATCTTTTGGCTTTATTATCGAAAAAAAAATCTGGAAAAGCATGCAAGAACATTAACCAACAATTTAAATTGAATAGTGAGCTGATTCCACGCTCAATCGGGTCTGGGCATCAACACTATATCGCTCTATATAGAGATGGTAGTCTTAAAGGTTTTGGCAATAACCAACATGGGCGATTAGGCTTGGGCAAGGGCAAGCAGGTCACCGAAACCCAAGATTCTCTTTCAACTATCTTTCTACCAGGAGATCGTAAAGCCAAACGAACCGCAGTAGGGAGTAGTCATACAGTAGTACTCACTAGAGACAATAGAGTCTGTGTTTTTGGAGCCAACTCTGTGGGACAATTAGGGCTAGGAGATAAAAAGGACCGATTCACACCTGAATTGCTCGACTTGCCGAAAGATTGTATACCAGTAGCAGTATTCGCTGGCTATACTAATAGTTTCATCATCGACGATAAACAGAGAATTTTTGCTTTTGGAGTGCTTGAAGGGGAAAATGCCTCATACATACAAGTAACCCCTTGCCAAATTGCAGAAAACCTACCCGCTGGGATAAAGCCAATACAAATTGCTTCGGGAGGAGATTGTTGTGGAGGTCATATTCTATTCCTTTATGAAGATGGCACCGTTTATAGTTTTGGAGCCAATGAATGTGGGCAATTAGGCTACGAGGACACTCCGCAAATTGATACCTTGCCGTTAGGCGTTACGAAAATACATCATTCATACTACCAGAACACTCCGCAAGCTGTTACCTTTCTGTCTGGCATTGAAGTTATAAAAATTGCAGCTGCCCATTACTATAGTGCCGCTCTTACAGTAGATAATGTTCTTTATATTTTTGGAAAAAATATATTAGTTCCTCCTAAGAACAGGTGGAACAATGATTACACGCCACCACAACGAATTGAGATTCGACTGCCATTGGGTGTCAAGATAACTGACCTTGTTTCCAGTGATAACAGTATCCTACTGCAATGCAGCAATGAACAAATACTAGTTTTAGGCAAAAACATTTTTGGTAATCTCTTAAAAGGAGATTACTTTACAACGCCAACCTTATTACCAAAATTAATGGAGAAGAAGGCAAGGCAGAAAAGAACTCTCGATGAAAATGAAGCGTCCTCAGAGAACCCTAAATCTAAGCGAAGAAGGCATCATCAGGAATCCAACCCCCAAACTTTCTTCCAACCAGCGTTAGACCCATCGCAGGTTAAGCCAGAGCAGCAACAACCTTCCCAAAACCCAAGCTAGTGGATGCGGAATCCAGTACTGCTATTGTTGGGCCAAGGCCCGGGGTATCCTGCGTCATCCCCGTGCAGGCTTGGATCCATCCGCAAAATAAACACTGTGCTACTTTTATGGATGGGTCCCCGCCTCCGCGGGGACATGCTTTTTACCAATTTGTTATTTCACTATTTTAGGAATATAATAATTATAGACTTTACTATACGAGGTGAGTTATGACGCACCAACAACAGGTAAAAACTATTGGCGCAAATGGGCAATTGTCTCTGGGCAAAGAATTTGCGGGAAAAATGGTTTTAGTGGATCAGATCGAAGAAGGCACATGGATTATTAAATGCGGGGAGTTTGTTCCTGATTCTGAAAAATGGCTATACAAAGGTAACAATTTTACTAAAGTTGAAAAAGCCCTGGAGTGGGCGGCCAAAAATAAACCTTCTGCAAATTTTAACACCCTTATTCAAGGGATAGAGAATGACCTCAATAAAGATTGATTTAAATAATCCTGTTTTTCAAAATGACTTATTTAGTCTGGAGAGGAATGAACTAGCAGCGCTAATTAAGACACTTAAGAAGATCAATCGATTAACTTGGGCTGAGCTGTACTCAGATCATGGTTTAAAATGGGAAGTAATTTCCTCTAAGCAAACAAAATCAGGGGAACGAATTTATAGCTTTCGGTTTTCTCAAAAATATCGAGCTACGGCTTTAAGACAAGAGGATTTTTTGAGAATACTTGCGTTACATGCCGATCATGACAGTGCCTATAAATAACCTATTAGCTCACCCTACTTGCGACGCTCCGCGGCCTGAAGAGATGCAAGATCTACAGCAGAATATTTTTATGCCGAATAGCAAGAATTTACCTACAGTTATAAATAAGAAAGGAATAGGGGTCAAATCTTTTGATAAAGGGTATAAATATCGGTTAGGACAAAATACTATTATCAAAAGACTTGATAATCATATAGAAAGCTCCTTCGAATAACCGGTAAAGTTAGCTTGTTAAAAAACAAAAACCGGCTAACAAAGGAGCCTTAAATGAAACTATATGGTGGAATTGATTTGCATTCAAATAATTGTGTTGTGGTTCTGGTTGATGAAGATGGCTGCGAAGTATTGCGTAAACGAATTGACAACGATCTTTGCAAAATGATTGATTTGTTAGAGCCTTATCGGAGCAACATTATGGGACTTGTTGTTGAATCTACTTACAACTGGTACTGGTTAGTTGATGGTTTAATGGAAGCAGGTTTTAAAGTGCATCTTGCGAATACAGCTGGCATACAACAGTATTCCGGAGTGAAATATACCGATGACAACAGTGATGCACGGTGGTTAGCGGATATGTTGAGATTAAATATTCTACCGGAGGGTTATATTTATCCAAAGGATCAGCGAACCGCACGTGACTTGATGCGCAAACGGATGCAATTGGTGCAGCAGAGCACATTAAATTTGCAATCTATTCAGGGATTATATGCTCGCCATTTGAATAAAAAAATCTCGGCGATTAAGGTTAAGCAGCTTACAGTGGAGCAGGTTAAGGTTGACTTTTTAGCACCTCACGTTGCATTAGCCGCGAACACTAATTTGGCTGTTATGAACTGCCTACAGGAGCAAATCGGTATACTAGAGAAGGTGCTGAAAAAAGAACTGCGTCTGGAGCGTGCCTTCGAACAGTTAACTAGTATCGATGGAGTTGGCCTGGTTTTGGCACTAACCATCATGCTGGAAACAGGGGATATTTCGCGTTTTGGTGAGGTTGGCGATTATGCTTCGTACTGCCGATGTATCAGTGGAGCGAAATATAGTAATGGTAAGAAAAAAGGATATACCAATAGTAAAAATGGTAATAAATTTTTGTCATGGGCATTTACTGAAGCTGCTAATTTTGCAATTCGGTACAACGATACGGTTAAACGATATTATCAACGAAAAATGGCTAAAACAAACAGCATTGTCGCAATTAAAACGGTCGCACATAAGCTGGCCAGAGCTTGTTTTTATGTATTGAAAGAACAAGCAGAATTTGATGTACAAAAGGCCTTTATGTAACAGGCCTTGAAACGGTGTTTGGTTAAGGTAATTGAGTTAAATTTGGGGTTGGTTAAAAACCAATAGATTTGATTAAACCTTTACCTTAACCACTTAGTGAGGAAAAGTAACTGAAGTTTGTTGTATACTGATATGCCCGTGCTCTGAGCCACAAAGGGTTGGCCATGCGTAAGCATAAGCCACTGATTTGTCATCGGTTCATTATTGAACCTCTCGACTTGGACTGAGCACGGCACTAAATAATTTCTGAGGCAAATTTTGCCAAGGACTGCCAATTTCCTTTCATGGCCATTGGTAAATGTCTTAATTCATATGGGTGACTGGTGCATAGTAGTGACACCTCCATGAGAAATTTTAGGCGCATGTAGTGTACGATTTATACTCTCAGTGACTGTTAAAATAATAAAAAATCGGTTAAAAAAACCAAACGGACTAGCTTTGCCTATTGACGCAGACTTTCTAATGGGTGACCCCTAACCTTGGGAGTACCTTCTTGACCCAGCATGATTTTTATCTTAAACTAAACTAACAGAACTTAGTTTAGTTGATTAATATGCATCAAGTTAATATTCATGAAGCCAAAACTCATTTGTCCAAATTAATAGACGAGGCGGTGCAGGGTGAGCCATTTATTATAGCTAAAGCAGGTAAACCCCTTGTAAAAGTTATCTCTATCGCGGCATCTATGGCAAAAAAGAAGAAGCGCCTAGGATTTATGATAGGGCAACTCACGGTTCCTGATGATTTTGATAAAATGGGTGGTAAAGAGATTGAACATCTTTTTGGCGATGAATGATGAAAATGCTTCTTGATACCCATTTGATCTTGTGGGCAGCTGGAAAGCCTAATGAATTACCGAAAGAAATACAAGAATTGCTTGCAGATGATACTAATGAGCCTTTCTTTAGTGCGGCAAGCCTTTGGGAAATTGCTATTAAAGCTAGCCTAGGTAGAGAAGACTTTCAAGCCGATGCCCGAATTCTACGGCGGGGGCTTTTGGATAATGGCTATATTGAGCTGCCCATTACAAGCTCTCATGCTGTTTTTGTTCAAAATTTACCAGCTATTCACAAAGATCCATTTGATAGGATTCTCATAGCCCAAGCTACGTTGGAGGGGATACCTTTGTTTACATCTGACCCAGCTCTTGTAGAATACCAAGGGCCAATTCGTCTGTTTCATAGACCCTAGCAAGGCATTTACCTACATTGCTAAATAATGTACACTCATCATAATTTATGCCTAGTTTAATGAGAGAAATTCATGCAAGATAAAACGACTATTGCCGAGCCATCTGCTACACTTTTGGATATCCCTATTGATGTCATTCGGTATCTACTAGCCAATTTTGTTCGACTGATTGATGCAGTAAATTTCAAAACTGCCTGGAAAATCTTTAACAACCATCCCGCCCTCGCTGATATAAAACTACCTCGCAACAAAATTGCGGCGTATGGTGATCACGCCCTAATTGTGGATGAGAATCGTTTGGCTTTATTGTCGAAACAATTTCTAAAAAAAACATGTAAGAACATTAACCAACAATTTGATTTAACTAGTGCAGGGATTCCACGCTTAATCGCGTCTGGGTCTCAACACCATATCGTTCTCAATGGCAATGGCGATCTTGAAGGTTTTGGCAACGGCCAGTGTGGGCGATTAGGCTTGGGTATGAAAAAGATAGCGCTCGCCACAACCCAAAATTCTCTCTCAACTATCCTGCTACCAGGCGAGCGTAAAGCTAAACGAATCTCAGCAGGGAGTAATCATACATTAGTGCTCACTACAGACGATAGGGTCTGTGTTTTTGGAGAAAATCCTTGTGGACAATTGGGGCTAGGTGATAGAAAGCCTCGATACAAACCTGTATTCCTTGGCCTACCTAAAGATTGTATACCAGTAAAAATATTCGCTGGCGATTTAAATAGTTTCATCATCGACGATAAACAGCGAATTTTTGCTTTTGGAAGGCTTGTAGGGGAATATAAGGTATACATGCAAGAAACCCCTTGCCAAATTGCAGAAAACCTACCTGCTGGGATAATACAAATTGTTTCGGGGCTTGATCATACTTTATTACTTCACAAAGAGGGCACTGTTTATAGTTTTGGAGACAATCGCTGTGGACAATTAGGCTACCAGGGTACTCCGCAAACTGATACCTTTCCGTCTGAATTACATCATTCACACTATCCGGACACTCCGCAAGCTGTTACCTTTCTGTCTGGCATTGAAGTTATAAAAATTGCAGCTGGCTGTTGCCATAGCGCTGCTCTTACAGTTGATAATGTTCTTTATATTTTTGGAATAAATATATTAGTTCCTTGGA
The DNA here is from genome assembly GCA_963760845.1 of uncultured Gammaproteobacteria bacterium. Classification (GTDB taxonomy): domain Bacteria; phylum Pseudomonadota; class Gammaproteobacteria; order Legionellales; family Legionellaceae; genus Tatlockia. Next base: position 116,159 of record CAVXEK010000013.1, on the reverse strand, counting down.
ACAGGTGGAACAAAGATTACACGCCACCACAACGAATTGAGATTCGACTGCCATTGGGTGTCAAGATAACTGACCTTGTTGCCAATAATAACAGCATCTTACTGCAATGCAGCAATGAACAAATACTAGTTTTAGGTAAAAACATTTTTGGTAATCTCTTAGAAGGAGATTACTTTACAACGCCAACCTTATTACCAAAATTAATGGAGCAGAAGGCAGGGCAGAAAAGAACTCTCGATGAAAATGAAGCGTCCTCAGAGAACCCTAAACCTAAGCGAAGAAAGCATCATCAGGAATCCAACCCCCCAACTTTCTTCCAACCAGCGCAAGGCCCATCGCAGGTTAAGCCAGAGCAACAACAACCTTCCCAAAACCCAAGTTAGTGGACGTATCTTAAAGCGTCATTGCGAGCCTTTATACAGAACTTGAAAAACGTACCGAACTAACATTGTACCGTCATTGCGAGGAGCGCAGCGACGAAGCAATCCAGCGACCTTATGAGATGCCAAGAAAGGTCACTGGATTGCTTCGTCGCTGCGCTCCTCGCAATGACGGCTTTCGCAATGACGAACATGCGACTCTCTACAACCCAGACTGGGCTTGAAGTTCGTTAAGAGCGTTAGCGAAGCAATCCAGTGGCCTTATGAGATGCCAGAAAAGGTCGCTGGATTGCTTCAGTACGTTCGCAATGACGTGCTTCACCTTCGGTTCGCAATGACGCCGCTACGAAAATAGGGTTTGGCGGCTGATCTCTTACCCCTCAAGTAACTTCCTGCTTAAGCGTGAAGCCAGTTAATATTCCTGGGCTAAATGGGTTGATTTGATTTTGTGTTTTGAGTACATACCTACCGGAATTGCCGTTGACCTCGAACAGGATTTGTAAACTGGAGCTGTCGTTACTGTCAACTAAGACATTGACTTTTTGTAGCATCTTAAAGAAAGCCCAGGGGCCTGTTTCTGCAAGTTCGTAATGGTTGCCTTCGATGGAATATAAAACCAGTTTGGCATCATTTTGAGGCCAGCTGAATTGGGTGTAGGAGTCAGAGCTTTGGTTGTCAGTAAGCTTGTTTTGACCAATGGTCAGCTCCAAATTAGCTACGACTGGATCTAGGTTGATTTTTTGTAGGCTAAATTCGATTTTACTTGTCTGCGCCGCATCGGGGAAGAACATGTTAGAAATCACATTGGCACGGATCAATTCATTCGTCATGTCGTTTGCTATGGGTAATACATAACCATTTAATTCTTTGGGTTGCCACTGCGGTATTGAGGTATCTAAAAAGGGTTTAATGTAGTTCGTGACAAAGGAATTCAGCGTTCCGTTCGGCGCAAAAAAATGATCAAAGTCAGCGAGGCTAACCTCAGCGGTTTGCACCGGATCAAGTGGGTAACGGCCGGCTATAGCCATTTGATATTCACGATAAACGGTCTCTTGCCATTGTCTATTCAAGTATTTCTTACTGTCGTTAATAAAAATAAACCAAGTATCGTCAGCCAACTGCTTTGCCCAGCTTGAGACGGGTTCAGGAAGCTGTTTTGCCCTAGTGTATAAGGAACTAAGCGGATCAGAGAGTGCTCCTCCCTGAAACCTTGATTTAGTTACTTCGAAAACAGTCCGCCCTTGATCATTGACCAAGGATAAAGTGGTTAAGAATTTTTCCAATTCGTTAATGTTTTGAGTCAACTCGTTCGCGGCAGAAGCACTCATCAAATTCAGGTTAGTAAATTGATTGGCTATTTTTTCATTAAATCGGCTGGAATTGCCATCAAGCTCAGGACTGGTTTGTTGCTGAATAAGCTCAATAAGTTTGCCCACTGAATTCGATTGGTGCAAGCTTAAAGTAAGTTGACGTGCCTGTTGATAATCGAGATAACGTTGTGGTCTGGTACGACGGATAAAATTCTGCCACCAAGTGACATATTCAAAGCAATAGGCTTCTTCTAACGAGCTTTGCAAATTGCCCAGATCCTGGCGGGCAAGCACCCAATTTTCATTTTGTAACTGCATGGCAATTTGGGGGAGTGCTGCAATTTCTTGTTGAAATCCAGCCTTGGTGTAGTATTTAGGTAAGTCTGGCGCCGCTAATTCAAAACCGGCTATCGCTATTTTTTGTTTTTCTGCCGAAAAATTATTTTTAGCCAGCGAGTAGTATAAATAAGTGGCAGGTAAAGCATTGAGATAGTTGCGTACATCACTGACCAGCTGTCGATTGATAGCTAAAGGTTGCATCGGCTGTTTTAGGGTATTTTGTAGTAATACTAATTGCTTGTCGATGCTTTTCTGTTGATTACCAGCAGTCCAATATTGACGAAACCAGTTAATCACCTCAGGTTCGGAGTAATGTTCAGGCTCTGCAAGCATCAGATAGATTTTTAAGGCCTCGTAGCGGGTAATTTGGGTTTGCACTGGATCAGAGATAATGGCCTCTAAATCGGCAAGCAATGCCGGAATAAAATTATCATTTAAGCGATTTTTGTTATTACTTTGTAATTGTGCTTTTAATTGTTCAATAGAGGGTACAGAAAAGAACTTCGCCGGGATTTGCTCAAGTTTAGTTGTTGCTAATGAAAGATGGTAGAGCGCTGAGGTTTTATCGTTGGCTTGGCCAAGTAAGGCTTCATAAGTCAGCAATTCTTTGCTCGCCTCGTCCAATAAGCGGGTTGTTTTAACATGATGCTGGACAAGCCAAATGAGCGATAATCCTACACTACCAGCAGCTATGCCTGCTAACCATTTCTGCGAATTACTAATTCGTGGGATATAACGTTTAGTTTGTTCTTGGCAGGCTTTCAAAGCCCCCTCAATGAAGTAAGCACGGTAATTATTCGATTGGGGAAATTTGTCTTGCACGGTTAAAGCAAATTCGTGTTGAATCTTTTTGGTTAAGCGATCGACACTAAGACCACCTTGTTCAGCACTCGTGAAATAAATAGCCTGCAATCGAAAGAGATGAAGAGGTAAATTCAGGATCAACGATTGAACCGGAACCCGTAAGCTTGTTAACTGCAGTGGGAATTCTCTGATGAGAGTGCGTTTGACTGTTGAGCGAGCAGGGTGCATTTTATTAATAATCTGCTGACCTAAAACCTCTAACATTTGATCAAATTGATGCCGGTAATTTTCCAGTAATTTCTTTCTTTGTTTGGTTTGATCGAGAGAGAAACCAAGAGGCTTCGTTAAATCACTAGGATGATCGGCCTCAAAAAAATCACAGAACCCAGCTAACACGTCAAGTTTTGTAACGAGCAGTGCAGTATCGACAGCATAGCCCAATCCCTGGCCAAAGCGCTCAAGCAGTTGCGCGTGTGATTTACAGAGATCTAAGAGCTGTAGAGGTTCTGCGTGCAGCAATTCACTGGCATCAACACATAAAATAATTCCAGAAATTCTGACGTTGTTATGGCAGCGATTTAACTGTTTTAATGTGTAGCCAATTAAATTCTCAGTTTGATTAAGCCATGCCTCTCCTAGCTCTAGAATGACACCCTGCTGATTGTAAAAAAAGTTGGCACTGGAGTCGCTATGGGTCGGGTAATGGGTAAAATTGCTTTGGCGCAGTAAAGTGGTTTTGCCTTGATTAAGCTTGCCAGTCATTAAGAGGAAAGAAATGGCATTATGTTGTGGTTTTAAGTGGTCAAGAATTTTTTTTAATGTGGCGCAAAGTGCGCTCAACGATTTATCCATCAATCATCCAGTTTTGCAGTTACAATGTGCCCAAACTGGACTGTTTTGGCCTGTTTTTCTAAGAGTAAATAGCTAGTAAAATAGCTAGCGGCTAACACAGTTAAGGCAACAATACTCACCGCAATGAATGGTCGACGGTTTTTGGGGAAACTATCTACGCTTTTTTGCTCATTAAATAGACGATAGGTTTTATTCGCTCGATATTGCTTAATGGCCTGGTATAATTCTTCGATTAAATTATCCAATACTTGTCGCCCATCCGCACGACCGTGCTGCTCGCCTTCAAAGCCGGTAATTAAGCAGTAGTAGGCAAGCTCAAGTATATCAAGGTATTGATTAGGTCTTTGCTTAATAGTGCTAATGATATCAAAGAAGCGGCGCTGTGGGCCTTTTTCATCATGGGATGAGGGGGTAAACGCTTGGAATTCAGCAACTTTTCCATAAAGTCGTAGGTAATTTTTACCAATTAGCTCATCAATCGTTGCACACAACAAATAATGAGCAATCGCATCAAATTCCTCACTATTGGTTCTGCTGTTTAATCGACTGTGAAAGGCGCGCAATTCATGCTCGATGTTTTCGCGAATGCTATTTATTGGTGGTAATGCAGGGGTTATGTACAAGCGCTCTAATAAAGAAAGCAGCGGACCTGCAGCAGCAACCAGGGGATTGGTTGTAAAAGGAGTAATAAATAATTTAGAACGATAATAGCCTTGCGGCATTTTTTGGGTGCCAGGTAAGGGTAGTCGGCTGATTAACGAAGCCGAAAAGTGCTCGGCAGCCATGATTTTAACTCCAAGTGGTATAGGCATCAAGGATAATACGTTATCTCCATTACCTTGTCGATATGCTTGTCGATATGAGAGATGAAAAGCGTTATACTGAATCTTTAATTTTAACGTAACTCCCCCACGCCATCCCGAGCGCAGCGAGGGATCTCCAACAAACGGCACGTATTTAATAATTGTGCCACTGCATGGAGATCCCTCGTCGCAAACTCCTCGGGATGACGTGGGGAGTTACATTTTGATATGAGTGCTCATGGAATTGAGAATTGACAATACTCCCTTCAAGGCTATCTTTCAACCGCTCGATTTAGGATTTACCCAACTGAAAAATCGCATACTGATGGGTGCGATGCACACTGGTTTGGAGGAAGACAAAGAGGGTCTGCACCGTTTGGCCGCTTTTTATCGGGAACGAGCACAAGCCGAAGTGGCCCTCATGGTTACCGGTGGGTTTGCACCTAATCGCGCCGGACGCTTAGCTCCCTTTGCGGCAAAACTCTCAACCAGGAGAGAGCAACAGCGGCATGAGGTAATCACTCGCTCTGTGCATGAGGTCGGCGGAAAAATTGCTCTGCAAATTTTACACGCAGGCCGTTATGGTTATCATCCCTTTGTTGTTGCGCCTAGTGCCTTAAAATCACCGATTAGCCCTTTTAAGCCTTGGGCAATGAGCAATCGTGGGGTGATAAAAACCATCAAACACTTTGCACGTTGTGCTCGTTTAGCCAAGGAGATAGGCTATGACGGGGTAGAAATCATGGGCAGCGAGGGCTATCTCATTAATCAGTTTATCGTAACCCATACCAATCAGAGGCAAGATGAGTGGGGGGGGGATTTTAGCAAGCGTATGCGCTTTCCCGTTGAAGTTGTGCGCGCTGTGCGTGAAGCAGTGGGCAGCGATTTCATTATCATTTATCGTTTATCGATGCTTGATTTAATTGCCGACGGATCAAGTTGGGAAGAAATTGTCCTTTTGGCTAAGGCAATTGCTAGTGCAGGTGCAAGTTTGATCAATACCGGTATTGGTTGGCATGAAGCACGTATCCCAACCGTTGCAACGATGGTACCTGCTGCTGCATTCAGTCAACTCACAAAGCGCCTTAAACCGGAAATCAACATCCCGTTAATTACGTCAAATCGGATTAATACGCCTGAGCTGGCCAATCAATTGCTGACAGAAGGTGTTGCCGACATGGTGTCTATGGCGCGACCTTTTCTTGCGGATGGGCAATTCGTAGCCAAATCAAAACTGGGGGAAAGTGAAGCAATTAATGTGTGTATTGCCTGTAATCAAGCTTGTTTAGATAGGGTTTTTGTTAACAAAACTGCGTCCTGTCTTGTTAATCCTCGCGCTTGTAATGAGACAGAATTGGTTTATCAGACAGTGCATCACCCCAAACGGATTGCGGTTGTTGGTGCTGGACCTGCAGGCCTTGCTTTCGCTGCAGTGGCAGCTGAGCGAGGCCATCAACTTACCTTGTTTGAGAAGGCCGATGGCCTAGGTGGCCAGTTTAATTTAGCGAAAAAAATTCCTGGCAAAGAAGAGTATCAACATACGATCAATTACTTCGCTTATCAACTGCGAAAATACCAAGTCGATATTCACTTAAAAACAGCGCCAGATCTCGCAATGTTACAAGATTTTGATGAGATCATTCTCGCAACTGGCGTTACACCACGCTTGCCTGATATTGCGGGTCTTCATCATGAAAAAGTAATGAGTTATATAGAGCTTATCCAACAACAAAAGCCTGTTGGTGAACGAGTTGCAGTGATAGGTGCTGGGGGTATAGGCTTTGATGTGGGTGAATGGCTAACCCACGCACATCGCCGCGAGCCTAAGCAGCAGTTCTATGACGAGTGGGGAATTGATATCAACATGGAGCATCGTGGGGGAATAAAGCAGCCAGAAATTGTGAAGAGTCCGCGCGAGGTGTATTTGCTACAGCGCAAAAAAGACAAGCACGGCCAGGGGCTCGGTAAAACGACGGGTTGGATTCATCGTTTAAGGTTAAAGCACAAACAAGTAAAGATGCTTGGGGGGGTAACTTATGAGCGGATTGACGATGAAGGCCTGCATATTCGTATTAATGAGCAATCGCAAGTTCTAGCAGTGGATTCTATTGTCATCTGCACAGGGCAAAATGAGTTGCGTGATTTGCTTGTGCCCTTACGGGAAGCTGGGAAATCAGTGCATCTTATTGGTGGGGCGTTTAAAGCATTAGAACTTGATGCGCGCCATGCGATAGAGCAAGCTTGCCGTTTGGCTGCGTTGATTTAGAATTGTACGGATCAAAACATCGCTCGGAACAAGTCGTGCTATTTTGAGCAAAGCCATTGTTGGGCCAAGGCCCAACCTACGTTTACATAGGTCACGAGTTCGTAGGTTGGGCCTTGGCCCAACAATGCTTTGGCCCAAAAATAAATTTAGTGCATCATCTTGCATATTTTGTTATTATACTGATCAAATTTTACATTTCCGAACTCCTTTGTAACTCCCCACGTCATCCCGAGGAGCGTGCGACGAGGGATCTCCATGCAGTGGCACAATTTTGAAATACGCGCCGTTTGCTGGAGATCCCTCGCTGCGCTCGGGATGACGTGGGGAGTTACAATCCTTTTCGTAGTATTGCTTTCTATTTTGGATTTTTTATGACACAAGAATTGATAAATTTCACAGACCTTAACTTATCAGACAGTTTGTTAAGGGCGCTCGAGGATATGAACTATAAAACTCCCTCCCCCATTCAAGCACAGACTATTCCTTTATTGCTGCAAGGGCGTGATGTGATTGCGCAGGCCCAAACAGGCACTGGGAAGACTGCAGCGTTTGCTTTGCCTATTCTGCAACGGTTATCGTCAAAATCGTCGAAAACGCAAGCACTGATTTTAGCTCCAACTCGTGAGCTTGCTATTCAGGTTGCTGAGCAATTCGTCTTGTTAGGTGCTCGCCAAAATATCACTGTTTCTGTCCTTTGTGGTGGGCAGGATTATCGGCGTCAGTTAAAACAACTACGAGAAGGGGCCCATGTTGTGGTGGGTACTCCCGGACGAATCCTGGATCACATTGAGCGCGGTACTCTCCAGTTAGATCAATTAGCGACGTTTATTCTCGATGAAGCGGATGAAATGTTACGCATGGGCTTTATCGAGGATGTCGAAACAATTCTTGCAAAACTACCTGCGGGCAAGCAAATGGCTCTGTTTTCGGCGACTATACCTTCGCGAATTCGCCAGATTGCCAACCGCTATTTGCGCGAACCGGTTGCAGTGGAAATTCGTACGGAAACAGCAACAGTAAAAAGCATTGAGCAGCGCTTTTTGTTTGCTTCTCCGCCCCAGAAGGCAGATGCTTTATTACGGGTGTTGGCGGTAGAAGATCATCAAGGTGTTATCGTCTTTGTGCGTACCAAAAGTAGTGTCGAAGACGTGGCGGAAACCCTGCAGCAGCAAGGCCATCGTGCTATGGCAATTCATGGTGATATTACACAAGCCTTACGTGAGCGAGTCATTGCACAATTTAGACAAGGAGCTATTGATATTCTCGTGGCAACCGATGTGGCAGCGCGTGGTTTAGATGTGGATCGCGTGACTCATGTTATCAATTATGACGTACCGCATGATTGCGAAACTTACGTGCATCGGATAGGTCGTACAGGGCGGGCTGGTCGTAGTGGTGTCACTATACTATTCGTAACGCCCAAAGAATCCCGTATTTTAAATATCATTGAACGACATACACGCCAACGTATTGAAAAAGTGATTGTGCCTAATGATTACATGATTCAAGTAGCAAGACAAAAACGGTTTATGGCGAATATTAACCTGCGCTTACAGCATGATAATTTGCCTGCTTATCAACGTATTATTGAAAGCTTTGTTAAAGAGACCCAAGCTTCTGCGGTCGATGTGGCAGCGGTACTTGCACTGATGCTAAATCAGGATAAGCCTTGGGAAGTTGAATTGCCAAAACCCACACGGCCTGCTAAAGAAGTTCGCAATAGAGAGACTGAGTTTAAAGCAAGCCGCACAGCTGGACGAGGCGCGAATGACCGGGGTAAAAGCGATAGAAAAACTTTCAGTGACAACCATCCACAGGAATTGTATCGCATTGATGTGGGTCGTGTGCACGGGGTAAAACCCGGCAATATCGTTGGCGCAATTGCCAATGAGGCTGGATTGCATAGCCGTTTTATTACTGGATTGAAAATTCATGACGATCATTCCACTGTTCACTTACCAAAGGGTATGCCCAAAGAGGTCTTTCGCGACCTAAATAAGGCTTGGGTTTGTGGCCGGCAATTAAAGTTGACCTCTTTGGACGCCAGTTAATACCTCACCCCTGCGACCCACGGTGCTACGCTCTTAATGAACTTCCCTCATTTTCCCTTCTCCCCAGACATGGGGAGAAGGTGCCCGAAGGGCGGAAGAGGGGATGCTCGTGCGAAGTTCTTTACTGATGTTTGTCCCACGGGACTAAGTGCTCGCAATGATGCTACTAAATTCCCGTTAGGCTTCACTAACCCGAGCTGCTTCTGCTTGCTTAATTTTTTGCCGATAGTGCAGCAGGAAACCGATAAATCCGCTTAGGCAAGCGCCTATAATTGCGCAATAGGGTACTACCATTAATGAAGCATAATACGAATCAGGCGTGTATAGTCTTAATCCCTCCTTATTCATGCTTCCTGTCCATGATGCATCCATTAAATGGCCAATTAGCGTATGGAAGAATGAACCACCCAACATATTAATGCAATTGAGAAAGGCAATTGTGACTCCTAATAGTTGCGAGCTGACTAAATCAGCCCCCGCAGCAAAAACGATGACCTGGTAGCAGCACATGACCCCAATCACAAAAAATAGGCTGGCAAACCAATACCAATGATAGTCTGAGCTTGAGAGCAATAATAAAAAGGCGAGAGCCATAAGAATACCAGCGCCACTAATGACAACATAATTACCAAGTCGATTGCTGAAAAATGCGAGTAATGGCCCACCGCATAGCATGCCGATGAAAATGAACGACACTAACTGAGCAGCATCGGCTTTAGGTAAAGCAAACGTTGTCATCAGATAAGGTACGCCCCACACATCGGCAAAACCTTCAAGAGAGCCAACCATTAAGAAATTAGCAATTGCCAAAAACCAGATGAGAGGCGATGAGAGAAGAGTCTTAAAATAACTCAATTTGAATTTGTTTTCGCTGTGGGTGCAGGAATTTTGCGGTGAATTTAATAAACAATAAACGGTAATGCCAAGGATGACTGCAGTCACAGCCAAAGAGCAGGCAACTGTTTGCCAACTATAGTTCGTAACAAGCAGACTAACCGGCTTGCCGCCATAGACTGCTCCAAGAAGGCCAAAGCTAAAGGAAAGGCCAATCATCTTAGCATAGCGCTTTTTAGGGAACCATTCAGAAACTACTTTTGATACACCAAGAAAACCAACCGCTGAGCCTGCGCCTACTAAAAAACGACTCAGGCAAGCAAGGTACCAATTATTGGTATAGGTGAAGAGTAGTGTGGCTAAACCGCAAAGAAGAGCGAAAGTGAATATAACAGAACGTGCACTAAAGCGATCCAGCATAATAGCAACTGGAATTTGCATGCCCGAATAGCCATAGTAATAAAGAGCTGCAAGAAGCCCAAAATGACTGGCATCAATTGAAAACTGCGCCATGATTTGCTGCATCATCAAACCGGGCCAGAGGCGTAAGATGAATTGATATGCAAAAAACAGGAGTGGAAAAAGCCACATTAAATAAGGTAAATACTCTTTTTTTAAGTAGGGCATAGGGCACCTCTTCATTTATTTAGGTGTTTCGTTAGGGATACCCCCCCGGTACGTCATCCCGAACGAAGTGAGGGATCTCCTGAATTGACGTACCTGGCGGGGGGACTGTTAGGGTCTGTTGAGTAGAATTTTTTCTATGTGAGTATGAGATCGGCTATTTAGCCGATAATTGGCAGGCGAATAATGGAGATGGTGGTAAGCTGTTCTAATCGCATCGTTTGGCTACTTAAGCTATGTTTATAAAAAGACTATACAGTATTTTTTAGATTCATGGAAGCTTTAATTCCATGTCTTCGGTGTTGTACAAAGGAATGGGTGCGAAATGCGAGCGAAAAGTGTAAATTTTGTTTATAATATACTGAAAATAACTCCCCACGTCAGTTACTACTGAAACATTTTTATACTATTAGTCAAGGTAAATCATAATGCGAAATATCCAACGTTTTACCCAGGCGCAACGCGGAAGTGCTGACTTTCCTTCCTATACAAAAGCCCACGCTGAAATTGCAGCTGGGAAAAAGAGAACACACTGGATGTGGTATATCTTCCCGCAGTTGGCAGCGCTTGGGAGGAGCCAAACAGCCAAATATTTTGGCATTGTTGGTTTCGAGGAGGCTTGCGAATATTTGTCAGATGTTGCGCTTTTTGGAAATTATCAAGAGATTGCCTCTTTAGTTTTAAAGCAGTTAAAAACGAGATCTGCTAAAGATTTATTTGGTGCCGATGCTGTAAAACTCGTATCCAGTTTAACGCTATTCCAAGCCGCTGCTTCTTATCTGAGTCAAGGGAATCAATCCTCTAAATTTGCCCAGCTAGCGAAGTGCTGTGACGATATTTTTTCAGAGCTGAGGAAGAAGGGCTATACTCCCTGTAAAGAAACTCGTGCATTGATAGAGTCCTCTCTCTCAACAGGTGTGCAGCAAAGAGTTGATGTTGATATTGAGGTTGAGGAAGAACAACCCCCTGTAAAATCGCATGAAGTGGAGCAAAGTCAAGATTTGTCTGTTTTGAGCAAAGCACTAGATGCTTACATCAAAGAAAGAGAAGATGAATGGAGCTTCCATTATAACTTTTTAGGGATCGTATCCCTTATTTATTGGCTGCTCGATCGGGTTGCGGGAACTGATTATTTTAATTTTAAAAGCAAAGACATTAAAATAAGCGCGGCGAGGGAATTAAAAGACATGATAGATAATCAAGATCTGGACTTTGGACAAACTTCGATCTGAACGGGCCCGGGCCCGTGGGCGAGCCCGAGCCCGCCCGAGCTCCGAACAGTGATAAGTTACAATCAAATCCAGATTATTAGCAATATTCCGGCATAACAACGCGCAATCTGCACTATTTATTGACTATTTTATCTTGATTATGCAATGATTTTTTCATCAAGAGCCGTGTTTTTCCACTTTTTAACGATAGGATGGCGCATGCGTTTTACCTGAATGTTCCCCGTGTCGTCCAAGGGATTTTTTTCGGGGTTTGGGTGGTTGAGCTGGTGTCTCAATCATTCGAATAATTCGTTCAAAATCATTTTGCACTTGTGTTGGTTGCTTTATAGTTTCATTATACATAAAGAACATTATCGCTTAGCCAGAGATTTACTTATTCGCATTGTTATGATGTTGACTAAAATGGCGCAAAAAGTAGATTAGCCGGAGCTCGGGCGGGCTCGGGCTCGCCCACGGGCCCGGGCCCGTTCAAATCGAAGTTTGTCCAAAGTCCAGTCAAGATGAAACTAAAGTCTTAACTGATGCTCAACTAAAAGCATCAGCTGAAGGTCGATTAGCAGAAAAACTACAACCCTATGGAGGGGTGTCGGGCATTAAGCAAGCAATAAGTCAAGAGAGTACGCAACTTACGCTCAAGTGAGAGTATACTTTCAATTTACTCCCTAGGGACGTTGCCTAGATTTGGCTTTTGTTTTCGACATAGGCCCTTGATTTATTTATTTCGTCCGACTTATGTCCAGGTTTAAAAAACTATTTTAACAATTTGCTCTCTCAAAATGAATCAATCACCACTTTCTGCTAATAAATCTTCAAGCGTCACGACATGATCAATTATTTTTTTTGAGTAAGAAGTTTCAGCCATACCAATGACGGTAATAAGAGCCCAAAAAATTTGTTTTTGTGTTCTCGCTTGTGTTTTTAAAACTTTAGCACGGCGAAGAAGATTCTCCTCACATATTTTGTCCACGATATAAGGCTGATTACTGTACTTAATTTCACAACACGTTATGGAGTCATCCGATCGATCAAATAACAAATCTATTTGGGCGCCTTCTTCTTTTGTGTTTTTTTGAGGGACATAGCGCCATGTGTTGGCTACCGCATTGCTAGGCAACTTGAGTGCTTTTCTGATCAGAGGTAAATGCTTATAACAAACCGACTCAAAAGCATAACCGCGCCAACTATACCACTGAGGAGAATTTTGATTGGCCAACCAATTGCCTGGCTCAAAAGCATTAGCTTGTAAGGTTGAACGTATAGGCTCAATCCAATAAAAATAAAAAAGGAGATATTCATCTATCAGTCGATAATAAATTCCTTGTCTTTTATGAAAATGTGGTTTGAAACTTTGAATAAAACCAGCCTCTTCTAATTCCATCAGTTTTTTAATGCCTTGCCCTCCTGATTGAGAACGATCCAATTGTTTCAATAAGAGTTTTTTTCCAATGCCATAGCGATACTGTGCGATGATTCTTAAAATATTTGCATATTCTATCTGCTCACCAAATAAGGCAGCGAAAAGATTATCAAACTCTTGTAGTAGAAAACTATCTTCCTGAAATGCTAGTTGCTCGATTGTTTGAGCGACTGAGTCACCTTTGTTGACTTTTTTAAGATAATAAGGGATACCTCCTATCATCATATAAAGATTTAATACAGAAAGGTTATCCAGAAATACACTATGATTTTCTAAAAAAAGTTTCGTTTCTTTCAATGAAAAAGGTTTCAAACGAATTTTTTGAGTCAACCGATTATGTAAGCCAGCTTTATTTTGAATAATTTTTTTTATAATCCAAGATGCAGATGAGCCACAAATAATCAGTTTAATTCGTGAATCTTCTGAAAAATGCCGATTCCAGTAATATTCTAATATTTCTAATAAACGAGAATTTTGGCTAGCCATCCAGGGAAATTCATCAAAAAAAAGAACTAATTTACTTTCTGATGGTTGACGGTCCATAGCCTGTTTCAACATTTCAAAAGTGCCATCCCAATTTACAGCAGGAAGCAGTGGCGCATTATGATAAAATACTCGCGCTATTTCTTGAGTGAAATGCTTAATTTGCTCCCGCATCGGAGATTTTTTCGATCCAGTGACTTCAAAATAGAACACTGATTTTTCCTTGAAAAAATGTCGAACTAAATAGGTTTTACCAACCCGTCGTCGACCATATAAAGCAAGAAACTCTGCCTCTGAAGATTCTAGCATTTGTTGCAAAATGGCCATTTCTTTTTTTCTAAACAAAATTTTTTCTGACATGAATGATCCCGTTTACTGCTCTAATTTGAATTTTATTCAAAACAGAGCAGTAAAACAATAGACCTATTACCTGAGAGTCAAATATATTTTGACCCCATAGAATTTCTCCAACAACTTGTTGGAGATCTGATTTATTTTGATATTCCAAATGAAGATGAATTCCGCAACGGTGCTGTGGAATGTGCCCTTGCTTTAACTGATAGACCAGATAAAATTTTCTAACCTTCCCCGCTTCATAACAATAATTTCAATTTTCTAATTAAAGTTATTACAAATCCAACCATCTTACTGTTATTATCATTTTCGATACGAATGTTTGCCCAAGCATCATTCATTGCCAACAATTCAATGACATATTCTCTTTTTACCGCGGATAATTCTCTGATAAAAACGTTTATCTTCTTGCATACAAAATAATAGAAAATAGTACAAGTCCCATACCTGCTAATTCAAGTGAAGTCAATCCTTCGTCCAGAATGATCCAAGCAAGGATCACTGTTGCAATTGGCATGATGGCTGTAGAAAGAGAAGCCATTATGCCATCAACCTGTTGTGCGCCAATAAACCAAAACACATAAAATAATCCAGAACTTAAGCCGATAATCAATAAAATAAACCAATTTACCAAATCAATATTTGCTGGCTCCCAAGGTACAAGGAATAACACAGGCAACAATAAGATCGCATTAATCCCATTAAGTAAAGCGGAGGTTAAAAACAAAGGTAGGCGGTTTGCGTATAGCTTACAAAGCACATAATAAGAGGCCTCAGGCAACAAGGCTAATAAAACAAGACTATCACCCCAAAAAGAATGAGAATCGCCGACCCCATTTAATTTATCGTAGGCGATAATAACTAATCCCATTGTCGCAAAGAGAACGCATAATGTTTTCTCGGCTGATATTTTTTCATGCAAAATAAGCCAGGATAGAACGGCAATAATTGCTGGTAAGGCGCTAGTAATGATTCCTGCTACATTCGCATCCGTATAATTCAATCCGGTAAGCATTAGAGAATTAAACAAAACACCAGCTGATAAGGCTTGGGCAACGATGAAAAACCAATCTCGACGTACCAGTTCAGAAAAATGAGTTTTTAGCGAATTTTTTCGAGAAGTGGGGCTTGCCCAATGCAGGGGAAGTAATACCAACGTTGCCAATAAGAAGCGAATTTCTAATAAAATTAATACTGGAATGGAAGAAAGGAGCAGCTTTGAGGTAACAATATTTATCCCAACCATGGTTTGGGCCAAAATAAGAAACACTACCCCTTGTATAAAATAATTCTTTTTCATCGTATCTATTTCTTTTATAGGAATCATATTGTGTACCGAAAATACAAATGAGTAAATCGAGCTGGCTATGGTGCCGGTATGCCCGGTTTTGTAAGCCCATAAAAAATTAATTGTGAGAGTTTTGGATTTTAGATATTATAGCCCGTCATCCGAGAATCAATTCAATAAGGTTGCAGATGAAGGTCTTACTTAGCTTATTTGCGTTATTTTTTTGGGGTTCTGCTCTATCTAACCAGTTGAATAATATCGTTGTTTTTGGCGATAGCATGTCTGATACTGGTAATTTTTATGAATACATGAATCATAAGGTACCTCAATCGCCTCCGTATTTTGCGGGGCGTTTCTCCAATGGCCCAATTTGGGTTGAATGTTTGACCGAATCTTATTTTCCTACAAATCCAAAAACCCATTTGCTTGATTATGCTTTTGGTGGTGCAGGCATTTTAGAGGAAGAAAGTGATGTGTTGATGTCCTTAAACCGCGAGCTGGATATTTATTTAAACACACATCAAGGTAAAGCAGGTAAAGATAGTTTATATATCGTTTGGATTGGGGCTAATAACTATCTTAGTTTACCTGACAACATGGAAGAAACCGTAAGTCGCGTGAATGAGGGTATTGCCGTAGGGCTTAAGCGTTTAGCTGCTGCTGGGGCAAAATATATTATGGTAGTCAATATTCCTGATTTGGGGTTTGAGCCTTTTGCAACCGAATTTGATGTTAAAAAAGCACTCTCCAAGTACAGTGCTCGGCATAATGAACACTTACTTACTACTGTCAACGAATTGCAGCAGGCTTATCCTGAAGTACAGTGGATCCATTTCGATGTAAAAAGTAGAGTCGATGAATTGCTGCAATTCCCTGAGCGATATGGGTTTACCAATATTAAAGATACTTGCTATAGCGTGAATATTAAAAAACCGGTGGAAAAACCCGTTTTACCTATCACAGCTGCGGTGAAATTAAAGGGAGCACCTGATGGCTGTGAGGGGTATTTATTTTTTGATCCCGTCCATCCTACTGCGCCAGTTCATCGAATAGTGGCTGAGTATGCAAGAGCGCTCTTGGATTCTGAGGGTGTTGAGTTCGTTAGGTAACTGGATGTAGTGTACCCACTCCACATACGGTACTGTCATTGCGAACGCAGTGAAACAATCCAGTGGCCTTATGAGATGCTAGAAAAGGTCGCTGGATTGCTTCGTCGCAAGCTCCTCGCAATGACGGTTTCATTTTCGGTTCGCAATGACGCCACGATGCCTCTACCATCCTTTACTTACACAAATTTGCTCATAAGCTTTGG
This sequence comes from uncultured Gammaproteobacteria bacterium, assembly GCA_963760845.1. GTDB lineage: Bacteria > Pseudomonadota > Gammaproteobacteria > Legionellales > Legionellaceae > Tatlockia. The sequence goes on along the minus strand of CAVXEK010000013.1, from coordinate 99,810 downwards.
TGATTTTTTGTGTTTTATCATTAGCGATTTTGATCATTTCTTCTGGCAAGCCTTGGGCGATCAATTTATCAGGATGATTACGGCTCATTAAGCGACGATAAGCGCGCTTAACTTCCTGCTTATTTGCATCTCGATTTAACTCTAAGATTGCATAGGCATGTGCTAAAGTATCTTGCGGCCTTTGGTAGCCGGTTTGATAGCCTTGGTTACGATTATGGGTATAAGAACGCTGATTGCTAGATTGTGAAGAATATTGCGTCTTTTGAAAGCCAAAATCCTCATAAAAACGGAATTGGTCCCTTAAAGGGGCAAACCCCAAGCGTTTGAATACAACATCAAGAGCCTGAATTTTCTGTTCAGATAGGCCACCCGCTTGCGCAGCACGGTACTGGATGTCCATGAATAATTTCAATAATTCAGAGTTTTCCCGACAAGCATCTTCCAAAGAATTTAGCATGCTAGTTAAATCAAAGCGGATTGCTTTCCCCTCATTAAAAAGCTGCTGTGCCATCGTTTTCTGCTTGCGACTTAACCGCATCTCCTCCATTAAGGTTTTAGCCATCGCGATCTCGTCTTCCGAAACACGCCCGTCGGCTTTGGCAATATGCCCCATGATTGAGAAAGTTGCTTCAAAAAATACTTTCTGAACAAATTCCCGTTTTTCGGAATAGTAATACCAGTGAGGGCGATTGTAATAGTCAACCAAAGCCCGATCGAAAAAATTACCGATCAGGATGCCAACAAGCGCCCCAGCGGAGCCTCCTACTAAGTAACCCAGGAAGGCACCAATCAGTTTTCCCCACCAGTGTGTGTTAATAAAAAATTGGCGAAAATTCATTAGACTGTATTTCCATTTTTGTTTGACACATTAATTTTAGCAAACTAGCGAATTATACACAGACCTTATATAATCCTAGAAAAAGCAGTTGAAGCCTACTGCGCAAGCCAAACGCACTGAATCTGCTCGGCTTTTTTGAATTTTTTCGCTCACCGTAGTGGTGACTACTGCTTTCGCGAAAAAATTCAAAAAAGCCGAACATCTTCAGCACCTTTGACTTGCTCGCTACGGCTTCAACTGCTTTTTCTAGGATAATTGCATTTTTTCGGGTAGGGACTTTTATGCGGCAAGTTTATTCTTTTTTAATGTATTTATTGACCCCTTATATTTTATTACGCCTTTGGTGGAAGGGGCGTCAGTTACCAGGGTATCGTGAGCGTATCACTGAGCGGTTTTCTCTTGATAATCGATCCCACGAATGTGTTGATATTTGGGTGCATGCCGTTTCCTTAGGCGAAGTGATTGCAGTCACCCCTTTAATTGATGCTCTCCTGACGAAAAAATGGCAGATTTTAATAACAACGATGACCCCTACAGGTGCACAACGAGTCCAAGCTCGTTTCGGTGATAAAGTGAGTCATCGTTATGTCCCTTATGACTTACCGGGTGTCGTTCGACGTTTTTTTAAAAAAGTTACACCTCGTTTAGGTCTCATTGTAGAGACGGAGTTGTGGCCAAATCTAATACATTATGCAGCAAAAGAGCAAGTGCCCCTTTTTCTGATTAATGCGCGCCTGTCGGATCGCTCATGCCAGGGATATAAGCGAGTCGATTTCTTATTTAAACCGGTATTGAATCAATTTAAATTTATTTTTGCCCAAAGCGAAGATGATGCACAGCGATTTAAAGCACTGGGTGCTGCCGAGGATAAAGTAGTCGTGCTAGGTAACATGAAATTTGATTTGCAAACCCAGCATATTAATTCCGCAATTTTTTTGGAATTGAAGCAATATTGGGGTAGCCAACGTCCCGTTGTGATAGCTGCTAGCACTCATGACGATGAGGAAGAGCAACTATTACTCCGTTTAAAACGATTGCAGACGGGTATGCCCAATATGATTTTACTCATTGCTCCCCGTCATCCCGAACGTTTCCAAAAAGTGTATCAATTAAGTATTGATCAAGGTGTTAATACCGGTCTTCGCAGTAAAGTGGATACTTTAAACAGCAATAATGAAGTGATTATTTTGGACTCATTAGGTGAGCTTTTAGGGTTTTACCAAATCAGTGATTACGCTTTCGTTGGGGGTAGTTTAGTACCGGTTGGCGGGCATAATGTCTTAGAACCCATTGCAATGCAAGTTCCAGTCTTTAGTGGGCCGCAAGTCCATAATTTTAAAACAATTTGTCGTGATTTAAAGGTAGCCCATGCGATTGAGTTAGCAGAAAACGCTGATGATTTAATTGATAAAATAATCGCTGTGCATCAAGATAACGATAAAAAAAGAACGCTTATTCATAATGCAACCACTGTTCTTGAAGCAAATAAAGGGGCTGTAGAGCGTTACCTGAAGCAGGCAGAAGCGGTTATGGGGTGATTTCTTATAGCGTCATTGCGAGGAGCGTAGCGACAAAGCAATCCAGTGGCCTTATGAGATGCTAGGAAAGGTCGCTGGATTGCTTCACTGCGTTCGTAATGACGTGCTTCACCTTCGGTTCGTAATGACGCAGCTGGAGCGGTATGTGGGGTTAGGGGCTGAGCTATTACATGCGCGCTAGCCGCCTTGGTTTTGGCGCTCCTTGATTTCTGAGAGTGTCTTGCAGTCTATGCAGAGAGTGGCGGTGGGGCGGGCCTCTAAGCGGCGGAGACCAATTTCAATTCCACAGGCTTCACAATAGCCGAAATCTTGATCACGGAGTCTCTCAAGGGCATCTTCAATTTTCTTAATTAACTTACGTTCTCGATCGCGAGTTCTTAACTCAAGACCAAATTCTTCTTCTTGCCTAGCACGATCAGCAGGATCGGGAAAATTAGCGGCTTCATCCTTCATATGAGTTACAGTTCTATCTACTTCTTCCATGAGCGATTGACGCCAGGCAATCAATATTTTTTCAATATGTGCAAGTTGCCTTTCGTTCATGTATTTTTCACCCTCAGTTTCTTGATAAGGGGCTATTCCCATATTGCTAACGGCATCATTTTTCACGTTTTGTCTACTCTCATCGATTAATTGCTCTGGCATTAATGCCTCCGTTTCTAAACCATTGTGGCATGCGATAGAAAAGCGCTAGGTATATCAAAAAAACCACTAACCATCAACCCTAAATTCGCCTACCACCACTAACTCGGTCATTCCCTTGCCAGTCTTGCCAGCATTGTACGTCTATATACCCATATCTATTAAGCATAGACCTTACTGAGGTTTTTTGATCAAAACCATGTTCAATTAATAATAGACCGCCTGGTTCAAGTCTCGCAAGGCCATGGTGGATGATATGCTGTATTGCCGCTAAACCATCGTCACCGCCCACTAAGGCTAATGGGGGTTCGAATCGTAAATCACCCACATTCAGATGAGGATCATTTGCCGCAATATAAGGCGGGTTAGAGACTATCGCATCAAAGCTTTGCTGGGTAGCGATTTCTGTAAACCAATCGGAGTGGCAAAAGTTTACGTTGGTTATGCCGAACTCAGCCGCATTCTCTTGAGCAATCTGCAAAGCACTTTCACTGCAATCGCAGGCGGTTATTTGCCAATCAGGTCGCTCAGAAGCGCAGGCTAGGGCGATTGCACCACTCCCTGTTCCTAAATCAAGGAGCCTTGCATGAGGTTTAGCAGTAAGCATAGCTAGAGTGAGTTCGACCAGAAGTTCTGTTTCTGGGCGAGGTATCAGAGTGTCTGCACTGACCTTAAAAGGCAATGACCAGAATTCACGTCTGCCGGTTAAATAGGCTATAGGCAGGCCCGCGGCACGTTGATTAATTAATTGCTGAAAGGTTTGCCATTGGGTTTTAGTTAATCGTGTCTCCGCATGCGTATAAAGATAAGCTCGTGTATTCATGAGAGTATGAGCAAGAAGAATTTCTGCCTCTAAGCGGGTCGTCATTGCGGGCGTAAGCTCCGTCATTGGGGGCGTTAGCCCCGTCATTGGGGGCGTTAGCCCCGTCATTGCGAGCGTAGCGAAGCAATCACTGTGTGCTTTAAGTTGGGTTATGGCTTGTAGAATGGCAGTTTTTATCTCAATCATGGCGCCCTAGTTCCGCAAGAAGTTCAGCGTGATATTCACGTTTTAGGGCATCGATTACTGGATTTAAATCACCGCTAATCACTTCATTTAAGTTGATAAAGGGTCAGGTTGATCCGGTGATCAGTTAATCGCCCCTGGGGAAAATTGTAAGTGCGAATGCGTTCTGAGCGATCACCCGTACCCACTAAGGACTTACGAGTTTGTGCTTGCTGTTGCCGCTGTTTGGTTTGTTCCGCATCCAATAATCGGGTTTTTAAGAGCGACATGGCTTTAGCGCGGTTTTTATGTTGCGAGCGCTCATCCTGACATTCGACCACTAACCCCGTTGGTAGATGGGTAATTCGGATAGCAGAATCTGTTTTGTTGACGTGTTGACCCCCTGCTCCAGAAGAGCGGTAAGTATCAACGCGCAATTCATCAGGATTGATTTCAATATGATCGATTTCCTCGACCTCCGGCAAAATTGCCACAGTGCAAGCTGAGGTATGGACGCGCCCCTGCGATTCAGTTTCAGGAACACGTTGGACTCGATGAGCGCCTGATTCAAATTTTAATTGTGAATAAACAGCATGACCGCTAATTCGAGCAATGATTTCTTTATAGCCACCGTGCTCACCATGGCTTGCACTGATGATTTCAACTTGCCAACCTTGCGCTTCAGCATAGCGGCTGTACATGCGAAATAAATCGCCGGCAAAAATTGCTGCTTCATCGCCACCAGTGCCAGCTCGGACTTCAAGGTAAATATTGCGTTCGTCATCGGGATCTTTGGGGATGAGATACCATTGTAATTGCTCATCCAGCTCTGCTAGTTTATTTTTTGCAGGATCAATTTCCTCAGTTGCCATTGCTGCGAGCTCTTTATCGTCGCCATGGAGTAATTCTTCGAGCGAAGAGAGCTCATTACGAGCTTGTACATAAGTATTAAAGCAAGTTGCGACCGGTTCCAGCTGGGCGTATTCTTTGGATAAATTCTTAAATTTATCCTGATCGGCGATAACTGAGGGTTCCGAGAGCAGACGACTAATTTCCTGGAAACGTTCAAGCATTTGCTCAAGCTTGGATTCAAGAGATTTCTTCATAAGGTGATTGAGTTGTTGTGGTATTAAATAAATAATGGACCAAATCAAGAAGTTCTGCACGACCATCCTGTGCTGCTTGGCGCAAACCTACAGTGGGTCGATGGGTTAGCTTATTGACTAAGCGCTCGCAAAACTCGTGCAATACCTTATCGTGGCAATAGCCTGCAAGTAATTTTTCCCGGGCTCGCTGTAATTCTTGTTGTGCTAAGTCATTCATCTGATTGCGATAATCGCAAATGACATCTTTAACACGTAATGAGCGATGCCAGCGAATGTAATTGTCTAATTCACAGTCGATTAATTGTTCAGCTTGCAGAGCGGCGGAACGTCGTCCATCCATACCTTTGGCAATCATGGCGTGCAGATCGTCAATATTATAGAGGTGAGCAGCAGCTAACTCTGCGACATCAGCTTCAATATCACGCGGAACAGCTAAATCAAGGAAAAACATAGGTGCATTGGCACGCTGACTTAATGCATGGGCAACCAAGTTTTTAGTAATGAATGGCAAAGGGCAGGCTGTTGCTGAAATAACCACATCGGCTTCGGCTAGGTATTGGGGGATATCACCGATAGTTAAGGCTTCACCGCCAAATGTCGCAGCAAGTTGTCTGGCATTCTCACTGGTACGACTGGCAACAAGGAAGTGCCTGACGCCTTGTTTATACAGGTATTTGGCTGCAAGGGTAGCTGTTTCACCCGAGCCAATAATAAATACCTTCAATGCGTGAACATTGGGAAATAGTTGGCTTATTAACTGTATGGCTGCATAAGCGACTGACACCGGATTAGTACCAATGCCGCTACGGCTTCTAATGCGTTTGCTAGCACTGAAAATGTATTGAAATACCTGGCGTAGATTGGTTTTAACGGCACCCAATTGGCAGGCAAATTGATAGGCCTGTTTCATTTGTCCCAGAATTTGCGGTTCACCAATCATCATGGAATCTAAGCCACTCGCTACGCGTAAGGTATGGCGAATACCATGATGACCATGATGGATATAAAGATATGGAGAAAGTGATTCGGGTGCCAACTGATGCTGACATGCAAGCCAGCTGGCAATACTCTCTGGTGCGCTGGTATCGCAGTAAATTTCAGTGCGATTGCAAGTGGATAAAATCGCCGCTTCATTGATTGTGGCTGTGTCTAGCAGGCTATGAAGAAGTGTATCTTGCATAGCAAGAGACGGCGCGATTTTTTCACGCACATGCAAAGGAGCAGTTTTATGATTAAGCCCACAAGCGACAAACACCATAGAAATTTAGAGCCACGGAGAAATCTTGGGATTGTAAACTATTAATATGTAAATTTATAGCTTGCTGGTACGCTTCTGTTGGGCCAAGGCCCAACCTACGTTTAAGTAGGTCACGAGATTGTAGATTGGGCCTTGGCCCAACAATAGCTAGCAATCTGAACCGGGATCTCTTCCTCAAGTCCTTCGCTTTCCCGCCGCTAACAATACTGAGAGATTTATGTACAGGCATAGGTCCTGTTAAGGAATGGCGATGGACATTATTTTTCAGGGTAACCACGATAGCGAAGAGGCTGCAGAGAGTTTATTGAGTGTGCTGCGTTTGTTTAAAGAGAGATACAAAATTTGCCATTTTCGTGAAATGCATTTATCGGTAACTTTAGTGAATGAACAAGGCGATGATGTTGAATTGATTGATAGTGAGACATCCCAAGCTTATCGAACCTTTGAAGTTTATCGCAGAGGGCAGGAATTGCAGGGACGACAGGGTCAGCCTATGCTGCGATTGGTTGTGGATAATACTCGATAAACTGGGGGGAGGGGTGATGATATTGGCTTTGCTTGCCATAGTACTAACCCTTATTTTAGTGGTTGGTCTACATGAGGTAGGGCATGCATTGGCAGCGAAGTTATTTGGGGTCAAGATCCAACGTATTGCCATTGGCTTTGGTAAGCCCTTATTCACTTACAAAGATAAAGCAGGACGTGAATGGGTTTGGGCTTTATGGCCGCTAGGTGGCTATGTTCACCTTCTCAATTCACGCATAGCGCCTGTTCCTGACCAAGATTATTCCGCATGTTTTGATAAAAAACCGATTTGGATCCGCTGTGTCATTTTAGTTTCTGGTGCTTGCGCAAATCTACTGATAGCCTGGTTAGCGCTTACGTTGATGTTTATGTTGGGCTATCAGCAACAGAGTCCGCTTATTCAAGAGGTCATTCCACAGAGTATTGCTTCTTTAGCAGGGTTGCAAGCCAACGATCGGATTACTGCAATAGCGGGCTGGAAAACCAATTCTTGGCAAGAGGTTGGTATGAGCCTCATTATGGGGCTAGGGAAAGCGAATGTAGCGGCTGAAGTGAGTGATAAGGAGGGAGCTATCCGCAAAGTTACGCTAAATTTGGGGCACTTGCATTATAAAAAGCAAGACCGGTCATTGTTAACTGCTCTTGGTATCAAGGCGGCTCCGGTCAAGCTGCACACGCAGTCTATTGCAGGCCAATCGTTTTGGGCATCGGCGCACCAGGCAATTGCGCAAATACTACGGTTATTTACCTTTTTTATGGTTGCATTGAAACAATTAATAACTGGTGTTATTCCTTTTGCCATTTTGCTGGGGCCATTGGGTTTATTTGCGGGTTCAATTCATTCTTTTGCTCAAGGGATTGCAGCTTTTTTATCGTTTATTGCTAGTTTAAGTCTTGCAGTAGGGTTAGTTAATTTATTTCCCCTCCCCGGGCTTGATGGTGGTTCCATCATTTATGCCCTAGTCGAAAAGTTGCGTGGCAAGCCGGTATCTGTTGCATTTGAGGTATTATTGTATCGTCTGGCGGCGATTGCCTGTGTAGTCTTGCTATTTCAGCTTTTACTGAATGATTTACAACGGTTTTTATCCTAAACAGCGCGAGCGCAGCACCATAGATCCACTTGACCTACACCTTGTTTTTTGAAAGTACGGGCTAATTCGTTAGCAGTACTTCCAGTGGTTAATAGATCATCAACTAAGGTAATATGTTGATAATTGCTTGGTTTGCTCTGAAAAGCATGGCGCAAGTTATCCATTCGTTGTTTTTTATTTAAACTCACTTGGGGCACGGTGTGAATAATTTTTTTACAAAGATTAAGCTCACAAGGTAACTGCAATGTTCTAGCTAACAATTTAGCAAGTTCAGCTGCTTGATTAAAACCCCGCTCCCTCAGGCGTTTGGGATGTAGAGGAACTGGCACAAGACATTGGGTTTGCATTGCTTGCTTTGGTAAAGCATCCAGCATCAATTGAGCTAAAAATCCACCTAAATAAAGCGCTTGCGCATATTTAAATTCGTGGAGCAAAGTGCGTAAAGGCTCTGCAAAGAGGTAGGCAGTGTTTACCTTATCAAAGACAGGCTTTGCTATTGTGCACCTCCCACAGACGAGGAAATTATCGTCTGGCAATGGCAGGGCACAATAACGACAGGCGGGGCCGATTCGCTGCAGCAAGTTAGCGCAAGCTGTACAGACCGCAAAGGGCTGGCGATGGTATTGACAGCAAAGCACGCAGACCGCAGGCAAACGTAGCATCTGTGTTATACTGGTGATTTTCTGGCGCACGAGCGTTGGATTCCATTAATAACTTCAAATCTCCCTAAGAACTTCCCTCATTTTCCCCCTCTCCCCAGACATGGGGAGAGGGTGCCCGAAGGGCGGGAGAGGGTTTGCTAGTGCAAAGTTCTTCGCTGATATTTGTCCCACGGGACTAGGATGCTATAATGAATCTGAAAACTGAAATTTGCAATGCGTTTAACCGACATGCTAGAGAATACGAACGGGCAGCAAAAGTGCAAAATGAAATTGGTGAGCGTTTATTCACGCGGTTGCATTATTTAAACATTACGCCTCGTTATGTCCTTGATTTGGGTTGTGGTACTGGGATTTTTACCCCGATGTTAAAAAAGCATTACCCACAAGCAGAAATTATCGGTTTAGATTTATCCCATGCCATGCTCCTGCAGTCTAAGAAAAAACAAAGTTGGCGACGTAAATGGTCACTGGTTAATGCTGATATGACTGCGTTACCTTTTGCGGATGGCTTCTTTGATCTAATCTATGCTAACCAAGTTATTCACTGGTCCCCCCCTCTTGCAGGAGTAATTCATGAATTAAATCGCGTCATGAATACGAATGGTTGTTTAATGTTTTCAACGCTCGGCCCTGATACGTTTAAAGAATTAAAACAAGCCTGGCTAGCCGGGGATCAACATGCCCACACGAATGATTTTATGGATATGCACGATGTTGGTGATTGTTTGTTGGCAGAACATTTTCTTGATCCAGTTGTCGATATGGAATTATTAACAGTACACTATTCGAGTTTAAAGCAGTTATTGGAGAATATAAAAGCACAAGGGGTGCGCAATATTAACCAAGCGCGCAACAAAGGTTTAACGGGTAGAAAGTCATGGCTAGCTTTTGCCGACGCTTATGCAGCGTTATGCACGCCCCAGGGTAAGTATCCACTGACTTATGAGATAGTCTACGGGCATGCGTGGAAGGGAGAGCAGCGTCGATTAGGGCGGGGAACGGAGACATTTGTTGCTATTTCAGACATTCGACGCTCCTCTGCTCCTGCATGACCCCACCTTTTTAAAAAATAGGACAATCAGACATGAAAAAAAGGTATTTTTTAGTGGTTGCTCTTTTGATTTTCACAACGTCCGCTTCTGCAGGAGAAAAGGTAGCGCCGAGTGAGCTTAATAAAAAAATACAAGCTGTCCTAACTGATTTTGGCGAGAATGTAAATATTGGGATCTTTGTGCAAGATGCGAAAACGGGCACGGCTCTTTATAAAAAAGATGCGAATCGTTATTTTACACCAGCGAGTAATCAGAAACTATTCACTGCATTTGCGGCCCTTCATTCTTTAGGACCTGATTTTACTTACCAAACCCAACTATTTCTGGATTATACCAAGATTCATAAAGGCAAATTGAATGATAATCTTTATTTGCAATTCTCAGGTGATCCTAAATTAACCGCTGAGCAATTTGAATCTTTGATCAAGTCATTGACTGAGGTAGGTATTCGTCATATCAAAGGTAAAATTGTTGTCGACGATACGGCTTTTGATCAGATTGCTAAGAGCCCTGGAACGTCCTGGGATGATCAGGATTTCTGTTGGGGTTCGCCTATCAGTGCGTTAATCATTAATCGTAATTGTGTAATGGCCACAATCGTACCTGCTACTGAGCCTGAGCAACCTGCAAAACTTGAGTTACCGAGCTACCCACAGTCCATGCAATTTATCAAAGAGGTTGTCACGCGTCCTGCTGAGACCAAGGATTGTGCTATAAAAGTTAAGCGTAGTGGTCCAACAACGTATACAATCAGAGGCTGTATTAATGCTTCTGCTAACCCCCACCTTATTGAGATGGCAATTAATGATCCACGTGACAGCATGCAAATTTTGTTAAACCATTTTTTAGAAAAATACCAGATCACTACAAAGGGAGGCATAGAATTCAAAAAATTTACGATTGCAACGAAGCCGTTCGCTCGCCAAGATTCGCCGCCTTTAAAAACATTAGTGACGACCATGCTAAAAGAGTCTGACAATAGCATTGCCGAAGTATTATTTAAAACCATGGGTGCTAATTATGCCCATGAGGCCGGCAGTTTTACCAATGGTAATAATGCCGTGCGCGAGTTATTGGCTCAGACCTTACAGCGCAATTTTCCCAAAACGACACTCATCGATGGTGCAGGTGCTTCACGATATAATTTTTTAACCCCAGAACAGATAGTTAGTTTATTACAGACCATTTTCTCTTCGCCAGAGGCTGCTGATTTTATTTCTTCCCTGCCTATCTCAGGTGTGGATGGTACATTGAAAGATCGGATGAAAGAGCCTTTAATCTTAGGAAAAATACATGCAAAAACTGGCTCAGAAACAGGGGTAACTTCATTGTCTGGCTACGCTGAAACGAACAAAAAACGCACTCTTATTTTTTCAATCATGATTAATGGTTTTATTGACCCAATGTCGAAATATAAGGATTTAGAAGATAAACTATGCAAGGTTTTAATAGAATCGAGTTGAGCTCCGTCATTGCGAATGAAGCTCCGTCATTGCGGACCGAAGGTGAAGCAATCCAGTGGCCTTATGAGATGCTAGGCAAGGTCGCTGGATTGCTTCGTCGCTACGCTCCTCGCAATGACGGGGAGCTACGCTCCTCGCAATGACGGGGAGCTACGCTCCTCGCAATGACGGGGAGCTACGCTCCTCGCAATGACGGGGAGCTACGCTCCTCGCAATGACGGGGAGCTACGCTCCTCGCAATGACGGGGAGCTACGTTCCTCGCAATGACGGGGAGCTACGCTCCTCGCAATGACGGGGAGCTACGCTCCTCGCAATGACGGGGAGCTGTGCTCCTCGCAATGACGGAGCTTCGTTCGCAATGACGGTGTGTTTTATGAACAAATTATGCAAAGAGCTATAATTTGAATCATCAAGATAATTAACGTCGTTTAGGAGTTGTTATGGAGTTTGTCAGCCGCTATGTTTCTCACCAACCTGATGCCAAAGGTTTGGTTAACTATTCACAGGAAGAGCATCGTGTTTGGCAAATACTTTATGAGCGGCAGATAAAGATTGTTCCTGGAAGAGCATGCGAAGAGTTTTTACGAGGTTTAGCAAGCCTTGGATTATCTGCTGAGCATATTCCTCAGTTACCTGATCTTAGTCGCCGTCTTAATTCATTGACAGGTTGGCAAGTTGAACCGGTGGATGCGCTGATTTCAGCCCGTAAGTTTTTTGAATTATTAGCTAAGCGCCGCTTCCCAGCCGCAACCTTTATTCGTAATGCAGAAGAAATCGATTACGTAAAAGAACCTGATATTTTCCATGAGCTCTTTGGCCATTGTCCGATGTTAACCGATCAAGTATTTGCCGATTTCGTTTGCAATTATGCGTGCCTGGTACTCAGCTTGCCAGAAGAAGACTGGCCATTATTGCAGCGTCTTTTCTGGTTTACCGTCGAATTCGGTCTGATTAAAACAAAAAACGGATTACGCGCTTATGGCGGTGGTATTCTTTCTTCGATCAGTGAAACTGCTTATAGTGTTGAAAGTGATATGCCAATGCGAGTGTTATTTCATCCAGTAGTTGCTTTTCGCATGCCCTATCGCATTGACATGCTGCAGTCGGTATATTTTGTCATCGAAAATTACCATGAGCTTTATGATTTTGTGAAGTCTGATGTTAGGGATTATATCGCCCGAGCAAAGGAGGTGGGTGAATACCCACCGCTGTTTCCTGTTGATCCAAATAATCCTAATATTCATATTTTGGCTTGTTGAGATCTATTCAAGCGTGTGCTATTGGCTAGACCCTCATCCGGCGCTACGCGCCACCTTCTCCCCAAGGGGAGAAGGAAGTATGTAGAAGGGAATTGTAAAGAACGGCTAGTCTTGCTAATATCGACCCACGTTTTATGTTCATTGGCTAATTGGTCCATGTCGAGTTTGATAAAAGTACTAATCGTTGATGACCATGCTCTTGTGCGCATGGGAATTCGGCGATTGTTAGAAGATTTACCTGATGTGGAAGTGGTTGCTGATGCTGAGAGTGGTGAGCAAGCTTTGACTATGGTTAAATCCTATAAGCCAGACGTCGTGCTCCTCGATATGAAAATGCCGGGTATCGATGGTTGGGAAGTCACTAGACGGCTCAAGAAATCAAATCCACAAGTTAAAGTCATTGCTGTGACTGCCATGTGCGCTGAGCCCTTACCGACAAGAGTATTGCAACTGGGGGCTATGGGTTACCTGACCAAGGAGTCGGGTGCGGAGGAAATGGCAGCAGCTATTCGTAAAGTGGCCAAGGGTGATAAGTACTTAAGCGCTGAAATCGCCCAAAAGATGGCAATTAGTAGCCTTGAAGCAGTGCAGGATTCCCCATTTGATTTGTTGTCTGAACGTGAAATGCAGGTGATGTTGATGATCACAAGCGGCATGACCGTGCAAGATATCGCTGATAGATTATTCTTAAGTCCTAAAACAATTAATGGTTATCGTTATCGTATGTTTGAAAAGTTAGGGATAAAAAATGATGTTGAGCTTACCTTCTTGGCCATGAAGCACCGTGTGATTGAGCGACCTAATGATGCGCTACATGAGGAAGGGTAGCTCAGTTCCACTTTGCCTATTTGTCGCTCCAGCGACGTCATTGCGCCGATCAGATCCTCTATAATTTAATACATGAATGACAAAATAAATCCTGATATAGCCGTTTTTCTTACCCATCTCACCACTGATCCCGGTGTTTATCGCATGCTCGATGCGAAGGGGACCGTTCTATACGTTGGCAAAGCAAAGAATTTAAAAAAAAGGGTCGCTAGTTATTTTAATAAACAGAATGTAGGGGTGAAGATCCGCTCTTTAGTGGGGCAGATTGCGGCAATTGAAGTAAGTGTCACTCGTAGTGAAACAGAAGCCTTATTATTAGAAAGTAACCTAATTAAATCGCTGCGACCCAAATACAATGTCGTGTTGCGTGATGACAAAACCTACCCTTATATTCATGTCAATTCTGAGCACCCATTTCCGCGTATGGAGTTATACCGTACGAAGAAAAAACTGGGTAAGGGGGAGTTTTATGGGCCCTATCCAAGCGTGGCGGCGGTGCGTGAAACCCTGAGCATGATTCAAAAAGTATTCAAAATTCGCAACTGCAGTGATAGCTTTTTTAGTGCACGAACTCGTCCTTGTTTACAGTATCATATTAAGCGTTGCACAGCCCCGTGTACCGGTTATATTTCTGCCGAGGATTATCAACGCTCGGTGAATGATGCTATTCGATTTTTACAGGGAAAATCGCAGCTTCTTCTTGATGAATTAGCAAAACGCATGGAGCAAGCAGTAGAGCGGCTTGCTTTTGAGGAAGCGGCAATAATACGTGATCAAATAAAAAGTTTACGATTAATTCAAGAGCAGCAAGGGGTCGTGCAATTACGGGGCGATGCTGATGTCATTGCCATTGAAGCACGACCTGGTTTTGCTTGCATCCAATATGTTACTGTCCGTGAGGGCCGTGTCATCGCTAGCCAAAATTTTTTTCCAGCAGTCCCTAAACACGCTTTTGTCGACCATGAACAGGATGAAACTGCCTTATGGCAAGAAGTTTTCACTTGCGTTCATTGCGTTTTACTACGTTGATACGCCAGAACGAATACCCGCTTTAATTATTACCCATGAATCGATTCCTGAGTTAGAAACTATTAAGACGATGCTGAGTGAATTACGTGGTAAACTATGTCAAATTCAAGTAAGGCCGCGTGGGGTGAAAGCACGTTGGTTAGATTTTGCTATGAATAACTTGCATCGTTCTATTGCCGATTATGTTGCCTCTTCGGCAACAATAAAAATGAGATATCAAGCTTTAGGCCAGTTATTAGGACGACAAGACGCCATTAGGCGCATGGAGTGTTTTGATATTAGTCATACGCAAGGGGAAGCCACAGTTGCTGCGTGTGTGGTTTTTGATACCGATGGCCCTCGACGAGCGGATTATCGCCGCTTTAATATTGAGGGTATTACTCCAGGGGATGATTATGCGGCCCTGGAGCAGGCAATTACCCGCCGTTTTAAGCGGCTACAGCAAGAACAAAATTTGCCTGATGTCCTTATTATTGATGGTGGTAAAGGGCAAGTTGCTGTGGCGGAACGGGTTTTGGCGGCTTTGCAAGTGGAAGGCGTGACTTTTTTAGGTATTGCCAAAGGTCCGGATCGTAAGGTGGGATGGGAGCGGTTAATTTTAGCTACTGAGGGTAAAGAGATAAGTTTACCCTCAGATTCGCCTGCTTTGCATTTGTTGCAGCATATACGTGATGAAGCGCATCGCTTTGCAATTACTGCACATCGTAAAAAACGACAGCATGCACGATTGGATTCTTCTCTTGAAACCATTGCAGGTGTCGGCCCTAAAAGACGCCAGGCTTTATTGCGTCGTTTTGGTGGCTTGCAAGAGTTGGCCAAAGCTCCGCTTGCTGAAATTGCCAAGGTTAATGGCATAAACGATGAATTGGCTGCGCGGATATTTGCGCATTTTCATCGTTGAGAATTAGTGCGGCACCCTGCATTGTATACTGTTGGGCCAAGGCCCAACCTACGTTTGTGTAGGTCATGAGATGTAGGTTGGGCCTTGGCCCAACAATAGCGGTGCCGGTGTGTAGGTCATGAGATTGTAGGTTGGGCCTTGGCCCAACAATAGCGGCTCGACTCCTGCGAACAATAGAAATAAGCTCACTGGTTGTTTTCTCTGCATGTTTATAATTATTTTTGCCCATAGGCTAAACTTTTTAACCATTTAACCGACAAAGGTTTAAGAGCTTGCATTTAAGCATGCTTCTTGCATTACAAATGGCGAATGTCAATTGGGGAATCACGACATGAAGAAAATATTAGGAGTGATTGCGCTGATGATACAAGCAGCAGGCATTAGTGCTGCAAATTATTATGGGACAGGTCTTTGTGCCTACCCAGATTATCAATGCATTAAAGTGGGCCCTGGGCAAACCTGGGAAAATTTATTTCCCAATGAACAGCAGCGTGATGTTGTTCAACGTTTAAATCGGTCATACAACTATTTTGGTCCGGTAAGATCCTTGTTGTTCCGCGAAATCTCGCGCAAAAAACCCTTCTTGACTTTTCGCCATTTCCCCTGCTGATCAATGAGAACAGAGGTGAAAAGCAAGTTATTGTTGACCAGGATAAATTAGCCTGGGGAGCCTATGACAAAGAAGGGAAATTAGTCAAATGGGGACCTATTTCTTCAGGGAGAGACCGCTGTCCAGATAGCCCGAGAGCTTGCCGTACAATGACAGGCATCTTTCGTTTCTTCAGCAAAGAAGACCAGCGATGTCGATCCAATGTCTATCCCATCGGCCGTGGGGGAGCAAAAATGCCCTACTGCATGTATTTCCATAAGGGGTTCGCTTTGCATGGTTCACCTGATATCCCAGGATATAGAGCAAGCCACGGTTGTGTGCGGATGTTTACTAAAGATGCCGAATGGTTAAACCACAGTTTCGTAGAGCTATCTAATGAGAACAATCATTACTCGGGTACCATAATAGTAGTACGTCCGGTGTTGACTAAGGGGAGTTCAGAAGAATGAACACAAGCAAAACAATGATAAGTCTCTGCCTCATATTATTATTGTCTAGCAACCTAGCGATTGCTAAGGCAAAAAAAAGTGGAGAAAGCCGAAGAAACAGAAGAAGCAGCGGCAACGAAAAGACAGCGAAAGCAGAAAAAGAGGATAATAGAGCCCCAATTGGCTGCTATAATGCTGGCTATCAGTTTGAATTGCAGACTCTACATTTAAATCCTGGTAGCAATTGGGATAATCAATCCATGTATCTTCTGTTCAACAGCTCAAATCGACCCATTACACTGTTTCAAATGCGCAATGAAGAAAGCTCACGCAGTCTTTATTTGAATCATGTGATTGGGCCACGCGAGTGGGGCGCGTTATCCACCAGTGAAAAACAAGTGAAATTCATTTGTACCGTGCCTTACAAAAAATCCCTATATGGACAAGTTGTTGATTGCGAGCAGAACGTTAAAGTGTGTCAATACACGAATGTGCGTTATGGCTTAAATAACCGCGGTAATTATTGGTTGGTAAACAGTACCACGAGGAATGGTGCGGTAAGTGCAGTGGTGCACTATGGCATTATTCCAGGGATGTAGGGTGGTTATTAATAAAAGAGGAGTTGCCATGAAATCATTGGTACCATGGTTTTACTTGGTTGCAGCCACTGGAGGCCAATTTGCTTATGCGACAGAGGGATTAGATGCCTATCGTCAGGGAAATTATCCTCTCGCAGCGCAAGCGCTTCAAGCGGGAAAAGATCCAGTTGCTAATTATTATATGGGGCGGATGCGCTTATATGGCTACGGTCAATTAAAAAATAATAGCTTGGCTTTGCGCTACTTTAACGAGGCAGCTG
The DNA here is from genome assembly GCA_963760845.1 of uncultured Gammaproteobacteria bacterium. Taxonomy (GTDB): domain Bacteria; phylum Pseudomonadota; class Gammaproteobacteria; order Legionellales; family Legionellaceae; genus Tatlockia. Next base: position 82,735 of record CAVXEK010000013.1, on the reverse strand, counting down.
AGAAAGGCGTGCTGCCTGCCCAGCAACTACTTGGCCGTTATAATCTGATCGAAGAAAAAGATCCTGAGCAAGCGCTCTATTGGTTTAAAAAAGCCGCTGCTGCTGGTGATATTCAAGCTCAAATGTATTGTGCTGCGGCTTATCTGTTTGGTCTCGGTACGCAAAAAAATCCTGATCTAGCAAGAAAATATTACATCGATGCAGCCAAAAGCGGTAATGCACTGGCTCAATATACTCTGGGCACCTATTTTGTCGAAAGTCGCGACCAAAATAGTAAAAAACTGGGTGTAATTTGGTTGTCGAAAGCGGCAGAACAAGGGGAAGTTGAAGCTCAGGCAAAATTAGGTGAGCTGTATGCAACAGGAACAGTGGTTGCGCGTGATACTGCAAAGGGTCTTGATTTATTAACCAAGGCTGCGGCGAAAAATTCAATGGCTGCAATGGTAGCCCTGGGTAATTTGGCAATCAAGCAAAATCAAATTGAGGTCGGTAAAGGTTGGCTCACGAAAGCAGCAAATGCACATGATTCGCAGGCAGAATTGAGTTTAGCTCGTTTATACCTTGATCAAAAATCGCCACTCTTTCATCCAGAAACTGGATTTACGTGGATGCTGCAGGCTGCGCAAAATGGTTCCTCTGAAGCGCAAGAAGGTTTGTCTCTTCTCTATAAAGAAGGTAAAGGCGTTCCCGCAAATCAACAATTAGCGGAGCAATGGAAGAAACAAGCGCAAGAGACAGAAACACTTGCGCAAAAAAAACCATCACGGGTTGATGCAGAAATCGAAGCCGTGCACTGGCTAAGCAATAATACAGTCAAGAGTTTTACTGATGGTGTGTATAACGTGGGTGGTATTTATAATGCCTGGCAAAATCCGCTTGCATTAACAGAAAATAATTATAATCCTGCTCCACAAATGGAGTTAATGACTCGCGCTGAACTTTACAAACCTCACTTTGTACTTGCACAGCCCAATGAAATTCCGATTAATGATTATTTTGATTTAATTGCCCCAATATTGAATGCGAATCAGTCTGTTAAGTGGACTTTTCCCCGCTATCCATTGGATAGGCAAATTCAAGCATTGCAAGAACAGGAGTCTTTAGCACTAAAGCACAAACCACAAGACTCAATGGTTAAAGAAAGCTCAGCTTATCCGGGAAAAGCGGGTCCGCAAGCATTTAATTATTTAAAAGAGAAAACAGTAGGCTGGAAAAATAAAGCGAATTATCAAGCTGTGCTCAATCATCTGTATGGTCAAGCAATTTTGGGCGATCCAGGTGCGCAATTTGAAATTGGCCAGCTTTATCAGTATGGCATTGCGGTGAATAAAAACCCGCAACAGGCCCTCATTTATTATCGTTTAGCTGCCTCGCAGCTCGATCTACGCGCTGAATACAATATGGGTGTTTTGTATTTAGAAGGGCAAACGGATCCGGTTGATTATAAACAAGGGCTTGGTTGGATAACGGATGCCGCTTTCAAGGGTAATGTCTACGCCCAATATGTGTTGGCTAATATGTATGATAAAGGTTTTGCTGATGCGAGTGGCAAGAGTATCGTTGAGCCGGATATGCAGCAAGCTTTAGCGATGTACTATCTTGCTTCGTCGAATAATTACGGTCCCGCAGAATATCAATTAGCGGAGTATTTAGTGAAGCAGAAACAGGGTGGTTTGAGTGTTATTGCTAAAGAAAATCGTACTAAATTGATTCGACGCCTCTATCAGGGTGCTGTTAGTCGGGGGGTAGCGGAAGCCGAATTGCCCTTGGCATATTATAATGCCATGGATTCGGCCCATCCTGATAAGCAAGTGCAAGCATTCAATGTGGCAAAAAAAGAAGCAAATGCCGGGAATAGAGAAGCGGCTTTGCTCTTAGGTATCATGTTTGCAAGAGGAATTACTGTACCGGCAAATCAAGTCGAGGCGCTGCGTTGGTATCAACAAGCTGCGATGAATCCCGTTAGCGCTTTCATTTTGGGTACTTTTTACAGTCAAGGTATAGGTCTGAAACGCGATATAGAACGAGGCAAGGCAATGTTGCAGCAGTCGGCAGATGCTGGTTTTGCCTATGCCAATCTCAATTTGGCAGTGCTCAAGCATCAAAGTGGTGGAGAATTTCTTCCTGATTTAAATAAAGCTCGCCAAGCCGGAAATAGTATTGCCAGTTTGTTGCTTGCTGACTATTATCTCGCGCAAGCCGATGACGCATCAAATATGCAAGAGGCACGTGCTATTTATCAAACTCTAGCTCAGAAGGGGGATAAAGAGGGGCAATTAAAGCTTGGCTATCTCTATGATACTGGTTTAGGTGGACAGCTCAATCCTCAAATAGCGGCACAATGGTATGAAGCTTCCTCACAGCAGGGTCAACCTGTCGCTCAATTTTTATTAGGCCAGCTTTATCAATTGGGTCGAATTGGTAAGGAGCCTGATTATGCCGAGGCTAAGAAATGGTATGCGGCAGCAGGGGCTGTTTATCCGAAGGCTGCAGTAGCGCTTGGTTTTATTTACGATACTGTGGATGATAATTACCTCAAGGCGCTTGAAAGCTATCAACTAGCGGCACAGCAGCATGATATGGTCGGTGACTATGATCTTGCTTTAATCTATGAGAAAGGAAAGGGCGTTCCTGTTAACTACACCAAGGCGCTGGAGTTTCTTACTCAGGCTGCTGATCAAGGCTATAGTCTAGCGATGACGCAACTGGCTGATCTGTATTTTATTGGTCAGGGAATTGCGCGCAACGAGCAAAAAGCATTGCAACTGTATAAGAAAGCAGCTTCTTTGGGTGATGCTGGCGCACTTTATCAACTGGGTCTGCTGTCAGAAACAGGTGTCGCAACCCAACTTGATTTTCCTGGCGCGGTTAATTATTACCATCAAGCTGCAACAAAAGGAAATGAAAAAGCCAAACTTGCTCTCGCGCGGATGTACCAATATGGTTTAGGAGTGAGCCAAGACAGCGAGCAGGCAAAGCAGCTTTATAGTGAATTGGCTGCTAACAATAATGCTTACGCACAATATCAGCTGGCATTAATCCTGTTTAATGCTGCACCAGAGCATAAATCGGAGGAGGGTAAACGTTTATTACAACAAGCCAGTGATAATGGTAACTTGCAAGCACGTAAAATGCTGCAATGGTTGGATGCTCAGCAACAGGATAGGGTAAGCTTTATTGAGCCCGTCGCATTCAACCGCACCCCACTGTTGGCAGATCAACCTGCAGATTTAATGTATTTCACTGCCCTCAGTGAATGGAACCGCGGCGATGAAGATTCATCACGCCAGATTCTGCAGCGGCTAATGACGCAATTTCCGCAATATGTACCCGCTAAACGAGCTTATGAACAATTAAATCAACACGCAACCTCATTTTCGCTGGTTTATAATGAGCCCAAGCCGGAATGAAAGGCCCCGCCATAAACAAAAACCCATTCTCTGAGCAAGCCAGAGAATGGGTCGAATAAAGGACGGGATAATTTAATGTAGTACATTCTCTAGGGCTTGTTGAGCTTCGGTCATGTCGGTACCGACATACTGAACTTTTCCTTGTTCCTTAGTATGAGATTGCGTTTTAAACAGATTAAGCTTCAGTACTGCCTCTAGGCTTGCTCTTTGTGATGATCCTGCGTTGGGTTGCCCATCTTCTGCTCTTTGTGTCTGTTCTCCACGAATATGCTCGGCTTGTTGCTGGAGTCGTTCCCGCTCCGTAGGTTGCTGAGCCTGAGGCGCAGGTACTGCAAAGACGAATGTGCGAGGGTTGTCTCCGGTTGCTCCTTTTGGTGAAAGACAAAATAATATCTTCGCAGTAACTTCTTTGTTATTGTCTTGATCTCTTATTTTGGACACTGTAACTAAACGTAGGTCGTTTGCATCCACCCTAGTTTCATTAAGATACTGACTAAGAGGTTGATTGCTGCTACTTTCGAGTTGAAGCGCTGCATTGTATTGTTTTTCACCAACAAGCCATGAAACGAGGTGAGTAACTATGACTACTGGAGATACTACAATCGTAGCGACTGCGGCAATAAGGACACGCACTGCAAAGTGAACAACGTAGCCAACTATTTTTCCTAAAGCCCATGGAACATAGCTTACTAGTTGGAGAATAGTGTAGTCAGTGCTTTTTAGGAGGTTGGCAAGGCCAAGTAATCCATTTGTGAGCAATCTGGGAATACCTAAGGTTAGATAATCAAATATTCCCCAGCGACTCGGTGTGCGATTATCCGGGGTATCCCCCTGGCTCTTGTCTATTAGTTTCGACGGTTTTCCAAAAAATGCTTTAAATGTATCTAAAAATTTTTGTGCTAAAGGTGTACGTTTCGTTCTACCAGCAGGATATTCTCGTAATTCTCTAGGAAGAGGTACAAAAAAATCTCTGTTGTCATACAAATAATCTTTCGCCTTCGTAAGCCCCAATTTTATCAAGTAAAAAATACCCGCCATAATAGTTACCCCTGTTTAGTTAAAGAGCGCCAAATATACCAGTTTTGCAAATAATCGTCAAAATGACGGGCACTGTTCCCCGCCATAAACAAAAACCCATTCTCAGAGCGAGCCAGAGAATGGGTCAAATAAAGGACGGCGTAATTTAATGGGGAATTATTGCATTCTCGTTGCTTCATTAAAGGCTTCGCAAGCATCGCCAGCTTTGGTATTATTTCCATAAGTAACTTTCTCACTGACTTCCTGAATACGAGTAGCCATTTTAAACATATTAAGCCTCCCTGTTGCTCTTAAGCTTGCTGCTTTTGCAGGTTCAATTGCGACTCGCTGCCCATTTTGCTGCTGAGCTTGAGGCGCAGGTACTTCAAAGGTGAATTGGGGAGTGTTGTTTCCGCTTGCTCCTTTTGTTGAAAGACGAAATAATATCATCTTAGTACCATGATGTTGATATGTTTCTTTGGACACATTACTTAAACGTAGGTCGTTTGCATTCACCTTAGTCTGAGCAAGAAACTCGCTAAGAGTTTGCGGCTGAGTAGTTTGAGCGTTTGAACCTCTGAGTTGAAGCGCTTCCTTGTATTGTTTTGCACCAACAAGCAATGAAACGAGGTGAGTAACTAAGACTACTGGAGATACTACAACCGTCGCGGCAAAGGCAATAACGGCACGAGCTGCCACGTTAGCAACAAAGTGAACCAGGTATCCTAAACCCCCTGGAATATAGCTTAGTACCTTGAGGATAGGGTAGTCAGAGCTATGTAGGAAGTTGGCAAATTTAACCAATCCTGTTGAGAGCGATCTGGGAATACCTAAGGTTAGATAATCAAATATTCCCAAGCGACCCCGTGTGAGATTTTCCGGGTTAGGGGGGACATGCCTGGTTTTTTGTGTCTGCAGTTTTCCAGAAAATGCTCCATATGTATCTTTAAATTTTTGTGTCAAAGGTGTGCGTAGCGTTCTAACAACAGGATGTTGTCGTAATTCTTTAGTAAGAGGTATTAAAAAATCACTGTTGCTATATAACGTCCTTCCCAGCATCCCAAGCCCTGCTCTTACCAAGTTAAGAATACCCGCCATAATATTTACCCCTGTGTAGTAAAAGAGCGCCAAATATACCAGCTATGCAAATAATAATCAAAATATTTTTGAAATTTGGTTTTTTATCGCAACATTATGTTAAAAATAAACTAAGTTTGATTAATTTTAATCTTTATTTCAAGTCTGTCATTGCAAGCGTTTATACAGGGCCTGAAAAACGTACCGAACTAACATTAGACCGTCATTGCGAGCGTTAGCGAAGCAATCCAGTGGCCTTATGAGATGCTAGGAAAGGTCACTGGATCAACTATGTCTCAGCGATTTTTTTAAATTATTTTTAATAGTCTAATTGCTTAAGAACAAGACAAATTAAAGTCTCTAACTCTAGCATTAGCTATAACAATAATTTTACGCATCAATGCGGTTAACGCCACGATTTTCTTTTTGCCCGCTTCAACTAATCGATTGTAAAAACTTTTTAACCACGAGTTTGAATTTCGCGCAGCCATTGCAGCCATAAACAAAATAGGTTTCACACCTTTTCGCCCATGCCCTGTTGCCCTATAGCCTTTATATAACCCGCTATCATTTGCTATGGGTGCCAAGCCAGTTAAGGATGCTATTTGTTTACGATTCAGTGTACCTAATTCGGGCACTAATACCAGTAAATAGTTCGCTGTCACTTCGCCAATACCTGGAATTGTTTTTAATACGGCTTTCTTCTTGCTTAATAGAGTATCATTCTCAATAATATGATTAACTCGTGCCGTAAGTGTATCAATTTGCTTTGTCAGCGAATCTATCATTAATTCACAGCTTTCTTTGATGTGATCGGCGCGCGGAGCCTTCAGCCTATTCTTTTCCGCAGCAAGCATCTGTTTTAAATCGCTACAGCGCTGTACTAATTCATATAACTCGAGTGATTGCTGCGATTGTGGCTTAAAACACTCCAATCGCTCATGCCTTTCATAGCCATATAATGCTAGAGATTTACCGTCTAATGCGTCTGTTTTTGCTCCATTACCTAATGACCGAATGAAATTCTTTACCTTGCGTGTGTTGGCTCTATGTACCGCAAAACCTTCCTCACACAGCGTTAACAATAATCTCATTTCATAACCGCCAGTGGTCTCTAATACAATAAAACTCTTAGGTAGCATTGAGCGGTAATCCTTTAGAAAATGTTCAATTCCTTCAACGTTATTTTCATACTCCCTAATTGATTTTTGACCATGTACTCCTACTACAAAGGTTAATTTACCAATGTCAATTCCTACAAAATTATTATACACTTCCATTTCAGCCTCGAAATTAATGTTTACGATTGTAAGCGAGCGTGCTAATGCAGCTCATTCAACTATTCAAACGTTTCGAGAGCAGGGCTAGAGTACCCAGATCCAGACGATCGGTAAAATCGATTGCTTCACGGTCGCTCACGCCCGCGCCCTTCACTTCCGTGAGGGGCTACTCTCTTGAGGCTTATCCTATCACTTTTTAAACTTACAATTGCTTCGTCGCTACGCTCCTCCCAAAGAACTTCCTTCATTTTCCCCCTCGCCCCGGGAACGGGGAGAGGGTGCCCGCAGGGCGGGAGAGGGGATGCTGGTGCAAAGTTCTTTGGTGATGTTTGTCCCACGGGACTAGGGTACTCGCAATGACGGGGAGCTACGCTCGCAATCACAATGACGGTGTGTACAGACCCTAAAGTGCTAAGAGTGTTTGTTGCGCTTCGGGTTCTAAATTTAATTTTGCAGGCTCATGGGCAACAGTAGTAGCAACATGACCAATATTAAGACTGAATAAGGCATGTACATTATTTGCCTGACTGAAGGTAGGCTGCTGTGATTGTTTACTTAACCTAACAATAAATGAGCTGGGAGTAGCCTGGGATTCGGCTGGCTGTTCTCCTTCTGTTGCTTGGGCATATTTCTTTGCAAAGGTTAAGGTGATTGTTTGCGTACTATCAGATGAATTGGCAAGCGTTGTTTCGATTGCGTTAATGTGGATGTCCTCTAAAGAGACATCATTGCTATCAAGGTAGGCTTCCAAAGTGATGTGCCCCTCACTTTCAATTTTTAGTGCATCTTGGTAAGCCTGTCTGCCTACTTTATCTGCAACAAAACTGAGAATGATAATCACTGGAGAAAGTAGGAGGGTTATTATTGCGCTTGCTAGATAGCGAATAACTAGGAGAGGAATATTAATGATCAATGCGAGAACCAATAGAGCTTGTGCGAAACGAATTCGTTGTTCATCACGGTATTTTATTCCAAGCGTAAATAGCTCCAGGGTTAGTCTAGGAATAAATAAGGTTAGAACATCAAGGAGCCCAACCCGATGTTTTTTGGCGCGAAGAAAATCTAAAAATCTCAGCCCAGGGAAATGGGCAGGGATGGCCTGCTCATGAACCAAGATCTTGCCCGCGAGCACAAAAAAAGTATCCCAGAGTTTTTCTACAAAAGAAGTACGTAAGGTTCTAGCGAACGGGTATTTATTTGATTTAACAATTTCTCTGGGCAGAGGTATAAGAGATTCTTTAGATAAAAAATTAAAAGGCATATTTTATCCCGGTTGTCACAGAGGGGGTAACTATATCAGTCATACGCATACTAGTCAAAAAATTAGCACATAAAACGCCGGTAACCATTCACCACAATTTCGAAATCTGGGGAAAAGCTTGTAGGTTGGGCCTTGGCCCAACAAGGGCGATGCTGGATTTTGCGAAACAAGTAGGCTAAGGGCAGACCCTAACATAAACCGCCGAACCGGACTGGTAGTACCGGTTCGGGTGTTTACATACATCATAGAGCGACGGAAACGCGGGATTAAGCAACCATGGCTTTAACGTGTGCGTCCAGGCGGCTTTTAATGCGAGCAGCTTTGTTTTTGTGAATTAGACCCTTACCAGCTGCTTTATCAATGATTGGTTGTGCTTTGGCATAGGCGGCGCGTGCGGCTTTTTGGTCACCGGCTTCAACCGCTTTGAGAACGTTTTTAACGTAGGTGCGGTACATGGAGCGTGCGCTAGCGTTATGTAGGCGTCGTTTCACATTTTGACGAGCACGCTTGATCGCTGATTTAATATTTGCCACTTACAAATCTCCACTCATTGAGGTGTCACAAAAATGATGATCATGCCCAATGTGGTTGGTTATGTCAATATGTGGGTTGTTGCGCGTTATTCGCATTGTTATGATGTTGACTAAAATAGCGCAAAAGTAGATTAGCCGGATCTCGGGCGGGCTCGGGCTCGCCCACGGGCACGGGCCCGTAAAGATCCTACTTTGTCCAAAGTCCAGTTCGATATATCATAGCGGTTTCTTTTGTGAATTAGTGCCAATTATGTCTGCGATTGAAAGTACGGTGCCTAAACGGCAGAGTCTGCTCCGTTCAACGTCCCTTGTGTCGGTAATGACTTTGATCTCGCGCATGGTGGGATTTGTGCGTGATATGGTAATTGCTCAATTGTTTGGGGCGCAGGCAGGGATGGATGCGTTTTATGTTGCGTTTAGGATCCCTAATTTTATGCGTCGCCTTTTTGCTGAAGGTGCTTTTTCACAAGCTTTTGTCCCTGTTCTTGCTGAATATCAACAAACGCGAACCATTGATGATGTCCGCGTTTTTATTGCCCGTATAGCCGGTCAATTAGGTGCTGTGCTTTCTTTGGTGACGGTGATTGGGGTAATCGCTGCACCGATTATTATTTTTTTGTTTGCTCCAGGATTCGGTGAAGGTAGTTTGCGTACGGTGCTTGCTACGGAAATGCTGCGCTTAACGTTTCCCTTTCTTATGCTGGTCTCATTGACCGCAATGGCAGGGGCGATTTTAAACACCTATGGTTATTTTGGGGTGCCAGCGATTACTCCAGTGCTGCTTAATATTTGTATGATTTTAGCAGCAATCTATTTAAGTCCCTCTCTTGCCCATCCGGTAGTGGGGTTAGCTTGGGGTGTGTTGATTGCTGGGATAGTGCAATTCTTGTTTCAAATCCCTTTTCTCTATCACCGGAAACTACTGGTAAAACCTAAAATGGTCTGGAGCGATCCTGGGGTTAGGCGTGTTTTGAAGTTAATGGTTCCGGCTTTATTTGGTGTGTCCGTTGCGCAAATCAACCTGATGGTTGATTCCATTTTTGCCTCCTTTTTAAAGGTTGGTAGTGTGACTTGGCTCTATTATACCGATAGACTCACCGATTTCCCTTTAGGTGTTTTTGGGGTAGCAATCGCAACGGTGATCTTGCCCCATTTATCTAGACGCCATGCGGAGCAAAGTATTGAAACATTTTCCCGAGCTTTGGATTGGGGATTACGTTCGTTGTTACTGATTGGCGTCCCTTCTGCCATAGGATTAGCGGTGTTCTCTATGCCACTCATCGCCAGTTGCTTTACTTATGGCAAATTCTCGCCAAATGACTTGGTGCAAACTCAAAAAAGTCTTATTGCACTTGCCTCGGGTGTTCCTGCTTTTATGATGGTCAAAGTGCTTGCTTCTGGCTTTTATGCCCGACATGACATCAAAACGCCAGTGAAAATAGGGGCGCTAGCGATGGGGGCTAATTCGATTTTATGTGCTTTGCTCATTTGGCCTTTAGCCCATGCAGGTCTTGCTTTAGCCTCCGCGTTAGCAGGCTATGTGAATTGTGGCGTGTTATTGCTATTACTTGTGCGTCGAGGGATTTTTCAACCCTCAGCTGGGTGGTTGAAATTTATCCTGCAATTACTGGTAGCCAACACCACACTGACTATTTATCTTTATACGATGATTGGCAGTGTCAATTTATGGCTAGATAAATCAGCAATGATGCGTTTAGTGCTATTGATGGTTCATGTTGGGGCTGCTGTTGTCATTTATCTTTTGAGCTTAGGTTTGACTGGCGTTCGCTTAGCGCAATTTCGCGGTCAGATGAAGGAGTAATTATGCCGACTGATGTTTTTTATAAAACCGATGCCGCAGATGCAAGTTCCCCTCTACTTAGTCACAGAAGCACAGTGGCAACAAGGTTTGCCCGAGTTAACAGCGGGGGAGAAAAATTGGTTGGCTACCGGGCGGTTTAGTGGCAAATTGGGTGAGTATTGTACTATTTACAATCAGGATGGGTTTCTTAATAAAGCCTTTGTTGGTGCTGGAGGCGATAACCAAGTATTAGCCCTCGCAAACGCTGCAACGCAATTGCCAGCAGGTTGCTATGTCTCGCAACAAGCCTTATCGCCTTGTGCGAATGTCTCATGGGCGCTGGCGCAATACCGCTTTAATGAATATAAGAAGCAAGACTGGGAACCGCGCTGTTTAATCGTCGCTAACGATGTTTTACCGGCAATCATCGCTGAGGCTGAGGCTGTTTTTTTAGTACGTGACCTAATCAATCGGCCGACTAATGACTTAGGCCCAGAGGAATTAGCTATCATTCTAGCGGATCTCGGGAAAAGATATGGTGGCCATTTTAAGCAGTGGGTCGGCAATGATCTATTATCTTGCGGTTTAAATGCTATTCACACAGTAGGTCGAGCAGCGGCTAAGCTTCCTCGGTTGTTAAGGTTAAGTTGGGGCAATGAGAAGCATCCAGGCTTGACTTTAATTGGCAAGGGGGTCTGTTTTGATAGTGGTGGATTGGATATTAAACCATCCAGCGCCATGCGTTTAATGAAAAAAGACATGGGAGGCGCTGCGCATGTCATCGGTTTAGCGCGATGGATAATGACGGAAAAATTACCTGTTTATTTACGGGTATTTGTTCCAGCTGTTGAAAATGCGGTTGGCCCAGATTCGTTTCGACCAGGTGATATCGTCACCATGCATAATGGGTTAACCGTTGAAATTGACAATACAGATGCTGAAGGCCGCTTAATTCTGGCTGATGCGATGAGTAAAGCGTGTGAAGAGCAATCCGATTTGTTGATTGATTTTGCCACGTTAACTGGTGCTGCACGCGCTGCAGTGGGTACGGATATTGCCGCTATGTTCTCTAATGATGACCGATTGGCACAATCGCTGTTTGAGTCGTCACTGGCCGTTGCCGATCCTATCTGGCGCTTGCCGTTGTTCCCAGGTTATGAAGAGATGCTGGATTCCACAGTCGCTGATCTCGTTAATGCGAGTCCCCTACCTTATGCCGGTGCAATTACTGCCGCCTTATTTTTACAGCGCTTTGTGCCTAAGTCATTGGCCTGGGTGCATTTCGATATTATGGCTTGGAATCTTGTCAGCAAACCAGGTAAACCAGAAGGCGGGGAAGCGATAGCTTTGCGGGCATTAATGCATTATTTAAAGAAGACTTATGCTAAAAGCTAGGTGCTGTGTGTCAATGATGCTATGCCGTCATTGCGATCCTTTATACGGAACCTGAAAAACGTACAGAACTAACATTAGACCGTCATTGCGAGGAGCGTAGCGACGAAGCAGTGACCTTATGAGATGCCAAGAAAGGCCACTGGTTGCTTCGTCGCTACGCTCCTCGCAATGACGGCTTCGCTAGCGCTCGCAATGACGTAAATTACATTGAAACTCTTTGGAGGTGTGATTACTTTAAGAACAATTGCGTAAAAAATAGCTTGCTAAATACCCAAAAAGCAGTTAGCATGCCCACTTTTATCACTTGAGGAGTTAACATGGCAATAAGTAAAAAACTGTTATATGGGGGTGTCGGTGTCCTTGGCTTATTCTTAATTTCAGGAGGTATCTATATTGCTGCTACCCCTGGAGCAGCAGCTGCAGCAGGAGCTACAGTAGCAGCTGTGGCGCCTGTCGCTGTTCCATTGATTGCGGTGTTACTGGTTCTACTCGTTGCCTTCACGTATTATCGGACGCGAAGAATGAGGCAACAGGAAATCCGACGTATTTCTGATGATAATGAAGAAAGTTCTCATCATGACTTATTGAATGGGCTTGGTCCAACTCTATCTAACGGCGATAAGCCTGAGCCTGATAGTGGATTATCGGGGAAGCCAGGGCATTATCCGAGCCCTAATGCTGCACCGAAGCCATCCCGAGTTCAGCAGGGGGATAAGGTAGAGCAAGAGCCTCTTCCGGCTTACCAAGTGTAAACACCTATGCGCTAGTAGTTTGCTAAAAAACGCAGTAACCTTCGAGGTACGTCAATTCAGGAGATCCCTCACTTCGTTCGGGATGACGTACTTGGGGAGTTACAAAACGCATTTAAATAGGCCTATTTTTTAGGCCTATTTTTATTGACTAAGGAGATAACATGACTAGAGGTACAAAAATAGCACTTATGGTATTTACGGGGGCACTCTCCGTTTTTTTTGGCTCCTTTGCATTGAATGGGTTACTCGTTCTAGCCGCAGGTGGCGCAATAGGCGCTATACCTCTTGTGTTTACAGTTTTGTGTATATTGTCTTTTTTGCTCCTGCTGAATGTAAGTCAATCGAATTCCTTTGAACGCAGTTCTCATTTTAGTTTATTGAGTACTCTTGGTTCAGATCAATCACGGGACAATGAGCATGATAGTGGATTGACAAAAGAGCCAGGGCATTATCCGAGCCCTAATGCTGCACCGAAGCCAGCTCAGCAGGCGCAGAAGAAAGAGCAGGAGCTTCCTGAAATTGCTGCTCCAGATGCAGCAACGTCAATGAATATGCGGTAGGACCCGCGGTCAGGTAATACACCGTCATTGCGAGCGTTAGCCCCGTCATTGCGAGCGTTAGCGAAGCAATCCAGAGGCCTTATGAGATGCTAGGAAAGGTCACTGGATTGCTTCGTCGCTACGCTCCTCGCAATGACGGGGCTCGCAATGACGGGGCTCGCAATGACGCTCCTCGCAATGACGGGGCTACGCCGCTCAATTATGTGCGCGGCTCGGGTACGTTAATCTCATGTGTTTGTAATTCACATTGCTTAGCGCGATACTCTCGATAGCGGGAGCGGCTTAATTCTTTAGCCGCCTCATCGTTCATCACGATTTCGATCACTCGCCGAAAACGGGGATAGAAGGCTGGAATTTCACTCGCTAAGTTAACAAGAATGTCATTAAATCCCCGTGGCTCATCGCGATAACCAATCTGAATCGGTGGCGGGGGTTCGGGGCCTTCTCCTTGTAAGTTATGGGGAATAAAGCTGTTGTCTTTAAACGTCCATAATAATTCATCGATCGTTTCAGCATCTCGCTGATTGTCGCAGTAGACAAAGACACAATGACCCCGCGAGTATGCTTTTTCCAGCAAACGGCAAGTGAGCAGCCAACGTGCGTGGTTATCATTGTTGGTAAGTAAATAAAAATCAACGCGAATGGGCTGCATGGCGTAATAACTCAATAAGTAACGGAATGGGGCGACCCGTCGCAGAGCGTTTTTTGCCGGTTATCCAGGCGGTGCCTGCAATATCTAAATGAGCCCAACGGTATTTTTTGCTGAAACGGGAAAGGAAGCAGGCAGCAACAATGGCTCCAGCAGTCCGATCAGAGGAAGAGGCGTTAATCATATCAGCAAGCGGACTCTCTAGTGCTTCTTGGTAAGTTTCGTCTAAAGGCATGCGCCAAATTTTATCATCGGCTTCTTTGCCTGCTTTAAGGATCTGTGTTGCTAATTCCTCATCATCGGTCATGAATCCCGTAGTTGTATAACCCAGGGCGATTATCATGGCACCAGTAAGCGTAGCTATATCGAGGACAAATTTAGGATCGAAGCATTCTGCGTAGGTTAGCGCATCAGCGAGAACTAAGCGCCCCTCAGCATCTGTATTGAGTATTTCAATGGTTTGCCCGGACATGCTCGTTACGATATCCCCCGGTTTTACTGCGGTCCCACTAGGCATGTTTTCAGCACTGGCTACCAAACCAATAAGATTGATAGAGAGTTTCATTATTGCACACGCTTTCACTGTACCAAATACTGTAGCCGCACCGGACATGTCATACTTCATTTCATCCATGGCGTTGGCGGGTTTTAGTGACAATCCCCCAGAATCAAAGGTAATGCCTTTTCCGACCAAAACGATAGGAGGTGTATCACCACCACCGCAATAGTGCATCTCAATTAGACGTGGCTCTTGTTGACTACCTTGGGCTACAGCGAGTAAAGCCCCCATGCCCATATTGCGCATGTCGTCTGGCCCCATGATTTTAATGGTCATCTTTTCATGGACCTGAGCCATAGCTGCTGCTTGTTCTGCTAGGTAGGTAGGTGTACAAATATTAGCCGGTAAATCGGCGAGAGTGCGGCAAAATTGGATGCCCTCTGCAATGGCTTGCCCTGATTTGATTGCCGCTTTCGTTGCGCCAGGTAGGTGAAATAGTACAGAGTTGAGCTTCGGCCTTTTCTTCTCTTTCGTTTTAAAATCAGACAATTGATAAAGTTGCGCATCAATTTGCAGGAGCATTTGTTGCACTTGCCAATTGGCATTGTGGGTAGTGATTTTTGGCAAGCAAAACGTTGCAGTAGTAATACGCTGTTTTCTGAGAGCAGGGAGAAGGTTGTTTAGGCATTTGCGCAGGTTTTTGTTAGTGAATTCAGCTTGCTTACCACAATAAAGTAATACCAGACTATGGCCGTCAATATCTGCTTGCCATATCAAATCCCCAACCTCACCAAGTTTAGCCAATAATCGCGTAATGATTTGGTTATATTGCTGGTCTAATTTTTTGGCAAAATCAGGAAGCTCGCTATCGGCAAAAACACCAACAACCAGGCATTCACTTGCTTGTAATGTTGGCGTTTCAAGAAGACCGTACTTCATTTCGTCCTCGCAGGTTGAACAAAGACATAGTTTACCTAGGGTTGGTTGCTAATTCTACTGGATCTTAGGCAAAGTGAATTGTAATGGGTATAATGCTCCAGTTTGGCTATTTTTTAAAGCAGGTACAAAATTGTCATCATTGCGAACCGAAGCTGAAGCCGTCATTAGCTGAAGCCGTCATTGCGAGGAGCGTAGCGACGAAGCAATCCAGTGACCTTATGAGATGCCAGAAAAGGTCACTGCTTCGTCGCAAGCTCCTCGCAATGACGGAATATTGAGCAATATTATAAAAATGGATAAAAGCGTGGTGCTCATTTGCGCTCATATGAAGGTACGCAACCCCTTTGGGTAAGCATTAGAAAAGAACTTCAAACCACCAACCCCTCTCCCGCCCTGCGGGCACCCTCTCCCCGTTCCCGGGGCGAGGGGGGAAATGAGAGGAGTTATTTGGAAGAAATAAGTCGTGTTGATTTTTCGTTATTTAGCTAAAGAAGTTTTCATTTGCTTGGCGGCTTTAACCAGCATATTGATGTTAATTTTCATGTCTGATCTATTTGTGCATTATTTAAATCGTGCTGCAAGTGGTCAAATTCCAGGCATGATTATCATGAAGCTAATGATGCTGGAAATGCCTAATCTCATGGGCTTATTGTTACCGCTTGGATTTTACATGGCAATCTTGATTGCTTATGGCCGTTTGTATGCGGAAAGTGAAATGCCGGTATTACAGGCCTGTGGTTATGGCCCACCTCAATTGCTTAAGCACACTCTGGTTATGGCGTTTATGGTTTTTGTTGTGGTAACCATTATTATGACCTGGCTAAGCCCAATTATTAATAACGAACGATCAACGTTATTGCGCACTTCGGGGATGCAGACCCTAGTCCAACTCATCGTTCCAGGCCGATTTCGTGCAGAGGGTGGTGGGAAAGAAGTGTTTTACGTTGAAACAATGAATCGTAAGCATACGAAGGCAAAGAATATTTTTCTCGCTCATCATGTCATGAAGAACAATATGCCCCAGTGGGATATCTTGTGGGCAGAACATGCCTTTGCTGAAACGGATCCTAAAACCTTTGAAGATTATATTGTCTTACAACAAGGGCATGCCTATGAAGGGTCACCTGGGTTTGCCAATTATCAAGTTGCAGAGTTTGATCAATTTAAACTACGGTTATCTCATCCGCGGGTGGATAGCATAGAAAAAGATTTACGCACAGCTAGCTTAACAAGCTTACTACCCTTCGACAATCCTGATCCAGCTAAAGCAGCAGAGCTACAATGGCGTTTATCAGTGCCTATTATGGTGATTGTATTGGCTTTAGTAGCAGTCCCACTTAGCCGGGCTAATCCACGGGTAGGTAAATATGCAAAATTGTTACCCGCCATTGTTCTTTATATTATCTATGCAAATTTCATATTCATTGCCCGCAATTGGTTGGCAGCTGGCAAAGTACCCTGGTGGGTAGGAATTTGGTGGTTGCATTTATGCGTTGCTCTTTTAGGTGTATTGTTGCTTTGGCGTAATCGGGTGAAATTATCATGAAATTAGTTGAGCGCTATATCGCCAAAACAGTGCTTGCAGCCATTGCCTTAGTTACCTTAATGCTTGCGGGGCTACAAATCTTTATTTTGTTCGTCGCTCAATTGAATGATCTAGGTAAAGCGGATTATAACATTATTGCAGCGGCACTTTATGTTCTTTTACAAATGCCCTATCAGGTTTATTTGTTTTTTCCCATGGCCAGTATGTTGGGTTGTTTAATCGGCTTAGGCATTTTGGCAAACAACAGCGAACTGGTAGTTATGCGAGCGGCTGGTATGTCTGTTAGTCAAATTGCTCTTGTTGTGCTCAAGGCTGCCATGATCATTATTGTTGTGATAACACTGGTCGGTGAAATGATAGTGCCGAGATTGGCTCATTTTGCCAATGATCAGAAATTACAGGCTTTAAGTAGAGGGCAAACATTACGCACTGCAAACGGAGTTTGGTTCCGTCATAAGAATGATTTTATTTTCATTGGTGCTGTCATCTCGAGAAGTACGTTATTTCTCGTTTATCAATACCGTTTTGATGAGCAACATCGTTTACGGCTTGCACGTATGATTAGCCGAGTCGATTTTATCAATAACCAATGGATAGCTCATGATGTTGCCGAAACCAGTGTTAATCAAGAGAGCACAACATCAAGGCGTATCCCTGCTATGATCTGGGATGTGGACATTAAGCCGAAAATCATCAATGTGAGTGCTAATGAGCCTGATGAAATGACCTTGCCTGAATTAAGACAAGTATTGCGCGATCGAAAACTAAGCCATCAAAACACAATAAATTACCAAGTAACGTATTGGCAACGTGTGGTGCAGCCATTGACAACGGCGGTCATGATGATTCTTGCTATTCCATTTATCTTTGGACCTTTGCGTTCTTCGACAATGGGCTCCAAATTGTTGGCTGGCGCGGCAGTAGGTTTTGGGTTTCATATTGTGAATCGGTTTTTTGGTCCAATAAGCCAGGTTTTGCAATGGCCCCCCGAAATTGCAGCCATTGGCCCAACCTGTTTATTCGCTTTGCTGGGGTTGTACTTGATGCGTAGGGTAAGGTAGGGTTGATGGCGGGTGCAACTCTCATATAGGCAAATAAAATCGCGTAGGTTGGGCCTTGGCCCAACAAGAATGTGGATGTGGTGACAAAATAGTCATTTTTTCTTACAATGTAGACACATGTATCTTGTTGGGCCAAGGCCCAACCTACTGCATATTTGTCTATGCGAGAGTTGTACCTTGACGGGATGCAATGAGTGCAGTTTAATAAAAAAAGGTACGTATTATGCAAGATCAAGACATTGCACTATTGGTTTTGAGAAATAGCTTACAAGAGAATAAGTCAAATTCTTGATGACTAAAATAACAACAATCTGTATCATTAAAAGATAAAAGAATCGTAACTCCCCACGTCATCCCGAGCGTAGCGAGGGATCTCGAGCAAACGGCACGTATTTAAAAATTCTGCCACTGCACGGAGATCCCTCGTCGCAAGCTCCTCGGGATGACGTGGGGAGTTACAAAGAATCAATAGAAAACATTGGGGCTTAATTCAAAACGCGATACATGACGTACTAAAGTGAGGGTAGTCCAATGGCTAATTCAATCCATATTCTTGTAGTCGAAGATTCTCAAGTAGCGCAAAAGATAATGAAAGCGAATTTGACCGAACAGGGTTGCACCGTTGAGGTTGTTGCCGATGCACAAGAGGCTTTAGAAAAAGTACACAAGCGCCATTATGATGCTATTTTAATGGATATTGGTCTTGGTGATGGTCCCGATGGCTTTGATGTTGCAGCACAAATTAAATCACATAGTATGCTTAACAAAGGCACATCGATAGCAGCCGTATCTGTTCATGGGGAGTCCGAATATCGAGACAAAGCGGAGGCTGTCGGTATGGTAGGTTATTTCAATAAGCCGTTTACCCAAAAGCATGCCGAAAAAATAGTTAGTTTCATCAAGAATAATCATTTAGTGCGGTTAATAAATCATATGAAATAGAAAACGCCACGTCATCCTGAGCGCAGCGAAGGATCTCCTGAATGTGGCATAGTGCTCAACCATGGAGATCCTTCGCTGCGCTCAGGATGACGGCTCGCTTTTCAGACCCTATACTTTGTTCAGTATTTTCTGCCCTATAATCTCCAAGCATTTTTGGGTAAAATAAGCCACTCTATATTTTCGTGTGGTTGTCATGCCAAAACGTACCGATATCCAATCTATTCTTATCCTTGGCGCGGGTCCAATAGTTATTGGGCAAGCATGTGAATTTGATTACTCAGGTACCCAAGCGGTGAGGGCGTTAAAGGAGGAGGGGTATCGAGTCATCCTGGTTAATTCCAATCCTGCCACAATTATGACCGATCCTGAGCTGGCTGATGCCACTTATATTGAACCAGTACAATGGCAAGAAGTTGCGCGTATTATTGAAAAAGAACGCCCTGATGCGTTACTACCTACTATGGGAGGACAAACTGCTCTCAATTGTGCCTTGGATTTAGTGCGTGAAGGCATTTTGGAAAATTATGCAGTGCAAATGATTGGCGCTACTCGTGAGGCTATTGATAGGGCAGAAGATCGGGACAAATTTCGCCAGTTAATGAAAAAAATCGGCTTGGATATGCCGCGTTCAGCGATTGCCCACAGTTTGGAGGAGGCTGTTCAAGTTCAGGCTCAGCTTGGTTTTCCTGTTGTTATCCGACCTTCATTTACTATGGGTGGTAGTGGCGGTGGTATTGCTTATAACCGTGAAGAGTTTGAAGAGATTTGTGCCCGTGGTTTGGATTTATCCCCGACCAAGGAGTTGCTCATCGATGAATCTGTACTAGGCTGGAAAGAGTTTGAAATGGAGGTGGTGCGCGATAAAAATGATAATTGCATTATCGTCTGCACTATTGAGAACTTTGATCCTATGGGAGTACACACGGGTGATTCCATTACTGTTGCCCCAGCACAAACGTTGACCGATAAAGAATTCCAACGTATGCGTGATGCAGCGATTAAAGTATTGCGTGCTGTAGGTGTTGATACCGGGGGGTCAAATGTGCAATTTGCAATTAACCCTGAAGACGGGCGCATGCTGGTTGTTGAAATGAATCCTCGAGTGTCACGCAGCTCCGCTCTGGCGTCAAAAGCGACAGGTTTTCCCATTGCCAAAATAGCAGCTAAGCTGGCTGTTGGTTATACCCTTGATGAGTTGGACAATGAAATTACCGGGGGAAAGACCCCGGCTTCTTTTGAGCCAAGTATTGATTATGTCGTTACCAAAATTCCTCGTTTTAATTTTGATAAATTCCCACAAACGCCAGCAGTCTTGACTACACAGATGAAATCGGTGGGTGAGGTTATGGCGATTGGGGCTAATTTTCAAGAATCCTTGCAAAAGGCTATCCGTGGTTTAGAAATTGGTCGTTCAGGCTTAAATCCCCTGTGTAAAGAAGGAAAGGATATCGCACGATTGCGAGGGCATTTGTTTGAGCCGACACCTGATCGACTGTGGTATATCGCAGACGCATTTCGCCACGATATGTCCTTTGCCGAAATTCAACAAGAAACAAAGATCGATGCATGGTTTCTTGGCCAAATTCAGGAGCTTGTGCTCATCGAACGTTCAGTGGCAGGCAGATCAATCCATGAGATTGACAAAAATACCATGAGGCAATTAAAACGCCGTGGTTTTGCCGATGCCTATCTCGCAAGTTTGTTATATTGCAGTGAAGAACAAGTGCGAGCCCATCGGTTAGAGCTTGGGGTAGTTCCAGTGTACAAGCGCATTGACTCGTGTGCGGGAGAATTTCCTAGTCATACGGCTTACCTTTACTCGTGTTACGAAACCGTTTGTGAGGCACGGCCTGAGGCGGATAAGAAAAAAATAATGATTTTAGGTGGAGGGCCTAATCGCATTGGCCAGGGGATTGAATTTGATTATTGCTGTGTGCATGCGGCTATGGCTTTAAGAGAAGCGGGTTATCAAACTATTATGGTTAATTGCAATCCGGAAACCGTGTCCACTGATTTTGATACATCTGATCGGCTGTACTTCGAACCATTAACGCTTGAGGATGTTTTAGCCATTGTTGCTGTAGAAAAGCCACAAGGGGTAATCGTTCATTACGGCGGACAAACTCCGCTTAAATTAGCTCGCCAATTAGCAGAAAATGGGGTAACTATTATCGGTACCTCACCGGATGCTATCGATCAGGCAGAAGACCGCGAGCGTTTCCAGAAATTAGTTACGGAATTGAATTTACATCAACCGGCAAATGGCACGGTGCGTAGTGAACAGGAAGCGATTGAGCTTGCTAATCGAATCGGTTATCCCTTAGTTGTCAGACCCTCTTATGTTTTGGGTGGGCGGGCGATGGAAGTCGTTTATCAGGAAGAGGATCTGCGGCATTATTTAGCGCACGCGGTTGAGGTTTCCAATGATTCCCCGGTGTTGTTGGATAAATTTTTGAATGATGCTATCGAGGTCGATATCGACGCAGTTTGTGATGGTGAAGACGTGATGATTGGTGCCATTATGGAACATATCGAGCAAGCGGGTATTCACTCGGGAGATTCTGCCTGCTACTCTGCCTCCGTTTAGCCTAAGTGTCGTGGTGCAGCAGGATTTAATTGATCAAATTCGCCAACTGGCACTAAAATTAGGAGTAGTTGGTTTAATTAATGCGCAATTTGCAATTCAAGCGGATGACATTTATGTGCTCGAAGTTAACCCACGCGCATCGCGTACGGTTCCTTTTGTTTCTAAAGCGACTGGTTTACCGTTGGCAAAAATTGCTGCGCGCTGCAAAGTTGGCCAAAGTTTAAAGCAACAAGGTTTAAGTCGGCACTATCCCATGCCCTCTTTTTATTCAATTAAGCTACCTGTGTTTCCATTTATCAAATTTTCTGGGGTGGATTCTATTTTGGGTCCTGAAATGAAATCAACAGGCGAAGTGATGGGTATTGCCCGACGCTTTGGCCAAGCTTATGCCAAAGCGCAGCTAGGCGCGGGGTGTAATATTGTTAAACGCCGACGTGCCTTTGTATCTGTACGTGATGCAGATAAAGCGCGAGTAGGGGAAATAGCAAAACGACTTATTCAATTGGGTTTTGAAATTCTCGCAACTCGTGGAACAGCGTTAGTGCTGCAAGCTGCGGGTATTGATTGCCGGCGAGTTTTTAAAGTGGCTGAAGGGCGGCCCCATGTGGTTGACTTCATCAAAAACAATGAAATAGATTTTATTGTCAATACAACGGAGGGTAAGCAGGCAATAGCCGACTCTTTTGCAATCAGGCGCAATGCACTGCAGCACAAGGTTAGCTATACTACTACTTTATCTGGCGCCGAAGCAGCTTGCTTGGCGATGAAATATGAGGACCGGAAAACGGTTACTCGATTACAAGATTTACATTAGAGGTGGATATGAAAGCATCCTATGACAGTTCAAGGGGCGGAGGCACTTAAAATTGAATTACGGCGGCTAAAAAGTATTGAGCGTCCGCGGATTATTGAGGCGATAGCTACTGCACGTGCGCATGGTGATTTGAAAGAAAATGCTGAATATCATGCTGCACGTGAGCAACAAAGTTTCAATGAAGGACGTATTCATGAGTTAGAGGCAAAACTATCCCATTGCCAAGTGGTCGACATCAGTAAGCTATCTAACAATGGCAAGGTGATTTTTGGTGCCACGGTGCGCTTACTCCATTTACAAACCGATGCAGAAATTAGCTATCGAATAGTTGGCGAAGATGAAGCGGATATTAAGGTAAATAAAATCTCTTACAGCTCCCCAATCGGCCGGGCACTAATAGGCAAGCAGGTCGACGATGTTGTTGCGGTGCAAACACCTGGTGGTATGGTGGAGTATGAGATTGTTGCTGTGCATTATAATGGGGAAGGGTAAATCAGGAATGAAGCAATTCACCAAAATCAATGATATTAGAAAAATAATCTGCTTCTAGTACCTCATCAGTGACACCATTTACATGAATTAGTACAGGACGGCGTGAAATATGTCGCGGAACTTTTAATCGCTTAACTTTCTCTTTCATTTCAGATATCACATTCATCCCTACAGCATGTTTAGAAAATTTAATTTCACAAAGGTATACTGTATCAAATTTAGTTTGAATCAGGTAATCGATTTGGCATCCTAGTTGACGTGCTGTTGGTCTTTGAAAAAATGGATTATCTGCAATGACCTCTTCTGGCTTAATGCCTAATAAATTAATAATCGATGCATGATTATTTAAAACTAGATTTTCAAATTGGAGCCCCATTATTGTTTCCCAGCCAGGCAATAAAGTTAATGCAACATTTTTATATCTATCTTTTTCAATTTTTGTTTTGTTGGCCAATATATATTTTAAATAAAAACGCACATAATTGTCTTTTAATCTATAATGACTTAATTTTGATGTCTTGCCTGTATCAAGATGCCAGGTATAGTCTCTTGCAATGAATCCCCCTAATACCAAATCATTTAAGTAATCATCAAAAGTTCCGGTTCGAGTTAGTCCGATGTCTTTTGCTAACTCGTCTGCCATAGCAGGCCCTTTTACTAATTGTTTTACGATGTTTTTATATATCTCACTACGTTTAGAAAAAATATCAGCAAAAATATGCTCAAACTCATTGAGTAGTGGCCCATTTTTTGAAAAACATAATCGCTTTATATTTTCTTCTGCCGAAAACTTTGGATTCATTAATTCTAAATAGCGAGGTACACCGCCAGTTATTGCAAGAACCTTAAATTTCTCAAACGCTGATATATCCTTACCTTGCTTATCCCAAAATTGATTGCATTCATTGAGCGGTAATTCTTCCAACCTCATGTACATGGAAGGTCGGCCCATAAAGCCTGTACTGCTTACTATGTTTTTTTCGATCCAAGATGAAACCGATCCACACAGTACTAAAATTAATTTTGGATTTTTTTTAAAATGCAAATCCCAAGCATTTTTTAGCTTTCCGAGAAAGTCAGGATCTTTCGATCCCATCCACGAAATTTCATCAAAAAGAATGATCACTCTTCCTTGTTTTACTTTTTCAGCAAGTAAGAGGAATAACTTACTCCAGTCGTCTGCTTTTATTTCTGGTAATCCCGTTTGAGAATGAAGCTGCTTAGCAAATTCGTCAAGTTGGGATTGCTTAGTTGTCTCTGCAGTAGGCGGAATTCCTGAAAGGACATAAAATGTTTTGCCCTTGCCAAATTCTTCAACCAATCGACTTTTTCCAATACGTCTCCTTCCTTGAAGGACAACAAGGCTAGAGGTTCGTTTTTCAACCAGACTATTCAGTTCTTTTAATTCGCCGGTACGGCCAATAAACCCTGTCATTGTTATTTCCCAATAAATATCTTTATTGCCTGTTTGATGTCGATATTTGTCTCTCATGTAATGACAACAAACATGCAATAGCTTATTTTCTGTCAAGTGTATATCTTTAATTATATGACATTAAATATACTATTGCATGTTTGTTGTCAAATAGCAGGGCAAGATCATCTACCAGATGAAAGATTAGCCCGCTTTTGTATTTAATATCTATATACTGACCATTGTTTATTCTAATCGTCTGTAAATCACTGCACAAGACAACAATAGGTGTATAATTCCTTCTCCATAGAGCAGATAAACCGGAAAAAAGAACCTTGACCATAAAAATTACTAATGAAATTTCTCTTCAGGCATTAAAGCACCTCAAACAGACTTATGCTGACTTACCCTGGTATCAGCGTATCTGGTTTAGTCTCTGGTCTTTTAGCCTATGGAGAGCCTTATCTGCAATAGACCTTGCCAATCCTACCGAGGAGCAGGTTCAACACGTATATAGGTGCTCAGAAGCGGCTTGGTTTTTTAACTCCATTTTCGGTCTGCTAACTCAATTTAGGGTGCTGATAAAGTCGATAGAGGCGATAGAGATAGGAAAACCTAACTTAAGCTCTATGCCGCCAGATATCAAACAAAGAATCATAGGAGGATTAAAGGTAGAAGATATCAAAACACTGGCCTCAACCTGCCGGTATGAATCCCTGTGGTTTAAACCGATGGTTGGTACTGGCAAGTTTTTGCTGGAGGTTGTTCATGGTGAGTACGATAAAGTGGAAGCCAGGCTAAAGAAGAATAGTGACTTGTTCTTACAAAAGGGACAAGTCACCGATTATTCAGGCCGTACCTTTTATAATATCAGCGGCTTTCAATATTATCTTTGGGCTTTAGATAAACACGGCTGGACTAGGATGCTTAAAAGCTTACCCCTCGATGAAGAGGGCGCAAGGATTAAAGGCGCTTTATTGCAACAGTATCAGGAGTTAAAGGAAAAGGGAGTGGCCTATGAGCTTAACGGCAAAATCATTAGGGAAGAACATCACTTTGATTTTAAAAATACTATTATTCAAGCACTCCAAACACAAGTTAATTATCAAAACCAGAATAAACCTTGGGATGAAATTGACAAACAGTGGTGTACTGGCGTGGGTTCTGCACAGAAATTACTACCCGTGCACGTCGTTTATGAATACTGTGGTGATGTGTCCCTTGACCCCTTGCCCCAATTTATTAAGCAGCCCACCACATTGACGATGAAATTTTATAATTGGATTACTGAAAGATACGAGAATTGGTTCTCCGGCGATTCTAAGCTAGGGGTTAATTTTGCAATATATAGGCCGGGGGGCTGGTGGGGGGCGCGGCGGGGCGGCCGGGCGCGTGGGACAGCGGGGTGGCTGTGGGGGGCCGCGATTTATTGGCCATATCGGCCCTATATGGAGTAAGAACTCAGGATTTCGCGGCCCTTGAATCGCAGCTTAAGGAGCCGCTAGTACTCGACAAGCCGCCTTCTGCGTCTGAGCGCTGCTCCGTTTGATGTAGTCACAGGTTGTACAAAATCACAAATAGTATATACTAATGAATATATACTATCTAAGGAGCATTGGTATGGAAATAGCTAAATTGTTTCAAAATGGCCAGAGTCAAGCTGTTCGGCTACCTAAAGAATTTCGATTTGAGGGCGAAAACGCAGTTTATATCAAGAAAGTGGGTAAAGTAACCATGTTATGGTCTGTTAAAAATCCCTGGGAACCTCTTTTGGACAGCCTTAACAAATTTTCTGATGATTTTATGGATATAAGAAAACAGCCTGAACAACAAACCAGGGAAGATATTTTTTCATGAAATATATGCTAGACACCAATATGTGCATTTATGTGATCAAGAACATCCAGAAAATGTTTTAAAAATACTTACAAAGCTTGAAGTGGGTGATGTCTGTATTTCATCGATCACACTTGCCGAGCTTATGTACGGTGTGCAAAAAAGCCAACATCAACTAAAAAATAAAGCCGCTTTAGATGAGTTTATATCCCCTTTTGAAATTACGTCATTTGATGATGAAGCAGCGATTCATTATGGCTCAATTAGAGCCAATCTTGAAAAAAAAGGTACCCCGATTGGCTCATTAGATATGATGATCGCGGCTCATGCCCAGTGTTTAAACTCTATTTTAGTTACCAATAATAAAAAAGAATTTTCCCGTGTCCCTAATTTAAAGATTGAAGATTGGGTACACAATTAATTTCACTAGGGTCTGCGATTCTTGTGTAGTTGGTCGCGTTTTTTAAAGTATAGTACCCGCGATTTTTAAAAAATATTAGGCGCGATTTTTAAATATTAGGCTTTAAAAGACTCTCTTCAATTTTCTCCCAGGCATCATGAGCCTGAAATGTAGATCCATATTGTAAAATAAGGTATCATTCCCATTTTGCTTTAAATAGAACCAATTTAGTACTATATTAATAATAGACTAATTGTTTGCAGGGGTGCTATGCTGCGCATCAGCAAATTGGCGGATTATGGAACAGTTGTTATGGTGTACCTGGCGAGACATGCGCAAACGTTGTGTAATGCGCGCGATATTGCTTTGCATACCCACCTTACTGTGCCTACAGTCAGCAAATTATTGAAACGATTAACCGCAGCGGGGTTATTGACTTCTGTGCGTGGTTCGAGTGGTGGTTATCGCTTACAACGCCCAGCCGCCGAGATCTCAGTGGCGAAAATAATTTCCGCATTGGAAGAGCAACTTGGATTGACCCAGTGCAGTTTGCATCCCAACATTTGCTCATTACAGGAGGTTTGCCATATTCAAGGCAATTGGCAGTTGATAAGCCAAGCGATAGAAACTGCACTCGATAGTGTCAGCCTAGAGGTACTAGCCAAACCATCTCTCCCGGCGGTAAATGTTGATCGTATCAGGCAAATAGCAAGTGGAGTTAGTCATGGCTAAAAGCAATGAGCAAATTAACACCCTCCTTGAAAGGGAATATCAACATGGTTTCGTAACGGACATTGAAGTCGACACCTTTGCGCCTGGCTTGAATGAAGAGGTTATTCGCCGCTTGTCAGCGGTAAAGGCTGAGCCTGAATTTTTACTCGAATGGCGTTTACAAGCATTCCGACATTGGCTAACTATGCCGGTTCCAGCCTGGTCTAGTGTGCATTATCCACCCATCGATTATCAAGCGATCGCCTATTATTCTGCGCCTAAAGCAAAGAAAGATGCGCCTAAAAGTCTAGATGAAGTTGATCCGATTTTATTGCAGACTTATGAAAAATTAGGTATTCCCCTGCGAGAGCAAGAAATGCTTGCGGGCGTTGCCGTTGATGCGGTATTTGATAGTGTATCTGTTGCTACCACGTTTAAGGCAAAATTAGCCGAGGTCGGTGTGATTTTCTGCTCATTTTCTGAAGCAGTGCATAAATACCCTGAGTTAATTCGCCAGTATTTAGGTTCGGTTGTTCCCTATCGGGATAATTTTTATGCCACGCTGAATTCAGCAGTATTTAGCGATGGCTCATTTGTCTATGTCCCACCGGGGGTACGTTGTCCGATGGAGTTATCGACTTATTTCCGTATCAATTCAGCGGCAACAGGGCAGTTTGAACGCACCTTAATTATAGCTGACAACAATAGCTATGTTTCCTATCTTGAAGGATGTACAGCGCCGATGCGTGATGAAAACCAATTACATGCAGCTGTGGTGGAGTTGATAGCCCTTGAGGGAGCGCAGATTAAGTATTCGACAGTGCAGAATTGGTACCCCGGTGATAAGGATGGCAAAGGCGGAATTTATAATTTTGTCACTAAACGTGGCGCTTGCCGCGGTAAACGGGCCAAGATTTCTTGGACGCAGATTGAAACGGGTTCAGCCATTACTTGGAAATACCCGAGTGTTATTTTACAAGGGGATGATTCCGTGGGGGAATTTTATTCTGTTGCCCTGACTAATCATTATCAGCAGGCCGATACTGGCACGAAGATGATTCATCTGGGCAAAAATACGCGTTCAACAATTATTTCTAAAGGCATTAGCGCAGGTAAAGCGCACAATGCCTATCGCGGCCTAGTCCGTATTGCACCAACTGCAACGAATGCGCGTAATTATACTCAATGTGATTCGATGTTAATGGGATCGGAGTGCTCAGCGCATACTTTTCCTTATATCGAAGTTAAAAACCCTACCGCCCAGTTAGAGCACGAGGCCACAACCTCAAAAATTAGTGAAGAACAGCTATTTTATTGCCAGCAACGTGGGATTGAGATGGAAGATGCAGTATCGATGATAGTCAATGGTTTTTGTAAACAAGTATTAAAAGAGTTACCGATGGAATTTGCGGTGGAAGCGACCAAATTATTAGGTATCAGTTTGGAAGGGGCAATAGGTTAATATGCTAACAATCAATCAATTAAATGTCGCCATCAATGGGCAACCTATTTTAAAAGGGATTAATCTCGAGGTTAAGCCGGGTGAAGTGCATGCTATTATGGGCCCAAATGGTTCAGGTAAAAGCACCTTGGCAAAAACGTTAGCTGGTCATCCTGCTTATGAGGTGACGAATGGTAGTTTAAGCTATTTAGGGCACGATCTGTTGCCAATGGCACCTGAGGAGCGGGCTCGGGCAGGCATTTTTATGTCCTTTCAATACCCCGTTGAAATTCCAGGAGTAACCAACATTAATTTTCTCAAGGCCTCAGTGAATGCTGTGCGCAAAAAGCAGAGTAAAAATACGTTAGATGCCATTGATTTTTTAAGTTTTATTCGAGAGAAATGCCAGCTTTTGGAGATCGATGAAAGCTTTTTATATCGCAGCATCAATGAAGGGTTTTCTGGGGGGGAGAAAAAACGCAATGAAATTTTGCAGATGATAGCACTTGAGCCAAAACTTGCGATCCTCGATGAAACCGATTCGGGTTTGGATATTGATGCCCTACGAATTATTTCTCAGGGAGTGAATGCAATGCGCTCTCCTGAGCGCGCTATTATTTTAGTGACCCATTATCAACGCTTATTGGATTATATTGAACCTGATTTTATCCATGTGTTAGCGAATGGTCGTATTGTTAAGTCGGGTGATAAATCATTGGCGTTAGAGTTAGAGAAAAAAGGGTACAGCTGGCTTGAAGAGACGGAGCAAGCATGAGCGAAGTCATGGAGTTTTATCAACAGCAAGCGAGGCAGGGATGTTCACCCATTCCTTGGCTCGCCGAGCTACAGGCAAAAGGCTTGCGTGAGTTGATGCGCTATGGTTTCCCAACCCGTCATCATGAGGATTGGAAATATACCGTGGTGGATGCACTATTGCAGCATCGATTTGTCCAACGTAGGTTGGGCCTTGGCCCAACAATAACTGCAAACAAATCCCTGCCTTTGGCCATCCATGTAACCCAACAAAATGGCCAATTTACTGCTGAACAGGAACTGACTAGCCGTTTACCAGCGGGTGTGTTGATCCAATCTTTACCCTCAGCTTTAGAGCAACATGCGGATAAAGTAAAACCTTATTTAGGTCAAGCATTACGCCATGAACATGGTTTTCAGGCTTTAAATACGGCAATGTTGCATTGCGGTATACTCGTTTATATCCCTGCTGGCGTTTGTGTTGAGCAACCTATCGTGCTGTCGCATTGGCAAGATCAAAATGAGCAAGCAACGCATAATCGTTATTTAATTATTGCTGAACAAGATAGTCAGGCAACCCTCGTTGAAGATTATTCTGGCGCCAAGGACTGCAATTATTTCACGAATACAGTGAGCGAAGTGGTTCTCGCAGCGAATGCCAAGCTTACCCATTATAAAATTCAGCGTGAAGCAAAAACGGCTTATCACATTGGCCATCTTGCAGTACAGCAGGCAGGAGGTAGCCAATTTGCTAGCCATTCGTTCAGTTTGGGCGGTAAGCTAGTGCGCAGTGACATTAACTTATCTTTTCAGGAAGACAATGCGCGCTGTTTGCTAAATGGTATTTATGTACCTACTGAGGGCCAGCATATCGATCACCATACCAAAATCGATCATTGTGTTCCTAATTGTCAGAGCGAACAAGACTATAAAGGCATTTTAACAGGCCGCTCACGAGCAGTGTTTAATGGTAAGGTAATCGTCGCCAAAGGTGCACAGCATACACAAGCTACGCAGCAAAATAAAAACTTGCTGTTGTCAGCACAGGCAGAAATTGATACCAAACCACAATTGGACATTTTTGCTGACGATGTAATTTGTACCCATGGGGCAACAGTGGGGCAGTTGGATGAAGAGGCATTATTTTATTTGGCCACGCGGGGAATCGATAGACGTGAAGCGAGTAGCTATTTAATTCATGCGTTTGCCGCAGACAATTTACGTCTTGTCCCTGATCAGGCATTGGCTGATTGGCTGGCAAAGCTCATTGATGAGCAATTGAGGTAAACAGATGAGTACAGTATCGACCTTAATTGAAACCCTGGATGTCAACGCGATTCGCCGTGATTTTCCAGTACTTCAACAAACAGTAAATAATTATCCGCTGATTTATTTGGATAATGCGGCTACGACGCAAAAACCACAAGCGGTGATTGATGCAGTCGCGCACTTTTATTCTTACGATAATGCGAATGTGCACCGTGCTGTGCATACATTAAGTGTGCGCGCGACTCAGAACTATGAAGCGGCCCGTAATCAAGTACAACATTTTATTCATGCCAATTCAGCAAAAGAATGTATTTTTGTGCGGGGCACAACCGAGGCGATCAATTTAGTTGCCCAGAGTTTTGTAGCGCCAAGGATTTTGCCGGGTGAGGAAATTCTCATCACTCACATGGAGCATCACTCTAACATAGTACCTTGGCAATTGGTTTGTAAAAAAACGGGTGCTCTGTTAAAAGTTGCCCCTATTTCCATCGAAGGTGAAGTGCTGTTGGATGAATTTGCCAAATCGCTGAATGACAATACGAAATTTGTAGCAATTACCTATGCGTCGAATGCGCTAGGAACGATTAACCCAATCAAACAGATGATTGAAATGGCTCATGCTCATGGTGCCTTAGTGCTTATAGATGGTGCCCAGGCTACAGCGCATTTGCCGATTGATGTCCAGGATTTGGATTGTGATTTTTATGCCTTCTCTGGCCATAAAATGTATGGCCCAACCGGTATTGGCGTATTATGGGGTAAAGAACATTTATTAGATGACATGATGCCCTACCAAGGTGGGGGCGAAATGATCAGTTATGTGACTTTTGAGGCGACTGAATATGCCTCTTTACCGCACAAATTTGAGGCCGGCACACCGAATATTGCTGGTGCTATTGGCTTAGGTGCGGCGATAAATTATCTTTTGTCGTTAGATCTGGAGGCTGTCGTTGCTTATGAGGCCCATTTGCTTGAGTATGCTACAGAAGCGATCGAGTCGGTGAAAGGATTTAATATTATTGGCACGGCAAAGAACAAAGTACCTATTGTTTCCTTTGTGCACGGTAAAATTCATGCCCATGATATTGGGACTATTTTAGATAGTGAAGGAATCGCTATTCGCAGCGGGCATCATTGCGCAATGCCGCTTATGGATTTCTATGATGTTGCGGCGACAAGCCGTATTTCCATGTCATTTTATAATACAACAGAAGAAATTGATCGCTGTGTAGAGGCGCTGCATAAAGCAAAAGAGGTATTTGCATGATGGAGTTACGGGAACTTTATCAAGAGATTATCATTGATCATAATCGCAATCCACGAAACCATCATGCAATGGTGGATGCAACCGTGCAAGCAAACGGATTTAATCCGCTTTGTGGGGATAAATTAACGGTTTATCTAAAAGTTGCCAACAATACAATTAACGATATCAGTTTTTTAGGATGTGGTTGTGCTATTTCCCAAGCCTCAGCTTCATTAATGACTGACGCTTTGGACGGCAAAACAGTGCAAGATGCGCATGAGTTATTTAAGCGTTTCCACACCATGTTGACTTGTGATACTGGGGGGCAATCGCTCTCTTTAGATAAATTAACTGTTCTTGCAGGGGTAAAAGCATACCCTGCTCGTGTTAAATGCGCCACCTTAGCTTGGCATACCTTAGCGGCAGCGCTGGATAAGGAAACCGCTACCGTCGTCAGTACGGAGTGATAATCATGTTTAAATTTAAAAAAAAACAGGATGCTGAAGTTTTACGAGTTAAAATAATCGATGCGCTTAAAACCGTATTTGATCCTGAGATCCCGGTTAATATTTACGATTTAGGGTTGATTTACGATATTGCCATTAATGAAGAGCAGAATGTGCATGTGCAAATGACGCTGACAACGCCAGGCTGTCCAGTCGCGCAAACTTTTCCAGGGACAGTCGAGCAGGCAGTTAATCAGGTGGAAGGTGTAAGTGACTGCACCGTTGAATTGGTTTGGGAGCCACCTTGGACACAAGAACGCATGACTGAAGCTGCACGTCTAGAGTTGGGAATTTTTTATTAATGGAGTCGCTCTGGCAGCCCAGTGCATCACTAGCAATGTTGCGCCAACGCGCGCATTTAATCGCAAAAATTCGTCAATTTTTTAATGATCGGGGTTATTTAGAAGTGGAAACCCCCGTTATGGCACGGTATGGGATAACGGACGTTTATTTAACCAATATCCTGGCTAGTTTCCGCGGTCAGCCCTATTGTTTACAAACCTCGCCTGAATACCACATGAAGCGCTTGTTAGCAGCGGGTAGCGGGCCTATTTTTCAATTAGCACGCGTGTTTCGTGATGATGAGCTGGGTCGCTGGCATAATCCTGAATTCACTTTGTTGGAGTGGTATCAATTGGATGTTGATCATCATGGGTTAATGGATGAGATGGACGCTTTGTTGCAAAGCGTGTTGCAATGCCCGCCAATGCTAAGAAAAACCTATCAGCAAGTGTTTTTAGAAACCTGTGCGCTTGATCCGCTAACGGCAACGCTCACGCAGTTACGCATGGCTTTACGACGTTTTGACTTAGAGCAGGTGTTAGCAGCGGATGAGCAGGATTGCGATCAGTATTTATTTTTACTCATGAGCCATGTGGTTGAACCAGCTCTGGTCAAAGAACCAATACCAGTGGCGGTTTATGATTTCCCCCCCTCGCAGGCAGCCTTAGCCAAAATTAGGCACGGTGTTGCCGAGCGTTTTGAAATTTATGTGCAAGGCATTGAATTAGCGAATGGCTTTCACGAACTTACCGACGCCAGTGCACAGGCAGGACGTTTTGAGCAGGATTTAGCTATTCGACGCAGAAAAAAATTAGCCGAACCAGCCCCAGATGACTATCTATTACAAGCCTTAGCCCATGGATTACCACCCTGCAGCGGTGTAGCTCTTGGCATCGATCGCTTTTTGGCTCTCGCGCTTAAACAACCTGAGATCAGCAAAATTTTAGCTTTTGATTTCAATAGGGCTTAATCCTAGAAAAAGCAGTTGAAGCCTACTGCGCAAGCCAAAAACACTGAATCTGCTCGGCCTTTTTGAATTTTTTCGCTCACCGTAGTGGTGACTACTGCTTTCGCGAAAAAATTCAAAAAGGCCGAACATCTTCAGCACCTTTGACTTGCTCGCTACGGCTTCAACTGCTTTTTCTAGGTTAATAAGGTAATAGCTCATAATAGTTCAGATCCCACTGCCCACGTGCTGCTCCAGAAGCCTCATTGCGAGCGTTGCTCCCGTCACGGCCCCCTCTAGGGGACCGAGCTATTACTGGAATTATTACATACGGGGAAGAATAAGGTCTTTTAAATCATCTGATATCTTACGGGACTCACCACTTCTGCCGAAATGAGTTGCAACACCTAAACCGACAGTGAATTCAGGGGTGGTGCATCCTTCACTAATACGAGAGTGAGCCTTAAACATATTGAGATTCATCAGTGCATCTAGGCTTTGTTTCTGAGAATGGTCTCCACCGTTCTCTTGCTGAGTTAACTTTACAACAAATGGTTGAGGTGGACGAGGATCTGTTTGTGGTTTGTTCTTTTTTTCGCTAAATTCTAATATAATCGTCCTAGTGCCGCTAACCATTACTTCGGCATCAATTTTAGTTAAACGTAACTCGTCTGCGTCTGCGTTCGTGTAATGTCGGTCAATGTAATCTTGAAGGGTTTCTTCGCTGGCTTGGCCGCTGTTACCTCGGATTTTAAGAGCCTCATTGTATTGTTTATTTCCTACAAGACTTGAAACACCGTGAACAACTAAGACTACTGGGGAAACTGCAATCGTAGCTGCTGCGGCTACAAGGTAACGCGCCAGCTCGAAAACCATTGCTAGACCCCCTGGAAAAAATTTTAATATTTGGGGAGCAATGTATCGATCGTTATTCCAACGGTCTATAAATCCGGCAGCGCCAAATAATGCCTTTGAGAATAATCTGGGAATGCTGAAGGTTACATAATCAAATATTCCCAAGCGACCTGGATTATCGGTTCTTCCCTCTATCCACCCAGGCCGTTTTCCCGCAAACACATAAAAAGTGTCCTTAAGTTTTTGTAGGAAAGTTGTGCGTTGCGTTCTAGCAGCAGGGTAAGTTAGCAATTCTCTAGGAAGGGGTATAAAAGAGTTTGAATCAGGCATAATACTCTATATCCTCTTTAGTAAAAGAGTGAAAAATATACCAGATATGTAAATAGTAGTCAAAAATAGAGGCAAAACGTTGACTCAAATTGTTGCTATAATACCGGGTGCAACGCTCGTATAGGCAAATTGAAGTAGGTTGGGCCTTGGCCCAACAAGGTTATGGCTCGAGTTCTATTGAAATTGAATTGCTAACTGATGGTAAAATCATTGATTAAATTAAATTGTATTGATATAAATCACTATTAGTATTAAAATTAATCAAATGTGGGGTTTGTTGAACGGAAAAATAAAATTCTTATGTACGCTAATATTATTGAGCGAAATCTTATTTGGATTATTTTAATATCTTCTGCTGTTGCTTTATTTCAGCCATTACTCTTCATAGGGTTTAAACCCTATATTACGGTATTTGTTGCAATTCTTTTATTTGGAATAGGTTTTACATTCGACAAAAACGATTTCAATAAAGTTTGGGAAATAAAAGGGAAAATTATATTAGCAATCCTAGCCAAGTACCTACTAATGTCATCAACTGCGTATTTAATTAGCCAATTTCTCCATTTATCTTCAACAGAGACTATAGGCTTGGTCATTTTAGGCTCTTGTCCTGGTGGTGTAGCAGCAGCAGTGATGTCTTATTTATCTCGTGGCAATGTGGCATTAACTGTTGTATTAACATTTGGGACAACGATCATTGCGCCTTTGGCAATGCCTGGATTAATTTATTTATTTTTATATAAAGAGATCACAATCCCCTTTTGGCAGGTAGCGGGAAATACTTTATTAATCGTTTTTGTCCCCTTGGTTTTGGGAGTTACAGTGAGAAAGTGTTTTTCTCGAGGAGAAAAAATTATTGCGCGTATTTTTCCAACGTTATCAATTATAGTAATAGGATTAGCTATCGCATGCATCATATCGTTAGCACAACAAGAAATTCTCGCTTTTCCTTTCTGGATCATTAGTGCAGCTATTTTGTTAAATCTTTTTGGCTATGGCATAGGTTATATTATTTCTAAAATACTAAATTGTGAAAAACGTGAGCAAAAAGCAATTGTATTTGAGTATGGCATATTTGATGTACCGCTAGGGCTGGTTATTGCCAATAATTTTTTTGGCCCTGCAGCAGCATTACCCGGTGTGTTTATGAGTGTTATACAAAACACCACGGCATCGATCATTGTTAAGTATCTCATGCGACCAACAAAGACGGCTTTACAATACAGTCCAGTGAAAATCAAAGATTGAAAATAAAATTCAGGAGCTCTCGGCGATTTTTGCGTATTTTTTGCAAAAACCCCGATAACTTATCGGGTAGCAGCGCTACAGCAAAGTATGAAAGTATTACCTATTAGGAAGAATGGCAATTTTTATGCCTTCATTAACCTCATTCCAGTAAGTTTCACCGCCACATCGGCGGAAAAGAGTTCTAGCATCGTTGCAGACAGTAAGTTTAGAGGTCTGTCGTTCACTATCGTTAAAACAAGTACGAGAATAAGCTTTAAACATATTAAGATTCATCAGAGCATGTAGGGTTTGTTTCTGAGAGATTTCTCCATACCCTTCACCGACCTTTTGCTGAGTTAACTTTACAACAAATGGTGGAAATGGAGGATTACCTGATGCACTAGAATGAGTTGAAGAGCCCGAGCTTGAAGACTCATGCCCAGAGCTAGTACTCTGCGTTTGTGGTTTTTCTTTTTTTGTAAACTCTAATTCAATTAGCCTAGCGTCAAGTGTTTCTGTGGCATTAATTTTAGTTAAACGTAATTCGTCATCACTAATGTTATTCCCCTCCAGGTAAATTTGAAGGGTTTGGTTATCTTGACCTTGGATTCTAAGAGCCTCTAGGTATTGTTCATGCCCAACAAGCCACGAAATGCCGTGAATAGCTAAAACTACTGGAGAAACTACAATCGTAGCTGCTGCGGCTGCAAGGTAGCGCGCCAGCTCGAAAACCATTGCTAGAAGCCATGGAACAAATTTTAATAGGAGGGTAAAGCGATAGATGTCCATGTGGTCTATTTTGGTAACGCTAAATAATACCTTTGAGACTAATCTGGGAATGCCGAAGGTTACATAATCAAATATTCCCAAGCGACCTGGATTGGTAGTATTTCCACCTTTCCACCCAGGCCGCTTTCCAGCAAATGCATAAAAAGTGTCCTTAAGTTTTTGAGGAAAAGTTCTGCGTAGTGTTCTAGCAGCAGGATAGGCTAGCAATTCTTTAGGAAGAGGTACATAAAAGTTTGAATCAGGCATAATACTATGTATCCCCTTTAGTATAAGAGCGAGTAGTATACTATCTATGCAAATAATAGTCAAAATAGAGGCAAATCACAGTGAGGAAGAATTAGCTAATTTTCGTAAGCTTGCAAAAGCTTATGCTGAACTGTCTGTAAAACAAATTGATCAATTGCTAAAAAGCAAAGATTTAGTGGAGATATGCTATGAGTGTGAAGAGCAAATTTAAAAGTAAAGCATTTGAAGCAATTCACCAATCTGCTAGTGCATTACTTAGAGTAGGTGCGATTGATAAAACTACCATGCGTGATTTTGATAAATCCTGCCTTATAGCCACGCCTGAAATTACTCCAGATCAAATAAAGGAAATTCGAGAAAAGAACCGTGTTAGTCAACCAGTGTTTGCTCGTTGTTTAAATACTAGCAAATCAACTGTGCAAAAATGGGAAATAGGTGCTAAGCGCCCCAGTGGCATAGCCCTTAAGCTTCTTGCTGTGGTAAATAAGCATGGCATACACATTCTTGATTAGATTTATACAAACTCCATTAGGGTCTGTTGACTCAATTTGTTGCCATAATACCATTAAGCAGGCACTCTCGTAGGATAATGGATAATATCGTGAAATGTGGCTGCTTTTGACGTAAGGTTTCGGTAGCCATGCGGTTGGTTGGCATTAAATCGAATACCATCACCCGTTGAAAGAGCATGCCAGGCACCCTCTATTAAAACGTCCATACTGCCTTCAATAGCCACAACATGCTCAATAACGCCATGTTTATGCGGAGGCGATAAATGCTCACAGCCTGGCAGTAATTCAATAACATACAGCTCAAAATTCAGCTGTGGATCAAAAGGGAAAAGGGGCAAGACTCGGATTTTTTTATCGTCAGGATGAATAGTTTGTACCTGACCTGTACGATACACTGCTTCACTAGAAGCCGTATTAATTTCTTCAATAAAAGAAGAGAAAGATGTCTCAAAACCCGTTGCTATTTTCCATAAAGTGGCAATAGTCGGGCTTGATTCTTCGCGTTCTATTTGCCCGAGCATTGCTTTGCTAACACCAGTAGCAAGGGCTGCTTTATCTAAACTCCACCCTTTTTGCTGGCGTAATTTTTTAAGTCTTGTTGCGATATGTTTATAACTATTTTCCACAATAAACCTACAGAAATACTTGTGCGTTATGACGCACAATGATAATATAGACTATTATGCGTTATAACGCACGAATTGTAAATCGTTCAAATGAGGAGTTAAGCTATGTCTACTGCACTGTTTCAAAACAAATTAGTAGCGGTACTGAACAAAAGTATCGAGCCAGGTAAAGTAATGAATGCCTTAGGCCATATGTGTATTGGCTTAGGTTCTGCGATTGGCCAGACGGATTTGAGATTGACTGATTATCAAGATGCTGACGGTGGCTCCCATCCTTTTATCTCGGAAATACCTTTTATTATCTTGTCCGAAAATTCGAATAAAATAAGAAAATTACGTCAAGCCGCTTTAGCGGAAAATATTTTATTAAATGATTTTACCGACACAATGACAGTAGGCACTTATCAAGAGCAAATTGAAAGAACCGGCCGGACAAAAGAGGGCGATCTTATCTATTATCCCAGAAAAAGCAGTTGAAGCCTACTGCGCAAGCCAAATGCACTGAATCTGCTCGGCTTTTTTGAATTTTTTCGCTCACCGTAGTGGTGACTACTGCTTTCGCGAAAAAATTCAAAAAAGCCGAACATCTTCAGCACCTTTGACTTGCTCGCTACGGCTTCAACTGCTTTTTCTAGGATTATGGCATTGTCTTATTTGGTGATTGGGCAAAAGTCACTGAGTTAACCAAAAAATGTTCTTTATGGCGATAAATTTGAGGGGATTCCAATGTTTGATGAAAATAAAACATTAAGTAAACGTGCTCAAAGCGTGCAGCAAGCTCTAGCAGAAAAAGGATTGGTTTTTGAGGTTATTGAACTTGCTGCAAGTACTCGTACCGCTAATGATGCTGCAAATACCATAGGGTGTGATGTAGCACAAATAATGAAATCTTTGCTATTTTGCACTGCAAAAACAAATCAGCCTGTTCTGGTATTGGCAAGTGGTATCAATCGTGTGAATGAGAAAATCATTGAACAATGGGTAGGCGAAAAAATTGTTAAAGCGGATGCTCATTTTACTCGTGATATCACTGGCTTTGCTATTGGCGGCGTTCCTCCTATAGGGCACAAACAAACGATTACCCATATTTTTATTGATGAAGATTTGCTACAACATAATGTTCTATGGGCTGCTGCCGGTACGCCTAATGCTGTTTTTAGCTTGAGTTCTAGTGAAATTGAATCGCTAACTCATGGCCAAATCATTGCGATTAAATAGGTTCATCATGCGAAAAGTATTTTGGGATAATCCCTATCAATCTCATTTAGAAACTCGTGTGGTTTCAGTTGATAATAATCGAGTTTTATTCGAAGAGACAATCGCGTTTTCTTTTTCAGGCGGTCAGGAAAGTGATAAAGCCTATGTGAATGGATTCACTATTGTTCATTCTGAGATAGATGGCCATCGCATTTACTATACACTTGCAGAGGGTCATAACCTTAAGCCTGGCGATGTAGTAACAATGAAAATTGATTGGCCTCGGCGATACAGACTTATGCGCCTGCATTTTGCCGCAGAATTAGTTCTTGAGCTTGTGACAAGAAAACTTGAACTTGAAAAAATAGGAGCACATATCGCGGAAACAAAGGCTAGAATAGATTTTTTTTGTGGTAAAAATATTTCTTTCTTATTTGAAAGTATTCTTTGTGATTACAATACAATCATACAAAAAAATCAAACCATTAATACAGGCTTCACTGATATCCAAAATCAAAGGCGCTTTTGGGAAATTGAAGGATTTTCTAAGGTAGCCTGTGGTGGGACACATGTTAAAACAACATCTGAGGTTGGTTATATTACCCTTAAGAGGATTAATATTGGGGGTGGTAAAGAACGCATTGAAATTAGGCTCTGTTGATAATATATTGATCGGTATGGTAGAGAAGATATGGTAATAAAGTAGGAAAATCAATGAATCGATGTGCATGGGTGGGGGTGAACAAACCTTTTTATGAATTTTACCACGATACAGAATGGGGTACTCCAGCCCACGATGATATAAAACATTTTGAAATGCTTATCCTTGAGGGGGCACAGGCAGGGCTATCATGGGAAACCATTTTAAAGCGACGCGATGGGTATCGCGAGGCATTCAAACAATTCAATCCCCATGCTGTTGCTCAAATGTCAGATGCAGAGCTAGAATCGTTACTGACCGATTCCAATATTATCCGTAATCGTCTCAAGGTATTTTCTGCACGACAGAATGCACGTGTTTTTATTGCCATCCAACAGGAATTTGGTTCATTTGATGCTTATGTTTGGGCTTTCGTGAATCATGTACCCAAAATTAACCGCCCTAAAAATTTACAAGAGATCCCTGCATCAACACCGGAATCAGATAAACTTGCAAAAGACTTAAAAAAACGGGGGATGAACTTTGTTGGTTCAACCATTATTTATGCCTATATGCAAGCAGTTGGCTTGGTTGATGATCATGTCGTGGACTGTTTTCGTTGCTCGACTTAAATGGATAAGATCTACAGAAACACTCACAAAACTAACTCATACTGAACATTACGTCCCTTTCCAATCCTTTTTATTACTTTTATTCCAACTAATTCCTGTAAATCTCGGGTTGCAGTTGCCTTAGAAGTACCTGTTATCCGCATATATTTTCTTGCATTGATTCCGCCTTCAAAGCCTTCTGTTCCTGATTGCATCATACGTTTCACAACTTTCATTAATCGGCTCAAAATCAATGAATTTTTGAGCCGATTAAGACAGTAAATCGGCTCATTATTTATATAACAATTTTCAAATAAGCCATTTACCCCCACGGATCTCGCATTAAAAATTGAACAAATTGATAGGAAACGAGTTTGTGGGGATTTTTCTTTAGATTAAAGATATTTATACTAGGTAACGTCCCCCAAGTTTTTTATTACCACTGAACCCGCAGCCCCCTCTCCCGCGAAAGAAATTTGAATAGTATGCTGATGTTCTTCGCGGGAGAGGGTTGGGGAGAGGGAAATGGATAAATTTACACTGAGGCAACGTGCGAAAGCGCTACGCAAGCAAGGCATTGATACAGAGAGACATCTTTGGTACATACTTCGAGCAAAACGGCTGGGATTTAAATTCAAACGGCAAGTCCCAATAGGAAGATATATTATTGATTTTGTCTGCTTAGAAAAACGACTGATTATCGAGCTTGATGGGGGACAGCATCTTGATAGGTAAGCCATATGATATGGAGCGAACTGCATGGTTAAATGTAACTTTTGCAAACGAACCCATAGCTCGTCATCAATGACCATTCGCGACATTCCCTCTCCCCAACCCTCTCCCGCGAAGAACATCAGCATACTATTCAAATTTCTTTCGCGGGAGAGGGGGCTGTGGGTTCAGTGGTAGTAAAAAACTTTAGGGACGTTACCTAGATTGGCTAATATTATTCCGGAAAATCCAGTATATTATTCCGAGAAATCCGTGGTGCTATTCCGAGAAATCCAGGATTTTATTCCGAGTTTTCCACATGTTGATTAGGATAAAAATATTGCTAAGATGGCGAATCACAAAAAGTTTTGGAACAATGATGGGTATTAATAAAATCGGCGTGTTTTGTGGTTCTAATACTGGTAATGATTCAGTATATGCTGAATTCGCAGTGCAACTTGCTGAAGTAATCATTAATGCAGGAATGTCGCTGGTTTATGGTGGAGCAAATGTTGGGCTAATGGGAGTCATTGCAAATCATGTTATTAAAAATGGTGGCGAAATTATTGGAGTTATTCCAAGATCGTTAGTTGATGTAGAAATTGCTCATCAATCTCTCACTAAAATGTACATTGTCGATTCAATGCATGAAAGAAAAGCACTTATTGCAAATCTGGCGGATGGTTTCATTATGTTGCCAGGAGGGCCAGGCTCACTGGATGAATTTTTCGAAATATATACATGGGCTCAGCTCGGGTTTCATTGCAAACCCTGTGGACTACTGAATGTAAATAACTACTATGATTATCTTTTAAAATTTTTGAATCACGCGGTGGTTGAAGGGTTCTTGAAATCTATTCATAAGGATATGATTATTGTTGAACACTCGCCGCACATAATGCTTCAGAAATTCAGGGATTATTGTGCTCCGTCGGAGGCCAAATGGATCAAGGAATATTAGGGTCTGATGAGCCAGGTCCCCTCAAGGGACCGAGCTATTACTGGGATTATTGCCTACTAGGAAGAACGGTGTCTTTTATCCAATCAGAGACATCTTTTTCATGCTGCCTAGTATACCCCTCGCCTGCGCCGACAGTAAATTTATGGCTTGCTCCTTCATTAATACGAGAATGAGCTTTAAACAGGTTAAGCTTCATCAGCGCCTCCAGGTTATATTTCTGAAGGGGTATTGGCGATCGTCCCATAAGTATCGCTTGCTGTATCTCTACAACAAATGGAGTGGGTCGAGGAGAAGCTTCATTTGGTTGCGGTCTCTTATCGTTAAACTCTAAGGTAATTTTCCTATAGCTATCGGTTTGTAGGGCATTAATATTAGTGAGACGTACATCATCCAGACTCATGTGATTTGTCTCAAGGTAAGACTCAAGGTTCTGTTGACCTCTACCTTGAATGGCAAGAGCGCTAGTGTATTTATCGTATCCAACAACACTTGCAACGAGGTGAGTAATTAAAACTATTGGAGAAAATACAACTGTGGCTGCTATGGCTGTAATGTAACGCGCTGCCAAGGAAACATATTCAACTACTTTTCCTAAAGCCCTCGGAACATAGCTTAATACCATGCCAATAAGGCCAAGCTTAGGTAGAAATTCGGACATGCCAAAGAATGCCCATTTGAGTCCTCTGGGGATACCTAAGGTTAAATAATCGAATATTCCCAAGCGGCCTGGTTTCTCCCCATAACCAGGTCGATATCTAGGCGTTTTTCCAAAAAATGCATAAAAAGTGTCCTTAAGTTTTTCTGGGAAAGTTGTGCGTTGTGTTCTAGCACCAGGATAGGTTAGCAATTCTCTAGGGAAAGGTATGTAAAAGTTTAAACCAGGCATAATAGATATCCTCGTTAGCAAAAGATTGCAGAATATACCAGCTATGCAAATAATAGTCAAAATACCCGGCAGGTTCGGGTGCATGGGCAACTTTGAAGTAGGTTGGGCCTTGGCCCAACAAGGTTATGGCTCGAAGCTTTGTAGGAGTAATGGTTCTCGAGGGTCAAATGATTGAGAAATTGTTACCGGATCATCTACCCATGTTGGGCCGAGGCCCAACCTACAGTCATTTAATACTCCTGAGCTAGAGCCCCGGCAATTTTGGGATAGTGAAAATGATAACCGGCTTCAACAAGGCGTTTGGGAGTGACGCGTTGTCCACTGAGTAATAAGGATTCACCCATCTCACCGAACAAAGTGCGAATGACGAAGGCTGGGATTTTTAACCATAAAGGGCGGTGTTTTATTTTAGCTAGGGTACGAGCAAATTTTTCTTGGCTGATAGGGAAAGGGGAGGTCAGGTTAAAGGGGCCGGTGAGTTCAGTATGGTCGAGTAAAAATAAGTAAGCGCCCACGACGTCATCAATGTGTACCCAAGAAATGATTTGTTTACCATCACCTAAAATAGCACCTAAACCTACATAAAAACTGGGGCTAAGCTTTTTCAATATGCCTTCCGCTTTCTTCAGCACGATCCCAAAACGGGTGATGGTCACTGGCATGCCATAATCGATGGCAGGTTGAAGAGCGTTTTGCCAACGTAGGCCTATTTCACTAAGAAAATCACCAGGTTGATGGTTTAGCGGGCTATTCTCATCAAAAATTTGGGGATCATCATTTTTTTGCGCCCCATAAATTCCTACGGCATTAGCACAGTAGAAACGGGGCTTGGCATTTTGTTGAATTGCCCAATTGAGCAAATCGGTGGTGGTGTTGATGCGGGAATCAAGAAGCTTAAGCTTTACTTTATCACTCCAACGCGATGCGCTAATGTTGTATCCGCAAAGATTAATCATTGCATCATACGAGTGAGCGTCTAAATTGGGTAGTGTTTCCCAGGTGCAGATTGTTATGTTTTCGGGAAAATAGCGCTGTAATCTAGCTCTGTTACGGCCAAGTACGGTAATGGTATGATTGAGTTGTAAGGCAGCGATTAGATTGCGGCCAATAAAACCAGAGGCCCCTGCGATCAATATATTCATCTTAATTCCCTTTAAGTAACGTAATACCTCACCTGGGTTCGCTAACGCTCTCAACTAACTTCAAGCCCAGTGTGGATTGTAGTGAGTCGTGTTCGTCATTGCGAATCGAAGGTGAAGCCGTCATTGGAGGAGCGTAGCTCCCCGTCATTGGAGGAGCGTAGCTCCCCGTCATTGGAGGAGCGTAGCTCCCCGTCATTGGAGGAGCGTAGCTCCCTGTCATTGGAGGAGCGTA
This sequence comes from uncultured Gammaproteobacteria bacterium, assembly GCA_963760845.1. GTDB lineage: Bacteria > Pseudomonadota > Gammaproteobacteria > Legionellales > Legionellaceae > Tatlockia. Next base: position 38,351 of record CAVXEK010000013.1, on the reverse strand, counting down.
GCTCCCCGTCATTGCGAGGAGCGTAGCGACGAAGCAATCCAGTGACCTTTTCTAGCATCTCATAAGGTCACTGGATTGCTTCGCTAACGCTCGCAATGACGGTGTACACGCCGCAATAACGCCATCGGGTAAGCTATTACCCATTCATTCCTGCCCGATTTTGTGCATCGGGTGCGGGCTCCCCCTGATCAGGTACGGCGACGGCTTGCTTCATTTTTTGCAGTTCTGCTTTTATCTCAGCCGCATTAGAAGTACCTTCTGTCACTTTCTTTCTGTTCTTATCTATTTCTGCGGCCTTATTTTCCGCAAATTTAAGGCGAGCCGGGTGCTCTTTAAATAATGTAGATTTATCGTCAAGCTTCCCTTTGTCATCATACTTAAATTTATTTTCACCGTTGATTTGGATGGTGATTTTTTTCGGGTCAAAGCCTGCCATGATAGCCGATTCGTAAGCCTTTCTTGCAATTGACTCAGCCCTTTTAGGATCTTTTCCTTCGAGATTGACGTTAAGAGTAATAGCGGTATGCCCTTGTGCTCTGATGCTTTGTGCAAGACTGGTGAGCTCTTCATAGATGCTATTGTCAGTTTGGAACAACCTATTCAACTCTACAGTGAGAGAATCGTTTGCACCCTTTATAACTTTATTACCCGAAATGGTTTCGATATTCTCTAACTTCTTGGGATCTATACCTTTTAATATTGCCAATCCTACCCTGCCATTAGCACCGATGGACATAGAGACTGGTTTATTGGCATTTTTATTATTCTCAGCTGCTAGGCGGTCAATTTCTTCACGCATTTTTCCACCGCGTAAATACCTATCACCAAGGTAGTGAATCCGCTCCATTTCATCTGCTGCGGTTTTATGCAGCTTATTGATTTCATCATTCACCGATTTTTCGAATTTCTGCAATTCTTCTTTTTGCGAATTCTCAAGCGTTTTGAGCATTTCACCTTTAATTTTAACGAGTTCGGAATCGCTGCAGCCGAGAGCCGTTTTCATATCCTCTTTAAAAGCAGGATCATCAAATTTTTGCGTTAAATTGTCTTTTTCTTGGGTTTGTTGCTCTTGCATCGCGGCTTTCGCTTCACCTCTAATTCTCCCCAATTGGGAGGTAATATCGCCTAGGGTAAATTTAGGAGGATCTTCTTGTATAAGGATATTTAAATTGGCTAAATCCGTATTAAAACTGTCTTTGGCTGTAGTGTAGGCTTCGGTTCTTTTTAGTGCGTCAGTTATTGATTCCTTGGTACGAAATGCTGCCTGTTCTGCATCAGAAGCAGCAGCGTCATTCTTGCCCGCTTTTAGCTTTTCGGCTACCGTTTTATCATCGGGTGTTTTAATTTTGGCAAAACCATCGACACCTTTTATTCGACTGTCATCGTAAGTATTAAAACTATCAGTGCCTGGCAAACCACCGTTGTCGTTAACACTGCGAATGAATTCATAAAAAACCTTCTTTTTTTCCGCAGTGCTAAATGCAAAAAGATTATTTTTTACTCGCATGGTGCGTACCTATATATTTAATTAAACAATCTTGAGTATAACACTAAATGATTAACTAAAGATTAAGCTAATATTAACGTTAGGGATTGTTTGTTGGGCCAAGGCCCAACCTACGTTTATGTAGGTCACGAGATCGTAGGTTGGGCCTTGGCCCAACAATGGCAGTGGTGAATGCTGCGAACAAGTCGCCGGGTAAGGGTTAACTTACCAAGCTGGTATTGCTGCATCACCAAATAGTTCTTTTGCTTTGTCTTTAACCTCTTGTGAATTCAGTGCCTTAACAAACTCCTCTAATTGAGGTTTTTTAGGACTATTACGGCGAATCACGATTAAATTGGCATAGGGTGAATCTTTCCCTTCAATAAAGAATGCATCTCGCATTGGGTTAAGTCCCGCTGGAATAGCAAACGTGGTGTTGATTACTGCAGCGTCGACATCGTCTAGAACCCGTGGTAGTTGTGCTGCGTCTAATTCTTTAATAATCAGATGGTTAGGATTGCTGTTAATGTCAGCTACTGTAGTTGCTTGTGCGTTTTTTAAACCGATTAACCCCGCTTTTTGCAATAATAATAAGGCGCGTGCTTCATTACTTGGGTCATTAGGTATGGCAATGACTGCATCGTTGGGTAATTGTGCTAGCGATTTGATTTTCTTTGAATAAATGCCAGTAGGGTACACGAAGGTTTTACCAATTGCCTCTAAATCATAGTGGTGCGCTTTGCTAGCTGCTTGCAAATAGGGTAAATGCTGATAAACATTTGCATCCAAGCTGCCATCTTGTAGCGCTTCATTGGGTAAATTGTAGTCATTAAATTCAACAATTTTGATTGTTAAACCATATTGTCGTTGCGCGACATCTCTGGCTACTTCAACCAAGTCAGTTTCAGGACCGGCAATAGTTCCTATTGCTAACGTATTAGGAGCAGGCTTGTTGCAAGCCACCAAACTGAACAACAAAATGAATAGGCTTAATATGCGCATAACGTTTCTCCTTAAATTATCGTACAATTCTACTACGTCATCCTGAGCTCTTCTATGTCCCCTAACATTCAGGAGATCCTTCGCTGCGCTCAGGATGACGGAGTAGCGCTCAGGATGACGGAGTAGCGCTCAGGATGACGGAGTAGCGCTCAGGATGACGGAGTAGCGCTCAGGATGACGGAGTAGCGCTCAGGATGACGGCTTCAGGACCCTAATGGTGTGCAAAATGGCGCGCCAACCAATCTCCCCCCATCTGCAGTAGTTGCACGATTACTATCAAAATCAAAACAGTGGCCAGCATTATTACCACATTAAATCGTTGATAACCATAGCGAATTGCTAAGTCACCTAAACCCCCGCCACCCACTGTGCCTGCCATTGCCGAATAATTGACTAACGTGATTGCAGTTACAGTGACTGCTTGAATTAGGGCTGGAAAAGCTTCAGGAAACAAAATATGGCGAATCATTTGCCAGGTATTTGCTCCCATGGAAAAACCTGCTTCGATTAAACCAGGAGGTAAATTTTGATAAACATTATCGACTAAGCGGGCAAAAAAGGGCGTCGCACCTAAAGTGAGTGGCACCATCGCAGCATGAATACCGATAGAAGTACCTACCAAAAAACGAGTAACAGGAATCAGCGCGACGAGTAAAATAATAAAAGGAATCGATCTGCTCATATTGATTAATCCGGAAATAAATCGGCTCATCCAAGCGTGTGGTTTAATTTTAGTGCTAGTAAAAAGCAGGGTTCCCAAAGGCAGGCCCAGCAACAATAGCAAATATTGTGCTGGCGATAACCATGTAGAGTGTTTCGCCACTAGCTAGTAATAAATCATAAAACATTGTCAGTGACATAACCTAAAATCTCCACAGTTAGTTTAGCGTCTTCACAGCGCTTAATAAATTGAGCTAACAACAGGTTATCTACTTCTAATTCTACAACAAGCACACCGCAGGTTATCGTATCGAAACGATCAATATTAGCCAGTAAAATATTAATGTCTATATGCAATTCACGACTTGTTTTACTAATAAAAGGTACCGTTGCAGTTTCCCCCTGAAAGAACAAACGCAATACCGGTTTGTTATTAACTCGATTGGATAAATGAGTGCTTAGGCAGGTCGGTAGTTGTGGACTTAGTTGGGCGTACAGCATAGCTCGAGCCTGGCTATCTTCTCTGCTAAAATGTTGGCTAGGGCAGTGGTTTCAACGATTTCCCCATTTTCCATTACTGCTAGACGATGACAAACCCGTTTGACTACCTCCATTTCGTGAGTAATTAACACCATGGTAATTCCATAGAGTTGATTAATTTTTTTCAGTAATTCGAGTATGGAGTTCGTTGTTTCGGGATCCAAGGCTGAAGTTGCTTCATCGCAAAGTAAGATTTTGGGTGAGCAGCTGAGGGCACGCGCTATTGCAACTCGCTGTTTCTGGCCACCGCTTAGTTGCGCCGGATAAGCATGTATTTTTTTTGTCAGCTCAACCAGGGGTAGTAATTCCGCAATTTTATTGTTGATACTATCCTCATCAATCCCTTGGATACGCATAGGAAGGGCAATATTGTCATAGACCGTTTTAGAATTTAGCAAATTAAAATGTTGAAAAATCATTGCCATTTTATGGCGAGCTTTGCGTAAATTGCTAGGAGATAGTGCAGTAATGATTTCATTATCAACAATAACTTCACCACTATCAGGCTGTTCCAGTAAATTAATGCTACGCAATAAAGTTGATTTACCAGCACCACTCTTGCCTATAATGCCAAATATCTCACCTTCTTGAATGAATAAATTGATATTTCGCAAGGCGATGTTTTCTTGGTAGGATTTTGTTAATCCATTTATTTCAATCATTGTCAACCCAGGGGTGTTGAGCGTGCGGGGTGCTAAGGACGTAGGAGAAAGGGGCCTACCCCGCTTTAGCCGTATTTACAAGTGGATGACTAGGGTCTGTTTAGAATTCCTAGCGAATTCTAAACAGACCCTATTAAGCCAAACAAATGTGCGCCCGCAAGCTGAGTTTCAAATCGGCGCAAAACCAAATGATACTACAAATAATTGCATTCATCTAGATTGTTGGGCCTACGACAAATTTGTCTTTTTATCTGCAGCAAGAGTGTTTTTGTGTATAATCTTAGCTCATTATTTGTAAAACGAGAGTAAAACATGCCTGGTAAAGACGATCAATCATTAACTCCAAATGTTTTTGGAACCTTAAACGCGGATGTGGCGAGAGTAATCGTCAGATCTTTCCCCGTTAATCACATCTTAAATTTACTGGACTTTGGACAAACTCCGATCTGAACGGGCCCGAGCCCGTGGGCGAGCCCGGGCCCGCCCGAGCTCCGGCTAATCTACTTTTTGCGCCATTTTAGTCAACATCATAACAATGCGAATAAGTAAATCTCTGGCTAAGCGATACTGTTCTTCATGTATAATATTTGCACGTTTGGATACCTCCAGGATCGCCGCAGTTTCTGTGGTCGAACGTTTTGCCATGCGATAAAATCTGCTTTTTTCATTGGTGGAAAACTCACCTGAGCCTTCAGCAATATTCAATGAAATTGAGGTTCCAGCTCGTTGAAGCTGGTCGGTTAAATAAGCTCTGCCACGAGGGAAGGCTGAAGTGATTTTATCGACAGCGCGGATTTCATTTATTTACAGTAGACTGCACGCCACAGCCTCGTGTTTTTTCACCGAGGTTAGAGGACAGGAGTTATGTTTACGCGCCCAATTACAAAAAAACGTGGTCGCCCTAAAGTCTATGGTGATATTCATCAGTTAAACAATCCAGCAACATGGCGGGCTCCAGACGAATCCGTTGCGTTTTGACAAACGAGCGCCAAAGGAAAAATTCAAATCATAAAAATAGACTGCTGGAACGAAGTCATCATGATAGGCAAAAAGGGCAACAAACTATCTGATTATCCCTTGCGTTTGTTGCGCGCTCAGGTCTATAAAGAATCCGGTGAATTGTTATTCAAGTGACCCCTTTGGTTGACGGCAGCAGGTAAAAGACGCATGGAATTATCGTTGTATGATATTTTTACCAGCTATCGCCATCGCTTTGATATTGAACATTCTCAACCACCCAAACCACGAAAAAAAGCCCTTGGACGACAATCGGGGGACATTCAGGTAAAACGCATGCGTCATCCTATCGTTAAAAAGTGGAAAAACACAGCTCTTGATGAAAAAATCATTGCATAATCAAGATAATATTGTCAATAAATAGACCAGATTGCACGTTGTGATGGTGGAATATTGCTAAAATAATCTGGATTTGATTGTAACTTATGACTGTTCGGAGCTCGGGCGGGCCCGGGCTCGCCCACGGGCTCGGGCCCGTTCAGATCGGAGTTTGTCCAAAGTCCAGTAATTCTACTACCCGTAATAATCAGGATGTGCTCCTGGACGGTAAATTGACTGTTGGCCTCGGTTTGGAATTTGCAATATGTAAGGGGATGAGCGCTATATCTCATGGAATTGGCAGCATTAGGGAGTACAGCGCCGTGATCAGCGCGGATCTGATTGCCATTTGCTGTCTTGTTGAAAGCGCTAAGGCGAATGTTATTGAATGTGAGCAAGAACAGGATTTGCTGTCAGAGAGCTCCTATAACGCTCAGTAACTGTGTCTTGAATTTGGACTATCAATTCTTGATGAAAATGGTGTATCCGCTCCCTAATGGTCGCGGCTCGGTTATTCGATACAGGCATGGCTTAAGTTGTGTGTTTTTTTAATCTATGTAGCTTCCCTTTTTTCAAAAAGCAGTAACTAAGGCCAAGGGCAAGGCCGAAGATCAAATGGCCAATTAGGGGAGAGACATTCGCATTGATTCCAGCTGGATTCCATTGGGAAAATAAGGGTACCCCCGCTGCTAAGCTAGGTAGGAAGGTCAATGGGCCAGCTATCCACGTGACTATGCCGAACAGAAGCCCTAAGAAAATGGCTGACCACCAAGAGCGAACGAGCCAGCCTAAGATAAGGGCAAAAATGACACCGACTAGAATGCTGATTATAAAATGAGCAATTAAGCCACCCAGTTTATTGGGTATGCCAATAAGGCTACCCAATGGTTCTGCCATTCCGCCAAGAATTATAAAAAAGGCAACTACAATGCCAGCTACTGCCCCAGCAACTATTCCATTACTGATGCATTTGGTTTCCAACATAAAAATCTCCTTAATTACATTAGTATAGTTCAAAATTACTGGATCCATCACCGGCATTGTTGGGCCAAGGCCCAACCTACGATCTCGTGACCTGTGTAAATATGGGTTGGGCCTTGGCCCAACAATTTTCGACACAACGCCTGCTTTACTAGGATAATCCTAGCTAGAATAACAGCATTTATGCTTTAATAACCTTTATTGACCAAGATTTTTAAGAGACTTTATACTCTGAACCTGCAAAACGTTCTGAACTAACATTAGACCGTCATTGCGAGGAGCGTAGCGACGAAGCAATCTAGTGGCCTTTCCTAGCATCTCATAAGGCCGCTGGATTGCTTCACCTTCGGTTCGCAATGATGAGCATACGACTCTCTACAATCCAGACTGGATTGAAGTTAGTTAGGAGATCACTATGACTTTTGTAATCACCGAAAGTTGCATTAAATGCAAATACACCGATTGTGTGGAAGTTTGCCCCGTTGATTGTTTTTATGAGGGACCCAATTTCTTGGTCATTCACCCTGATGAATGCATTGATTGTGCTTTGTGTGAACCTGAATGTCCAGTCCAGGCAATTGTCTCCGAAGATGATTTAACCCAAGAGCAACAGCAGTTTAAGGAGCTCAATGCCGAACTTGCTAAAACCTGGCCAAATATTACTGCCAAAAAGGATGCCCTACCCGATGCAAAAGACTGGGAAGGGGTGGAGGATAAACTGCAATATTTGCAAAAAGAGTGGAAGAAGTAGCAGCTGGCGTTGATGATACGGTCGCGCATTGTCAGCGTGTATTAAGCGATAAAGGAAGGCTTGCTACTGCTCTGCCGGGTTTTGTAGCACGGCCGGCACAAATCGAATTATCTTCCGCTATTGCCCAAACTATTGAAGACCAGGCGATTCTGGTTGCTGAAGCTGGAACGGGGACAGGAAAAACGTTCGCCTACTTACTTCCTTGCCTGTTAAATGGCAAAAAAGCACTGATTTCAACAGCAACAAAAACCTTGCAAGATCAATTATTCCACAAAGATATACCCATGCTTATCCGCGCTCTTGGCTTGGCAGTGCGGGTGCAAAATCTCAAAGGGAGAGCGAACTACCTTTGCCGTTATCGAGTTGCCTTACATGCAGAGGCGGGACGCTTTACCAATCCACAGTGTGCGCATGAAATTTTGCAGGTACGTGAAAAATTAGCTCAATTGCGGGAAGGAGAGCGGTCTGAGTTACCTGAAATTAATGAGGATTCGCCGGTATGGCCCTATGTGACTTCCACCGTTGATAATTGTCTTGGCAATGAATGCGAGTATCATCAGGATTGCTTTTTAGTTAAAGCACGCCGGCGTGCACAAAAAGCTGATGTGGTAGTAATCAATCATCATTTGTTTTTTGCTGATTCGCAGCTAAAAGACGGGGGCTTTGGTGAGCTTTTGCCAGGCGTTGACGTTGTTATTTTTGATGAAGCCCATCAAATAGCAGAAGTGGCCGAAAATTTTCATGGTCAGCGAATAGGTACTCGGCAGCTTCGCGATTTAGGCGATGATTTGCTACGTGAATGGCCTGTACTGGATTTAGTAAATCAACCTTTGCAGAAATTAAGTCAAAAAACTGATCAAGTTATCGATCAATTACTATTGGCAATCCCTACAACCGAAGAGCGCCTCGGTTGGGAAGAGCTAAAGCGCTTTAAACCCTTTACGAGCGCATGGGCAGCATTTATAGCCTTGGTTGATGAGCTTTCAATTTGTGTGAATAACGCAGCTGTTGAGGCGAACTCTGGCCTAGCGCGCTGCCAAAAGCGTTTATCTGAGTTGAAACAATTGTTATTGCATTTTGACCAACCCGATAACAAATACATTCTGTGGTTGGAACGTTTTAAACATAGCTTGGTTTTTCATGCCACTCCTGTGGATATCGCTGATTCATTTAGTAAGCTATTAATGCGGCAGCAAAGTGCTTATGTATTCACTTCTGCAACCTTGACCATGGCGTCTTCCTTTGCGTCATTCACTAAGCCCTTAGGATTATCCATGGCCAAGACCCTGTCTTTGCCCAGTCCTTTTGATTACCAGCAGCAAGCGTTGCTTTATTTGCCGCGCAATTTGCCTGATCCAAAAGATGGGCGTTACTACGAATTATTACTGGAAAAAGCCCTGCCAGTCATTGAAGCTTGTGGGGGACGCTGCTTTTTTTTATTCACTAGCCACAAGGCGTTAAAATTGGTTGCTCAGTTAATAGCCAATGCGTTAAGCTACCCTTTACTCATTCAAGGCGATGAGGCGAAGCCGATTTTATTAGCGCGTTTTCGCCAACTTGGCAATGCAGTTCTACTAGGAACAGCAACCTTTTGGGAAGGTGTTGATGTGAAGGGAGAAGCGTTATCCTGTGTAATTATTGATAAATTACCTTTTGCAAATCCTACCGATCCAGTCTTGCAGGGCAAAATGGCGTATCTGCAGGCACGCGGTTTATCAGGTTTTGCAGAATTGTCGTTACCCAACGCAGTTTTAGCATTGAAGCAGGGGGTTGGGCGATTGATTCGTGATACCACCGACAAAGGTGTATTAATGATTGCCGATCCTCGTTTAACGGGTAGAGATTATGGACGCCATATCTTTGCTAGCCTACCACCCCTACGTAGAACGAGAGACGAGCAAACCGTGTTAAGTTTTATTGATAAATTGGGCTTACGAAATGATCCACAATAGCTCAGCCCTCTCCCAAAGAACTTCCTTCATTTTCCCCCTCGCCCCGGAAACGGGGCGAGGGTGCCCGAAGGGCGGGAGAGGGGCTGGTGTGCGAAGTTCTTTTCAGATGTTTACCCCAAGGGGTTGGGGGGCTCTCATACAATGAACTTATTAGCAATTGATACCTCAACAGAGCGTATCTCTATTGCGTTAATGAATAAGGAAGAATTACGCAGTGAAGAGCTAAATGCACACCGTAATCATGCCCATTTGCTTTTGCCAATGATTGAGCAATTGTTGGCAGAGGCTGAGTTGTCCTTAAGTCAGCTTGATGCCATTATCTTTGGGCGAGGACCAGGTAGTTTTACTGGTCTTCGTATTGCTTGCAGTGTGGCAAAAGGGTTAGCTTACGCCCAAGATTTGCCTTTATTTCCGGTAAGTAGCCTTGCTGCCATTGCCAATGAGGCGTTACAGCGGGACGATAATCCTAAGGATACAGTCGTGCTAGCTGTGCTTGATGCTCGCATGAATCAATTGTATTGGGCATGCTTTAGTGATGAATTTGCTGAGGTTGAGGAACAAGTATCGCATGCTGCAGATATTTACCTAAATTCAAATCGGCCAATCATCTTAGCTGGTGTGGGGTACGAGCCTTATCTGCAACAATTTGCACCAACTATCCAGCATAAAATTAAAAAGCATTTTATTATTTATCCAAAGGCAGAGGCGATGATCCGGCTTGCTTTAACAGGTAGAATAAAAGCGGTCAGTGCGGCAGATGCTTTGCCCGTTTATGTTCGTAATCAAATAACTCAAGGAGATGCGCGTGGATAACCGCTTACTTGACATCTTGGTTTGCCCACTTTGTAAAGGCAAATTGCTGCTTAAAGACAATGAATTAATCTGTCGTTTTGACCGCTTAGCCTATCCAATTCGTGATGGAATACCGGTTATGTTAGAACAAGAAGCACGGTTGATTCCTTTGGAAGAAAAAGAAAAATTATGAGTATCGACTTTCATGTGATTATTCCCGCTCGGTATGAATCCTCGCGGTTACCTGGCAAATTATTACTGGAACTTGCGGGGCAGACAATTATTGAGCGAGTGTATAGGCAAGTGGCTAAGGCTAAACCTAAATCAATCACCCTTGCTACTGATAGTGTAATGATTGCTGAGCATGCGGCCAATTTTGGCGCTAAAGTTGAGATGACCGCTGCTAGTCATCAAACGGGAACTGATAGAATTGCTGAAGTGGTTGCCAAAGGTCAATTTGCTGCGCAGGATATTATTGTGAATGTTCAAGCTGATGAGCCTTTAATTGCCCCAGAATTAATCACCCAGGTTGCCCATAGTCTTTATACTTCACAAAATCCTATGGCCACCTTATGTTGGCCAATTGAGAACGTTGAACAATTACACAATACCAATGTAGTCAAAGTGGTGCGCGACAGGCAAAATAATGCGCTCTATTTTTCAAGAAGCGCAATACCAGCGCATCGTGATGAGCCCAAAAGTATTGCCCAAGTTTTTCGTCATATTGGCTTATATGCCTACCGTGCTCATTCCCTGCTTGATTTTGTCAGTTGGCCTGTTTGTGCGCTTGAGGCCTGTGAAGCATTAGAACAATTGCGTGCGTTATGGGCAGGGTACAAAATCAGAGTTGATGAAGCTTGCAGTGAACCCCTGCAAGACATCAATACGCAAGAGGATTTGGCGTTAGCGCATAAGCATTTTTTTACGCAAATGAAGTAAAAAAGCCGGAAGAATCATAATTAAAATACCACTTGCGAACACCAAACGAAAATGCCTCGCTCCTCCTACATCCATACTGTTTTCGGGTGGTATGAAGCCAATATACAAGGTAATTGCGCAGCCAGCAAGGCCTAACAGACAAGTTAGGTAATAGCCAAAACGGCCGCCGGGAATGGCGAAAGGTCTTGGTAAATCGGCAAATTTTCCTTTAAGCCGCCATGCGGCTGTAAACATTAATACATACATTAAGATATAGAGTTCGGTGCTTAATGCGGTGAATAACCAATAAATTGCGTTAATGCTTGGGAAAAGTAAAAACCCGCTGCATAGCAAAGTTACAATTATTGCTTGCAATAACAAGATACGTGACGCAATGCCATGCCGATTTAAGCGATATAACCAGGGAGGTAAATAACCATTACTTGCAGCTAATAATAGCCCCTTAGCGGGAGAAATGATCCAATTCACCATGCTTCCCAAACTGCCTAACAGCAAAAAAATTACGATTAGAGGCATAAGTGCTGTTAAATGATAAGACTGAAAAAAATTGGTAAAAGCGCGCATTACTCCATCCACAAGGCTGATTTTATCTGCTGGAAGAACGAAGGCAATCGCTAAAGAGCCAAAAATCATCGTTGCTAAAATTAGGCAAACGGAAAGAAGCATCGCACGGGGAAAATTATGTTGCGGGTTGTGTACATTGCGTACATGCACAGCGGCCAATTCCATCCCTAAAAATGAAGTCATGATGGCAGTTAAGGATACCCAAGATTGGGTATCCTTCCAATGTGGAATTAAGCTAGTAAGATGGAGATCGATAGCAATAGGGTTGCCTTTAATAAGCCAAATGACGGCGAGTAAAATAATAAAAGCCATTGGCAGAATCATACCTATTATCGCGCAGAAACCGGCAAATGTGGCCGATGCGCGTAGACCTGCAAGACCTAGAATAGTCAGTGACCAAAAGGCAATTAAAATCACGCTAATTAAATAATACTTATTTTGCGCTAATGCGGGGTTAATCAGATAAGCTAGGGTGCCGGCGATAAAGGAAAGGATTGTCGGATACCACACCATGGTGTTGATCCATTGTAGCCAAATGGTAAAAAAAGCCGCGGTTTCGCCGAAAGCATGATTCACCCAACTGTAGACTCCACCTTCTTCTTCTGACCAGGTGGAGGATAATTCAGCAGAGACTAAAGCAACTGGAATCAGAAAAATTATCGCTGAAAGGATAAAGAAAAAAATCAATGATGAACCAAAAAGGGCTGTTGCTGGTAAATTGCGGATACTGTCGATAGCGCCGGTAATTAGTAGGACCAACGCAAATACAGAAATTTTTTCAGAAGACCATGCTCTCATAGTTAACAGTCCCAGTCGGCCTATTTGGCAAAAAGATATGCATTATAAGGTAAGGATCGAAGTCGTGAAAGTATGGGACGAAAAATAGCACCGAGCACACCAAGGGACTAGTGGTATTGCGGGCTAATAGAATTGTCCGCGACAACACCAAGGGAGCTTTTCTTCCCATTTTTGATCGCATAAGGCAATTAAGGTATACTCTTCTCTTGTTGTTAGAAGCAGAGGAATTTAAAAAGATGCACCTTTTATCTACAAATCAAATTTTGTTAATACGAGCCAAGCAAACACTAGGTAGCATAACTAGTGAAATTACCAATAATGTTACAAATGCCTTTAATGCTTTAAGCATTGTGGTTGGAGCTGAAACACAAAGCTTAGATGATGCAATTAAGAGTGGAAATAGTTTAGCAGTCAAAGCTGTAATTTTTAAAGGTAGTTATCAAATTACTCCAAATTCACTTAATCTAGCTATAGAAACTGAAAATCCTGATATCGTGGAATCGGTTGTAAACGTAGACGCCGAAGTTAATTCGGCTCATATTATTCTTTCAATGAAGGGCATGCCTTCTCTTGACGACGATGTAGAACAAAAGAAAGAAAAAATCACAAAAAATCTAGTGGATGCGATGAGAGCCAAAGGTCAAAAGATAGACTCTGAAGTGCTCATGGACCCTCTTAAAAGGAATGTGCTACATACAGTAAAGTTTTTAATTAGCCTTAATTTGCGAATAAAAGAAGAACATATTACTTTGGCTTCAAATTCCGTTGATGAATACGGCCAACTTCAGCTGGAATTTTTAAAAACCGCACGAGAAAAACAAATAGAAAAAACCAATGATGCAGAAAAAAATAAAAACCTGTGTACGCTCGGATCAGGCGCGCCTAATCGCACCAACGTAGGGTTTTTTACAAATATGCCTAAGGAACTTATTATGAATATTATTTCTCGAACTGGAAATGAATCTAAGCCTGTAACCGAAGAAGAAATGAAGAGTAATTACTATACTAAACCGAAATTTTAATATCTTAATTAGGTAACGTCCCTAAAGTTTTTTATTACTACTGAACCCGCAGCCCCCTCTCCCGCGAAAGAAATTTGAATAGTATGCTGATGTTTTTCGCGGGAGAGGGTTGGGGAGAGGGAAATGGATAAATTTATGCTGAGGCAACGAGCGAAAGCACTACGCAAGCAAAGCACTGATACAGAGAGGCATCTTTGGTATACACTTCGAGCGAAACGGTTGGGATCTAAATTCAAACGGCAAGTCCCAATAGGAACCTATATCGTTGATTTTGTCTGCTTGGAAAAACGACTGATTATTGAGCTTGATGGGGGACGGCATCTTGATAGGCAAGCCTATGATATGGAGCGAACTGCATGGTTAAATGTAACTTTTGCAAACGAACCCATTGCTCGTCATCAATGACCATTCGTGACATTCCCTCTCCCCAACCCTCTCCCGCGAAAAGTATCATCATACTATTCAAATTTCTTTCGCGGGAGAGGGGGTTGTGGGTTCAGTGGTAATAAAAAACTTTAGGGACGTTGCCTACTTAACTTTTCCAAATTAGCGTAATTTGCCAGAGACTTTAACTGAGTAATAGCTATCCCATTTAATTTTTTTAGTCTTTCTGGCTGTGACAAGCCCATACGAATAAATTCAGCGTTCATTGCCTCTATATTGGTTAAAACTAACAATTGCTCAATATTGGCATCATCTCGCATGTTACCTTCTTGTTGCGGGTTAGCTGCACGCCACTGCTCAGCTGTTTGTCCAAATAAAGCCATATTGAGCATATCGGCTTCATTACTGGACTTTGGACAAACTTCGATCTGAACGGGCCCGGGCCCGTGGGCGAGCCCGAGCCCGCCCGAGCTCCGAACAGTGATAAGTTACAATCAAATCCAGATTATTAGCAATATTCCAGCATCACAACGCGCAATCTGCACTATTTATTGACTATTTTATCTTGATTATGCAATGATTTTTTCATCAAGAGCCGTGTTTTTCCACTTTTTAACGATAGGATGGCGCATGCGTTTTACCTGAATGTTCCCCGCTTGTCGTCCAAGGGATTTTTTTCGGGGTTTGGGTGGTTGAGCTGGTGTCCCAATCATTCGAATAATTCGTTTAAAATCATTTTGCACTTGTGTTGGTTGCTTTATAGTTTCATTATACATGAAGAACATTATCGCTTAGCTAGAGATTTACTTATTCGTTATGATGTTGACTAAAATGGCGCAAAAAGTAGATTAGCCGGAGCTCGGGCGGGCTCGGGCCCGTTCAGATCGAAGTTTGTCCAAAGTCCAGTTCATTAGCATAAACAAAATTAAGTTGTTCGGTACTCAATAGGGCAGGAATAATATGTGTTTTAATAGCATCTGTATGGATACGATAGTTCAGTTTGGATAATGCACGATTAAGATTCCAATCCAATGATAAACGTTCATTTTCTTCCCCTTTAAGGCGTTGAAATTCTTTAATTAAATACAGCTTAAATTCGGGACTTAACCAAGAACCAAACTCAAAAGCGAGATCCTTATGTGCATAAGTACCACCGCCGTATCTTCCTGCCCGTGATTGAATACCTATGGCATTTGTTGCATCGATCCATTTTTTGGGTGTTAGGTAAAAACTATTCAATCCTACTTGTTTTTTAAAGGTCTCGAATTCGAGACCTTTAAAATCGGGGTTATGGATTTGTTCCCAAATCCCAAGAAATTCCAAGGTATTGCGGTTACGCATCCAGTTATAAATAAGCACATCATCACCAAATTTCTTAGCCATATCTGTCAAACAGATAAAGTCCTCTTGGTGTTGAGAAAGAATAGTGATAGCTGTACCTTGTACATTAATTGTTGACTTTTTATTTCTTGTCATGGGTAACCTCGGGGCAGTTGGACAGTGCTTGCAATAAAGAGCTACCGTAAGCTGCGCAATATACAAACTTTAGCACATAGAGTGCAAGTGGTTTTTCGGTGGAGACTCCCGTATGATAGGACCGCCATTAACCAACTGAGAAGAAATTATGATCTCCAAAAATACCTTTTGCTGGATAGATATTCCCGTTACTGATCTGGATAGAGCGATTGATTTTTATACAGCACTGCTTAGCGAGCCTGTGCAAAAAATTTCTGAACATGGGTTTGAGTTTGGGTTGTTGCCGCATACCCAAGACAATGTTTCAGGTTGCTTGGTTGTTATGGATAACAAAAAGCCCTCGCAAGATGGGCCACTCGTTTATCTAAATGTCGAAGGACAATTAGACAAAGCTGTCACAGAAGCAACAAAGCTTGGTGGTAAGGTACTCAAAGCAAAAGAGGAAATGGGACCTTACGGACACAGAGCAATTATTCTAGATACTGAAGGTAATGCGATTGCATTATATTCAAAAGCGGCCTAGGGTTTATCAAACACCTCGACTTTAGCTATTTTTTAAAGTAGATACAAAACTGTCGTCATTGCGAACCGAAGGTGAAGCCGTCATTGCGAGGAGCGTAGCTCCCCCGTCATTGCGAGGAGCGTAGCTCCCCCCGTCATTGCGAGGAGCGTAGCTCCCCCGTCATTGCGAGGAGCGTAGCTCCCCCGTCATTGCGAGGAGCGTAGCGACGAAGCAATCCAGCGACCTTTTCTAGCATCTCATAAGGCTACTGGATTGCTTCGCTAACGCTCGCAATGACGGAGCTAACGCTCGCAATGACGGAGCTAACGCTCGCAATGACGGGGTATTGAGCAATATTATAAAAATGACTAAAGTCGAGAAACAAATTGTGCACTTTTAAGGGATAGTTATGCCTAAGTTATGTATGCGTTGCTATATTTCCGGTAAAGTTCAAGGCGTATGGTTTAGAGCTTCTGCTAAAGAGCAAGCTGATAAGTTAGGCATCAATGGTTGGGCGCGTAATTTACCCGATGGTCGCGTAGAGGTTTTTGCTTGTGGTGATGAACGCCAACTCGAGTTTTTTTATGCTTGGCTAAAACATGGGCCACAACTTGCCAATGTCACTGAATATACTCGTATGGATCTGCCCTGGGAAGATTATCAGGGATTTGATACGCTTTAGCGCCAGCAAAGGTTAACTGATGGGGCAGTATTTTCTCCTGTTGCTTGTTTATTCCGATAGCTTCCATTTTATGGTTATTTCTTAAAATAAAGCGCTTTTTTGCTCGGCGTTTCTGCATGATGGATTTCAATTTATTTGATAAGCGTTTTTGCTTAATTATCACCGCATTTCTGGAGGTGAGAAAAAGTTTGAGACAGTTGATTTCTTGTTGTAGATAAGCAAGTTGCGATCTTTTTAAATTATCATTTTTTAAATTGGATGTTAACAGATTTAAATAATTAGTAACTTGTTGATTTTTATTTGTTATTTTTTTCCTAAAAAACCCTAGCTTGCTTAAATACATAACAACCTCCGTGTATTAGATAAGCAGATAAGTAAATAGATCCTACTTATTTAATAGTAGACTGTTTTTTAACTGTCAAACGGGCTCGACGTTAGCCATTTTTTAAAGCAGATACAAAATTGTCGCCATTGCGAACATTAGCTCCGTCATTGCGAACGCAGTGAAGCAATCCAGTGACCTTAAAGGTGGGTCGAGAAAAAAGAAATTGGCTTTGATTGAAAAAATAAATTCTTATTAGGAACTGGACTTTGGACAAAAGTAGAGATCTTTACGGGCCCGGGCCCGTGGGCGAGCCCGAGCCCGCCCGTTGTCCGATAAGTAAATGGAACAGTGCGCCAATTAATCGAGGTTTTGAGAAAAATCCAGGAATTCTCAAAACCTCGATTAATTGTTACACTTAGCCCTTTTTAAATCGGGCCCGTGTCGGGCTCGGGCTCGCCCACGGGCCCGGGCCCGTTCAGATCGAAGTTTGTCCAAAGTCCAATAGGAAGATCGTTATGAAAAACTGATGTAATCATTAGCTTTTATAAGGTCACTGGATTGCTTCACTGCGTTCGCAATGACGGAGCTAACGCTCAGGGATATTTACTACGAACTGTTTTAATGCTTATCATGGAGGTCTGTTGACAATTCTTGCCATCAGACCCTAATCTTGATGAAGCTATACCCAACATGGAGCAATCAATATGAAGAGCACAAGGACAGTCACGTTCGTTGTTTTATTAGCCCTAGTTAGTGCCTCTAGTTTTTTAAGCGCTTGTCGAAAAGGTCAAGAAGGTCCCTCTGCGCTGATCAAGCAAGGTGGTCCCTCTTCGCAGGCTAAGACGGAAGGTTATGGCGGTGGGGTCGGGGGTCATGGCGGCGGCGGCGAGGGGGGTGAAGGCGGCACAGGTGGCCACGGCGGTCACGGGCGCTAATAAACCAATAAGCCTTCTCCCCAACGGGAGAAGGGGAGTTGAGTTTTACGGGAGGGAGACAATATGGCTGACTTACTACTTCTTGGTGCGGTGCTGGTTTTTTTTGCATTTTGTTTAGGGCTAATTAATTTTTTTGATTCATTAGCGCGGGGCGAGCAATGATCACTTATTTAATCTGTGGGATAGTCACTGTCTGTTTGCTTATTTACTTATTGGTTGTTTTATTTAAACCCGAATTGTTTTAATTGCCTCGCTAACGCTCCTAACTAGCTTCAAGGCCAGTCTGGGTTGTAGGGAGTCGTATGTTCGTCATTGCGAACCGAAGGTGAAGTCGTCATTGCGAACGCAGTGAAGCAATCCAGTGGCCTTATGAGATGCTAGGAAAGGTCGCTGGATTGCTTCGTCGCTACGCTCCTCGCAATGACGACTTCACCTTCAGTTCGCAATGATGGAGTATTGAGCAATATTATAAAAATGGCTAAAGTCGAATTAACTCGAAAGGACTCTTTGGGGCGGTATGATCACTGAAATTGGTGTATTACAAATTGCTTTCTATCTTTTTATCCTCCTTATTCTTGTTAAACCATCAGGCTGGTACATGGCTCAGATTTATGAAGGTAAATCATGGGTAAATCGTCTTGGAAACCCATTAGAGCAACTGTTATTCCGCCTGTGTGGAATAAAAATGCAACCGATGGATTGGAAAAGTTACCTTACAGCAATGCTCGTTTTCAATTTAGGAGGATTATTAGCGGTTTATCTTCTAGCACGTCTGCAATATTACCTTCCCCTAAATCCACAACATTTTGCTGCTCCATTACCCGACTTGGCATTGAATACTGCTGCAAGCTTTGCTACCAATACTAATTGGCAATCGTATAGTGGGGAAACCACAATGAGTTATCTCACCCAAATGTTAGCGCTCACTAGCCAAAATTTTCTTTCTGCGGCAACAGGAATGTCTTTGCTTATTGCTTTAATTCGCGGTATTGCCAGTCGGGAGAGTAAGAATTTAGGTAATTTTTGGGTTGATACGGTCCGAGGAGTACTTTATATCCTTCTGCCATTGTCTTTTATTCTTGCATTAATCTTGGTGTCGCAAGGGGTGATGCAAAACCTTAATGCCAATAAAAAAGTGACTTTGTTACAGCCAATAAGCCTGACTGCGCAAGATATTAATAATCCCTCTAAGAAAGAGATTAGCAACATCACTACGCAAATCATCCCCATGGGACCAGTTGCCTCGCAAATTGCTATTAAACAATTAGGAACAAATGGTGGAGGGTTTTTTAATGTTAATTCTGCACATCCCTTTGAAAATCCTACACCCCTTACTAATTTTTGCGAAATGCTAGCTATTCTCCTCATCCCAGCTGCGTTCTGTTATACCTTTGGCAGCCTAGTTGGTGACAAACGCCAAGGTTGGGCCTTACTAGCGACAATGTATATTGTCTTTGTTCTTTTTAGTGTTGTTGGAGTTGTCGCCGAGCAAGTGGGGAATCCTCTCTTGACTTCGCTAGAGGTTAATTCTATTGCTGGTTCTGATTATCCTGGCGGTAATATGGAAGGGAAAGAAACTCGGTTTGGTATTGTCAGCTCTGCGCTTTGGGCAGTAGCGACTACTGCCGCGTCAAATGGGTCTGTCAATTCAATGCTTGATTCTTATACACCCTTGGGTGGATTGGTGCCTTTATGGATGATGCATTTAGGTGAAGTTATTTTTGGTGGTGTTGGTTCTGGTTTATATGGGATGTTGATGTTAGTCATTATTACCGTATTTGTTGCTGGTTTAATGGTAGGAAGAACGCCTGAATATTTAGGGAAGAAAATTGAACCTTTTGAAATGAAAATGGCATCGATAGCTGTGTTATTATGCCGCTTATTGTACTGATCTCTACAGCAATAGGCGTAGTGACTAAAGCGGGGGTAAGCTCGATCGCTAATCCAGGCATGCATGGGTTTAGTGAAATCCTCTATACATTTACTTCGATGGGAAATAATAATGGCAGCGCTTTTGCCGGGCTCAACGCCAACACCCTTTTTTATAATTTAGTAGGTGGCTCTGGTGATGCTAATGTCACGCTTTTGGATTGCTATCCCGGTCATAGCTATTGCAGGTTCGTTGGCAGGGAAAAAAATAATACCGAAGAGTTCTGGAACACTAGCAACGCACACACCTCTTTTTATTATCTTGCTTATTAGTGTCATGATTCTGATGGTGCCTTATCGTTCCTACCAGCACTTGCTTTAGGTCCGATTGTTGAGCACCTGTTTCTTTGGGAATAATATGGGCACCCGAATATCGACCTGGAATATTACGATCATAAAGATGGCGATCTACCAGTCATTGGTAAAATTATCGCCACATCATCAAATTCGTAATCCAGTCATGTTTTCTGTGTATATTGGATCGCTAATCACCACAGCACTTTTTGTGCAAGCACTCGTTGGCGAAGGTGAAGCCTCAGCTATTTTTATTTTAGCTATCACTTTGTGGCTATGGTTTACTTTGCTTTTTGCTAATTTTGCCGAAAGTATGGCGGAGGGACGCGGCAAAGCACAAGCTCAGGCTTTGCGCAAAGCACGGCGCGAAATTCAAGCAAAAAAATTGGCTAAACCCGACAGAGAAGGGCAAATTCGTTTAGTTCAGTCCGCTTTGTTGCGCAAAGGGGATATTGTCTTGGTGGAGGCGGGGGATTTTATCCCCAGTGATGGGGAAGTGATTCGAAGGTATTGCCTCAGTAAATGAAAGCGCTATTACTGGCGAAAGTGCGCCAGTTATTCGCGAAAGCGGAGGTGATCGCAATGCAGTAACGGGTGGTACGCAGGTCATTTCCGATTGGCTCATTGTTCGTATTACGTCTAACCCAGGAGAAACGTTTTTAGATCATATGATCGCTTTAGTCGAAGGGGCAAAACGGCAAAAAACACCCAATGAGCTTGCCCTTACTATTTTACTTGCAGCACTGACGATTGTTTTCTTATTGGTCTGTGCCACGCTCTTACCTTTTTCTATTTATAGTGTCAGTACAGCAGGGAGTGGCAAAGTAGTCACTATTACCGTATTAGTTGCTTTGTTTGTCTGTCTTGCGCCCACAACAATAGGGGGATTGCTGTCCGCGATTGGGATTGCTGGAATGGACAGGATGATCCAGGCGAATGTGATTGCCATGTCCGGCCATGCAGTTGAAGCAGCTGGTGATGTGGATGTTTTATTATTGGATAAAACGGGCACTGTGACTTTGGGTAATCGCGAAGCCATTGAATTCATTCCAGCTGAGGGAGTCACTATGGCAACCCTTGCTGATTCAGCTCAACTTGCTTCGCTTGCTGATGAAACACCAGAAGGGCGAAGTATTGTTGTTTTGGCTAAAGAAAAATATGGCTTACGTGGCCGTAACATTGCAAAACTGGGGGCAACGTTTATTCCGTTTACTGCTGAAACCAGAATGAGTGGGGCAAATCTACAAACTCGCCAGATCCGCAAGGGAGCAGCCGAGGCGATAAAAAATTATCTGCAGGAGATAGGGGGTATTTTCCCTGACCCTGTAGACCACATGGTTGATTCAATTTCACGCAAAGGAGGCACTGCCCTTGTCGTCATCGAAGACAAAAAAGTATTAGGTGTTATTCATCTTAAAGACATTGTCAAAGGGGGGATCCGAGAACGCTTTCCCCAGTTACGACGAATGGGAATCAAGACGATTATGGTAACTGGGGATAATCCGCTAACCGCTGCTGCAATTGCGGGCGAAGCAGGAATTGATGATTTTTTAGCGAATGCTAAACCCGAAGAAAAGCTTAAACTCATTCGTGAGTTACAGAGAGAAGGCCATTTAGTGGCGATGACTGGTGATGGTACGAATGATGCGCCAGCTCTGGCTCAGGCTGACGTTGCTGTGGCCATGAATACAGGTACTCAGGAGGCAAAAGAAGCTGGGAATTTAATTGATTTAGATTCCAATCCCACTAAATTAATCGAAGTTGTTGAAATTGGTAAGCAATTATTAATGACGCGCGGTTCTTTAACCACGTTTAGTATTGCTAACGATATTGCCAAATACTTTGCTATTCTACCTGCTGCTTTTGCGGGTACGTACCCCTCGTTAAATACCTTAAACATTATGCAACTGGCAACGCCACAAAGTGCTATTTTATCGGCCGTTATTTTCAATGCCCTTATTATTGTTTGCCTGATTCCGCTTGCTTTGCGAGGCGTAAAGTATCTTCATGCTGAGGCAGCTAAGTTATTGCGCAGAAATGTTGTTATTTATGGTTTAGGCGGTTTAATTCTGCCTTTTATTGGTATTAAGTTGATTGATATGATCTTATGGGGATTGGGACTACGGGGTTAGGGAATAACATGTTAAAAAGATCTTATGAATTTTTCTCATCTCCTTGCTTAGTGAGGATAATGGTCCTTTAATTGCTTTTACAACAGGAGTTCAAGCGTCTGGGTTAAATCCAGCTCAAAAACTTAGTAAACTGACGTTTTACTAACGACTTTCTTCTAGGTGATGTAATTTTTTCGATCATATGTTTAGCAAGCTTTATGTTGAACTTTTTTGGTAGCTCAACTTCTGGAAGTGTGTGGAATAATCTTGATTTGACAGAGCTTAGATAAAATAAATCTAATAATGCCTTCTCAGGCGTTGCGATTTTCAATAGACCATTATTATTTTTTTCGACATAACCAAACATGAAAGAAGGTTGCAGGTGATGTATTGAAACAGTGGCGATGGGTGTACGATAGACACGACTTCTAGCTACAGACACAGCGTAAATAGTGTTAGGTATTTGTGAAATCATTCCATGATAATAAAGCGCCGTTTGTAATGAAACGTAAGCAGGAAAAGGATTTGATAAAAGTGTAGGAAGAATGAGGGGCTCAATTTCTGGGAAAACCCATGTTCCTTGTTTAATTCGTAAAATCTGTCTGGTTTGCGAAATTCTCGATAAAAGCTTATTGGCATGATTAACACTAATTTTGAAATAAGCGGCCACATCTTTAGTCTGTAAAACAGGTGAATTCAGTTGTCGCAGTGCTGCATAGGCTTCAATTAATTTCATTTTGACGCTCCTCAAGTGAGCGGAAAACTTTTTCAACGATGCTATTCCATATTTCATTGTCATCATATTGACTCTGATACTCATCTGAAAGATAGGCTATTACTTGTCCTTTAAAATCTGTGAAAGAGATATTCATCGTATTATTAATGGCTTCTGGTATATGTGAAATGGTTCTTTTATCTAATGATTTAATATTTCTTCCTGAGCAAATTAATAGGTAGAGATCAAATATATCGCGTGCTTGGGTTTCTCTACGTAAGGCAAGAGCTTTTATTTTTTGTTCATACATTCTTTGTAAGGAATAGTGATTTGACATAATTGGTGGTAATGAATAGTGTTGTAATACTTGAGGATTGATAATCTCAAATAAGCTATCTTTATCTAAACTTCGGCGTGAAAATTCAATTTTGGTGGTGAGGGCTAATGAGCTTCTTGGAGTCTTTAGTGAAATTTTCCATCGCTGAGTTGTTTCAGTTTGTTTGGGTGTGCTTGATATCAAGATTTCCAGATTATTGGCTTGAAGAATTAACTTAAAAGGAGATGAATTTAAAATTTGGTTAACGTTTTTATGTAATGTATCTTTGCTAACCGTTTGAATGTCGATATCCATGTCTTCAGAATATCGTATGCTATTGAAATAAAAGCGCATATTACATCCCCCTTTCAAAGCATAGAGTTTTTTATCCAGTTTTCGCCCTAACTGGTTTAAGAAGAGTAAGTGGAACAACTCCACATATTGTTTGGGGTTGTATTGCATTTTCGAATTCTCCTTTTTTATAATACCTGAAATCGACATATTTGTCGAATATAAGTTATTTGTATAAGTTTACTTGTCACACTGGACTTTGGACAAACTTCGATCTGAACGGGCCCGGGCCCGTGGGCGAGCCCGAGCCCGCCCGTTGTCCGATAAGTCAATGGAACAGTGCGCCAATTAATCGAGGTTTTGAGAAAAATCCAGGAATTCTCAAAACCTCGATTAATTGTTACACCTAGCCCTTTTTAAATCGGGCCCGTGTCGGGCTCGGGCTCGCCCACGGGCTCGGGCCCGTTCAGATCGAAGTTTGTCCAAAGTCCAGTTATTACGCAGAAATGTAGTTATTTATGGTTTAGGCGGTATAATTCTGCCTTTGATTGGTATTAAGTCGATTGATATGATCTTATGGGGATTGGGACTACGGGGTTAGGGAATAACATGTTTAAAGAAGCCATTAGGCAAATAAAGCCAGCTTTAATTTTGCTAATCCTCCTGACGCTTATAACGGGGCTATTTTATCCCCTTGCTGTTACTGCCTTAGCTCAACTTTTTTTTCCTAATAAAGCGAATGGAAGTCTTATTATCCACCAAGGTAAACTAGTTGGTTCGCAATTTATCGGCCAATTTTTTTCTTCACCTGCTTATTTTTGGGGTCGTCCGTCAGCAACTATGCCCTATCCTTATAATAGTGAAGCGTCCTTGGGCTCAAACAGTGGTCCAACCAATGTTAATTTTTTAGCGACTGTTAAAGCACGAATTGGGCAGTTAAAGAAATTTGCTGCTGCAGATGCTTCCTTAATTCCCGTTGATTTAGTTACTGCTTCTGGCAGTGGGCTTGATCCGGAGATTAGTCCAGCTGCTGCTTATTACCAAGTTTCACGCATTGCCAAAGCAAGGCAAATTCCTGAAATGCAAGTGCGAGAATTAATTGTGAAGCAAATGAAAAAACGCACCTGGGGAATACTGGGTGAGCCGCGAATTAATGTGCTGCAATTGAATCTGACCCTAGATAGCTCTAATTTAAGGATTAATAATGACGACACGCCCAAGTCCTGACCAATTATTGGAGCGCGCCCAAAAAGAGGCAGGCCGGGAAAGTCGCGGTAAGCTTAAAATTTATTTAGGAGCGGCTCCTGGAGTTGGTAAAACCTATGAAATGCTGCAGGACGCATTAGAAAAGCGGGGCCAAGATCTTGATGTTGTGATTGGCATTGCTGAGTCGCATGGTCGTAAAGAAATAGAGAATTTATTAAAGAATTTTGAAATTCTGCCACGACAACTGGTGGTTTATCGCGATATGGAATGCTTGGAGTTTAACCTCGATGTCGCGCTGCAGCGGAACCCTGGCTTAATTTTAGTGGATGAAATGGCCCATTCAAACCCCCCGGGATTGCGTCATAGTAAGCGTTGGCAGGATATTAAAGAGCTTTTAGATCGTGGTATTGATGTTTATACCACACTTAATGTACAGCACATTGAGAGTTTAAAAGATAATGTTGCCCAGATTATCCAAGCCCCTATTAAAGAAACTGTACCCGATTCTATGATTGAAAGAGCTGATACAATTGAGATCATTGATTTACCGCCAGAAGATTTATTAAAACGTTTAAAAGAGGGGAAAGTTTATATACCGGCCCAAGCAGCATTTGCGCGGGAACATTTTTTTCGTAAAGGAAATTTAATTGCCTTAAGAGAATTGGCCCTGCGTGTCACAGCTGAACGGGTAGGTACAGACGTATTGTGGTATAGGCAAGGCGAGGGGATTAAACAGATTTGGCCAACAAAAGACAGAATTCTTGTTTGTGTTGGCTCAAGACCTGAAGCCCTTAAGCTAATTCGGGCAGCGAAACGCCTCGCCCATAGTTTACAAGCAGAATGGCTTGCTGTTTACATCGATACCCCGCGCTTGCAATCCATGCCAGAAGAACGAAATAAAGCAATTCAAAATTTGCGGCTAGCAGAGTTGCTCGGAGCCGAAACTCACGTTTTAAGTGGATTTGATATTGTTAAAGAAGTAATCAATTTTGCGCGTGCGAGAAATATCCGGCAAATTATGGTTTGGAAAAGGATTCGTACTCGCTGGCGAGATTGGCTTTACCGCAATTTAGTTGATGAAATTGTGCGCCATAGTAGTGAAATCGATGTTTACCTGATAACCGGAGAGGTTTCAGAGGGTGAAGTGCAAAAAGTAGGTTGGCCACAACCGACTCCCTGGAAAATTTATGGGTTAACACTGGCGATAGTTGCCGCAGTTACTTTATTAAATCTATTTCTTTATCCATTTGTCGCTGAAAGTAATTTAGTGATGGTGTATTTACTTGGTGTAACGGCCGTTGCTCTATTGGGGCGATTCGGCCCTGCTATTTTGGCCTCCTTTCTGAGCGTTATCCTTTATAATTTTTTATTTACCCGGCCTTTTTATACGTTTGAGATATCCGACTTGCAATATTTTTTCACTCTGTTAGTCATGCTATTAGTCGCGCAAATCATCAGTCACCTAACTATTCTTAATCGTCGCCAAGCTGAAGCGGCACGACTTTCCCAACATCAAACCACCTCGCTCTATCTATTTAGTCGTAAATTAATTAGTACCCGTGGTGTGAACAAACTGCTGGAATTAGGAGTACAGCACATCGCTCAGGTTTTTCATAGTGATGTCATGGCATTCATTCCGAAAGACAATCAGTTGGTCATGCAAGCGAGTTTTCCAGCGCAAGCCGATTTGAGTGAGAAGGAACAAAGCATAGCGCAGTGGGTTTATGATATGGGGCAAACTGCTGGTTTTGGGACTGACACACTGTCTTCATCGAATGCACTTTTTTTACCGATTGTGGGCTCTGTAGGTGCTCTAGGTGTATTAAGAATTCAATCGCATACACAAGAATTATTTACACCAGAACAAAAGGGCCTGCTAGAGTCTTGTAATAATCAAATCGCTTTAGCGCTGGAAGTCGACCGCTTATATGAAAAAACGAGAAAAAAAGAGCTGGAAATTGAGAAAGATCGTGCCCGTACAGCGTTATTATCCTCTATTTTTCATGATTTGTGTTTTCCTTTAAAAAGGATCATTAGTACAGTGCGCAATCTAAAAAATATTGACGACGATATCCACTATGAAATCAATAGGCTAAATCGCTTAAACGATAATCTTTTTCAAATTATCCAATTGGAATCGCAAAACATTGAACTTAGAAAAACACGTTGTTCTTTAAAAGAAATTATCAAGACGGTAATCAAGTTATCTGCTGATATATTAGAAAAAAGACCCATTCAGCTCGAAATGCCTGATGATATACCAGCTATCAGTGTGGATAATAAACTGATCCAGGAAGTGCTTATTCATTTAGTTGATAACGCAATTAAATTTTCCCCTCCAGGCTCACCGATTCATGTTGTAGTTAAACTTGCTCAGGACAACGTAATTGTGAGTATAGAAGATTTTGGAATTGGGATTATGCCCAGCGAGAAAGATAAAGTATTTAAAAAATTTTATCGCAGCGAACAAGCTGTAACTGAGCATGGCCTGGGTTTGGGATTAGCCATTTGCGAAAAAATCATTAAAGCACACAATGGTGTTATTTGGGTGGAAAATGTCGAGGATAAAGGGGCCTCTTTTCGTTTCTCGCTTCCTTTGGTGTGAGCTTATTACTTTAAATTTCTTTTGCTTTACTAAATCTTCTCAATGCTTCTTCATTTTTAGCTTCTGCAAGTAAGAGCAACCAATCGTTTGGTGGGCACCCTTTATTAACCTAGAAAAAGCAGTTGAAGCCTACTGCGCAAGCCAAACGCACTGAATCTGCTCGGCTTTTTTGAATTTTTTCGCTCACCGTAGTGGGTGACTACTGCTTTCGCGAAAAAATTCAAAAAAGCCGAACATCTTCAGCACCTTTGACTTGCTCGCTACGGCTTCAACTGCTTTTTCTAGGATTAAGCATTTTAGTGAATACTCGATAGGCATCTTTCTTACTGTCGTAAGCTCTTTTTGTATCCTCATCGTTGACCCATGCATAAATGATGATCTTACTCTCCAAATGGTACCGGAAAAATAACCGATATTGTTGAAAAAATTTAGCTCTGTACCAATGAGTATTTTTCGAACCCAGAGAATCTCCCTGTCTATATTCAGGAAGAGTAGGATTAGCGGGAATGATTTCAAAAATCAGTTTGGCTATTGCGGCTAGACGTTTTGGACTATTCTTTTTTCTATAACCCAATGGATCTTGTTGTTTTAATCTCTCAACCGTACAGATCAATTCCTCTAACTGATCAAGAAAGATCGGATGGGCAAAAATATTCCAGCCATTAACGATTAATCCGTTAAGATATGACAATTATTCATCCTCGTCAGAGAGGGGTTGATTCAAATCGAATTCAACACCTGAGACTAGTGATTGAATACGTTGATGCAAATCGCCAGTTAACGCTTTCATATTTTGCGGATTTTTTTGTATTTCTTTTGCAAGAAAAGATAAAAAATTAGACAATATTGGATCACCTATTTTATTCTCAGCTCTGGATATAATTACCCTACCATCCTTTTGAATCACATAGTGGATTTTATCTCGTTTAGTTAGGTGCAAGGCCTTTCGTACTGCTTCAGGAACCGTGGTCTGATAGCGATCTGTTAAAGTTGATTCTTCTTCAATTATTGCATTACGCATCTGAGTAAACCCTTTAGTATGACTAATTAAATTGTAATGCAATTGCATTATCTTATCAAGATTAACATTGCCCACCTTTGGGGTGAGTATCTCTTTACAGCAAAGTTGATTCTATGTATAATTATTGCTCATTATTCGTTGATTTGAGGTGTTATCGTGTCAAGAAGAAAAGAAGATCAAGGCTTAATTCCAAAAGATTCTAACAATAATTTGGGGACCTTAAGCTCCGTCACAACGCATAGCGTATTCACGCCCAGCTTACATAAGTCCAATATTATGCAGTTAGCCCAGAAGGCCCGTGATTGTGTGATTTTTGGGGATCCGACTGGATTAAGTCAAAGCGTAAAACAAAAACCTAAAGTCTTATTCGAAAAAGGTCAAGCCACCGATTTACGTAGCAGGATTTATCCTGACATTTCAGCCTATCAACTGATTCTGTTTTACTGTGATAAGGACATGAAGAATAGAATAAAGCCGTACATTCCTGAGCGCCTTGATGAACGACGTAAAGCACAAGAAAAGGAAATGGGTAAGGGGGGTAATGACTTAATCAAGTTAGACCGTGACCCTTTAACGGTTGCAGGAGAGGATTTCAAAGGCATTACTGAATTTGAAACCACTTACACGCTATTTGGGACACAAACAACAGTAACCTTTCCTATAATGGAAAATGAAGATTGCATAATTTTCTACCAAGATACTAAGAACGAAATCCATTTTTATTATTATACCAATCAAAAACCAACTGAGCTTAAGGAGCTTAACGCAAGCATAAACTCAGATGAAGATAAAGCCGATTTTGATAAATTCAAAGCCTCTTTCAAGGACATGGAAAATAACTCTGGACGACGCTCAAGTCATGAAGAGCACCAACTGATTGAAAAACTACTAGGATACACTCTACAACGCCAAGGGATTGAGTATGAACACCAGGGGAAACGTTATCGTGATAGTGTGAGCCCCTTTAATCTGATTAATGCCTATAGAACATGGGCTAGGTTATATGAGGAAGCAGAAAGGAATAACCAAAGGAGTGACCTATGGAATAAAGTCCATGCTTATTGGCGCACAGGCGTTGGGAAAGCACAAGGTGAAGAGATCTGGATTTTGCAGCGCATTTGTGAGGCGAAGAAGCCAGGGTACCCCAACGCTAATTTAAATAATTTTGATCGGGAACTTGTATTTTTCAACCCCACTGCTGACAACTATAAGCATGCGTTTTCGAACGGGAAACTTGTTATTGGTTTAGGTTCGGAATTCGCATTATATAATAGAGGGGGGTATCAGGATCGGCCCCGTGGCGATAGTGACTGCCCTGGTATGGTGGTGGATTTGATTGCCGTATTGCGGCTTGTTAAAGATGCGAAGGCAAATATTATTGAATTAGAGCATGATCAGTCGCCACATGTGGAGGAGACCACGATAGTAGCGCCTCAGTAATCCGGGCTATGGTTGTGGTGCTTACAGGTGCGCGGTGTAGTATCGTTTCTAGATACGATCACTCTGTCATCCTTGAGTTTGCAACCAGTCTTCAATTTGCTTTCTCAATATAGGTAGACTTACAGAGCCATTTTTGAGTACTTGGTTATGGAATTCGCGAATAGAAAAGTGATCACCCAGTTGCTTTTGCGATAATTTGCGCAAGTCTTCTATTTCGTATTTCCCAAGCATGTAGGCTGTAGCCTGTCCAGGTAGCATAATATAGCGATCGACCTCTCCTTCGACGATATTTTTATTAAGAGAAGTGTGCTGAGAGAGAAAAAGTATGGCTTTTTCCCGGCTCCAACCCATAGTATGTATACCCGTATCAACAATTAGCCGAGCTGCTCTTAATGCCTCATTGGATAACATGCCTAAGCGTGAAATGTCATCTTGATAGAGCCCCATTTCATCAGCAAGTCGCTCTGCATATAAAGCCCATCCTTCCCCATAGCCGGAATTCCATAAATATTTATTGATACTTGGCAGTGATTTGTCTTCATAGGTTAAGGCCACTTGAAAATGGTGTCCTGGGATCAATTCATGAAATAAGGTCGCTTCTTTATCGATACGATTGCTTTTTTGCGGCTCATAGGAATTGATATAAAAAACACCAGGTTCTGTTCCATCTTGACTCGGTGGATGATATTCACCTGATGCACCTGTTTTTGCACGATACTCAGGATAAGGCCTAATCGTTCCTTCGGCCTTTGGCATCCTATCAAACCAATCTGCTACTTTAGCCCTCACTCTCGCCAGTGCGGCAACATTGTAATCAATCAGGTCTTTTTCTGAGGAGAAATAATTTGCGGGGTCTTCTTGTGCACGTTGAAAAATCATTGCCATATCGCTGGTGCCGTATTTACTTAGGCCAATTTCAGCAATTTCTTCGGATAATTTTTGCATGTGGCGCAAGCCAAGTTGATGAATTTCCTCAGGGGCTATGCTTAGGGTAGTTGTTTCTTTTATTTTAGCCAGATAACATTGCTCACCTAATGGCAAAGCTGAGACACCAATTTCATCTCTGGCTGAAGGTAAGTAATCCTTTTCGAGATAATTGATGTATCGATTAAGCGCAGGATTAATCACTGTCTCAATTAACTGAGCTACTTCTGCTTGAAAAGCTGGGTCGCCATCCCGTCTGGCAAAATCAAAAAAAGGTGAGTCTTCGGTTTTACTTTGGAGAATTAGCTTAAGCTGCGCTAACACTCCGCGCACGGCAGCTTTGGGCGCCGTATATCCAAGCGCAAGGCCTTGGTTCAAGTTATCGATTTGATCCTCTACTACTCGATTAAATGTTTGCCAACGTGTTAGAGCAAATTGCCTATTAGAAGGGGTTCCCACAGGTTGTTTTTCAGCTACTGTAACCATTGCATTGTGCCAGCCCCAAGCCGGATTAATATCCCAAAGTTCTTCTTTGCAAATTCGGCTGGCTTTTTTATTTTCCAACGTTTCCTTAAAGAGGAGGTAAGTGTTATATACTGATGTCCCTTGCAGTGCTTGCTCGTCAAGATTGTTTAATGCGGTGAGAAAATTGTCCTCTTGTTGTTGCCATTTTGCATAAGCTGCTAGTGAGTAATCAGTAAATCGATCGTGAGCTACATCAAGTTTTCCCCAAAACAGACCCAATTCTGGTGAGTACTCAAATAAGCCCTTTTCATAATTTGCTGCAATCTCTGCAAATTGCTTCTGCATCATGTCAGTCTCTGCATGAGGGTTAGTAAAAGCATATAACTTTAAACTTGCTAGCGACACGAATAGGTACAATGAGGATAGAATTATTTTTCTTATTTTTCTTTTAAAATCCATTTAAATTCTCGCTTTCTTGAATTAGCAACCTAGTTAAGGTTTAATGGGCACTTTATATTTATATAGCATACGCCTCGATCTTTGCAAGGCACCCAAGCCGTCAAGCTAAGGAGATGCATCTTAAAGCGTCATTGTGAGCCTTTATACAGAAGCTGAAAAACGTTCCGAACTAACATTAGACCGTCATTGCGAACCGAAGGTGAAGCCGTCATTGCGAGGAGCGTAGCGACGAAGCAATCCAGTGGCCTTATGAGATGCTAGGAAAGGTCGCTGGATTGCTTCACTGCGTTCGCAATGACGTGCTTCATCTTCGGTTCGCAATGACGGAGTGTTTTATGAACAAATTATGTAATTTTAGATTATGAAGTCACTGATTATTGATAATTATGACTCATTTACCTATAACCTTGTGCAAATGGTCGCTGAGGTTAATGGGTGTAATCCTTTAGTCGTTAAAAATGATCAGTATTCTTGGCAAGAATTATTGCAATTAGAGTATGACAATATCATTATTTCACCTGGGCCAGGGCATCCAGATATCCCCAGTG
The DNA here is from genome assembly GCA_963760845.1 of uncultured Gammaproteobacteria bacterium. Taxonomy (GTDB): domain Bacteria; phylum Pseudomonadota; class Gammaproteobacteria; order Legionellales; family Legionellaceae; genus Tatlockia. Next base: position 6,239 of record CAVXEK010000013.1, on the reverse strand, counting down.
ATTTTGGTATCTGTCGCAAAATATTGCTTGAATCCCCTAAACCTATATTGGGTGTGTGCCTTGGTCACCAGGGGCTTTGTTCGACTTATGGTGGCAAAGTGATCCATGCGCGCGAACCTATGCATGGTCAGATCAGTAAAATCTACCATTGGCACGATGAGTTGTTTAGCCATGTCCCCTCTAAGTTTGATGCAGTACGTTATCATTCCTTAATTTGTAATCAGCAAATTCCTGCTTGTTTGCAAGTCCTCGCTGTGACAGAGGATAATCTAATCATGGCAATGCGGCATAAACATAAGCCACAATGGGGCGTTCAATTCCACCCTGAATCGATATGCTCGGAGTATGGTCACCAAATTCTTGCTAATTTTAAATCGTTATCTAAGCGAAATGATGGTGAAAAATCCAAGGTATTTGCAATTTTTCAACTTCAGAAGAATAGGTTTGTCCCACGGGAGCTGGGCTCTCCTCCAAAGGAGCAACAACCTTACCAAGTAGTAGTAAAAAAAATCACAAGAATGCCTGATGCTCAGCAGGTTTTTACTGCATTATTCAGTCAAGAAAAATTCGCTGTATGGTTAGATAGCAGTAAGTTAGTCGCAGGATTATCACGGTTTTCTTTCATGGGCGCTCTTGGCGGACCATTGAGCTACCGAGTTAAATACAGTGTTAGTGAAAATGAAACGACGATTATAAAAAATGATAGATTCACTATTCAGTCTATTGATATTTTTACTTTTTTAAAACAAGAAATTGATCACTATTCAGACTTATCAACTACATTACCATTTAATTTTAATTGCGGTTTTATAGGCTATTTTGGTTACGAATTGAAATCGATTACTAGCCCTGTAAATAATGCTCATAAATCCGAATTTGCTGATGCAGAATTTTTATTTATCGATCGATTTATTGCTTTTGATCATGAAAAAAAAGAAGGTTACCTTTTATCCTTATGTGAGAAGAATAATCAACACATGGCTTATGAATGGTTTGCTGAGGTTGAACAAAAGTTATCTGGTCTGCAGGGTGAAGTAAACGATAGATCTATAACTGTTATAGCTGATGTAACTCCCCATGTACGTCATCCCGAGTGTAACGAGGGATCTCAGAATGTTTCAAAAACGTACCAAATTCAGGAGATCCCTCACTTCGCTCGGGATGACGTACGTGGGGAGTTACCAGCTGATCTTAATGAAAACTATTCTATCCTGAGAAATTATTCGACTTACATGAGTGATATCCATGAGTGCATGAAGCATATAAGAAATGGCGATAGCTATGAGGTATGCTTAACTAATAAGATTAAATTCAATCACTCTGCAGATCCATTGCTCTATTATTTAAGCTTGCGAGCGATTAATCCAGCACCCTATGCGGCTTTTCTTAAATTTGATGAGATAGCCGTTGCCTGTTCGTCTATTGAGCGTTTTTTATGGATAGATCCTTTCGGGAATGTTGAATCGAAACCTATCAAAGGCACTTTGCCACGTGGTCGGTCATTGCAAGACGATGAAGATTTGGTGAATTTACTAACAAGCGATGAGAAATTTAGAGCTGAAAATCGTATGGTAGTTGATTTGTTGAGAAATGATCTGGGTCTAGTTTGTAAAGTAGGCAGTGTACATGTACCGAAGTTGATGGCAGTGGAAACTTATGCGACGGTGCATCAATTAGTGAGTACTGTTCGTGGCGAATTACTACCGCACTTCAGTGCTATTGATTGTATCAAAGCTTGTTTCCCGGGGGATCAATGACAGGCGCTCCCAAAATACGTACGATGAACATTATAGATAGGTTGGAAACTGAAGCTCGTGGGATATATTCCGGTGCGATTGGCTACCTATCGTTAAATGGTAGTGCTGATTTTAATATTGTCATTAGAACGGCTGTCATTGCTAATCAGCAAATAACCATTGGTGTGGGCGGGGCGATTACTCATCTGTCCAATCCTGAAGAGGAATATAATGAAATGATCCTGAAAAGCAAATCGTTGCGGAATGCGCTTAGAGATTATTTAATAGCTTCAAGGCTGATCATGGTATAAAGCAATTAACTCTTTACTGGAAGAACATCCTAAGAGCTCAATAATTTTAGCTATACTGCCTTCCACTATATTGATTCATGGTAATCTGCTCCTGTTATTTTGATATAATAATTTACAAGTCGGCGATAAATTATATCAACGCGTAGAAATACGCTTCTTACATGACGAAAAACTAGGTTAGATTTCGGGTTTAGCTAATTTTCAGTACACCGAGGATAATAAAAAAGATAGCAATCAATTTCTTGATTAAAACCCAGCCTTGGAGTCTTTCATTTAATAAATTTGGAAAAAAGAGCCCTAGTGCTGTGGAGAACACAAGTACGAAAAAAGGTTGAGCAGAGGCTAATCCATTGACTAGCGTCACGTAACCAGTTGTCATTGCTAACGTTATACTAAAAACTCCCATAACATTTAATAGTTGATTAATTATCATAATTCCATAAGCTTGGTAATGAATTTTTTTGCAGGAATGGATGATATTGCCTATATTCCACCCAAATACTGGGAGTAGAGAAAGGAAGATCCCAATTCTGATGTATGCAAAAACTGGCCAAAACGCATTGTTTTTCAATAAAAATTTTGTCAATACTTGGTTAATTGCATAGCAAAATGCAGCTAGTAGTATGTATGATATTCCTTTGCCAACCCCCAATTTTAATGGAGTTGGTAAAGAAATTAGCATTGCCCCGCACACTAGAAAGGCAATTCCCCAATATTGATGACTAACTAAATTTTCACCCAAAACTTCTTTTGCAATTAATATAATAAAGACTGGCGAGAGATAAAAAACAGGAATGACTTTAGATACTTCTTCATATTTGAGGGCAAGGTAATAAAACAGCATTGTTAATACATAAAATAAACCTGCCAGAAATGCCAAAGTTGAATCGAAGGGTGAGAGAAATACTATGCCATGAACACAATAAACTGCTCCGGCTGCTAGCAGCCCTACAAAACCTAAAATTAATAGAGGTATCATAGGGTTATCCACTAATTTCCCCATCGTATATTTGTCAGTGACATTGACTATCGCCCATAGCGTAGCGGCTAATAATGAATAAAAAACCCAGCCCATTCTATTTCCTTGATTGTTCTTAACTTGAATTGCCAACAGACCCCACGTCATCCCGAGCGCAGCGAGGGATTCTCAAGCAAATGGCAGGTATTTAAAAATTGTGCCACCGCATGGAGATCCCTCGTCGCAAGCTCCTCGGGATGACGTGGGGCTAAGTGATCCCTACAAAACGTGGGGAGTTACCCTAGAATAAGCATTTTTTTTACTTTAATAAAAGTTTATTATTTCGCAAGATAATTTGCGTTTAATGTTTGTAATGCGATGTTTTATCGGTTACCTGGTTATTAATATGCTTGAAAAGAAACGAATTACTAATTGCTTAAACAGTCATTATGGGATTGAGGCCCATACGCTTACGTTTCTACCGCTAGGCGCAGACATGAATTCGTCAGTATATAAAGCCATGGCAGAGAATCACTCATCCTACTTCGTAAAACTAAAACAGGGTCATGGCCACGATATCAGTGTTACCCTCTTAGAATTCTTGCTTAATTCCAAAATCCAACCGATTATCCCTCCAATAAAAACAAATCATGGTCAACTCTCTCAGTATGTTGACGACTTTACGCTTATCGTTTACCCATTTGTTGAAGCGGAAAATGGTTTTAACTGTACCTTAACAGATGAACAATGGTTAACATTAGGCAAAACGCTAAGACAGATTCACGAAATTAATGTGCCTGCGTCAATCCAAAATCAGCTCAGACGAGAAACCTATTCACCAAGGTGGCGAGAGATTGTTCGAATCCCTTTATCCTTATATTGAAGCGGAACCTACTGGTGATGAAATTGCTCTGAAACTCCACGCTTTTATGAAACAAAATATGTCAATCATTCGCCAACTCGTAGACCGGGCAGAACAACTCGCCATAAAAGTTCAGAATGAATCGCCCAAGTTTGTGTTGTGTCATTCCGATATTCACGGTGGAAACGTATTGATTGATCAAAAAAATGCTATTTACATTGTGGATTGGGATGAACCTATCATGGCGCCTAAGGAGCGCGATCTGATGTTCATCGGCGGAGGTGTCGGAAATGTTTGGAATAAGGCAAATGAAGAAGGAGTGTTTTATAAAGGTTATGGAAAAACCGAAGTGAATAGGGCAATTTTGGCCTATTTTCGGCATGAAAGAATTGTAGAAGATATTGCGATCTACGCCCAGAAATTACTTTTAACCACGGAGGGAGGCACAGATAGGGCGGAAATGTACCAAGACTTCATAGGTATGTTTGAGCCTAGAGGTGTAATCGAGATAGCGTTTGAAACTGAAACCCGTGCTCCGCTGTTTAACAGGCCCTAGGATTCTTCAAAAAGGCGGTCGGCTCCAATCAAAGGAAGAATTCGATATAAGACCTCCTCCATGACTGAGGGCTCAGCAATTGCGATAAATTTTACTTTTCTATCTTTCCAAGATAAAGTTTGAATCAAGTTAGCAGCGACAACCGAAGGCCGATCCAGATTATTCACTGGAACCTCCGTTGTTGCGCCACGTATGCTTGTGCTAATAGGGCAGCAAATAGCTAACCCTGTTGTTTGATTGTATTCTTTTGAAGATAAAACCAAAGTAGGGCGGTATTTTCCTATTTCTTTCCCTTTAGTCGGTTCAAAATCGAGCCATATAATATGATTGCGCTCTGGTATGTAGGTTTTTGCCATTACTGCTCAACCTCGTTTGCTAACAGGGAGGCCAGTAATTCGGCATGTGCTTTTGCAGGAGATAGCCCCTTTATAAGGTCAGATTCTTTATAAGGAAAGCGATTTTTTCTTTTGGATTTTGTAACTGTAAAACCGTCCTCCGTAACTTCTACATCAACCTCAGTCCCTTCTTTGAAATGAGGTATTTCACGCATTGCGCCACCTACGCGTAATGCTAGCCCATTACCCCACTTTTGAATTTTTGCGTGTAATTTCATATAACCACCACCAGTATCAACAATGTATCTATTTAAGTATATACAATTGTGGGGTGATCTTGCAAATTATATCGTCTGAAGGCAAATTATCATTAAAATTGAGTTAATACAGGAAATTTGGGTAACATACCTATGCCAGAAGAAAATATGAGTAAAGATTACTCCTGCATACAACTTCGAAATGATCATGCAATACGGCCTGTCAGAAAAGACGAGTTGGATTCGCTTTTTGCAATGCTTAGGGATCTTGTGCAGCATGAGGGTCTTGAAGATCGCTTCAGGATGACGCGTGAGCGCCTGGAGGAAGAGCTTTTTGGTGTGGATGCAGATTGGCATTGCCTTATAGCTACAGATTTACAAGATATGCCTGTTGGGTTTTGCCTCTATTCCCTCGCTAATATCAACCGTGCTTTCAACACCAGCCCCATGATACAAGTAGATGATTTATACGTGAAACCCGAATGGAGAAAATCCGGTATCGGCCAGAGCTTGATCGTTCATCTGGCACGCATTGCAAAAACGCATGGTGCAGGCCGAATTAATGCATGGTGCGTCAGGGAGAATGAACAGGGGCAGAATTTTTATAGAAAAATAGGTGCTGAAAAAGTGGATTTCGTCGATATTTATTGCCTACAGATTAAGAATCTACTTGAAATGGAAAAGGGACAAACGAAATCATGCAAGGATTAAAGGGGCTTGTCCAGCATAAAATTAAAAAATCGATTAGCCCCTTTGCTAAGAAATAATTGTGTACCTAACTTCAAGGACCGGATGGGGGATTTAAAGCTTCTTCTTGTTGTTGATATCTTTCTGCTTCCTGTACCAAAGCCGTACATACGTACATGCTAAATTCAAATCCTTTAGTAGTAGAACCTTTTACTAAACCCGGATTCCATGTAGCGTTTCTCATAGCATCCTGCACGTCATTCAATCTTTCAGCCTTCTCAAAGACCTCTATTAACGATTGAGCCTCTCCTACTTTGCTGAGTGTTAGGGCCTCGTCTCTAAACTTTCTAGTCAAAAATGAGCCTTTAAACTTACCTTCTTCATTAATTGATCCCCTTGAGGCTATGTATTCTTTTAAAACTTTTATACAGCTTTCTTTAAGGTTCTCAATAGTCATAGGTCCTTCTATTGTAATAATTGCTTCTGCTTTTAGTCTGACTTGAAAATCTTGGGTTGTTTCTTTAGCTTTCATTACTG
>CAVXEK010000012.1:0-45742 GCA_963760845.1 uncultured Gammaproteobacteria bacterium | reverse complement strand
AGGAGCTCTAGTGTTACTCAACCTAATAACAAAAGAAAAAGTGAAAATGAGAGCGAAGATGCACTTGATAAAAAGAGAGCAAGATTGGATGCAACTCCTCAATTGCCATCTTCGATTCAAGCTTCAGCGAATACCCATTCCTCCATTCACCACCCAAACCCAAATCGAATGAGTGAACGAGAACAAACAAGTATAACCCCACCACATACGCCGTTTACATCTCCTAGCTCTTCATTTTCTTCAAGTTCAATTAATTCTCCAATAGGTACACCTGTTAATTTTTTCAGACCCGCAGCAACAGGACCAGCACTCTTACAATTGCCACCAACGCAAACTTCAGTACCCACCGCTCGTTTAGCTAGCTCTATTAGCCCCTCAACGAGTACTGCCCAAAGCCAAGGGAATTCTTATAGTTCGGCCTCTTCGATTGCAGGAAGTTCAAACCCTAGCCTTGCAGCAGGAAACGGGATGACTAATCTACGTATTCATAGTTTAGAAGGGTCGGCTTTTTCAGTGAATCAAGAGCAACGGCTAAGGCCAGAAGTCAAAATTAAAGAAGAGCCTATGAGCGAGTATCATCATCCTCACTAGCTGCTTACCTACACTTTCAATCTTTATTATTCAGTTCGTGGAGCAATGCGATCGGTTTCATTGCTTATTCGCCCACGCCTACTAATAACTCAGGCATTTTGGGGACCATCGCTGGTGATGATACAGTAATTCTGATAATCAAATCGCAAGCGGATTTAGCAAGAGTCCTGCACATTATGCAAGAAGAGTTTCCGTATCTTAAGAAGACATACCCGTTTTAGAACGTGACAAACCAACAAACAGGGCAGTATTTTCCAATCCAAGAATGAGCCTGAAATAGTGCCGAAGTCGTCACTAAGTTAATGGGATGTTTTGTTTTTATTTTGTTTAAAATAATATCATTTATTGTTATTGTAATCAAAATTAATTTGGTTGTGGGTGAAGTGTGGATAAGGCTGTGGTCGATAATGTTGATAACATCTTTTCGTTATCAACATTTCGTCCATAGTCTTATCCACACGCCCCATAGGGTCATCCACAGCCTTCATTAGCGTGTGTTTTGTTTTTTACTGTGGCGGAATATTGTGTGATTCCCTAAACAAGTGATAAGCATTATTCTGGCTCAGTTATCAGTTGCTGAGCCTTTCCTTGCAATGCTGGATGGTGATACATTACATCAGCGGAGGCTCCATTAAGTATTTGCTTAAATAGCTCTGATTGCGCCTTTTTCAACGCTTTAGCAGCCTGTAAGTCAGAGCTTGATAGCCTTTGTAGGTCAAGGGACTCAAAGCTCGTATCAGTATTTAAATAGCTCTCTGCATTGGGTAAGGACTTTAATTTTTCATACGGGGTCATCATGCTGCGATAAGGATAGATTTTTTTCTCCTTCCCTTTTGCATCAATTTTTATTTCAGCAAAATAACAAGGGCGATGGAAATTTAAGTAGGGTATTAAGAGCTGTCGATAAAATTCATTAATCAGTGGAGCCCATTTTTGGGCGATATGAGTATAGCCCAGATATTTTCTGACAATAGCACGATTCTTTGATTCTGCTAATGCATTGTCATTTGAGTGCCTTGAACGTGATTTTGTCATTTCAATATGCAGTTTATTTAAGAGCTTTGCGACCACATGATTGATGTATTCGCTACCATTGTCTGAATGAAAATTTAGGATAACAAAAGGAAATGTTGCTAATAGCTCCTCTAGAACCGGAATTAAATAAGCTTCACTGATCTTTTCAACGCTGCAAATGACCTCAAATTGTGTAACCTCATCAACCGCATTAATATGGTAGACACCCTTTTGTTTATCCTGATCTCCTTGATGGACCGTATCAATCCTGATGTAACCTGGCTTACCCTGTGGATTAGGTTTTCGTCGCGCTCCTATTGCTATCGTTGTTTTTTGTGTCTTGGTAAAGTGACGGCGTTGTCTCTGATAAAAATCACCTTTGCGTAAATTGTACAGATGGGCAACTGATATACATGAAAGGCGCTCATAGGCTAAGTCGCCATATACTTTGTAGGCTCTCTCAAAAAGTTTTTTGGTGGCTGGCCCACTTAATGTTTGATGTGCTGCATCTGTCTGAACCAATAAAAGAATATCACTTTGCGTATACTTCTTTGCAAATGTATGGCGATTAGAGGCTCTCTTGTCTATCCATCGCTTTTCTCTATATTGTCCAATAAGACGTTTTAATTGCGACCATGAGTAACCCGTCATACGCCCCATATACTCACGTACTGGACCTTTTTCTTTCTTGCGTAAGTTAAAATAGTTTGTACGTTTGAGTGTCCCTGCAATCCACTCATAACACGCTGTCTTGGGCACTTTAAATTCAACCTTGTCAGCGCCACCCAAAAATGTTTTGATAGCTGAGGGGCTATCCAGTTTGTCGTCGTTCATTGTGAGCATAGTACCTTACAGTTTGGACGACTTCGGCTGGTTTAGCCCTTTCTTGCTTTTTTCAGGCTCTTTTGTGTTGGAAAGAACTCTCTATTTCGGGCTCATCTTGTATTGGAAGACCTGAATATATCACTAAAATAAATTGAGGAGCTCCATTGCTTCATTAGATCAATGAGATAGAATTATTTTCGCCAAAAAACGATTCACCCACTGGGTGAAACAAGGAGCGAAAATGATCATGACACAGAGTGCATTACCCTTCCAGTATCAAACCGAAAAAACTGACTCTGGATTAACGGGATTTGCTGGATTACCACTCTATTTGGATCTTGCGAGACAAAGCGGTTTTGTTCAGTACATCAGTCAAACCCTGAAGACAAAAACACGGGGATGGACCGATGCTGAAATGATTTTGTCATTAATATTGTTAAATTTGGCTGGCGGTGATTGCATCAGCGATATTGAGCGCCTTGAACAAGATGCGGGGTTCAGGACATTGCTTATGCAATTTTCTACACACGGCATGAAACGAAAAGAACGACGGGCTTTTGAAAAGCGATGGAGAAAAGAAAAAAGCCGTGGATTACCTTCCAATGCAGCAATTCACCGTTATTTGCCAAAATTCCATTCAGCCGAAGAAGAAGCAAAACGTGTAGAAGGCACAGCGTTTATTCCTGAGCCCAATGCCAACCTGATTACTCTAATGAGTCTGAATCAACCCTTGATTGCTTGTATTCAACAGCAGTCACCCTCTAGTGTTGCGACATTGGATCAGGATGCAACATTAACTAACACCTATAAACGGAACGCCCTTTACTGCTACAAAGGTTTTAAAGCTTATCAACCGTTTAACACCTTCTGGGCAGAGCATGGCATGCTATTGCACAGTGAATTTCGAGACGGTAACGTGAATGCAGGCTTTGAACAATTACGGATTTTAAAAGAGACACTGAGTTTATTGCCATCGGATGTAAACCACGCCTATTTACGCTCAGATAGCGTTGGTTATCAAGAGGATTTGATACGTTATTGTGCGGAGGGTAATGACCCTCGTTTTGGTGTTATCCCATTTGCAATCGCAGCCCGCGTCAGCGCCGGGATTAAAAAAGAAGCGCAATCGCTTGATGAGAAACATTGGCACCCTATTTATCAAGAAGATGCTGATGGCACAAAAATAAAGACCAATCAGGAATGGGTTGACATTTGTTTTGTGCCAGAGTGGGCTGTAAGAAGCAAAGCCAGCTACCGCTATTTAGCCATTCGTGAGGTCATGAAGCCAGTAAAGACTAAAGGCGATGAAGAACCTGATTTGCCCTTTCAAACGATGACATCAGATAGGGTGACTTATAAATTATTTGCTGTTGTCACGAATCGCGACATGGATGGTTCAGATCTGATTCAATGGCATCGCAAGCGTTGTGGTAAGAGTGAGCACGTGCACAGCACACAAAAGGAAGGGCTGGCTGGTGGTCAGTTGCCATCGAATCTATTTGGGGCAAATGCGGCATGGTGGGCGATCATGGTGTTATCGTTTAATCTTAATCGGTTGATGCAAATTGCAGTGCTACCAAAAGATCTCAAAGAAAGTAAAATGAAGGCACTGCGATTTCATATCATACAGTTGCCAGGTCGCGTTATTCATCATGCAAGGCAAGTGTTTGTTCGTGTTGAGAGTCATTGTTGTGAGCTGCTTCAATTGATAAGAGGTAAAATTGCCAAAGTACGCAGTGGGATTGAATTATATGCACTTAATACGTCATAGGTTGGAGTCGCTAGCGCGACCTGTTTTTAAATCTACCTCCCTTGATCCTTTTCCACACTACATCTGGGAAGAAGGAAATGGATCCGTTTGGCCTGCTAGAGGGGATTTAAGACTTGTTGTTTGATAATTGAGAATAAAAATGACAAATACAATCTGAAAATGATAAATACACCGTGAATTTGACCACCAGTGTTTAATATTAAGTCAAAAATAGCTGCGCTGGTGGAAAAATGCTAGCTGTTTAATTTTTTGACGATCAAATTAGGAAGAGACTAGGGCTTGTAATTTTACTAAAAATGCGTATAATTTACCCACAATTATTATTTTTTATTCCGAGACAACTGATGACAACTATTTTAGAGAATGAACAAATTAATCTCGACTTACCATTAAAGATTTTTAACGCAAAGAATTTATCCCAATTATCAATAGCAGGCATTGACCCCAATTTAGATGATAATCAAAAAAAGTATCTAACCTGGGCATTAAAAAATTTATTTGTAGAAAAGACATCCTTGAAGGTACTTGGTCTTAACAATGTACCCGGCTCAGTAATAGATATTTTATCAACTGCGCTATTAGACCCAAAATGTTCAATCAATGAGATTCATCTTAGCTCTCTTCTTTCAGAGTCAGTGGTAAAGCTTAGGGAGATACTTAAAAACCCAAACAGTAAAGTGACTACTCTTAGGCTTGGTTTCCTTGATGAAAACGCGGTAAGGGCAGCCGGGGATTTATTGAAAGACCCAAGCTGTAAAGTGACTACTCTTGTGCTTCATTCCCTTGATGAAAAGGGGGTAAGGGCGGCCGGGGATTTATTGAAAGACCCAAACTGTAAAGTGACTCATCTTTTGCTTTATTCCCTTGATGAAAACGCGGTAAGGGCGGTCGGGGATTTATTGAAAGACCCAAACAGTAAAGTGACTACTCTTGGGCTTCGTTCCTTTGATGAAAACGCGGTAAGGGCGGCCGGGGATTTATTGAAAGACCCAAGCTGTAAAGTGACTCAGCTTGTGCTTCATTCCTTTGATGAAAAGGGGGTAAGGGCGGTTGGGGATTTTTTGAAAGACCCAAACAGTAAAGTGACTACTCTTAGGCTTGGTTCCCTTGATGAAAACGCGGTAAGGGCGGTCGGGGATTTATTGAAAGACCCAAACAGTAAAGTGACTACTCTTGGGCTTGGTTCCCTTGATGAAAGCGCGGTAAGGGCGGCCGGGGATTTATTGAAAGACCCAAACTGTAAAGTGACTACTCTTGTGCTTCGTTCCCTTGATGAAAGCGCGGTAAGGGCGGCCGGGGATTTATTGAAAGGCCTCAGTCGCAAGATTCTTGTTAAGTCTTTTGTAAAGCTTGGACTTCAGGCTGAAGAGATAAATTCTTTGAAGGCGAAAGGAATAACTATTTTAGACATGAATAATAACCAAGCCAGCACCTCACACCCAAGCTCTTCAAGCTCTAGTGTTACTCAACCTAATAACAAAAGAAAAAGTGAAAATGAGAGCGAAGATGCACTTGATAAAAAGAGAGCAAGATTGGATGCAACTCCTCAATTGCCATCTTCGATTCAAGCTTCAGCGAATATCCATTCCTCCATCCACCACCCAAACCCAAATCGAATGAGTGAACGAGAACAAACAAGTCTAACCCCGTCACATACGCCGTTTACATCTCCTAGTTCTTCATTTTCTTCAAGTTCAACTAATTCTCCAATAGGTACACCTGTTAATTTTTTCAGACCCGCAGCAACAGGACCAGCACTCTTACAATTGCCACCAACGCAAACTTCAGTACCCACAGCTCGTTTAGCTGGCTCTATTAGCCCCTCAACGAGTACTGCCCAAAGCCAAGGGAATTCTTATAGTTCGGCCTCTTCGATTGCAGGAAGTTCAAACCCTAGCCTTGCAGCAGGAAACGGGATGACTAATCTACGTATTCATAGTTTAGAAGGGTCGGCTTTTTCAGTGAATCAAGAGCAACGGCTAAGGCCAGAAGTCAAAATTAAAGAAGAGCCTATGAGCGAGTATCATCATCCTCACTAGCTGCTTACCTACACTTTCAATCTTTATTATTCAGTTCGTGGAGCAATGCGATCGGTTTCATTGCTTATTCGCCCACGCCTACTAATAACTCAGGCATTTTGGGGCCATCGCTGGTGATGATACAGTAATTCTGATAATCAAATCGCAAGCGGATTTAGCAAGAGTCCTGCACATTATGCAAGAAGAGTTTCCGTATCTTAAGAAGACATACCCGTTTTAGAACGTGACAAACCAACAAACAGGGCAGTATTTTCCAATCCAAGAATGAGCCTGAAATAGTGCCGAAGTCGTCACTAAGTTAATGGGATGTTTTGTTTTTATTTTGTTTAAAATAATATCATTTATTGTTATTGTAATCAAAATTAATTTGGTTGTGGGTGAAGTGTGGATAAGGCTGTGGTCGATAATGTTGATAACATCTTTTCGTTATCAACATTTCGTCCATAGTCTTATCCACACGCCCCATAGGGTCATCCACAGCCTTCATTAGCGTGTGTTTTGTTTTTTACTGTGGCGGAATATTGTGTGATTCCCTAAACAAGTGATAAGCATTATTCTGGCTCAGTTATCAGTTGCTGAGCCTTTCCTTGCAATGCTGGATGGTGATACATTACATCAGCGGAGGCTCCATTAAGTATTTGCTTAAATAGCTCTGATTGCGCCTTTTTCAACGCTTTAGCAGCCTGTAAGTCAGAGCTTGATAGCCTTTTGTAGGTCAAGGGACTCAAAGCTCGTATCAGTATTTAAATAGCTCTCTGCATTGGGTAAGGACTTTAATTTTTCATACGGGGTCATCATGCTGCGATAAGGATAGATTTTTTTCTCCTTCTCTTTTGCATCAATTTTTATTTCAGCAAAATAACAAGGGCGATGGAAATTTAAGTAGGGTATTAAGAGCTGTCGATAAAATTCATTAATCAGTGGAGCCCATTTTTGGGCGATATGAGTATAGCCCAGATATTTTCTGACAATAGCACGATTCTTTGATTCTGCTAATGCATTGTCATTTGAGTGCCTTGAACGTGATTTTGTCATTTCAATATGCAGTTTATTTAAGAGCTTTGCGACCACATGATTGATGTATTCGCTACCATTGTCTGAATGAAAATTTAGGATAACAAAAGGAAATGTTGCTAATAGCTCCTCTAGAACCGGAATTAAATAAGCTTCACTGATCTTTTCAACGCTGCAAATGACCTCAAATTGTGTAACCTCATCAACCGCATTAATATGGTAGACACCCTTTTGTTTATCCTGATCTCCTTGATGGACCGTATCAATCCTGATGTAACCTGGCTTACCCTGTGGATTAGGTTTTCGTCGCGCTCCTATTGCTATCGTTGTTTTTTGTGTCTTGGTAAAGTGACGGCGTTGTCTCTGATAAAAATCACCTTTGCGTAAATTGTACAGATGGGCAACTGATATACATGAAAGGCGCTCATAGGCTAAGTCGCCATATACTTTGTAGGCTCTCTCAAAAAGTTTTTTGGTGGCTGGCCCACTTAATGTTTGATGTGCTGCATCTGTCTGAACCAATAAAAGAATATCACTTTGCGTATACTTCTTTGCAAATGTATGGCGATTAGAGGCTCTCTTGTCTATCCATCGCTTTTCTCTATATTGTCCAATAAGACGTTTTAATTGCGACCATGAGTAACCCGTCATACGCCCCATATACTCACGTACTGGACCTTTTTCTTTCTTGCGTAAGTTAAAATAGTTTGTACGTTTGAGTGTCCCTGCAATCCACTCATAACACGCTGTCTTGGGCACTTTAAATTCAACCTTGTCAGCGCCACCCAAAAATGTTTTGATAGCTGAGGGGCTATCCAGTTTGTCGTCGTTCATTGTGAGCATAGTACCTTACAGTTTGGACGACTTCGGCTGGTTTAGCCCTTTCTTGCTTTTTTCAGGCTCTTTTGTGTTGGAAAGAACTCTCTATTTCGGGCTCATCTTGTATTGGAAGAGACTAGGGCTTGTAATTTTACTAAAAATGCGTATAATTTACCCACAATTATTATTTTTTATTCCGAGACAACTGATGACAACTATTTTAGAGAATGAACAAATTAATCTCGACTTACCATTAAAGATTTTTAACGCAAAGAATTTATCCCAATTATCAATAGCAGGCATTGACCCCAATTTAGATGATAATCAAAAAAAGTATCTAACCTGGGCATTAAAAAATTTATTTGTAGAAAAGACATCCTTGAAGGTACTTGGTCTTAACAATGTACCCGGCTCAGTAATAGATATTTTATCAACTGGGTTATTAGACCCAAAATGTTCAATCAAGGAGATTCATCTTAGTTCTCTTCTTTCAGAGTCAGTGGTAAAGCTTAGGGAGATACTTAAAAACCCAAGCTGTAAAGTGACTAATCTTGGGCTTGGTTCCCTTGATGAAAACGTGGTAAGGGCAGCCGGGGATTTATTGAAAGACCCAAGCTGTAAAGTGACTAATCTTGAGCTTCGTTCCCTTGATGAAAACGCGGTAAGGGCGGCCGGGGATTTTTTGAAAGACCCAAGCTGTAAAGTCAATAATCTTTTGCTTCATTCCCTTAATGAAAACGCGGTGAGGGCAGCCGGGGATTTATTGAAAGACCCAAACAGTAAAGTGACTCAGCTTGTGCTTCGTTCCCTTGATGAAAAAGCGGTAAGGGTGGCCGGGGATTTATTGAAAGACCCAAACAGTAAAGTGACTACTCTTGTGCTTCGTTCCCTTGATGAAAACGCGGTAAGGGCGGCCGGGGATTTATTGAAAGACCCAAACAGTAAAGTGACTCAGCTTGTGCTTCATTCCCTTGATGAAAACGCGGTAAGGGTGGCCGGGGATTTATTGAAAGACCCAAGCTGTAAAGTGACTGCTCTTGTGCTTCGTTCCCTTGATGAAAGCGCGGTAAGGGCGGCCGGGGATTTATTGAAAGACCCAAACAGTAAAGTGACTCAGCTTGTGCTTCATTCCCTTGATGAAAACGCGGTAAGGGCGGCCGGGGATTTATTGAAAGACCCAAACAGTAAAGTGACTCAGCTTGTGCTTCGTTCCCTTGATGAAAGCGCGGTAAGGGCGGCCGGGGATTTATTGAAAGACCCAAGCTGTAAAATGACTACTCTTGTGCTTCATTCCCTTGATGAAAACGCGGTAAGGGCGGCCGGGGATTTATTGAAAGACCCAAGCTGTAAAGTGACTACTCTTGTGCTTCGTTTCCTTGATGAAAGCGCGGTAAGGGCGGCCGGGGATTTATTGAAAGGCCCAAGCTGTAAAGTGACTACTCTTGTGCTTCGTTCCCTTGATGAAAGCGCGGTAAGGGCGGCCGGGGATTTATTGAAAGGCCTCAGTCGCAAGATTCTTGTTAAGTCTTTTGTAAAGCTTGGACTTCAGGCTGAAGAGATAAATTCTTTGAAGGCGAAAGGAATAACTATTTTAGACATGAATAATAACCAAGCCAGCACCTCACACCCAAGCTCTTCAAGCTCTAGTGTTGCTCAACCTAATAACAAAAGAAAAAGTGAAAATGAGAGCGAAGATGCCCTTGATAAAAAAAGAGCAAGATTGGATGCAACTCCTCAATTGCCATCTTCTATTCAAGCTTCAGCGAATACCCATTCCTCCATTCACCACCCAAACCCAAATCGAATGAGTGAACGAGAACAAACAAGTCTAACCCCACCACATACGCCGTTTACATCTCCTGGTTCTTCATTTTCTTCAAGTTCAATTAATTCTCCAATAGGTACACCTGTTAATTTTTTCAGACCCGCAGCAATAGGACCAACATCCTTACCATTGCCACCAATGCAAACTTTTGTACCCACAGCTTGTTTAGCTAGCTCTATTAGCCCCTCAACGAGTACTGTCCAAAACCAAGGGAGTTCGTATAGTTCGGCCTCTTCGATTACAGGAAGTTCAAACCCTAGCCTTGCAGCAGGAAACGGGATGACTAATCTACGTATTCATAGTTTAGAAGGGTCGGCTTTTTCAGTGAATCAAGAGCAACGGCTAAGGCCAGAAGCCAAAATTAAAGAAGAGCCTATGAGTGAAGATTATCATCCTCACTAGCTGCTTACCTACACTTTCAACAGAACCTAGGCTTTCCGAAGAAAACTTAAACGATGGTATCAACATGGAGCTCTTACTCGCGTAAGCCAACCCCTTTTTTTAATAGAACCATATTGAGCGCAATTAATATCAGTAAAATTATACCAATAATATACAAAGAGGTTAATATATTAACTTCGCAGAATCCAACCATTGCATAGCGTAGAGCATTAACCATATACAGGATAGGATTGAAGTGAGAGATTTTTTGCCAAAGAGGGGGGAGCATGCTGGTGGTATAGAATACTCCACCTAAATAGGTGAGTGGCGTAAGAATGAAGGTTGGAATAATGGAAATATCATCAAAATTGCGTGCTATCATCGCATTGGTAAAGCCAGCAAGGGAAAAGATAGCTGAAACGAGTAAAATAACTAACAGAGCTAGACCAACATGATTAAGTTCAATGTTTACAAAGAAACAAGAAACTAAAAAAACCAACAGAGCAATAATTAAGGCACGCAACATACCCCCTATCACAAAACCAAGAAGCAATAAGCCATCATGGGTTGGGCTGATCAAGATCTCCTCGATGCTTTTTTGGAACCGAGCTATATAGAGCGAGGTTGAGACATTCGCGTAAGCATTCGAAATAACTGCCATCATGATAAGC
Organism: uncultured Gammaproteobacteria bacterium; assembly: GCA_963760845.1. Lineage (GTDB taxonomy): Bacteria > Pseudomonadota > Gammaproteobacteria > Legionellales > Legionellaceae > Tatlockia. The sequence continues at coordinate 34,792 of CAVXEK010000012.1, read as the reverse complement.
CCAGGCGCGATGAATAATGGGTAATTTATTCCGGCAACAGAGCCTATGCGACGGCCCATTAGGCTGCCGAAGATTAAGAAGTAAAGCGTCGTGGTAATTACTGGTGGTATAAATACTTGACTGAAAATGCGAAACATCCTTATCAATTCACGATTTATAATCGTATAAACAGCGACAGCTTGTTGTTTAATTGCCATGTATTAAATCCAAAAAAAGTTCTTCTAATCGGTTGGTTTTGTTGCGCATACTATGGATGGTAATACCGTGTTGGCTTAATACAGTAAAGACTTCATTAAGAGACTGTCGATTATCTATGCGCAGTTCAAAGGAATAATTATCCAGCAATGTTGGCGCAAAAGGGCTGATGTCAGGGAGTTGAGTGAGGGATTTTTCAGTGGTGAAGATAAAGGTTTGGTGTTTTAAGGTTGTGAGTAGCTTGTTCATTGTCGTGTTTACCACAAATTTACCTTGGTCAATAATAGCAATATTTTTACAAAGGTGTTCCGCTTCCTCAAGATAGTGCGTTGTTAAAATGATTGTGGTTCCTTGTTCATTGGTACTGGTTAAAAAATCCCACATGCTACGGCGAATTTCAATATCAACCCCTGCCGTGGGCTCATCCAGTATCAATACCTTAGGTTGGTGGATTAAGGCACGAGCTATCATGAGACGGCGCTTCATCCCGCCTGATAAATGCCGGGCAATTTCGCGCCTTTTTTCCCATAAGCCAAGTTGCTGCAACAATTTCTTGGCACGTAGACTTGCTTCTTGAGGTAAAATGCCATAGTAGCCAGCTTGATTTATTAAAATTCGTTCACAAGTCTCAAAAATATTAAGGTTAATTTCTTGTGGGACTAAACCTAAGCATGCCTTCGCTAATTCAGGTTTTTCGTCGAGATCATAGCCATGAATACGAATACTTCCTGACGTTTTAGTGAGCAGGGTGGTAATTAAACCTATCGTAGTTGATTTCCCCGCACCATTAACGCCTAATAAGGCAAAAAAATCTCCAGTGTTAACCATTAAATCAATGCCTTTTACTGCTTCAACCCCGTTGGCATAAGTTTTACGTAACTGCTGAATTTCCAAGGCGTACATAGGCGAGTATTTATGTAAAAGTTTGCATTATACACTTTCGGCACAAACTAGCGAATTCTCAACAGGCCCTATCCAAAATAACAAAATATGATATAATTTGCTATTATTTGTTATATAGGTCTAACTTGGAGCAGTATAAATGAATATTTCTCTTACTCCTGAACTTGAGCGTTTTGTGCAAGAAAAAGTTAATAGCGGAATGTATACCTCTGCAAGTGAAGTCATTCGTGAATCATTAAGATTATTGTACACTCATGATGATCTGCAAAGAGAACGAATCCAACAATTAAATAATGCTATTGATATTGGATTGAATGAATTAAGTAGTGATAAAAAAATTCTTGCTAAAGAAACTTATAAGCGAATGAAACAAAAAATAGCAAGGATTGCTAAGGATGGTAAATGACTTCAAATTATGTACTTTCTCATATTGCTGAGCAAGATATCGATGAGATCATCACCTTTATAGCCCAAGAAAACCCATCATCCGATTGACCAATTCATCAAAATTAAATATAATTTAATTAAATTATCTATTATTTGGTTTTAATTTTATTAAAATATAAGCTTAGGAGAAAATTAATGACAGAATTTTTTACCATAACACTTATTATACTACTTGCCGCCATTTCTCCCGGGCCAGACTTCGCGTTAGTCGTGAAGAACTCCATTCAGCACACTAGGAAAGACGGTATTTTTACCGCATTAGGGGTTTCTTGTAGCCTATTGATTCACTCATTTTACTGTATTTTAGGGTTAGCCATTATTATTTCACAATCCTTGCTTCTATTTAGCATTATTAAATACCTTGGCGCCGCTTATTTGATTTACATCGGTATAAAAAGTTTACTGGCAAAAAGTAAAGAAGTCGAAAGCATAACAATTCGAACTCATCATCATGGCATGGGCGCATCTAAGGCATTCATTCAGGGCTTGTTATGTAATTTATTAAATCCTAAGGCGATTATGTTTATATTGGCTTTTTTTACAATGATTATGAAACCATCAATCTCATGGGCTGCACAAAGTTTCTACTGCCTGGAAATTGCTTTAATTCATCTATTATGGTTTTCATGGTTGGCAATCATGATTACTCATCACCGCGTTAAAGAGAATTTAAGCAAGATTGAATATTACGTTGTCAAAATCATGGGGTTTGTTTTAATTGGCTTTGGTGCTCGCATCGCTTTTATACCTCAACTCATCGCATAGGCTGTGATAACTAATATTATGAGCAAAAAAACTATTAGTAAATTGAGGCATTCTTCTCGCAAATTAGTGCGAGAATTAGGAATGCTTGAATTAAATAAACCGCATTTAAGTCGTACACCACAACATTGGCATTCTTTGATAGAAATTCATGCCCAACCTGGTATAACGATAACCAAGCTAGGAAATTTGTTGCTATTAGCCTATTCAACTATCTCTCGGATTGTGAACTCCTTATTGAAAGAGCAATTAATACTCAGCAAAAATGGAGTAGATAAGCGTGAAAATTATTTGTATATAACGGAAAAAGGGATAAATGAAATAAAGAATATTAATGAGTATTCTGATACAAAAATAAAAGGCGCTTTCGACTTTTTGTCTGAAGAGGAGCAAAACCAGATTATTGATGCCATACAAAAATATGCATTGGCTTTGGAGAAAAGTAGGATTTTACGTGAGCAGATTACAATTAACACATTATCAACGTCTCGCACTCTACGAAAACAAATAATTTCTTTGATTAAAGACATACAAAAAAATGAGTTTTCACTACCCATTACCGACGAAATTAATACCTGTATATTAAAAGCTGAAGCGGAGTTTTATTATAATAATTCTTACAATTTCTGGTATGCAATTAATAGTGCAGGCAAAATCATAGGCTGTATTGGATTAAAAAAAATGGATGACGATAATGCAGAAATAAAGAAATTTTTTGTGCATAAACAATTTAGAGGCAAGGGTGTTGCAAAAAAACTCATGCATACTCTGATCAAATCTGCGTTAAAACATCATTTCAAAAATTTATTTCTTGGCACAGTTGAAACGCTTTTAGCAGCGCAAAAGTTTTATAAAAAATATGGATTCTCTCAAATCAAGGAGCATTGTTTGCCTAGGGAGTTTAGTAAATGCCCTATAGATACTGTATTTTTTAGGGCTGATTGTAAGACACTTGAAGCAAATGATTGTAAAATATTATAACTGTATTATACTCGCGCTTCATTATGAAATGAAAAAAAATAAAGGGTGTAGCTCTCCTGGACTTTGGACAAACTTCGATCTGAACGGGCCCGGGCCCGTTCAGAATCGAAGTTTGTCCAAAGTCCAGAGCTCTCATATAGGCAAATAAAGTCGCGTAGGTTGGGCCTTGGCCCAACAAGAATGTGGCATGTTGTGACACCCATTAGGAGGCTGCTTGTTTTCGGTACACATTTTTTTCTTACAATGTAGGCGGTTGTATCATGTTGGGCCAAGGCCCAACCTACTTTAAATTTGCTCATGCGAGCGTTGCATTTGAAATAAACTAGAAGCATTGTTATATGTTTGAACTAGATAAAATCATTCGTTTATTTGCAAAGCGAATTACCTCCTCGGTTGCTGATGATGATCATCCTGACGAAGCTGAAAACGCTCATAGTTTGTCAGTCATATTTTACGTTACCCTCCAAATTGGTTTCTACAAAACAAACAAAGATTTTCTTCCAACAAAGGAATTTGCGCTATTAATTGAATGTATTAAAACGGCGTCGAGTATTTCGATGTTAAGGATATTGTTATCACAACTTATCACAGTTAATGATATTTTGTGTGAAAGGCAGCCTAATTCTAAGGATGAACGATTTCAAACCATTTTTAAAACAATTGAAACAGTAGACAACTATGCATTTTATAATTTAAATCCACACACCGCATTAGCAAAAAGTCCAACTACACGGTATTTTCGTGAAACTTTACAAAAACCTATCCAGCCTTTAGAGCAGTGGTCAGCAAAATTTTCTGGCGGAGGTTGGGAATATCTAATAAGTTGTATTTTCAATAAAAAAAACATTGAAGGCATCAAAAATTCATATCGTAAAATGAAAGATAAAAAGGCCTTTGCAAAAGATTTTCTTTCTCAGTACATAACCCTTTACAAAGGCTCTTATTTCGCAGGCGAGAAATATTTATTCGCAAAAAATATCCCTTTAGTGACATTGATTCTTGCTGAACAGATATCATCCGAAGAATTTCAAGAAATCTTGAAAAACTTACATGAAGACTTAGAAGTTTTTCAGCATCAATTAGAAGAAGATGAAACGCCCCATTTTAATCTCTATAAGTTCACAATGGCATGTTACAATAATAATCTAACATTATTTCCTGAAGAGGATGAAAGTTGGTTCCTGGAAATCACTACTGATCTAAAAAAGATAAAAAATGTAGAGCACTTATACAATATTCTTGAGAACGTAAAAATTCTTAGTACCTATGCTGCAACCCAAATAACTAAGCAGAATCAGAATTTAATAAAGAATGAGTCGTCTGTTATAAGAATACTAGCCTCTCAAAAATCGATAGACCTTCAACCCTCGCTCGAAAATTTTTTTTCGCTTTTCAATCGCATTAATCAAAACGCTACTACCCATCATCAAAGAGATACCGACCTATTCTTTTTAACGCATTACCCAGTTGTTTCCCAGGTAATAGACACTATGGGATTGGCAGGAGTGCACTATTTGCAGAAACATTTAGCAGGAACAGTACTTACTCTTGAAAGAGCTTTAATCGCAATACCTGTGTTACCTCAAGAATTATGTCACTTACTCAAAGAATATTTTAGATTGAGTCTCTTTAAGCAACCAGATGATATATTAGAATTATTTAAAACCATAATGATTGCATTAGGAGCCTTACTCCAAACTGATATTTCCTCGATTTCTGATATCACTTGCACTATAGAAAACAAAGAAATTCCTCAAAAATTGTTACTCCTTATTACCAAAAAATTACTTGCTGCAGTTTTACCTTCAAAAAAAATAGAGCATCTTAGTGACATGGAAATTAATAAAATATTCGAACGCATGGCACCTAAACAGTTTGTTCAGCTAGCTGTAGCAAATCAGCGGATGGAAGAAGATGAATACCGTGAAATATTTTTGGAGATGTTAAGCTTAGATTTACTTCAGGGAGACGTTGATAATTTTTTGCATCACGTTGAACAAGAAAACAAAATTGGACGGGATTTAGCTCGCCATAATCAAACAATTAGAAATAAATTGCGAGCTTATCAAATAAAGCCAGAACTTGCGTTAGAATATACGAAAAAGCTAGATTTTGTTGTTTGTTTGAAAAAAAATGATCGAATAGCAGAAGAAAATATTCTATTTGTACTATGGAGCTACTTGATCAAACTTGAAGTTGAAGCGTTGAAAATTTTAAGCAGCAATACACTTGAAAAAAATCAAACCAAGAAATTAAATAAAATAGTAAAGAATATACAAGACTTCAAAAAAAATAGTGGAGAAAAATCCTCTAAAAAAGAAATTGTAGAAGCATTAAAATCAAAACAACATTTAATGAAGCCACTCAAAAGTAACCTAATTAATTTAGGAAAAGCTAAAACAACATCTACTTTTAAAGAATTTTCAAAACATGTCAAAGCCCAAATTGAGTTGTATCAAAAGACAGGTGAATTAAGCAACCCAAAGCTTAACACCTACTGTTTCAGTATTGAGCAATGGCCAAAGAAAAAAGCCCAAACTTATTTTTTAGGAGATGCAGTCGGCTGTTGTTTAGCGACAACCAATGAACGATTTCCAGCAATGAATCAACGTCGAATGGATGATGCATTCCTATTTCATGTCGTCATCGATAAAAGAACCCAATGTGTAGCAGCACTCCTTTGGTTGTGCTTTGAAGAAACTGCTGAAGGTAAGCTACCATTAATTATTAACTTTCCTGAAGTTCATGCCAAATATGGAATAGATAATACGTTAAGGCTTTCCATATTGAATAATTTGCTGGGTTTTACCTATCAATATTGCAAGGATAATGGAATAGGTATAGGTCCAGATCCCTTTTATATGAATCAAGTCACTTATGGTTGGAATATCCATGATTTCAGCGATTATCCACTTGTCCATCTTAATATTGTTGATAAATTAGGAGGCCCTTATGTTCCCTATGCTAGCGAAAAGAATATCAATATGGATGAAATACCCATGGAGGAGAAGAAAGCATTTACGAAGAGCAAATATTACCTTACTTCATTAGAGCAAGACCAATTTCATCGGTTTGATCCCTTAATACTTCAAGCAAAAAAAACAGCTGAGGCAAGAACAAAAGAAGAACTCATCATGGAAGTAATTTCAAGTCTCGACACAAAAAAGATGGATGTTGATAGAGCAAAAATAGCTATCAAAGAAGCAGTGGGTTCAGAATTAGCCTTATTTTATACTTCCCCGTTGGAAGCTGACCCTTCTTTTATTTCCGATATCGAATTACTACTTAATAAAGCTATCTTACAGAAAGCGAGTGCTTCATTGCGAGCTTACCAATCAAGTACTTATGCCCCTTTTATAACAAATCCATCATTTGCTACTGAGCCACATTCTCATATTGTTTCGGAAAACATTTGCACTGCCTTTGTACATGATAAGATGTTTTAACAAGTTCAAACGTGAAAAAAATTGATGCCTAGGCGAGGCAGCAAAATAAAAAAATTCTCTTTATTTTGATGACATCCAATCATTAATGGATGATTTGCATGCGGAAGATTGAGCGATCTCTTAGGTTGACAGTATGCATAGATAGGCATATGCTTGACATATGTATTTGAATTTGAGGTTCTTATGCGAAATGTACGTCGTGCTCATTTATTCCGCAATGGTCATAATCAGGCTTTGCGAATTCCGAGAGAATTTGAATTGCCCGGAAAGGAAGTAATTATTCATCGTGAAGGTTTTTGTTTAATCATTGAACCTGTTGTAAAGAAAAATAATCTATCTACTCTTTTAGCGGGCTGGTCTTCGATGAAAGAAGATTTTCCTGTGATTAAAGAATTACCACTTGATGATATTGATGATCTATGACTAACAAAAATGTTCGGTATTTGTTCGATACAAATATTTTATCAACACTGATAAAACAACCCTCAGGTTTAGTTGCGCAAAAAATCTCTGCTCTGGATGAAACATCTTTTTGCACAAGTATTATAGTAGCTTGTGAATTGCGTTATGGTGCACAAAAAAAAGGCTCTCCTGAGTTAATAAAGAAAGTAGAATTATTGCTAGCAAATATTATTGTTGCACCTTTAAGCGACGACACTGATTGGCAATATGCAAATATTCGAGTAGCGCTGGAAAAGGAGGGGCGACTCATTGGCGCAAATGATATGTTAATTGCAGCCCATGCTTTAGCATTAGATGTAACCTTAGTGACCGATAATGAACGAGAGTTCCGAAAAGTACTTTCTTTAGCAGTGGAAAATTGGCTGATCTAGATGGTTTGCTGACGTCAATAAATGATCAATATATACTCAACGCACGGGTTTTCATCCACCCCGTAATGCTATAACGGGGTTGGTTTGTTGCGCTAACCTCGTGAGGTAGATCGCTATTAAAACAGATGAAGCGGTTGCCTAGCGGTAGTACACTCGTCATCAGTTGGTCATTGTTATTATAAAGTTTTAATTGGCCGGCAAAAGACGCTTCCCAAGCCCCATTCAGATAATAAACGCAGGATATTCGTCGTTCTTGGGTCGCAGTAAATCGATCCACATGTTTTTTATAGAAGGCGCCGGGTTCATAAATGGCAAAGTGAGTTTCAAAATCAATTAAACCTAAGAGTAGGGTCTGGTTAAGTTTTTTCGCTATAGCGCGAATGTTGTTAAAATAAGCACTGATTGCACTATCAGTTGTCTCTTCATCTAACCAGCAAATGTTATCCTTTCTAATGGCAGAATTATGCATAGCGTTTGCTTGATGCCCTATTTTAGCACTGCGAAATTGACCTTGGTTATACATTAGCTCCGCTTTGGCACGCAGTATTTCATAGTGCTCTTGGGCTAGGAAGTTATCAATAATATGAAATCCTTGGCCATAGATTTCATCCTCCAGGAGCGTATTCATCTGCGATTCTGCCACACTTGCTTACCGAGAAAAATTAACATTTCGTTCCTCAATGTAATGTAATAGCTCACCCCCTGCGATGTTCCGCTCATAGCGTCATTGCGAGCGTTAGCGAAGCAACCCAGGGATACGAAGCCGGAAGCTACCAGAGTATATAAGACCTGTGCCTTGCACTCCTGGGTTGCTTCGCTAACGCTCGCAATGACGGGGCAATGACGCCGGGGGGTGTTCCTCAAGCTGCTTTTGTAAATCTCGCCAATGCGGTAAAAAATGATCCATCAGAGCATAAAAGCGTTTATTATGGCTCGCTTCCAAGAGATGGATCATTTCATGCACTACGACGTATTCCAGACAAGCTAAAGATTTTTTAATTAAATGCAAATTGAGCCAGATACGCCTTTCCATTGGATTACAAGATCCCCAGCGGGTTTTCATTGCCCTAACTCCCCAATTGTGCACATTTACGCCAATTTTAGTTTCCCATTTGCTAATTAATACGGGTAAATACTCTTTCATTTGTTGTCTATACCAATTTTCTAAGAGTTTATGTTTGGTGGCAAAAGAAGTATCGGATTTTAGGTGGAGGTGGATCTGCTGATCGTCAATGGCGATTTTCAGGGGATTGGTGCCCTGATGAATAGCTAAAGTATAATTCTTGCCGAGAAAATAATGTTGCTCACCTGCTATATAGGCCTGGGGCGGACTATAAGGCTGAGCCTTGAAACGAGCATGCTGAGCATGGATCCAATCACGTTTAGTTTTAAGATGATTGTGGATTAAATCTAAGCGAAGTCGAAGTGGCGCGCTGACTTTAACTTGCCCATCGGGCGGATAAATACGTAAGTGAATGTTTTTAATAGGTTTTCTGTGAACTTCAATCACTAGGCCATCTAAGTCGATAAAATTTTTTGTCATAAGGAAAAATAAAAAAGGGATCTGGATAAAATTTAGAAGGGATTATAGCAACTACTGGTGGTGCTTAGGAATTCCTATTTGCTCATATTTTCACGTATCCTCTTAAAAAACTTCCTTCATTTTCCCCCTCGCCCCGGGCACGGGGAGAGGGTGCCCGCAGGGCGGGAGAGGGGCTGGTGATGCGGAGTTCTTTTCTGATGTTTACCCCAAGTTGGGGTACTCTCAATTACAAACCCTAGGCCCTAATACCGTTCCGCTGGAATGCAGGGACTATCTATGTATTCACCATCGATTTTTAGCACCATGTTCACACTTGCGCGGTTATAGCGCGACAGTATGTTATATTGCGCTTGAGTAATGTAGCCATAAGAATTGCCGCAATAGACTAGAGAGTGAGCATGGCTTGAGCGACTGGGTTGTATGGGGATATCACAGCCCCAGCGAAAGCGAGTCAAGTCACAATTGGCGAATGCTGAGCAAAGAGGTAATAGGAGCAGTATTGCGCTTATAGTTATTGTTTTCATGAGGCTCTCCCGTGAATAGTCTCCACACTTGGCACTCCCAGTATCAATCCAAAATCGCGTATGAGAAGGGGCGCAAAATTGGTTACTCTTTTAAGCATAGCAGACCTTTAAAACAAAGCACCCTCATGAGCTAAAAGATGGGTCTTGAAGCACAAAGCATCAGCACGACCCATGTAGCCGCCTTGATCATATTTACCTACCACTCGATGGCAAGGGATAAACAAGGCTAAGGGGTTGTTTTTACACGCTTGCCCTATTGCACGAGGGCTAGATTGTAAAGTTTTGGCAAGTTCCCCATAGGTAACGGTGCGCCCAACTGGGATAACCAATAAAGCATTCCAAACGCGTTGCTGGTAAATCGTACCTCGTGGTTTTAGTGGGAGTTGGAAACGATGATGAGGATTTTTGAAATAGGACGATAGCTCCTGGGCTATTGATTGAGTCAGCTGTGCCGTATCCGTGCTTTGCCTAGCGGATTTCCTAAAGATGGCACGGTGGATGTAATGCTCATCATGCTCGATTTCAAGCCAACCTGCTGGTGTGTTAAATGCAGTAACGATGAGCATAGTACTAACCTGAAAGACCCTCATCCGCCCTTCGGGCACCTTCTCCCCCTGGGGAGAAGGGAAAATGAAGGAAGTTATTAAGAGATTAACTTTCTTTTTTAGAGGTTAATTTTTCTTTAATACGTGCAGCCCGACCAGCGAGATCACGAAGATAATATAATTTAGCTCGACGCACATCACCACGGCGCTTAACGACGATGCTGTCAACAATAGGGCTATAGGTTTGGAAAACCCGCTCAACTCCAACGCCATGAGAAATTTTGCGCACAGTAAATGCAGAATTTAAACCCCGGTTACGCTTAGCAATAACCACTCCTTCAAAAGCTTGTAAACGTTCACGTGTTCCTTCTCTGACTTTTACTTGCACTAAAACAGTGTCGCCTGAATTAAATTCGGGGACCTTTTTACCTTTCATTTGTTCAGTATTTAATTGGTCAATAATGTTGGTCATGGTTACTCCTTAAACGTGGGATCCTGGCAACAGGAATCCCTATATTCGCATTCAAACTCGACAAGCAGTTGCTTATCTAAATCATTTAACTCTAGTTTATCTAACAAATCTGGGCGCTTAAGCCAGGTTTTTCCAAGCATTTGCTTTCTACGCCAGCGCTCAATATCTTGGTGATTACCGCTTAGTAATACTGCCGGAACATCTAATCCATTGATAGTTGCTGGCCTGGTGTAATGAGGGTAATCCAATAATCCATGCATAAATGAATCGTGTTCAGCTGAACCTAAATGCCCCAGGCTTCCTGGTAATAGGCGTATAATCGCGTCGACAAACACCATCGCTGCCAATTCGCCCCCACTTAAAACAAAATCACCAAGCGACCATTCCTCATCAATATCATGACAAATAAGTCGCTCGTCAATCCCTTCATATCGCCCAGCTATAAAAAGCAAAGATTGCTTGTTGCGGGCTACCAGGTTTAAATCGGCCTGGCGAATTACCTTTCCTTGAGGACTGAGATAAACAGTCTTGCAGGTGCTTGGCATCTGATTTTTTGCATGCATAATCGCAGCATGCAAAGGTTCATACATCATTACCATCCCGGGACCGCCACCATAAGGCTTATCGTCTACTTGCCGATAAGGTCTTGGTGCCCAATCGCGTGGATTCCAATAGTCAATCCTGACTATGTTTTGCTCGATTGCCCGGCCGACTATGCCATATTGCAGACTAGCAAACATTTCAGGCATTAAGCCGATTATGCCAAGGTGTAGCATCTCTTAAAAATCCAAATCCCAGTCAACAGTAATAATTTGCTGGCTGGGATCCACATTCATAACAAACTGACCAGGTAAATAGGGGATTAAATGCCGCTTTTCTCCCTCTACGACCAAAACATCATGAGCCCCAGTGGGTAGGATTTCAATCACTGTCCCAAAGGGCTGACCTTGTTGGTTTATCACCTGCATGCCAACAAGCTCATGCCAATAATATTCTCCCGGTTTTAATGGTGGGAGTTGATTCCGCCTGACTGCAATGTCTACGTTAGTTAACCGAGTCACTTGCTCACGTTCATGATAACCTTCAATTTGGGCAAGAATCGATTTATCAGTACTTTCTAGGTGCACTATTTTTAAAGGCTGCCATTGATTAGCGATGCGGACATGCCAGTCCTTGTATTGCAAAATATTGTCACGGGGCTCGGTGAAGGAATGAACCGTAATAAATCCTTTAATTCCGTGCGCTCGGCCAAAACGACCGACAACAACCCAGTCAGCATCATCCACGTTTATTCAGCAGCAGTTTTCTTCTTAAATTCTTTAACAAGGGCACTTACACGATCAGATAATTTCGCACCAACACTTTGCCAGTAGGTTAATTTATCCATTTCTAGATGCAGGCGAACTTCTTGCCCGCGTGCAACTGGATTGAAATAGCCAATCCGCTCGATATAGCCACCATCGCGACGCTTGCGACTATCAGTAACGACCATATTGTAAAAAGGACGCTTCTTTGCGCCACCCCGTGATAAACGTATAACGACCATTATTTTCCTCTACTTTAAGAATGGTTACGTAAAATGCCGTACATTGTACGAAAATTAACTCCATATTGGAAGGTGTTGTTAAATTATTTTAACTCCCGAGGTGTTTCAATTCAGAAGATCCCTCACTTCGTTCGGGATGACGAATCTGGGGGGGTCGGGATGACATGCCTTTCGTTCAGGATGACGTACCTTTCGTTCGGGATGACGTACCTTTCGTTCGGGATGACGTACCTTTCGTTCGGGATGACGTACCTTTCGTTCGGGATGACGTGCCTGGGGAGTTACCCATTATTTACGATCATCAGGAAGTAGATCTTTCAAACCAGCCATCCCTCCGAGTCCTCGCATCATTTGTTTCATACCACCAGGCTTGGTGAATTTTTTCATCATTTTTAGCATTTGCTCATATTGCTTTAATAAACGATTTACATCTTGAATTTGTGTACCAGAGCCAAGAGCTATCCGTTTTTTACGTGAACCAACAATGATTTTGGGGATGCGCCGCTCTTTAGGGGTCATTGAGTTAATGATTGCAATAATTCTTGCCATTGCTTTGTCATTAATTTGACCCACAGCTTGTCGCGGTAATTGGCTCATACCTGGTAGCTTGCTCATCATACTACTGATGCCACCCATTTGATTCATTTGTTCTAGCTGTTGTTTGAAATCATTTAAATCAAACCCCTTGCCTTTTTTAAGTTTCTTAGCCAATTTTTCACTGGCTTCTTTATCTGTTTTGCGTTCAACTTCCTCAATTAAAGTAAGAATATCGCCCATACCGAGAATGCGTGAGGCAATACGGTCAGGATGGAAAGGTTCTAATGCCTCGATTTTTTCGCCAGCACCTAAAAATTTAATGGGTTGACCGGTAATCTGACGTACTGAAAGCGCGGCCCCTCCTCGCGCATCACCGTCAGTTTTTGTCAGGATTACACCAGTTAGTGGCAATGCTTCATGGAAGGCTTTGGCCGTATTAACCGCATCTTGCCCAGTCATGCTATCGACTACAAAAAGGGTTTCTATAGGCTTGATTGCTTGATGCAGAGCTTTAATTTCAGCCATCATCTCAGCATCGATATGGAGGCGGCCAGCGGTGTCAAAAATCACTACATCCATATATTGTTTTTTTGCACTAGCTAATGCTTTTTGGGCAATATCTAACGGTTGCTCATGCACTTGTGCTTCAAAGAATGCAACATCGAGTTGATTAGCTAAAACTTTTAATTGGTCAATCGCGGCAGGGCGATAAGTGTCCACACTCACCAACATGACTTTTTTTTTTTCACTTTCCTTTAAATAAAGGGCTAATTTTGCCGCAGAGGTTGTTTTACCAGAACCTTGTAAACCAGCCATTAAAAAAGCTGCAGGGGGTTGCGTTTTGAAATCTAATTCAGCGCGAGTATCACCAAGAATATGCACTAACTCATCATGAACAATCTTCACTAGCGCTTGATCGGGTTTTAAACTCAGCGTAACTTCTTGACCTAGAGCTTTTTCCTTTACTTGGTTAATAAATTCTTTAACTACCGGAAATGCTACGTCCGCTTCAAGCAAGGACATACGTACTTCGCGGAGCATTTGCTGCATATTTTCTTCAGTTAAACGCCCCTGGCCACTTATGTTTTTAAAGGCACGGGTCAAACGCTCGGTTAAGTTCTCAAACATGGGGGTTACTCTGGTGCAAAATGCTTAGTGTATCATACATGGTTCCTAGTTAAAAATAAATTTATGACGTTTCTAAGTTCCGGATCTCAGCCCGCAGGCTATTTGGAACAAATAGTACATGCAGTTTACTGTGAAAGTGCTTACCGAGAGCAACTTAATTTATACCAAATGTTGAACACACTTAATATTCACTTTGCACAAATTGATGCGCCATCAAGCACCTATAATCAGATGTTGGCAGCTTCTTCTAGTAGTTATCAATCATATTCTGAGAACGAGAAAATCCGTATTAATTTTATGGTAGAAAATACTTTTAAGGAAATCGAAAAGCATTTCCCAAGTGGTGGTCTTATAGTTATTTCTACAGGAAACAACCACGCTCACCGTTTAGCCGCACACCTTGTACAGCGTGCTCAATCCAATTCTTCTATTGGGAGTAACATGAGTGTTCACGTGTTCAATTGCCGTTCTAATTACGATAAAGAATGGCAGGAAGATGCAGAGTTTGCTTCAGGACTCACAATCCCACTTGATTCAGCAGAAATAAAACAAATTTACCAATCTCTACCGTGCCCAACGATTTATAGTGTAAAAAACGACGATACTTACTGTTTTCCAGCTCTAGAATCACTTGTGGATAAAATCATTAATGATTCTACTTTCGATAAACTGAGTGTATCAACTTGCTCAAAAAAAGAATTTCAAGAGCAGCTTGAATTATGTAAGCAAAATAGTAAAACACCTGTTGAGGAGGATATCCAGCAGAAAGATAAAAAATTGTCAGATATCACTTGTTCGTTTTTTAAGGGACAATTACCTACGCAATGGAAAGCATACCCAAAAGAAAGTTTGGTTGGAAATATGTCGGCCATCAAGTAAGATTTTTTACGATGCTGAGCACTCCAAAAGAGAAAGCAAATGAATTTGCTGCTCATTTAAAAGAAAAAGGCCTTAAAGCTGAACTTAAAGAAGCAAAGGGGAACCCCTCTGTCGTGGTTGATTTAACAGCATCAACATGGAAGCAATAACAGCTCAGGCGCATTACCCAATTCATTAGAAATACTAATCGACATAAGTATGCAAATTTCGCCGAAAAATGTATATAGAACTGTTGCGGACAAATAGAATTGTCCGCTATAAGAAGCAAATGAATTCTTGACATAAGTGCTCCAATGGAGCATCATTTAAAATATGAAAAAAATGATAACAATAATTGAATTCCCTGGGTTCCTATCACACTGGGTTCCTATCACAAGTAGGTAGTTCTATAAGCGCAGATGAGCGAGATGAATTTGTTAATTATATCGCCAGAAATCCAGAGGCAGGAGATATTATTCCTGGGACTGGCTGAGTGCAAGCGCAACAGGATTCAATATCATGACTGATCGAAATATAGGTAATGAAATAATTCGTGGCATGGCACAGGCCATCGAATATATTCGAGGAAATACAGGAACTGCAAAGGTTCATAAAATCGAAATACCAAATGAAATTGATGTCCGAGAAATTCGAGAAAATCTTAAATTATCAAGAAAAGAATTTGCGGACAGTTTTGGCTTTAGCCCTAGAACATTACAACATTGGGAACAGGGTGATAGAGTTCCTCATGGTTCTGCAAGAATACTTTTGTTACTTTTGCAGCGTGAGCCTGCAACCATAGCAAAGATTTTACGGGGAAATTAAACCTGCTGGATTTTGAGTGCAGGCTGATTGCTATGATAAATAGACTTGTGAAAGTTAAGGATACGTAGTGCACTTCTCTCTAACCGTTCTGTTAATTGTCTTATTGCTGCTTGTTATTCTATCTGCTTTTTTTTCTGGTTCTGAAATTGGGATGATGTCTCTTAATCGTTATCGGTTGCGACACCTGGTCAAAATGAATGATAAGCAAGCAATTCGGGTTAATCAAATGCTAGCACGCCCTGATAAATTACTTAGTGTTGTGTTAATTGGTAATACCTTAGCTAATATTGTGGCATCGATGGTAGCTACTTTAATAGGGCAGCATTTATATGGTGATGTAGGTGTCGCGATTGGGACATTGTTATTAACTTTGGTTGTTCTTGTATTTTCAGAAATGACACCAAAAACCATAGCAGCTCTTTATCCTCAGCAGGTTGCATTCGCCGCCTCTTTGCCATTAAAGATTATGCAAAACATCATGGCGCCTTTAGTGCAAATTGTTAGTTGGATAACTAATGCTATTTTGCGCTTGTTTGGCATCTCAATGGATAAAGTGCAAAAAGAAGTTTTATCAGGAGAGGAATTGCGTTCAGTGGTGCATGAAGCAGGGGGATTTTTGCCTGTTGAGCATAAGAGTATGTTAATTAGCTTACTTGATCTAGAGCGAGCCACAGTAGAGGATATCATGGTACCAAAGGCTGATATTATCGGGCTTGATTTGCAACAGCCTTGGCATGAGTTGCTTGACCAATTAGAAACAGCCCAACATACACGGCTACCTCTTTATCGAGATACTATCGATAATTTAGTGGGTATGGTTCATGTACGTAATGTCCTCAACTTGGCACTGGAGGAGTGCTTAGATAGGGATAATCTTTTAAAAATGGCTGATACTCCTTATTTTATTCCAGAAGCAACGCCATTAAATGTGCAAATTTTAAATTTCCGTAAAATGAAGAGGCGTAGTTGTTTTGTCGTCGATGAGTACGGCGATTTGCTAGGTTTGGTGACCATGGAAGATATTCTTGAGGAAATAGTCGGTGAATTTACTACCGATGTTGCTGATTTGAGTAAAGATATCCTGCACCAAAAGGATGGCTCAGTTATTGTAGATGCTAGTATCACTCTTCGCAATTTAGCACGACTGTTAAATTGGCAATTACCTCTGATTGGTCCACGAACGTTAAGCGGTTTAATTATCGAACATTTAGGTTATATCCCCCCAGCAGATTGTTGTTTACAGATAGAGAATTTTCAGTTCGAAATACTGAAGGTAGGTGATAACATGATAAAAACGGTGCGGATGATTAAGGTGGGTAAGAAAAAGAAGGTTTAGCGTTTTTGTAGGGTTTCCCATGGTTCGCATATCGTGCGGAATCCAACACGCTGTTGGTCCAAGGCCCAACCTACATTTTTTGTGCGCCAAACAACATTACGGTGAATGCTTGTTGATCTTGGTATCGTGCGGTAACTTGTTCCTGATAATTAATTTGTAAACCATATTTTGTGCATAATTCCTTGATGTAATCGGGATTATGGCTAAAGCGAGAGGTTGTTTGTAATTGCCAAGGTAGCTCAGCGCTAATTTCAGTGGTGAAAATGAAGTATCCCTTCAGTTTTAGTCGTTTGGTTAGATCAGCGAATAAATGGTGCAAGTCGCCAAAATAAGGCAGCACATCTGCAGCGACAGCAAGATCATAGTGTTGTTTATCTGTTTTCAAAAATGAGAGAAGGTCTGCCTCAATTAATTGATCATAAATTCTTTTTTCCTCGGCCTGAGCTAGCATTTTGGCAGCAATATCAATGCCAATGAGATGTTGGCAAACTTCACGAAGTACAACACCTGTTAATCCTGTACCACAGCCTAAATCAAGTCCATACCCTAGATGAAAAAGACTGAGCCGGTGAATCAGACGAGCAATATGCTGCGGCAAGCTATAATGCAATTGATTTTGCATGTGTTGATCGTAATAGAGCGCGTAGTTATTAAATAAATTCCTTGCATAATCAATGCAGGTTGCCGCTTTTAATTGTCCACCAGTTAAAGCATTTAACATATGCTGACTGGCAGCATCTTTTGGATTAGCAGCAACTGCACGTTTGAGCAGCTTTCGAGCTTGCTCTCTATCTTCAAGACGGATATAGATCGCTGCTAAGTTATTAAGGCTAGCAAAATGGTGTTCATCAAGGCTTAGCAGTTTTTCAAAATGCAACATTGCCTCACTTAAATGGCCTAAAGCCATTTCTGCTACCCCGGAGTTATATAAATATTCAATATTGTTGGGATCATCTTTAAGCAAAACATCATAATGCATCAGTGCGTTTTCAAAGCGATCATGATGCATAAAGGTCGCAGCTAAGTTGTTTCGGGCTTCAATATGATCAATATTAATTGCGAGTGCTTTGGTAAAGTAATCAATTGCGAGTTGTCCCTGCTTCCGTTTTAATGCGATAACACCTAGATTTGTTAGTGCTTGTACGTGATTATTATTTTGCCGTAATACCTGGTTAAAATGCTGCTCTGCCTCATTTAATTGATTCGCCTCTAAGTGAAGTATTCCGAGATAAAATTCTGCATCTGCATTACCCGGATTTAGTGTTAACACATTTCTGAATTGTACTTTCGCGGCGTCTAATTGATTGTTTGTTAACAACAACAACCCTAAATTAAAATGCGCGGCAACAAAATCAGGTTCGGCATGTACTGCGTGACGATAGTGGTGCAGAGCTTCTCTATAGTTATTTTGCAAAGCATAGACTGTTGCGAGATTGTGATGAGCTTGGGCGTAATTGGGTATAAGTTGAATAGCAAGTTGGTAGTGCTCAATGGCTTTTTCAAGTTGCTCAGAATTTTTGTAAGCGTTGGCTAAGTTATTATGTAAGCTAGCGTTATTCGGGTCTAGTTGTAGGGCTTGTTGCATCCAGAAAATTGCCTGCTGCATATCACCAAGTTGAGCATGGGCGAGGCCGAGGAAATGCATGGCTTGGCTATTGTTAGGTTCTTGACTTAATAATTTTTTATAAAGACCGATAGCCGCTGGTAGTTTACCTTGACGTTGCAATTCAATAGCTTGCGTAATTAGTTGATCCTCCATCTCGTTCACGATTGCCCCACCCCAAGTTGTTTGTATAACTGCTGTAAAGCTTGGGCTCGGTGACTAATCGCATTTTTGATCCTTGCTGGCAATTGCGCTGCTGTGCAGTGGTGGCTATTAAGATAAAAAATTGGATCATAGCCAAAGCCTTTTTCGCCCATGCGCATCGTGCTAATTCTGCCAGTTAACTTACCCGTTGCTATCATTGGTGTTGGATCAGCAGCATGCTCAACTAATGCAATGGCACAATAAAAAAAGCTTGTCGTTGTGACTCGGGTGTTCCGGCAAGCTTAGTGAGTAATAAATTAATGTTGTCCTCATCCGTTGCATCAACTCCAGCAAAGCGGGCTGAATAAATGCCTGGTGCGCCATTAAGGGCATGTACTACTAGCCCTGAGTCATCCGCTAAGGCAGGTTTATTACCAAGCCGGCTTGCATGGCGAGCCTTGATAATTGCATTTTCGATAAAACTTAATCCTGTTTCTTCAGCATCTTGTATCCCTAAGCTAATCTGTGGAATGCAATGCCAAGTGGAGAGAATGGCTTCGAGTTCGGCAATTTTACCTTTGTTTGAGGTCGCTAAGATAATTTCTTTCATGTTCAACTTATGTTTCCAAAGACCCTCCTTCAATATTCCCCTCTCCCCTTGGGGAGACGGTGCCCGAAGGGCGGATGAGGGTCTCTCAAGTTAGCACATACTTAAAGGGCGGGTAAGTGTTACTGTGTAAGCTTCAGATCTCTTTCAATATAGCCTTATTTTTGCTGGGTTGCTTCCTTGACAACCAAGGAAAGCAAACCATACTAAATTATAAGGTTGACAAATTAATAGGTTTATCTTTTACAGGACTTACAATTTTTGTAACCCCCCAGGTACGTCATCCCGAACGAAGTGAGGGATCTCCTGAATTGATGTACCTGGGGGGTTAGCAATTTTTTTTAAAATGGAAAGAAGGAGACGAGAGGATGAACGGTTTATTAAAGCATAGGCAATCTTTCCCGGCGGAATATAGTCTAAATCCATTCACGAAATTGCATCAAGAAGTCGATCATGCCATGAGGGATTTATATGATCTGTTTGGAGCAACTTCTCCAAGCTTGGGTACATTTGAAAATGTAAGGCTTGCACCAGCTTTGGATATTTTAGAAGAGAAAGATCATTTCAAAATTGAAGCCGAAATGCCGGGTCTAGGCGAGGAAGAGATCAAAATATCCACCTGCGAGAACGTACTAACGATTGAGGGTGAAAAAACAGTCTCTAAAAAAGATGAAAAGAAAAATTTCCTTAGTCGTGAAATCAGCTATGGTCGATATGAACGCTCTATTACATTACCGCCAACGGCTGATTTAGACAAAGCAACTGCTTCGTTTAAAAAAGGCATGCTGTGGGTAACGATCCCCAAAAAAGCTGGCAGTAAAAATGCTGTACGAAAAATAAACATTCAAAAAGCGAAGTAATGGGCGTCCATCCGTCTTTCAAGTATGTGCATACTTGAGAGACCCTCATCCGGCGCTATGCGCCACCCTCTCCCCAAGGGGAGAAGGGTTTAGAGGCGTCGGTCAACGAATTCTCTTCATGCTTATCAATAACATTCTCTTTCGCGCTTTCAACAAGCTGGCATACCGCAACCAAATCGGCCATTACCGCATCCGCGCCGCCCGTTGCATCGTAACCAGGATAGCCACGGCCTGCAAACTTTCCTTTGAATTTAAATATTGCACCATCCGAACCTAATGAATCGACAACTAACTTGCTATTAACGAACACAGGATTTTCAAAGCTCCTACCATGATCGAAAACCAAAACTCCCCGCTTGAATTTATCAAAATTGGCAGGCAACGGATAGAATGGGCGATCTTTCTCACAAATGCGCTGCAGTAGCCATATCTCTTTGACTTGGGCTTTTCGAACGCACGAGCACCAATGTTGAAGTGCGTCCTGATGTTCCGCTTCATTATACAATCTAATGAATTTTCTATACTCATTAATCAGTTGAAACGAAGTACGAGTATCACAATAGCTTATACCATTTTCTTCATACTCGATGCCTTTGCGGTGCAGTGTGCACTTCAGGGTTGTTGTAATCAGTTGATGCTCTGCATTACTTGAACGTCGTCCGGAATTATTCTCCATGGCATCAAAGGAGGTTTTAAATGCTTCGAATGCTTGGGTATCCTTTTCTAAGCTAGCACAAAATTCAAGCAATGCAATTGATTTGGTCTTGCGATTGGCGTAGTAAAATTGATTGTTATAACAAATAACCCCATCTTGATTTTCAAGTAAGGGGGAAGTGACCTCTTTACAGGTGCCATCAGATAAAGTATAGGTTGTTTTAAAGCTAAGAATTTTATTAAAATCTTGATTTCCTTCTAGAGGGTCAAAGTCAAGCTTAATTAAATCTGCACCTCCACCTCCACTAACAATCTCAGCATATTGGGCTTGTCGTATTGGGTTTAACCACTCAGGAATAAATGGCTCGACTTTTTCTTTCATATCCTCATCGCAGAGAAAAATAATGAGTTGATAGGCTGATATGCTATAAAAAATACGTCCGTACAGATCGGTAGTTCGGAACAACTTCTCGAATAAGGCCTCTGGTTTTTGCTTTGCGATCAAGACTAATCCATCCGGATTGCCTTGAACGGCACAAACCTGGGCCTTATGTGCCAAAGTTAGGGTTAGACTGGGTCTGAATAAAGTATAAGTTGTTTTAGATACACGTATTAGGTTTAAGATGTCCCTAACTGAGGAGTGATCGATGATTACGCACGCGACATCTTTGTTTAAGACTCCAAATGCATCTGGATTTAAGGATTGATCTTCTTTATTTCTTGACATGATTAGATCTAACATCGCCGAATAGTGAGTTAGTATTGTGCATAAATTTCAATTGGTTGTCAATAATTAGCCTTGTCAACAGACCCTAAATAAGATTTCGGTTCACTAAAAAGTCATGCGCGACTTTTTGAGGGCTGATTTTTTTTACATCCACTAGATAGTTCAATTGTTGCATGGTTTTATTATCAATAGCTCCCAATAATGGCTGTAATGCCAAGAGCACTTGAGGGTATTTTTTAAGAACAGAGTTACGAATAACGGGGGCGGCATAGTAAGGCGGATAAGAATGCTTATCGTCATTTAATAGGTACAGATGAAATTCAGGGACCCTTCCGTCAGTTGTTGAGGCTTCAATAATTTGTACACTATTGTTTTGAATGGCTTGATAGACAAGATCAGGCTGCATTTGCACTATTTTCTTGAAATTAAGACCATAAGTACGAGCAAGACCTGGCAAACCATCCGGGCGCTTAAGGAATTCGGCTGGACTAGCCAGGGTGAGCTCATCAGTAATCTGATTCAAATCACTCAAATTCACTAGATGATGTTGCTTTGCGAATTGTTCTTTGACTGCCAAGGATTGAGCATTATCAAACCCGAAAGGTGTCAGCCATATCAAATCGTAATTTTTTCTATACGCTTCTCGCACAAAATCATAGGTCTGCTGTGGAGTTTGTATTTGATTTTTTTTAAGGACAACAAGGTAAGCAGTGCCTGTATATTCTGGGTAGATATCAACTTGGCCCGCTAGCAAAGCATTCTGCAAAATAGCTGTTGTGCCAAGATTGAATTTTTTAACAACACGTAAATCAGTTTTTGCTTCGAGTAGCTCTGCCATCAAGTAGCCCAACAGATATTGCTCGGTAAAATTTTTAGAGCCTATGACAACTGAGTTTTTTGTACTTTGAGTCAAAAATAGTGAATCGTAAGTTGTAATGAAAAATAATCCACCAACGATAACGCTTACTAAAATAATTTTTGGTTTTTTAAAGCGTAGTTTTAAACGAGCGCGATGGGACGATAGATGTGTAAGAGTCGTGATCAGGTAATCGATGGTCAAAGCAAATAAGGCAACTGGAATTGCGCCTAACAAAATGAAGTTACTATCGTTTAATGATAAGCCTTGGGTAATAAAATCGCCCAATCCCCCAGCACCAATAAATGCGGCGATTGTAGTAATGCCAATTATCATTGCCATGGACGTTCTAATCCCAGCCATGATTATGGGGAGTGCAAGGGGCAGCTCAATAATGTATAAGCGTTGCCAACGCGTAAAGCCTAAGCTGTTTGCAACATGAAGATACATGGGTGAAACGCCTTTCAATCCAGTGTATGTATTGCTTGTGATGGGTAATAAGGCATAGACAATGAGTACAATCAGCGTGGGAATCAACCCTATTCCTACAAAAGGAATTAAAAAACCAAGTAAGGCAATGCTTGGTATGGTTTGAAATATACTGGTCATGCGAAGTACGGGGCTACTTAACTTGGGTAGCTGAGTGATAAGAAGTCCTAAGCTAATACCGATAATGATCGCTATGGCCATGGCTGAAATAGATATGGCGATATGCTCGGTTAATTTGGTATGTAACTCAGGCAAATGCCATTTTATGAAATTCCAAAAGTCATTCATTTAATTTATTGTTAAGTAATTGTTTAACAAATTCAGTAGAAGGGTTAGCTAGTACTTCGTCTTTTGTGCCGACCTGCACCAGATAGCCTTCATCCATGATGGCAATTCTGTCTGCCAAACGAAAAGCTTCATTAATGTCGTGGGTTACAAAAATAATTGTTTTATTAATTTTTTCTTTTAAGGCAATGATTTCGTTCTGTAATGCTTCCCGAGTAATGGCATCTAAGGCTGCAAAAGGTTCGTCCATCAAAATATAATTGGGATTGGTCGCTAAGGCTCGCGCTACGCCAACCCGTTGTTGCTCGCCTCCTGATAATTCATCAGGATAGCGATTGCAATATTTTTCTGGATCCAGATTAACTAGCTGTAATAATTCATTCACGCGTCTAATGCGCTGCTCTTTTGGAATTTTTATTAATCGCATGAGGATGGCTATATTTTTGGCTACAGTCATATGAGGAAATAAGCCAGTATGTTGAAATACAAAGCCCATTGAGCGACGTAATTGCACTTTAGTGTAATCTTCAATTAACTTGCTATCTATTTCTATTCTGCCTGATGTGGGCTTTAATGTATGATTGATTAATCTCAATAAGGTTGATTTCCCACCCCCGGATGATCCAAGTAATACTAATGTTTCCCCATCAACAATGGTTAAATTAATGCTTCTAACCGAATAGGATGCTTTCCCATCAAAAGATTTGAAAACATTTTGCATTGTAATCATACTTTATCCGTTCTATAACCTGTGTTAAATTCTGCAGCCCAAAATCCCCTATTATAACACAGTAAGTCTAGCTATAATCATATAATAATCCCAATGGGGTGCAACTCTCGCATAGACAAATTTGAAGTAGGTTGGGTCTTGGCCCAACATGACACTGTAAGAAAAAATGTGTACCTTGCGCCAAAACAAACAACGACTATTTTGTCACGACATACCAGATTATTGTTGGGCCAAGGCCCAACCTACGCAATTTTATTTGCCTATATGAAAGTTGCACCCACCCCGATTTAACGAAATCAACAACAGAGCATGAATGCTCATGTAAGTTAGTTCCCAGATATTGCATATAATGATTTTAAGCATCGCTGATTTCTTCTGCTATATCGTTTTTTCCAAATTTAGACTTGAAAAAGTTTAAAAATGGATTACTATAATAATTAGGAGGCGAAAATGATATCTTCTATAAATCAGTTAATCCGCAAAATAAAAGATCCTATTAAAGAAATTAAAACGATAAGGGAGGGTGTCTCTCCAAGAATAATTGAATGTTTTCTTGTAGAGAAATCGTTTGCTATCAACGATATCCTTCCTAGATTAAACATTTCAAAGTCAACTTATTTTTCAAAAAAGAAAACAGACAAATTACTGGATTCGTCTTCAACCGAAAAATTCTTAAGATTTATTTCAGTTGTGCAGATGTCTTTAGAAGTTCTCGGTGAAAAGGAAGGTAAAAATTGGCTTTATAGGAAGATTCCTTCATTGCAAGACCAGGTTCCGTTAGATCTTTTAGATACTGAAGCAGGTCATAAACTTGTTGAAGAGGTTTTACTGCAGATTAAATACGGAATCTATAGTTAATGACTACTTGGTTTCGTGCTCATAACCTGGAAAATCTTACCCACGTGTTTTCTGGAGAGGGGGGGCTATTTGTTGCCGGGAGGTGGAATTATAAGGGAAGAAGGGCAGTATACTGCTCTCAATCGATTTCATTATGCACCTTAGAATGGTTATCCCATAATGGCCTTTCTGTTTCTGGATTTAATTACTTTCGGTTTTCAATAGAGATACCATCCGAATTGATTCAACCCGTTGAAATTGCGGAATTACCTGGGGAATGGATCGCTACGCCTGCAACCGATGTCTCCCGAGAAATTGCAGAAAAAAATTTATTTAATAGCGATCAATTTCTTGGTTTAACTGTTCCCTCTGTTGTGATCCCTGAAGAGAAAAACTTAATTATTAATCCCCTTCATCGCGCTTACGGAAAAGTATTGAAAACCGCTAAATGTTTGGGCCAATATAATGCTCCTCGAAGAGATTAAAGATGCTTATGCCTCGGTACTAAGCGCTAGCTTTCTCTGAGACCTACTAATTCTGGAGTTATCGAACAAACGCATAGGCGGTCCGAGTGGTATTGAAATATCACATGATATTGTATATACTTCATGTATATACATGAGTTGGGGGAGAATTAACATGGTTGATACTAGAGTTTTTAAATCAGGGAATTCTCAAGCGGTCAGAATTCCTAAAAAATACCACATTAATAGTGAGAGAGTTGAAATCTTTAAGAGAAATAATGAGTTGATTATAAG
Organism: uncultured Gammaproteobacteria bacterium; assembly: GCA_963760845.1. Lineage (GTDB taxonomy): Bacteria > Pseudomonadota > Gammaproteobacteria > Legionellales > Legionellaceae > Tatlockia. Next base: position 9,361 of record CAVXEK010000012.1, on the reverse strand, counting down.
AGAGAAACCTGAAAAATCTTAAACAGGCATTTCAACTAATGACACAAATGCCAGAGGATTTCTTTGCAAAAGGTCGCGTGGATGACAAACCACAAGATAGGGAATTTTAAGAATGGCCTTAGGATACCTTCTGGATACGAATATTTGTATCTATATCATGAAACAAAAGCCTCAATCTGTACTTGAAAAATTTGAGCAGCTCGAAGTGGGGATGGTTGGTATGTCAGCCGTTACCTATGGTGAGTTATTGTACGGCGCACGGAAAAGCAGTAACTCTAAAAAAGCAGAGGTTCTCGTACACCAAGTTTGTGACTATATTCCACCTTTACCCCTATCATTAAAAGTTCCTGAGTATTATGCAAGCATTCGCGCAGAGTTAGAAAAACAAGGTCGTATTATAGGCAACAATGACTTATGGATAGCTGCTCATTGCCTAGAACTGGATATTATTCTGGTAACCAATAATGAAAAAGAGTTTTCTCGAGTGGGTGAATTAACAATTGAAAATTGGGTTCAAGAATAAAGCGCGGATTTCACTTTTAAGCGATCCCCCATTTCACTTCAAAACGATCACCGATTTCACTCGAAATCGATAAAGAGTAAGTTGAGGCCTGAGGTATGAAACATGAGCGCTAATCGTTTGCCTAATCATTTGGACTCTTTTGTCTGGCATTTTTTAAAACCGTATCGAACCGTAGTTGTTTTATTTATCCTACTAGCCTTACTGGCTGGATTTTGGGGCCCATTGAATAGCTTATTGGTTAAATTTTTCATTAATACCTTGGCTGCCAAGACAAGTACAGACATGACCTCTTTGTATTGGATAGCCGGATTATTGGTGTTGAACTTTATTGTTTTTGATAATGTCACCTGGAGAACACTTGGTTTTTTGAACTATAAATACGAAGCACTCATCAAAAACCAAATTATTGGTCAAACTTTTGAGTATGTTTTGGGATCTAGCGCTCAATTTTTTCAGGATAATCTATCTGGGCGGATTGCCGATCAAATTAAGACGCTTGCTGATAATCTAGAGATTATTCTGCATCGAGTGTCTTTGGATTTTCTTCGTGGCGCTTCACTTCTGATTGTTTCATTTATTATGGCCTATTCTGTTAATGCCATGTTCTTTTACATTTTATTCCTCTGGTTCCTCGCTTTTGCATCATTTAGTATTTGGATGTCAGCGCGATTAGTCCGTTTGTCTGATGATCATGCAAGCAGCGAGTCTCAACTTTCTGGCCAATTGGTCGATAGCCTATCTAATCAATCCAACATTCGCATTTTTTCCCAAAAAACGCATGAAGTAGAGCGAATGAATCATTTTTTTCGCTTGGTTCTACAAGCATTTCAAAGGAAAGAGCTCTTTATTGTTTTGTTATGCTGTGTACAAGGCGGAATGATTGCCGTGATGATGGGGCTTGCTGCATTTACTTTAATTCACTTGTATGGCAAGGGGCTTGTGAGTATTGGCGATTTTGCGTTGATTCTTGGGCTTTCCATGGAATTGGGCCATATGATGTGGTACACCATGTACCAAGTGGATCAGTTTAACCAAGCACTTGGTAAATGCAGGCAGAGTCTAAACGCATTGGTAATACCCCATGACATCAAAGATAAAAACAAGGCATCCCAATTAATAGTGACTCAAGGCCAGATTGAATTTTCCAAGGTTAAATTTCATTACCACGGTGGGTATTCTCTTTTCAAAGATAAGTCAGTGACGATTCAAGCGGGTCAAAAAGTCGGTTTGGTAGGGTATTCAGGGAGTGGCAAATCGACGTTTGTGAATTTGATTTTAAGGCTTTATGATGTCGTGGAAGGACAGATTCTGATTGATGGTCAAGACATATCCGAAGTCACTCAAGAAAGTTTACGGCGAGCTATTGCCATGATTCCGCAAGACACAACGCTTTTTCATCGAAGCTTAATGGATAACATCCGCTACGGAAGACTTGCAACCAGCGATGAGGAGGTGATAACAGCCTCCAACAAAGCACATGCTCATGAATTCATAAGCCTTTTGCCAGAGGGGTATGAAGCCTTGGTTGGTGAGCGAGGGATCAAGCTTTCAGGGGGGCAACGCCAGCGTATTGCGATCGCCCGAGCCCTATTAAAAAATGCTCCAATTTTAATACTTGATGAGGCTACGTCTCAGCTAGATTCCATCACAGAATCCAACATTCAAGATAGCCTTTGGGATTTAATGCAAGGAAAAACAACGCTGGTTATTGCTCATCGCTTGTCTACTCTTCTGCATATGGACAGAATTTTAGTATTCGATAAAGGTCATATTGTTGGAGATGGCACACATACTGAACTACTGAATCTTGGTGGTTTGTACAAAACCCTATGGGATGCTCAAGTAGGGGGGTTTTTGCCTGATGAGCAAGTTTCCAACTGATATTCCACGATTAAAAAAACTCCAAGCCGCTTCTCTGTAGCACAAGCTGGTGGTATCATCGCGCTTTTATGTAAAAGGAGATGATATGAAGACGAAAAATCTTGTTAATGTTGCATTACGCACAAAGAGCATGATTAAGCTATTGCAAGTTTTTGGTTTTAATCTTGATAATACCAAAGTCAAAGTCAAAGATGAGCTTGTCATCTTTAGTCCAGTTGGGACTCTAGAAGAGAATGTGAAGCTAGCAGCAAAGTTACAAGAACTGTTACAAACAGAGTCGCAAAAGCTTTCTCTTAGGCGAGTGACTATTGCTCAATTAATCACTGACGAGATTCAGGATACTACTAGTCCAGATGCAAAGGCTGAAACACACAAACAATCCTGTTTAGCGGTATTGAATGTTTTACAAGCAATGGGTCTTGGATATAAACTTGATGAACAACAAGAGAACATTGAAATTCAGCTCCCATCTATTGGTTATGCCCCATTATTCAGTTCTTTGACTTTTAAGACCATGATTATTGAAGGGGACAAGCTAAAATTCAATATCAAAGAGTTGCTAAAAGCCCATAAACAAGAGATCATTGTAATTGAGGATAAATTACCTTTACTACTTTCTCCTTTGGATTATTTTGAAAATAAAAAAGTTTTTTATGCACAGAAACAGGTCGATGAAGATAAAGTTGAAGTAACTCCTTACTTTTTTGTCCCTAATGCAATTACGCCACCTGTGTATCATTTTGTTTTGGATACCAGTAGTAGCATGAGTGTTGAGCTGGGTACGTTGAAAGAAAGTGTGATTAAAATTGCTAATGCCTTATTCGAATTTCAGCCTAATTCCATCATTACTATTACCAGATTTGATAATGAATGTAGTAAGCTTGGTAGTTATCAAAAAGAAACCTACAAGCAATTGTGCGCCACTATTAATCAATTATGGGCTTGTGGCTCAACCTGTCTTTTTCAAACTATTAAAGAGCAATTGGAGACCATTCAATCCTCAAAGAATCATAATAATTTTTTATTATTCACTGACGGTATGAATACGATGGGGGATAAAAATTTGCTGACCAAATTGTTAGGGCAGTACATTACAGATCTGCAAAGAGAAGAGTCATCCTTGGTTCGGGTACGTAATAAGTTTTTCATCATAAATCAACATTGCCAAGACCAACCCGAGATTATCCAGAAGGTGTCGAAGGTATTTAGTTCTTCCGTTATCAATGCATACAGCGCAGATTTTATTCAAGCTTTAGAAACGGCAAATAAGCTACAGGAATGGGCTGCGGCTAGAGAGTTGTTTACTTGTCGCCTGGAAGTTGGTGCTGATTCACAGAATTATGTTCGCTCTTGTGATTTGTCTGGACATTTTGTTGCTTTAGAACCTAAACAGTGTAAAAATAACGAAACCATTCATTTAACAATCAAGGATGGCAATGGGGCAACATTGCTTGATGATAGACATTCCATTGCTAAAAAACAACAGGGAACGCCTCTATTACCTGGTAGCGCGAAAGCAGCGACTCAACTCGGTGTATTTAACTCTGAAAGCTCAAGTGGCAAAACCGCTCCTCAACAAGAGCAAGCCAAAGATAACATTTGTGGCTAGTTACAACAAAAGCCTTGTCACGGTAGGGGTTAAGGATCGTGTCATTGAATGTTCCATATCCGAGCCGCGCACGTAAGTAAGCGGAGCTCGTCATCCTGAGCGCAGTGAAGGATCTCCTGAATGTGGCATCGTGCTCAACCAAGGAGATCCTTCGCTGCGCTCAGGAGTCGCGGCTCGGATCGAATTGTAAACAGGCCCTTTTAACTGAACTCCTGGAATTGCTATTGATTGGTAAGGCTACTGATGATTCAATATCTATCTTAAGAGGAGAAAGATTTAATATTTAAAGGGAGTTTAGTCATGCCGTTTAACGCAACGAATACCACGACTTCAGGGAACAGTAGTGTTCCTAATGCGTCTGATTTTACACCGCAAACTCATGCTTCTGCCTCTACATCGCAAGGTGGTGCCTCTGCAGGTATTGCTCTTGGACAAGGAACTGCAGAAAACTTGTGGCTTGGAGTTGGGAAGGGGTTAAGAGGCGCATGGGATTATTTAAACAAACGCTTTTGGGGTACCACGTCTTCTCCTTCTCCTGAAGAAATTGCACAAAGACAAGAGGCTATTTATGTAGCTGGTTTAAAAGAATGTATTCAACATTTAAAATCCGCTCTCGAAAATGTTCGAAAAAATCCTAATGATCCAGCAAGCTTAGGAAAAATTGATGAACTGGCACAGCATTATACGGCTTATGTGAATTTTGCTCCTACTATGGAATTGAATCTTTATCAACAGCAATTTTTTCAGCCCATCAGGGAAGAAGTAAAGCGATTACCTGACCGAAATTTAAAACGAAAATTAAAGATGTTGTTGCCTGTATTATCAATAGATACGCCGGTGCAAGAACATAGAGAAAAGGATTCTTCAGGGGAGGATGAAGAATATAGTATAGTGCTTTCTCAATCATATTATGATGAAGGAAGTGCTTTCAAAAAACCCTCTGAATCGTCCGCTTCAGAGAAAAAGCGCTCGATAGAACAAACACAATTCCCAGCCGTTTTCGATTTAAGTACATTGAATGGCAATAATGGTTTTAGCGTGTCGGGAACAGTGAGTAATGGACATTTAGGTATTTCTGTCGGCTGCGCAGATATGAATGGCGATGGTTTTGCTGATTTGGTGTCGGCGGCTTGGAATACAAATTCACAAACTGGCATCGGTTATGTGATTTTCGGCAGTAGCAGTGGATTTTCAGCCGAATTCGATTTGAGTACCCTCAATGGCAATAATGGCTTTAGCATACCGGGAATCGCGAGTGGTGGACATTTAGGTAATTCGATCAGCAACGCAGGCGATGTGAATGACGATAAGGTTCCGGATATAGTGCTCGGGGCTCTCAATGCAAACTCAGGCAATGGGATTGTTTATGTGATTTTTGGCAATAGCAGTGGATTTCCTGCCCAATTTGACTTGAGTACCCTCAATGGCAGAAATGGCTTTAGCGTACCGGGAATCGCGAGTGGTGGCTATTTAGGTACTCCTGTTAACAGCGTGGGCGATGTGAATGCCGATAATGTTATGGATTTAGCGCTCGGGGCTTTCCTTGCAAACTCAGGCAATGGGATTGTTTATGTGATTTTTGGCAATAGCAGTGGATTTCCTGCCCAGTTTGATTTGAGTACCCTCAATGGCATCAATGGCTTTAGCATATCGGGAATCGCGAGTGGTGGAGGTTTAGGTTCTAGCAGCGCGGGCGATGTGAATGGCGATAATGTTACGGATTTAGTGCTAGGGGCTTACACTGCAAACTCAGGTACTGGGATGGTTTATGTGATTTTTGGCAGGAGCAGTGGATTTCCTGCCCAATTTGATTTGAGTACCCTCAATGGCAGCAATGGCTTTAGCGTGCCGGGAACACCGAGTGGTGGGTATTTAGGTTTATCACTCAGCTGTGCAGATGTGAATGCCGATAGCGTTACGGATTTAGTGCTGGGGGCTTCAGGCAATGGGATTATTTATGTGATTTTTGGCAATCGCGGTGGATTTCCTGCCCAATTTGATTTGAGTACCCTTAATGGCAGGAATGGTTTTAGCGTGCCGGGAACCGCGAGTGGTGGATTGCTAGGTTATTCTGCCAGCAGAGCGGGCGATGTGAATGGTGATAAGGTTACGGATTTGGTGCTGGGGGGGTGGTATTCTAGTATCACTTATGTAATTTTCGGCAGTCGCAGTACGTTTCCCGCCGTATTTAATTTGAGCACCTTAAATGGTAGCAATGGCTTTAGCATACCGGAAATACCGACTGATGGAAATCCAGGTATCTATGCCAGTGTGGGTGATGTGAATGGCGATAATGTCGCAGATTTGGTGCAGGCAGCTCCGGGGGCTTCCGGAGGTAATGGGACCAATTATGTGATTTTTGGACGAAATACATTTTTTACACCGACTCCAACGCCAACGCCAACTCCAACTCCAACGGAAAGTCCATTCAACATCACGGGTATTAATCTCGCCGTTCAACTCAATGCAACCACACTGATAAATCCAGAAACTTTGCAAATTACATATACCGGAACAATTCAAAATAATCTTGATCTTTCAGTTAGTTCTGTTCAAGGAGGCTATTTTACACTGGTCAATAGCTCCACTCCCATCACCAATTTTACATACTCTCAAGTGAAAAATTCCCAAATTCAATTTGTAAGCAATAGTACTACGCCACCTAATATCACTTGGGACATTCATGGGAAACTGTACCATACTCTGGCCACTCTGTTTAATACGTCGCCGTCTAATAATTCAACATCGTTATTTTGGGTTTGGCTCACTGTTGGTGTAGTGGGAGGAGTGATTTCTACAGCAGTGGCAGCAGCAATCATTTGGTATAAGCTGAAATTTGAGCCGCAACAAAAGGAAAGGGTTGCGCGTTATGGGGATAAATATGACTTTGGGGAGCCGAGGCAAGGTGAATCGGGGGATCCACAGCCTGAGTACCACAACATGGGGCCATAGCATATATAGGGGAGAATACATGGGAACTCGGGAGAACCGCTCTGCCTTGGATGAGCACTGGGATGCGTCTGCATCCGGAGACTTGGAAGCAGAGCATGCGATTTACGATGAAAACGTCATTTGTGAATATCCACAATCCGGAGAGAAGATCCTAGGTCGCCGCAATCTCCAGGCATTGCGTGGTCACCATCCAGGTAAACCCAGCGGCTTTAGCATCCGTCGCATCGTGGGTTCCAACGATCTCTGGGTAACGGAGTACATCATCAATTATGAAAATGCGCTTTTTCATACAGTCAGCATCATGGAGTTTCATGCGGGCAAGGTCATTCACGAAACGCAATACTTTGCCCAGCCCTTCGAATCACCTGCATGGCGCTCTGAGTGGGTGGACCAAGAAGGTAAGAGTCAGGATGTTGAAAACGATGGTAAGCCGAAAGGACCGTAAAAGATAAGTAATTTTCATCACGGTTGGACATCGTAAGTATTGTTCTAAGCCTATAGTATACGATATCATGATGCGATGCTTCATCCTAATCATGCACGGCAGCATGGGATGAAGCTAACTTCTCCTTAACAAGGCTTATGAACGTGAAGAATATCCCCATCAATGAGCGGAATATTAAAGGGTTATTTGATGTACTTAAATGTCCGGTTATTTACAGTTCTGTCAATGGCATTATTCATGATGCCAATACTTTGGCGATTATAATTCTTAAGCTCGATCCTAAAGCCATTATTGGTAGTGACTTCTATGAGCACTGAACATGCAGAATCTTTTGATTTACGGGAATTAGTAGAATACAACGTAGAACTTATACAACCGCTCGCACAACATAAAAAACTAAAGCTATCTTGTGAAATCGATGATTGTATTCCCACCTATTTCAGCGGATTACATAGTTATCTTGGTTTCATTCTACTTAACTTACTCAGCAATGCATTAAAATTCACTCATGACGGTTTTGTTAAAGTCAATGTTCAATTGATAACCAAAAACCACATAACCTATAATCTCGGGGATATGATCAACTTAAAAATATTAGTACAGGACAGTGGAATTGGTATCCCAGAAGATAAATTTGAGACAATATTCGAGCATTTTTCTCACTTAACTCCCTCCTATCAAGGACCATATAACCCTGCAGGATTAGGGCTTTATGCCGTGAAACGTCGCATTGACGCGATGCAGGGGAAGATCAGAGTAGAAAGTGAAGTCGGAAAAGGAACCTGCTTCATCATTACCCTGCCTCTTACAGTATCTGACCATTCCGACCGTGAAAAAATAGCTTACTGCATGCCTAAACCGTTTCAAACTCAAGCAAATGGATTTACCTATCCTCCAAAAGTAAAAGAAATAACCAAACCGGATGCCTCTGCAGTTATTTTTTTAGTAGAAGATAATTTAGCCGCAGCTAAGTCTGTACAGTACAGTTTAAACCGTATAAATAGAGGCTGCACATGTGAGGTTGCAGCAAATGGCATGCAAGCGATAAAGATGGTGAAGGAGCATAATTACGATTTAATTCTTATGGATATAGGACTACCCGATATTGACGGGATTGAAGTAACCAGACAAATTCGCGCTTTGAATAACCCACAGATTGCACAAGTGCCTATAGTAGCACTTACTGCTCACGGAGATGATCCCCAAAAGAAAAAAGAAGCACTGGCTGCTGGGATGCAGGAGGTTTTTGCTAAACCATTACCCCCATTCGCATTAGAGTCTCTCTTACAGCGATATATTTTTAAACCTGAGCAAGATTTAGCAACACCACATAAAGTAGCTAAACCCACCCTAGCTGAGATACAAAAAATGGTACAAGTTATTGATTGGGATAATTGCCTGCGACAATGCGGCGGAGATGAGACATGCCTACGTGAGATATTATCAACTCTGGCAGATGATCTTAAAATTTCTCAAGAGAAAATAACCAATGCCTTTGCAGCTCATGATGTTGAGGCATTGCGCGCAGAATTACATCGGGCTCGTGGAGGTGTGGTCTATCTTACTTTACCTCAGCTTGACAAAGCACTAGTTGAATTTCATGAGGCGGCAAAAGAAGAACCACAAGTCCCTGAACGGCTAGAGAGTGTCTATATGCATTTACAACAGGCGATGGACACTTTTTGGAGAACACTGGAGAATACCCTACCTTTAAAACGTCAGTGAATTTCAAAGAGTTAATGCACGTTTTGGCATTTCATTCATTTTGTCATGGCATGAGTTTCTTACCCTATGCTTTTCAGCAGAATAAAAAACCATTGAAGCAATGGGCAGTGAGGGTAACGGGATATAATCATTTTTCATGATATACTTATTTTTAACCGATTATTTCATCGTTTTTCATAAAATATGCTAAAAAATACTAGTTTTTCACATGCTGTAAGCATTTTTC
>CAVXEK010000011.1:0-92788 GCA_963760845.1 uncultured Gammaproteobacteria bacterium | reverse complement strand
TACTCCGCCGCCAGCGCGCGTGTCTTTGAACGGCAAGCCGAGCCGCTGCCAGACATCGACCAGCGCTTCGGCGAGCGCGTCGATCAGCCCGTCGTCGTGATACGGGCTCGGCGTGATGCGCAGCCGCTCGGTGCCCTTGGGCACGGTCGGATAGTTGATCGGCTGGATGTAGATGCCGTGATCGGCGAGCAACAGATCGCTCGCCGCCTTGCAGCGTTCCGGATCGCCGACAATGACCGGCACGATATGCGTCGGGCTGGTCATCACCGGCAGCGCCGCGGCGGCGAGCACCGCCTTGGTGCGCGCGGCGCGATCCTGATGCCGCTCGCGCTCCCATTGCGAGGTCTTCAGATGCCGGATCGCGGCGGTCGCCGCGGCGCAGACCGACGGCGGCAGCGCGGTGGTGAAGATGAAGCCCGGCGCATAGGAGCGCACCGCGTCGATCAGCGCGGTCGAGCCGGCGATGTAGCCGCCGAGGCAGCCGAACGCCTTGGCGAGCGTGCCCTCGATCACGTCGATGCGGCCGATGGCGCCGTCGCGCTCGCTGATGCCGCCGCCGCGCGGGCCGTACATGCCGACCGCATGCACCTCGTCGATATAGGTCATGGCGCCGTAGCGCGCGGCGAGGTCGCAGATCGCGTTCACCGGCGCGACGTCGCCGTCCATCGAATAGAGGCTCTCGAACACGATGAGCTTCGGCCGCTCCGGATCGGCGGCCGCCAGCAGCTCTTCGAGATGCGCCATGTCGTTGTGGCGGAAGATCTGCTTCTCGCAATGCGCCTGGCGCACGCCCTCGATCATCGAATTGTGGTTCCAGGCGTCCGACAGGATCAGGCAATTCGGCATCAGCCGCGCCAGCGTCGAAATGCCGGTCTCGTTGGAGACATAGCCGGAGGTGAAGACCAGCGCCGCTTCCTTGCGGTGCAGGTCGGCGAGTTCGCGCTCGAGCTCGACCAGCGGATGATTGTTGCCGGCGATGTTGCGGGTGCCGCCGGCGCCGGTGCCCATCCGGGTCGCGGTCTCGACCATGGCGCCGATCACCTTCGGGTGCTGGCCCATGCCGAGATAGTCGTTCGAGCACCAGATCACGACGTTCTTCGGCCCGTCCGGCGAATGCCAGATCGCATGCGGAAAGCGCCCGGCGATGCGTTCGAGGTCGGCGAAGACGCGGTAGCGGCGCTCGCCGTGCAGCCGGTCGAGCGCGCCGGTGAAATAGCCGCGATAATCGATATTCGGGCGATTGTTCGGGATAGTTCATCGGCAAGCGTCCCCGGCGATTGCCGGCATTCCAAGATATTGGACCTGAGCGGGCTACTTCTAGAAGCGTTCCAGGGTGTTTGTCGAGGTCCTATAGACGCGGTTCCGTTGCCGCGTTATTGATCCGCTGTCAAATTTACGAAAAGTGTCTATGCGCCGAGTGCTTTGCGCGGCGCCGCGGCTGCGCTTTCCGCAGGCCGACCGGCGCGCCCGCGCGCTTGAGCCACGGGCTCCAGGGCTCCGGCGGCACCAGGCCCTCGGTGACCGAGACCGGCAGGATGCGGCCGTCGTCGGTGATGCGGCCGATCATGACCGGCTTGAACAGATGATGGGTCTTGGCATCCATCTGCACCGAGAAGCCCGCCGGCGCGGTGATGCGCCGGCCGCCGAGCGCGTCGCGCACCTTGTCGACATCGGTGGTGCCGGCGGCTTCGACCGCGGCGGCCCACAGCTGAAAGCCGATCCAGGTCGCTTCCATCGGATCGTTGGTCACCGCGTCGGCCTTGCCGGTGAAGCGGCGCCACTCGGCGATGAACGCGCGGTTCTCCGGCGTGTCGAAGGCGTGCAGATAATTCCACGCCACGAAATGGCCGGAGACATTCGAGTGCTTGAGCGCGGCAAGCTCGGCCTCGTTGATCGACAGCGACATGACCGGAATCTCCGCCGCGATGATTTCCTGGTTCGCCAGTTCGCGGAAGAAATGCACGTTGGCGTCGCCGGAAACCGTCGCCACGATCGCGGTGCGGCCGCCGCGGGCGAAGCGGCGGATGTCCTCGACCACCGCGCGCCAATCGGACTGGCCGAGCGCGGTATAGCGTTCGCGGCAATTCGGAAATGCCTTTGCTCGACAGATAGCCCTTGAGCACCGCGTTGGTGGTGCGCGGATAAATGTAATCGGTGCCGACCAGAAAGAAGCGGCGGATGCCCTGGCCGAGCAAAAAGTTCACCGCCGGGATCGCCTGCTGCGGCGGCGTCGCGCCGGTATAGAAGATGTTGCGCGAGGCCTCTTCGCCCTCGTACTGGCTCGGATAGAACAACAGCGCATTGTCGCGCTCGACGATCGGCAGCACTTCCTTGCGCGATGCCGAGCTCCAGCAGCCGAATATCGCGGCGACCTTGTCGTCGTGGATGAGCTTGTTCGCCAGTTCGGCATAGGCCTTCGGGTCGGAATGCGGATTGACGATGACCGGCTCGAGCGGGCGGCCGAGCAGTCCGCCGTGCGCGTTCTGCCGCTCGATCAGCATGACCAGGAGCTCCTGCAGCGGCCGCTCGCTCGCGGTCATGGTGCCGGACAGCGAATGCAGGATGCCGATCTTGATCGAGCCGAATTCGAGATCGGCGAAATAGCGCGTCACCGCATCGACCAGCCATTGCGAGCGGCCGAGCAGGTCTTCCGCGGTGGCGACGACGCCGTTGCCGGCTTCCTCGACGCTGCGTGGCGATGGTCGAGATCTCCGGCAATACGCCGGCCGACCGCGCCGGCGACCTGCTCGGCGCGATTGCCGATGCGATTGATCTCGGCGGCCTGGTGATCGAGGATGCCGGTCAATTGCCGGTTGGCGTCGCTCATCGTCGTCACGCTCGACGACACGCCGGAAATCGCCTCGACGGTTTCGTTGACCGCATGCTGGATGTCGTGAATCTGCGCGCCGATCTCGGCGGTGGCCTTGGCGGTCTGCTGCGCCAGCGTCTTGACCTCGGAGGCGACGACGGCGAAGCCGCGGCCGGCGGCGCCGGCGCGCGCCGCTTCGATCGTGGCGTTGAGCGCGAGCAGCGAGGTCTGCGAGGCGATCGCCTCGATCAGCTTGACCACGGCGCCGATGCGCTCGGCGGCGGCGGCGAGGCTGCGCACGGTAAAGTCGGTGTGGCCGAGATCGGCGATGGTGCGGTCGGTGGCGTCCTTGGCGGCGGCCGCTTCGGTCGAGCAGTCGACGATCAGCGCCAGCAAGCCGCGCGCGGCGTCCGCCACCGCGGCGACGTCGCGGCTGGCGCGGCCGGCGGCCTCGACGGCATTGGCGGCGCGCGCCGACATGTCCTTGTTGCGGGCGTCGAGATTGGCGGTGGTGATGCGGATTTCCTCGCCGGCGGATTGGAACGTGACGGTGAGCTCGTCGATGGTGGAGCGGAAGCGCTGGGTGAAGAAACCGCGGCTGGCGTGACGCAGCCGCGACTCGGCCTCGCGGCTTTTCAGTCGACCGCCAGCGCGTCGGCGTCGATCAGCGCTTGCCGCATGGTTTCCGCGGCGACCGCGCTGTCGGCGAGCGCGCCGCCCTGGATGCGGCCCGGCAGCGCGGCATAGCGGTCGCCGCGGGCGATCTGGGCGATGGCGCCGACGAAGCCGCGCAAGGTCCGCTCGCAGTACCATGCCACGGCAAGCGCGCCGATCAGCGCCGTGGCCAGGCCGAGCCAGAGGCTGCCCGTTCCCCAGGTGGTCACGACCGCGACGGTACCGACGAAAAGGAGTGGCAGTACGATCCACGCCGGCAGCGGGCTTTTCAAATTGCGCGACCATTTCGGGTCAATTTCAGCTGTCGGGCAGAAAATTCCTGGAGAACATGCGTGAAATTGCGCATATTCGATTACCAAACCCTTTCGCGATGCTGCGCCGCAGCGCATGAATTAGTCGGCACTTCGCTCAAATAATGTGCGACGGCCGGACGATGCGGCGAATTTGACGAGGACATGACCGGGAAATGTCGGAAAAAATCGTCGGACTAGACCACGGCCTCACCGATTACGGCGATCGCGATTTCTCGCGCTACTTGCGGCGCTCGTTTGCGCAATCGATGGGCTATTCGCGCGCGCTGTTGGACAAGCCGGTGGTCGGCATCGCCTATACGGCGTCGGACTTCAACAATTGTCACCGCCACTTTCCGGAACTGCTCGCGGCGGTCAAACGCGGCGTGCTCGCTGCCGGCGCGCTGCCGCTGGAATTTCCGACCATCTCGCTCGGCGAAGTGTTTCTCACGCCGACCAGCCTCAAATACCGCAACCTGATGGCGATCGACACCGAGGAGATGATCCGGGCGCAGCCGATGGACGCCGTCGTGCTGATGGGCGGCTGCGACAAGACGGTGCCGGCGCAGCTGATGGTAGCCTCAATGGCAATAGTCGATTTGCTCTCTAATTTACCTTTTATGAATAAAGGGCCATTCGCTCTAATTAAGCACCTTGCTACTTTAAGATCAGCGAATAAATTAACTTGTTTATCCGTGTAAGATTCAATAATTAAACTACCATCGATAGCATGTTGCCATTCAAAAATTTTGACATTCTGATCATAAAAATTACCTGTTGGAATAGAGGCTATTAGACTTTCGGCGATATTGTATTCATTGTTTTCGTCGGAGGTAATTTGTAAAGTAGTTTTTTTTTCATAGCTGCTATGTGCATTAATTAAGGTCGGGTAATCTAAATTCTTATTTCTAGGTAGCACACCAAGATCATTGGTTCCCACCTTTAATACTGTCTCACCCATTTCACTTTCTCTCCATGTTGCTTAAGTTTATTGATTGTAAGAAGGCAACGTATTATTAGTCGTAGGGGTTTGCTCAACTTCTCTTCGAACACCCCTTCTTTTCGTTGTTTCGGAGCGTCCTGCAACGTTAAAGTTATCATCGGTCACCGAAGCTGTTCTTTGCTCGGAGGTAAGTTTACTTTCGGGGGGAAACATGCTTTGTGTTGTTATCAACTCCTTTTGGTTGACAGGAGTATTATTTCTCCATTCAGTTGGTTGCGGTTGTTGAGTAAGTTGCTGTGAATGTCCCTGCTGATTCTGCTGGTTGATCATTATCTGATGCACCTGACTATTTATGGCGAGTAAATTTGAGTCTGTAATTTTCTGATTAGCTTCCATTTTATTCTCGGTATGATCTTGACGCTTTTTTAGGGCAGTTATTTCTCCTTCAAGAAAATCTTTCTGCTCTTTGTTAAATTGGACAAAGTCATTACTTAATTGCGTAGATCTAGCAAGGTTTTTTGAATTCTCTTCTTCTTTAGTTAATTTCGTAACTTTAGGAACAAGTTTTTTTGAATTCTCTTCTTCTTCTTTTTCTTCTTTTTTTTCCTGCGAATCTTCATCTGCCTGCATATAGTCATAAAATCCTTTTAGCCCTTCAGACATTTTTATTGCAACAAAAGCTACTGCCCCAAATGCGAGAGCAAGTGGCGCAGATGCTCCGCAAGCTGCACTAACTGCTATTGCCACCCCCCCAACAACTACACCTATTACTAAATCTTTCATAAACTGACCTCCCATCAATATCAATTCTATTTTGCATGAAATATCAACAATACCTCTTATGGATATTAATCAACGCCTTTTTTATTACATTCTTAGCCGACTAAAATACTCATCAGTAATTTCAACTTGTATTTTGCATAGAGCTACTTACAGAGATTCGGTAATCAACAATACCAGCCTGCCTAAAGCACTCTTCTTTGAGTCCCATTACTATACTATGGTGCTCCATCAGTTCTTGGTGAATAATATCTCTGTAATCTGGCTCATTTTTTACACGCTCATCACAAAATTTTGGGTATGCATTGAATTGGTTCGCAAAGTCAGTTGTTACCTGATAGGTGGTTGAAGGCTCAACACTTTTAAGAAAAAATTTACTACCTTGATGAGTAGAAAGCTCACGACGGGTTTTGATTGCGCGAAGATCGTCGATCACCTCAATAATTTTTGCCTTTTCTGCACAAATTTTCTCAAAGTCGCGATTAAATTCTTCTAGCTCGATTACACTATGTAACTTTTTCTTCCTTTTAGAATTTGGATTAGGCTCGGCCATTAAATAGCGTAGACACGATGCAAATACAGGGGCTACTACTCCGATGACGATCCCAGCACCTATCGCCTGGCTCAGTCCCAGTCCAACTAAAGGAAAAACTATAAGTCCAAACACTAGTGTTGCGTTAAAAGCTATAAATTCCGGCAAGAAGGCAATAATTAAGACCGTTAATAAACGAACTATGTGTAGCAAAAGAAAAAATAAGTCCAAGCCCAACTTTGCAAGCCCAGCGAGAGCAACATTCGTGGCTTTACAAAACTCATCCCCTGCTAATGAGAAATTTAATATAAACAACATATAAATTGCTTTTCCTAAAGCTTTAAATGCTTCAATCACCAAATTAAGTCCTGAGCTCAAGAATTGCCACTGCAAAGACAACATGGATTCGCAAATGTCCTTAAACTCTGCAAAATTCTTTAGCCGTTTAAAAAAATAATTTATTGGGTGGACTAGAAGCTCTTCTTGTAAATCTGCCAATTGCTCAATTTCTGCATCAGTAAAATATATAGACATCCTAAAAACTCCCTTACTTATGACTATTCAAAAACTAATAATCGTTTTGCACTTGCATAGAGCTGATTACAGAGGTTCGATAATCAACAATACCAGCCCGCCTAAAGCACTCTTCTTTGAGTACCATTACTACACTATGGTGCTCCACCAGTTCTTGGTGAATATTATTAATGTAATCTGGATCATTTCTTGCACGATCAGAACAAAATTTTGGGTATGAATTGACTTGCTCCGCAAAGTGAGAAATTAACTCCTTACTCTCTGTACTTTCAGTTGTTGCCTGATAATTGGTTGAAGGCTCAATACTTGTAGGAAAAAATCTACTACCTTGACGAGTTGAAAGCTTACGACGGGTTTCGGATAGCTCTGACGAAAAATTTGGTGTTGCGCGAAGATTGTCGGTCACCTCAATAATTTGAGCCCTTTCTGCGTAAATTTCTTCAGCAACGCGAATATATTCCTTTAGCTCATAATTCATTTTATCTGAACGGTCCTTTCGCTGTGACGGCTTGCCCAAGAAATAACTCAGTGCCCCTAAAAAGGTCCCACCAAGACCAGCAGTTATTAAGAGCACTATTATTTCTTCCATTTCAACTCCTTTAAGATTAAGACCTTATCGCCGCATTCCATATTGACTGCTCTACATGACCTGCATATTGGGTACCTGGAATACCATGTAGAGTCTCCTTATAAATGTTCCAAGCAAATAATAACCTTATCGTGTGACAGATTCTGTCAGCATTGTTGGTTAACCACTAAAATCTGCTTACAAACAGACCCAAGCCCAATTGTTCAAAATGGAATTTAAAGCATCGATAGGTGTATAATTATTTTTTTGGCAGGATTTCTGGCAGCCCCAGAATACGAATATCAAGGATATAGTTATGCACTTTAAACTAGCAAACGCCTTAAACTATTTAGACATTGGCACCATTGCAATACGTAATGAAAATAACGAATTAGTCCGAAAAATCGAGCCCAAAGAGCATGCCACAGCACTCTTTACCTATCTGCACCTAGCAGGTTATTTGAGCCCTGAAATTTTGCAAAAAGCTGTACAATATCTCTCCGCTGCCAAACCATTTCCCTGCTCAAACGAAGAGCTGATTAAGCACTTTAATACTGTCTATTCTACTGCCTGTCAGGGCAATGGATTTAATGCAGATTATTTTTTTGATAACTTTTCTAATACGCCTCACATTGAGGTTGACGATGTCATCGATCTAATCGTGTTTTTACAGCAAACCGCTTTTGACAGAAATTTCGGCAAAGAGAGAGACAATCTACAAACCAAACCATGGTTAGAGCAGTATCCGGAAAAATTTGTGGCTTTAGCGACCAATTTGGGCATTGTCACCCCGCTTCCACCAAAGCATCCTGAATATTGTGGTACAGGTATCATGGGTGCTGCTTATGTGCGCCTAAAACCACGTATTACGTATTTTGGCACATTAGCAAAAACAAAGTGTGGTGAGGTGTCAGCTATTACTGGTGAAAGAGAGCTATCAAAAGGTCTAGACGATGGGATTATGGAGGAAGTGGCAAAAGCCGTAGGGAAGCCTATTAATTATGTCGAGCGAGGCCCCGAGGGTGCTAAGCGGATTTATCTTGATGGTGTTACGGAAACCATGATGGTGAATTATATGTTGATGAAAATGCAGCCCAGCAAACACATCGAGGTGGTTGATAGTGCAACAGAGGAAGGTCACTGGCGCGCAACAACTACCCAAGGAGCGAAAGATATTGCCCTTAAGGTTGTGCTAAAAATCAAAAATAAAGAGCTCCAATCTGACAAAGATGGAATCTATCGCTACATGATCATCGCAGACCAACCTTATCCAGGACGCATGACGCGGCAAGTACAACGTGCCTTTGACGCCGAATTGAAATCCCAGGGCTTAGGGTCGGTTAAATTGATTGTGGAAGGCGTTGGTCCTTGTATACAAGCCTCTGAACTCACCGACATAGGGGTATTAACTCGAATGAACTCCGAGCTGGGCTCGTTAATGGCAGAGCGATACTACGACGCACGCTTACGGTTGATGGAGAATACTCAAACGCATACTCTACGTCCAAACTTGCGCGATCCAGGCATTCTAATGTATCAAACTCGCGATAAAGCATATATTGCATTACAAGAAGCAAAATCAGAACCGGAGAATGTTGTTAACGCCTTGGTTTAAAAAAAGCAAAATCGTAAGAGATAAGGGCCAGACACTCAAATGAAAAAATTTACAATTTATCACAATCCCAGATGTTCTAAATCAAGACAAACTTTAGAAATATTACAAAGTCATCACATTAATCCCACAATTGTTGAGTACATGAAAACGCCACTTAACTTGAAACAACTAATCGAATTACGATCACATTTTGATTTGCGAGACTTTGTGCGAACCAATGAACCAGTTTTTAAAAGCTTTAATTTGACTTTAGAAGATGAAGCTAGGGTTCTGGAGGCAATACTGAAAGAACCAATTTTGATGCAGCGCCCAATTGTAACCTATAACGGGAGAGCCATCATTGCTAGGCCGCCTGAAAAGATGTTGGAATTCATAGAGTAGAATCTGCATCGTATTTTTTACAAATGCAACTAACCGAATAGGTGCTTCCGTCCCACCATTGGAGCAGACCCTAGTGCAATTTTTCAATGATTTGTTTACAAAAATCAGGCAGATCACTGGGCTGCCTTGAAGTAATCAGGTTATTATCAACGACCACAGGCTGATTCAAGTAATGCCCCCCAGCATTGATCAGATCGTCTTTGACTGTGTGGTAGCAGGTTGCTTTTTTACCAGAGACGATTTTTGCTGAAATTGGCACCCAAATCGCATGACAAATGCTGGCAATAATTCCGCCCTCTGCATAGACCTTTTGGACTAGTTTAAGCATAGGCTCGTGGGCACGCATCAAATCAGGAGCATAACCACCTGGGATAATTAATGCATCAAAGTCTCTATGCAGAACCTTGTCTGCTGTCTCTTCGGCGGTCGCTTCATAGCCTAATTTACTTTTATAAGTCTTTTTCTCAGGGCCAATAATAGTTAATAGGCACTCTTCTTCCTTCAGGCGCAGATAGGGGTACCAAAATTCCAATTCTTGATAGTTGTTTTCAATGAAAATCCCTACCTTTTTATTTACTAGAGCCATCCATCTTCTCCTTATACCGATGTATTATAGATAATCCATTTTACATCTTAGCAAGAAAATAGCGGGTTAACACCTTCGTTTAGAAGAGACAAAATCGCCATCCCCAGGTGATTGAAGAACGACTCTTTATCTTGCTCCGCTTGCAAACTCAGCTGATTGTCGAAAAATGACAGCTCATCGTGAAGCATTAATATTGCCTCTATCGAAGCAGTGATTTAGTATATCTACAGGGAAATATGAGTATTGATCAAGAAATGGAACTTCGTTAAAGTAAGCAGATTGAACGAAATATGGCTTTTTGGTGAACTGTGCTGAATAGTTCTAAGAATATTAGCAATAATCGAACCTCCGAACAGGACATTGACTATTTTAATGGCGCTTAACATGCTAAATAATGAATTGTTATTTAAATACTTACTAAAGATTTCGTCCGATTTAATTATATTTTTTGACGCTTCATTTCGGATCCAAGGAATAAGTAAACAGGCCAAAAAATTCTTTCCTTTAGAAAGAAACCAGAAACCAAACGAGAACTTACTCGATTTTTTTAATAGATACCAACTCAAAGAGACTTTCTTTAACAATTTAAAAAAAATAAACCAAGGTAAGAAAATTCCATTACCAACTATGATCGTCCCTCATAAACGCGGTCACTATTTAATTGACTGGGAAATAACGGCCTTGCCAAAAAAATATTTCCCAGAAGATCTGTTTGTGCTGCAGAGTACTAATATCGTCAAAACCCTTCCTGACTCTCCAGAAGAGCGACCTATTTTTCCAAAGTATACAACAACTAAAAGAGGAAAAATTTATAGTAATGATCAAGCCGATGCGCTTACAGAAATAAATAAAGAAATAATGGGCATTGATATCCTTTCTAGCCGGCCTAATAAAATTAAACAACTCCTTATTTTTTTAAGGGCAATTGTCGCTAATATGCCAGGAAATGTGTATTGGAAGGACAAAAACTCAACTTATCTTGGTTGTAATAATAACGTTCTAAAAATTGCTGGGATATCTTCAAGAGCTGAGATCACGGGCAAAGATGATTTTTATTTTGAAAAAATTTTAAATTGGCCAGTTGGAACAGCTGCACGTTTTAGGCAAGATGATATTGCAATAATCGACTCTAAAACCCCATTGATTTTTGAAGACCGTTTTATCCAAGCAGATTCTAAAAAAGTTATTATGCTAACCACCAAATCACCTATTTTTGATAATAACGGAAAAGTGATAGGTATCATTGCTACTTCCATAGACATTACAGAAAGAAAAAGAGCTGAAGAAAATTTATATAAAATAAAAGTTGCAGCTGCAGAGGCGAAGAGATTAGATAATATTATCGAATATGCTCCTGGCATGATTTATTGGAAAAATAAAAATTCAATATATCTGGGATGTAATGATCAGTTTGCGATTGCTGCGGGCTATCAAAATCGAGAGGATATTATCGGTAAATCCGATTACTATTTTCCTTGGCATGCTCAGGCTGCCAAATTTAATCAGGATGATAAACAAGTTATCGAGTCAGGAAAGCCAATGCTTAATATTCAAGATATAGTACCTCTAGGTGGAGGTAAACAAGCAGTTGTACTATCGAATAAGGTGCCCTTACGTGATCGTGATGGAGAGGTAATCGGTGTATTAGGTATTGCTACTGATGTAACAGAACGGAAAAACATTGAAGAGGCACTTCATAAAGAAAAAGCTGTCATCAAAGAATTAGAGATTAAATAATATTATTAAAAACTCTCCCGATCTAGTTTATTGGAAAGATAAGAACTCAATCCATTTAGGGCGTAATGACCGATTTGCAATTGCTGCGGGATACACAAAACGAGAGAATTTTATCGGCAAAAAGGTAAAAAATATATTCTTGATGATAAAGAAGTTATAGAAGAGCGGTTAATTAACCGCTCTCACTAAAGCTACTCCGCCAGCTAATTGAAAAAATACAGGGAGAGGATTAACTTTTAATCGAGGCAACACGAGTTGTAGCATGCTCAATGAAATTTTAGACTAAGCTTTATACGTAAATTGAATTACAGCGGCTTGGAAATTAGCCGATATATTCCCTTTACTTTTGGCATTATTTATCCCAGCATTTGGAATAAATTTCCCATAGCTGTAAATTAGCTGTGTTGAAAGATTTTTTTGTAAAGTTAAATCTAATCCCGCAGAAATAGATCCGGAGGCGGATAAAGGATACCCTATTGCATTATTTAAAATTGGTGTTGGGTTTGTTTCATAAATAACAGAACCAAGTAACGCTACTTTATCTGTCGTTGCATAGCGCATATTGACTTGAAATGACCAAATATCACTCCAGTTTGCTGGAAAAGTAGAATTACCTGTGGTCGTATTTTTAAAATTAACATTTTTTTCTATAGACCACCCCGACCAATATATTTTCCCCTCGGCAAACCATTTATCATTTAGCCAGTGCTGCAGCCCAACAAAAGCCACGGGAGCCTCAATAATATTCAGAAAAAAATTATGAACTTTAGTTGTGCCTAGAGAGCTTGTGCCCCGACCATAAGTATTTACTCCAGTATAAACCGCCACTGTTAGAAAGTTATGTGAATTGATTTTATAATAAAGCCCTACATCCCCCGTATAATTAAAACCACTCATCTTATTTATCTGATTACCTTGATTGGGTACCACAAAGTCTAGTTCTCCCCGTTTGTTATATTCGAGGTTCACACCAAATCCAATTGCCAATTTATCGCTATATTGGTAGCTTGACTGAGCCCCAATTCTATAATAAAACAACTTGGTTGTAGTGGACTCCTCTCTTACAATAGAATCAATTGGCCAATTTATGTGACCATACGCACTCGGGGTTACCATTATTCCCGCAGTAAATCGATCAGTAAATCGGTAACCTGTTAATAAATAGGGAAGTAAATCTTGAGTTCTACTTATCGCTCTACCATACCCTAGAGGTGTAGTTCCTATGAATTTCAATTTTGGAGTAATAAACACGCTTCCTATTAACAACTGAGCTTTCTTAGTTAAGCTAAGTTCTGCTGGATTTAGAAAAAAATTATCATTTAATATTTGGTCAACTGCGCTATAGGAGTTTTTTTCAAAGCATAATAGACCTACAATTGCTGATATTACTATCGACAATTTTAATAATACTGCCTTCATAAGCTCCCTCTTCCAATTCTGACAAACTAATCCAACATATTGCTCCCAATGCCTACACCACATGTCTTAATGCTAATATGCACAGCATCCTCATTTAGTTAATATATTAATATGCATATTAAGTTAAGTACTAATTAGTAATTAGCGCGTGGCAAATGAGGCTTCAGCTCTAAAGAGTACATCAGATCTAAAGAGTGCATATACTCTAACAGCTTCTCAATAAATAAAGCTGGTTTAGCATGGCTAAATGCTGGGGACATTGGGTAATGGTCACTTTCAAAAATATAAAGTTTAATCAACCTATCGAAAGGAAGATGTTGTCTCTTTGAAAACCATTCTTTGATATCATCTGTCCAAGCATAAAAAGGACAAGAGGCATCATATAGGCCTAATGCAATAAAAATTGGAACAGAATTATATTTACGTAACCTCAAGTCGTAATCCGCTATAACTGCAAAATAGCGATTTACTAGATCGATATCCAAAGCAATATCATCCCACAAGCTATCAATTGCTGAAGGTGAATTAACTAAATTATTATCGTCAAAAAATTCAGCTTTGCGAGCTTTGTACAGAGTTACAAACTTCTCAGTGGGGGAAAAAGGCTTATCAGAAGGTATAGCTGATTGATTATAATCATTAATTTTTTTCCTTGTATCTGAAGCATTAGCCTGAAAAAAATTCATTCCTAATTTTTTTCGATAATCACCCCAAATAGGCATAGTACCTACTAAGATATTAAACAACACTCTTTCGACGTACTTATTAGCATACTCTATCGCTAATACACCATTAGCTGAATGAGCAAATAAAACCATTTTTTTTATCTTCAGTTGGGCTCTAATTTGCTCTATAGCCTCAACAAAATCATCCAAGGTGAGCGTACTATAGTCAGCTGTAGATGATGTTTTAGCTGATTCAAATAAATCAACAAAATAAACAGAAAAATACTCATATAATTCTTTGGGTAATAACCCATCCTTTTTGAACAAGGAAGCCGGACCTACTATAAGCACAGGTATCGCAGCTTTCCCTCTTATTTCAACGGTGACCTCTTTTCCAAAAATTTTTACCATCATAAATATATTAATAATTTTGACCAATGCATATCATTTTACCAAAAATTAAACTAATAGGTCATTAATAATTTTACCAATCTCCTTGGCACCTGGTAATTCTAGAATATTACTGTGATCACCCGTGATTTGGTAAGCTATAACTGATTTGGTCGTTAATAACGACCAATGATTATCCATTGAGTTGATGGATTGATACTCTGGTAAAATATCTTGTGCTTTAAAAAGAATAAGATTGAGGGGGAGAGGTGTCGGTTTGTACGTCAAGAGCAGTTGCATGCGCTTCCACAAAAATTCTAATAACTCATTTCTCTTTTTTAACAATCTAGGCATTCGCTCCGCAAGCTCAGCAAGGGTGCGCTGCATTGCCAAACTAAATCGATTTTTATCACGTAACTCTGGAGAGAATACTGCCCAGCCATCAATGATAAAAATTTTTTCTACCTGCTCATTACATAAGAGCAGCTGCCTAGCTATTTCAAAAGCTAGCGTGGCACCAAAAGAGTATCCGCCCAACAAATATGGGCCTTGAGGTTGTTTGCGTTTTATCTCTTGTAAATAAAATGATGCCATTTCTTCTAACGATTCAAAATTAAATTGATCAGAAGTAAGACCCGGATCTTGCAATGCATAGCACGAATAGTCCGAAAAAAAATTAACCAGATTAAAATAGCAAAATGCAGTACCACCGATTGGATGTATAAAAAACAGCGCTTTTGTAGCTAATACTTTTGGCTTTAAATTAACAATAAAGGAGGAATTGTTTAGCTTTTGCTTATTAATAAACTTCACCAGTTTATTAATGGATTGATTTTCTAAAAAATTGGTTAACGAAATAGGAGTAGAAAATTTTTCTTCAATTAATTCCAGCAAAGTAATTGCCGCTAAGGAATCGCCACCCAAATCATAGAATCCAACATTTGGATTTATATTCGGTTCACCTAAGCTCTCTCTAAAAAGTTGTTGCATTGTCTCCTTAACAGGAGCTTTTTCAATTGCTTGAAGATGTGAACTAGATCCATGAATAGATCGATATCCAATGACCGAATGATTAATTGATTTGCTTATCCTGTTATTTATATTTTTTAAACTGACAAACAAATTTGGTGTATCCATCGAATTGAAGTAATCCTCTATAATACTCATACCTTGTTGAAAAGTAAGAGCATCCCTCTTTCCATCAACTCTATTCATTTCCGGTAAGCCATGTCTCCAAGCATCCCAACTCACACTAAACCATTTGATCCTTTCATTTGGTGAAAATTTACTTTCAGCAAAATAATTAAGGTAATTATTAGCAGCTGCATATGTACACAAGCCAACGCCTCCCAAGACAGTAGCAATGGAAGAAAACAATAAACAAAAATCGATTTCTTCTTCATCAACCAATTGAGCTAATACATTAACTCCCGCGATTTTTGCAAGCCACTGGCTTTGTAATTGTTCGGTAGTTATCTCCTTAATAAAAACTCTAGTCAAATCATCTAGCACCGCTGCTAAATGAAACAGGCCATCCAGTTTTTTATGAGTCTTTGTAACATAGTTAAATACCTCGCTCATATGATCATAATTAGCAACATCAGCTCGAGCTATATAGAGAGAACTGGCGCATTTTTTAATATTCAACAGTTGCGCAATTAATGGGAACGAAGTTAAATGCGGTAAATCGTACTCATGCTGTTGTAAAATTTGCATATAAGGTATTGTAGTACGCGTAGTTAGTATTAAATGAGCTTCGTAATGAGAAGCTAAATAGTACGCAAGTTTTATCCCTATTTTTCCTAAACCACCAGTAAGCAAATAAACCCCACCCTTTTTAAGATGAATTTTACTAGTATGTTCCGAGAGCTCATAGCCCTCAAATTGTTGGATAAATCGCAAATTATGTCGATACGCCACCAGAAGTTTTTCTGGTTTTTTCATACATTCATCAACCAGTGAGGTAATTAACTTATCATCTATTGACTTTTCCGTAATACACCCTGTATCAATCATTGTACTCGCAACAGAAAATTCCTGAGGGACTACTGCTGCAATACTCAATAATAGCGATTGCTCAGGATAAATTTTATCCTCAGTTAATAACCGAGCTAGGTAATTAGTGATAATGTAAAGTTGAAGTTGATTATTTGCTGAGTTTACAAAAAATATTTGAGCAAGATATGTAAGCGCAATAAAATCATTAAGCTGTCTATAGTTAATAGAAATATTTGCAGCAATCTTGTTTCCATCGGTGAGCCCCCAGCAATACAAAATGCTATCCGGGAATTGCTGTTCCTCTTTTAGAATATTAAGGAGTTCCTGATAGTTATCTTTGATGGATGGATTAATTTCAAAGCAAAATGAGCTAAGTCGACGAAAGCTCTCACCTACTTTAATTTGAATAGCATTCTTTCTCAAATTCTGCAAGTGAGAAACAATTTTTTCCCCTATCCCCAGTTTATCGGTAAATATAAGCCAATTTATACTAGATGAAGGAGCATGATTAATCAACGAAGTTAGCTTCCAGTAAGGCTGATAAACAAATGGCCCTGTAGATTGAGTATCTCTTTTTAGGGACGGGGAAATCCAATATGATTTTTTCGCAAAGGGATAAGTAGGTAGGGGGATACGTCTTAATGCTAAACCCTTGCTAATTAAAGACCAATCAGCTTGCCCATCAATAAGCCATTTTTCTGCTAGACTATATGCCGACTCTTTTATTACCTGGCATTTACCAGATTGTAAAAGCGAAATTAATTCTTCAGCGTCTTTACAGAGAAATACTTTGCGGAGGTTAAATGTTTCTCGCCCAACTTGTAGTGTATAAGCCAGGTTAGCAAGGATAGTCTTATCAATTTGATTTTGCTTTAAATAATCTAATAAATTACTTTGCTGTTGTTGTAAGGCCGCTTCGGATTTGGCTGAGATTGGAATAATAAACCTATCTTGTAGGATTTTTTGTGGGGATGGTAAAGGAGCCTCCTCTAAAATAAGATGAGCATTCGTACCCCCAATACCAAAGGAACTAACTCCCGCTCGCCTTGGAAACTCACCATCCCATGCCTTAGTACTTCCATTAACGTAAAATGGGCTATCAGTAAAATTTATCTCCGGATTAGCTTCATTAAAATAAAGTGAAGCGGGAATAGTTTTATGTTTTAAAGCCAAAGCAGTTTTAATAAACCCAGCAACTCCCGCAGCCACATCAGTATGACCTATATTGGTTTTTACCGATCCTATGGCACAGTAATTTTTTTTTGTCGTATAATGCCTAAATGCCTTATTTAAAGCGGCTATCTCAACTGGATCACCCAATTTAGTACCAGTACCGTGGGCTTCTACATAGCTTATCAATTCTGGGCTAATTGCCGAAAGGGCTGTTGCTATGCAGCGTGCCTGCTCGATAATACTAGGAGCTGAATAGCCTATTTTTGTAGACCCATCGTTATTAATTGCAAAACTCCTAATCACTGCATCAACGCTATCCCCTGCTTGCAGTGCCTCATCTAGTCGCTTTAAAACGACTACTCCTCCACCATTACTACTTACTGTACCTGATGACTTACTATCAAATACTCGACATCGACCATCTACTGAGTAAATTCCACCTTCTTGATATAAATAACCCCTTATCTGTGGTACACGGATGGCTATACCACCAGCCAAGGCAAGGTCACATTCATAATTTAACAGAGAGCTGCATGCTTCAATAATTGCTACGAGTGATGTTGAACAAGCACTATTAACAGCAATACTTGGACCTGTTAAGTTAAGAAGATAAGAAACTTTAGTCGCTAAAAAATGATTACTTGTAGCAATATTTATTTGATACGAGGAATTAGACTTAGTAATTTCTTCATTATTGAGTATATTGTGATTTAAATAACTACTATCACTCATGCCAGCATAGACACCAATAGAGCACTCTTTTAAAGATGAATACCCTGAGATTTCCAATGCCTCCCAACACAATTCTAAGAACAAACGCTGCTGAGGATCCATAAGTGCTGCTTCTGCTGGCGTTAAACCGAAAAAATTTGCATCAAATAAATCGATTCCTTGTAAAATACCGCGCGCCTTGACATAGCGTGAATTCTCAATTATGTCATTGCTTATGCCCTCCTCCCTAAGCTCTTCTTTAGTAAAATGAGTTATACAGTCTTGACCTTGCTTTAAGTTTAGCCAAAACTTTTCGATATTTTCTGCTTTTGGAAAGCGCCCTGCCATTCCTATTACGGCGATAGCAGGAGCATTCTCAATTTTTGTTGTATTAGCTTTAGTCATCGTCGTTAAAATTAACTCTTTGCCGCTTTTGATATCTAGGGTTTAAAGAATGCTTTTTTAATATTAATTTTTCTTCAACATAATAAATAGTTAACCTATCTAAATAATGGGCCAGTGCTTTAATAGTAGGGTAATTAAATAAATTGACAACACTTACCTCTTGCTTTAAGTGATCACTTAATTCTACAGAAAGCACTACTAAGTCGATAGATTTTAAACCTATGTCAAGAAAATTTTGGTTTATAGGCACGTTTTTTAAACCCATTATTTTTCTTACCTTTGACAAAATAATTTTTTCTGTATTTGTGAATTGCCCTTCTTCCATTTCAACAGAAGCAATTTTTATTGGAGTGCAATCAACTAATTCTTCCTTATTGATTTTTCCATTAGAAGTTAATGGAAATCTTTTAACAGCTATAAATTGACGAGGAATTAATCCATGAGGCAGAATTGTTCTCAAAAATTGCCTAAGTTTATCTAAATCTAAACGTTTCCCATTACCCAAGACAAATGCCTGCAATTGCTTGTTATCTGGTGTAAGAATAACTGCCGCTTTCTCTACATCAGGATGTTGCTCGATAACTTTTTCTACTTCAAGTAATTCAATTCGAACTCCCATAAGCTTAACCTGCTCATCAACACGCCCTAAAAACTCCAGTTCACCATTGGGAAGCCAACGCCCTTTATCACCAGTTCTGTATATGCGATTGATTTGTAAAGAATGGTCTGTTGCCAACTGTTCTATAAAAGGGTTTTTAATAAATTTTTCACGTGTTAAATCAACCTGATTCCAGTAACCTCTGGCTACCCCTATCCCTCCAACATAAATTTCGCCATAAACACCAATGGGTAAGGGCTGTTTATTTTCATTTAAAATATAGGTCTGAGTATTAGGAAGGGGAACTCCTATTGATAATTTAGTTTGCTCTGGGTAACAATTAGCTATAGTCGAGCAGACAGTGGTCTCAGTAATTCCGTAAACGTTTAAAAACAACCTATCTTTGGCCCAGTAATTAATGACAGCGTCGCTACAGGGCTCACCTCCGACTGCAATCACCTTTAAATTAGGAATATTTCGATGGGGTAAAGCCGTTAGGATAGAGCTAGCTAAAATAATTGTTGTAATTCTATGAGATTCTAGTGCATCAACAATAGCTCTAGGATTAAAGACCCCTTTATCTAATAAACACAAACTTGCTCCGCTTAATAGAGCCATGCTCCATTCTGCAACAGCAACATCAAAGCCAAAGGAAGCAATTTGTAAAATACGGCTTTCCGGTGTAATTTTCAAACGTTCAATGCATCCCAACGCCATATTCAATACAGACCGATGTTCCACTAAAACCCCTTTCGGTTTTCCAGTAGAGCCAGATGTGTATATCATGTAAGCCAGATTTGACGAAGATATATTGAGATCAAGGTTAGAAGAGCTAAAATTTTCTAAAGAAACTGTGTCAAGATTAATCAACTCTACAGACTTCTCTAAACTTTCCAGTGGTGCTCGAATCAGCATCTGATAAGTCTTATTATCGCAAATAATAATTTCAGAACCGCTATCATTAATTAAGTTCTTTATTCGTTCCAATGGATAATTAACATCGATAGGTACGTAGGCCCCACCTGCTTTTAAGACAGCAAGAACACTAACTATTTCATTAAAATTAGGAATCGTTAAAATTATTATTAATGCTTCCGGCTTAATGTTTTTGCTAATGATAAAATGAGCTAGTTGATTTGCTTTATTGTTTAATGTTGCATAAGTTAAACTCTTTTCATGATAGAAAATGGCATTAGCTTTCGGAGTTTTTGCAGCTTGCTCTTCGAAATACTGGTGAAGTGTTTTATCTAAGGGGTAGCTCTTTTTCGTCCTATTCCACTCAATAATCGATTTTTTCCAATCTAAATGAGGCAATGTTTGAAGCTCAGCAAGTGTTTTAGATGAATGAAGACACAATTCCCTTGTAATATCGCGGAAGTGCTCCAAGATCCCCTTCGCAAATTCTGGGGCAAATAGATCTTGAGAATAATTTAAGCGAAATTCTAAATGGTCGTCTTCATTGTTGATCTCTAACACCATTGGATAAGGTGTGGTTAGTCGAAAGGAAGTTTCACAGTTTAAATCACTAAAATTGAGCTTAATTATTTTATTTAATGAATAAGGTTTGTAATCAATAATCGATAGATAGAGTAATTCATCTAAAGCTAACCCGCACCAATTACGTATATCACTCAATGACGTATGAATATACTCTCTAAGTGTTTTTCCTTGCTCACGAACAGACTTTAAAAAATCTAGTAGTTTGATTTTCGGATTAATAGTTAAAGCTAACGGTAAAGTATTAATAAATAATCCCGCACAATTTTCGACTTCCTCTTTAGGATATGCTCTGACAGAGCCAAAGATAACATGTTTATTATTACTATAATGAGATAAAACTATTCCCCACGCAGCTTGTAACACAGAATTGATCGTTAAGCCGTGCTTAGATACAAAATCTAATAAATTTTTGTACTCCTTACGGGGTAATTTAGACCCGAATTGAGAGAAATTTGCAACTGATGAATTCCATGAGATCGCTGGAAAAATAGAAGATTTTTTGAAAAATTTTAACTGTTTTTTCCAATATTGCATTGTTTGGTTTCGATCTCGCACAAAAAATTTTTCTTTAGCAGCAAGGTAAGAAGAATTAGAGGGTAACTTCCAGGTTCTATTATTCACCAATGCATCGTAAATTGTTAACAGCTCAGTTAAAACTAACCTGGCTGATGCTCCATCTAAAAGAATATGGTGTCTTGTCCAAATGACACGATATTCTTTTTTACTAAAACGTATCGTAGTGAGTCGCATTAAAGAAGGCCGATCAAAATCAAAGGGAGCTATAAGATCGTTGTCTAAAAACTGCTTATACCGTCTATTTTTTTCTTTAGGGAGCAGCCCCATATAATCATAATAAAGCATGGTTGGCTCTATGCTTTCATAAATAATTTGAACCGGAGCAGTGTTAATCTTCCCTTTCTTTATACTAAATGCTGTTCGAAGTATTTCATGACGCTCTATAATTAAGCGATAAGCTTGTTGAAATAAGCTATAGTCAAATGTACCTTTGAATGTGAGACACGTTTGAGAGATATACACAGGATAAGAGGTGCGAATCGTCTCATAAAAGATCCCAAGTTGATTATCGCTTAAAACGCTGGTTTGTATTTTCTGCTTCATGCTGACTCCTAGCAATTTACTTACGGCTCCTCCTAATTATATAATCTCGAAAACTATTGAAATTTGCTTCTTAAGCTACAAATCAACCTTCGCGGGTATCTAGTATCTTGTTAATGAGTATTTTTTGTCCAAGATCACACAAGATAACTTGGGTCATCAGGCTATTAGAAAACAAGGATGTCAAAGTCTCTAGTGTGAAATTGGGTAATGTTTTTCAACAGGCTAGGCAAAATTGACTATGACACTGCCGAGTATAAAGGAACATACTAATGAATGACAAGATTATATTTGATTTTTGCAGCGATGTTATTATTCTTGTTGATCATTGTGGTAATCTATTAAAATTTAATAAAAAAGCTGAGTTGATCTTTAAAATTTCTGGAAAAGAAATAATAGGGTTAAATTTTTTCGAAGTAATGAAAAAACATGGAGTAACTTTAGGCTTTTCTTTTGAAAATTTATATGCAATTGAAGTTAATAATACGCATTTTTTTGAAAGGGATGTTTTAATAAAAACCCATTCAAACAATCTAAGGTATAATTTTTATTGGACAATGAACAGATATTCTGCCAGCAATAAAAAAGAAGATACATTTATTTTGATAGGTAAGGATATTTCAGAGACGGTAAGTTACAAAATTTCTCTTCAAGAGAGCAAAATCTATATAAAAAATATCATTGAAAACCTTCCCCAATACGTATATTGGAAAGATAAGAATCTAGTCTATCAAGGTTGCAACAATCTCGTTGCTCAATACCTTGGTTTAAAGTCACCTTTTGAAATTGTTGGAAAAACTGACAATGACTTTCATTGGGATGAAGCTAGAGTCAATTTTCTGCATCAAATTGATAAAGCTATTCTTCAGGAAGGCATTACAAATAGTGTAGAAGATACCATTCCCAAAGAAGATGGCTCAACTCGTGTTATGCTAAGTAGTAAAGCACCTCTTCGTAATGAGAGTAATGACATAGTGGGTATTTTAGGCATTTCTTTTGATATCACAGACCGGAAAAATATGGAAGAAGAGCTTCGCCAAGCTAAAATTGCCGCAGAGGTAGCTAGCCAAGCAAAGTCTGAATTCATAGCGAATATGAGCCATGATATCCGCACCCCACTCACCGGAATCTTAGGATTGATTCAAGAAATAATAAATATCGCCGATGACACTCAAGCATCCGTACAACAATCTTCTTTAGCTAATGACACAAAGATTAAAGAAAAATACTTATCCTTACTAAATCAACTACACCAGCTTATTGAAAAAATACAGGAAGATGGCCAACTTTTAATCGGAGCAACAGACGAGCTATTACAATTGCTCAATGAAATTTTGGAAACCATGCGGTTGGAATCAGGTAAAACTACTGAACATGCAGAATCTTTTGATTTGCGTGACTTAATGGAGCACAACATAGAGCTCATACGACCAGTTGCACGTCATAAACAATTACAATTGTCTTGTGAAATCGATGATTGCATTCCCACCTATTTCAGCGGTTTACGTAGTTACCTCAACCGCACTCTGCTTAACTTGCTCAGTAACGCATTAAAATTCACTCATGAAGGTTTTGTTAAAGCCAAAGTCCAATTGTTAAGCAACAATCACTTAACCTATAATTTTGGAGACACTGTTGAGCTAAAAATTTCCGTACAAGACAGCGGAATCGGAATTCCAGAAGATAAATTTGAAACGATATTTGAGCATTTTTCTCGCTTAACTTCTTCCTATCAAGGGGTATATAAAGGTGCAGGATTAGGGCTTTATACTGTGAAACGTTACATTGATGCGATGCAGGCAACGATTAAAGTAGAAAGTGAACTAGGAAAAGGAACCTGCTTCATTATTACCCTCCCTCTTACGGTATCTAACCACTCGGACCGCGAAAAAATATCCTACCGTATGCCTAAACCACTTCATCCTCCGAAAGTAAAAAAAATAACCAAAACAGATGCCGCTTCTGCAACTATTCTGATAGTAGAAGATAATTTAGCTGCAGCTAAGTCAGTACAGTACAATTTAAACCGCTTAACTAACAGCTGTGCAAGTGATGTTGCAGCAAATGGCATGCAAGCGATAAAGTTGGTGCAAGAGAATAATTATGACTTAATCCTTATGGATATAGGGCTACCTGATATGGATGGGATTGAAGTAACCAGACAAATCCGTGCTTTGAATAGCGCAAAGACTGTGCAAGTACCTATTATAGCACTTACTGGTCACGCAGATGATCTTGAAAAGAAAAAAGAAGCACTAGCTGCTGGGATGCAGGAAGTTCTTTCTAAACCATTACCCACTTTTGTATTAGAATCCCTCTTAGAGCGTTATATTTTTAAACCTGAGCAAGATTTGGCTACACCGCATAAAGAAACTAAATCCCCCATAGCTGAGACACAAAAAATAGCACAAGTTATTGATTGGGATAATTGCATTCGACAATGCGGTGGGGATGAGAAATGCCTACGTGAGGTATTATCAATTCTGGCAGATGATCTTAAAATTTCTCAAGAGAAAATAACCAATGCCTATGAGGCCCATGATCTTGATGCATTGCGCGCAGAATTACATCGAGTCCGTGGTGGTGTGGTCTATCTTACTTTACCTCAACTTGACAAAGCGTTATTTGAATTTCATGAGGCGACAAAAGAAGAAACGCAAGACCTCAAACGACTAGAAAATGCTAACAACTGCTTAAAACAAGCGACGAAGGAATTTTGGAAAACGATGGAGAAGGGCTTTTTTAAACGTCAACATTGTTAATATAATGTGATGGCTCCAATCACCTATATAGATTGATGATTGCTGTTGCTGAAAAATCAACCGCTCGCTTAATCTCATAAACTACGATTTAATCATGGTCAGAGGGTATTTCATTCCCAAGGAGATGTTCTTTTAATGAATCGATATTTTCCATGTCGGAAGCAATATTATATTTACTCCCATCCTTTAAGAAGAGATCAAGTCCTGGCTCATATTTGGCAAATCCAGTTAAAAATTTATCTATGAAAGAGAATTTCGAGGTTTTAACTGAGAGCACATCGGAAACTGTAAATTTAATCTTTTTCCTGTAAACGTTGGTTAAAATAAAACAATCTTTTTCTTTTTTTATTACCTCAACATATTCACTGCCTTTTATGATCATGAAAATATTGCATAATCCATAATAAACTAAAAATATTGTTCCTATAGAACCAATTATTTTATCCATGATATTGGCGCTTGTTATAACGCAACTACCTGCAAGATATGCGATAATAAAAAAATTACAAGCTGTGACGTAATAAAGTTGTTTCGGAAGACAAAATCCTGAACATAAATGAGTATCCTTCCAGATCATAGTTACCACCCTGTCCGCTTGCCTAAATCATTACCGATTCCATTGAAAAAACCAGCATAGGGAGCATCCAGCATAGCTTTAGTAACAGCTACATTTACTTCTTTATTAACCGCATGTGAGATACGAGCGCCTGCCGTACTGAACAGAAAATAGACAAGACTATAGTGATTTTTTTGAGGATCTCTTAGAATGGAAAATGTTTGACCCGCAAAATTAGATATTCCAGCAGCTATATAAGGGTTCCCTAAATAAGCCTTCAATTTTGGCACAGCTCCGCCAATTGACAGTAATGCACCTGCTGATGCACTGACTGCTATGTCGTATATATCGCCTCCTGAGGCAAAAGTTGCGAAACCACCCGAACCCGCGCCCAGTGCTCCATACCCCACCATCTTACCAAACCTCAGCTCATTTCCCGCCCTCCAATAAGGTCCGTCGGCTAGAGACGAGGCTTTCCACATAAACTTTCTGCCGCCGCCTGCAATCGAGGCCATTGATAAGAGCATATTGGCTAGGGGGAGGTAGGGTTCGGGGAGGTTGGTTTTTCGTAGTGTGGTTATTGTTTGAGTTTCTCTTTCTTTGCCAGTTGCAAGTGACGTATAACCGGTAACCAGATTATCAATGCCATTAAAAATACCTGCGTAACCAAAAGGTGCTGCAAATCCACTTGAAGCCTCTAGCATTGCTAGGGATGCTCCCATTTCAATTACTCCTTCTGTTGCTTGCACTACTCCTGCTAATCTATTTCCTATCTTCGCATGCTCCTCAATCTCAGAGCCGAATTGCTTCATCCAATTAATCGTCGCTCCTTTAACAGCTGCTGTCAATCCATCGGCTAAGCTGTGTTCTGGGGTAACTTTTGGCTCAGGTTGGCCGTTGCCCCAAACTCCTAAGATTTTTGGTCCGTATGTGAGCACCGATTCGCTATAGTCGTTCCATAATTCATTCGCTTTTGCGCTAATTGATTCATACAATTGCCGATTCGCTCTTTCCTCCTGAAAACGCTCGTACGTTTCTTCTAGAAGAGGGGAGAAATCGTCTTCTATCGCAGGTATAGGGCAATATTGTCCTGCTAATTGCTCATCCTGAGTCGTAGGTAACTGTTCTACTTCCCTGCCAGCAATTTGTGAATCGATAAAACCAGTGCCTAGTGCAGAACCTAAATTATCGCTGAGTACTTGCGCCGCATCAAGCCTTCCGCCAGTCATTGCGCTTTGCATACTAGCGGTTGCTAGGGCGCCTAGTTCGGAATGGACAAGGCTACCTCCACCCTCACCAAGATGCTTACCTAGGGACTGGCGGAAATTCTTGCCTTGCTGACTGCCAGCCACTCCGCCAAGCGCACCTTTTGCCCCTATAATTCGTCCCAATTAAAATGCTGGTGATTCTGGAGAGAGAGACTAACGCCTTGGCTAACAGCATCTTCTTCCATCATTTGCGCAGCACTTGCTAAACTAAAATTTGAGGGGGAGAGTTTGTTGAGCTTGCCTAGTAAATTTGTATAAATTTTACTTGCGCTTAATTCTTGCAAAATTCCTGCAGAAGCTGCGGTTGCCAGCCCAGTGGCCAACGAGCCCTTTAAATCCCATCCTTTTTGCATGCTTAAGAGGTTAGCGAGTCCCTGGCTAGCTAGACTACCTGCGACACCTGCTGTGAAACCTGCCGCAAGTGATCCTGCCATACCCATTGCTTGCCCTGCTAATACCTTCATACCCAAATTGAAGATACTCCCCAAACCAGCACTAGCGCCGATCACCCCTGCTAAGGTTGCAAACGCTGCGGCTGCTAAAACGGTAACGATTACAGTTACAGCGGCTAGCGCAATTTTTTTAAACAGTGAATGATGTTTAGTGTGCTGTGCCTGAGGCGAAGCAACAGTGGGGCCTGCGGGTAGTGGGAGAGTGGCTGAGGTATCACCAATCAATTCTGCGCTACTTAGCACGTGATGCGTCGCATTGTTTTGATGTTGTCGAGTAGCAACTGGGGGAATAATCAGTCGTTGGCCACTATGCAATTGATTAGTAGCTAGCCTATCAGTAATGCCATTCACATCAGCGATCAGATACCAGAGGCTACTATCACCATAGACTTGTAAGGCAATATTGTCTAAATTGTCGCCAGATTTTACTAGGTAGGTGCCGATATTGTCTTGAGGTGTATTCGCTAAAATAGCATTCGTTGTCTCATTTGCTGCTGGAAACATGACCCCATCACCATAAATAAAATTTTCGCTCTCGGGAGAACCAAAACCCCAAAGCGAAGCAGCCGGTGACCTGTTCTGCTGATGACTACCAGTAGGGGTAAAACCCCCATACACATTTAATGACTGTCTCCCCTCTTTATCGAGTTTCAAATCCCCAATCGTTTTGCCGGCTAGGGTTAAATAATGGGTTTGCCCATTTATATCCTTTCTGGCACGAATCCCCTCTAGCGTACTGATTTTATAATCAGCGCTATTGGATAAACCGCTACCATCGGCTTGGGCATCAATTACTTTAAAAAGCTGCCCATTGCCATTGTAATACCGTGTGCTTGCGCCGAAGGTTAGCGGGCCACCATTAACGGATTGGGCTGCTGCATCGGAGGATTGCAAATAACTATCCCAATGCTCATAACTGTAATTATGGTAACGCTGCACCCAGGCGTTATTTTCATAGGATAAGCTGTCTATGTGTAGCAAGTTGCCAACCGCATCATAGGCGTAGTCATTTTTTCCTGTAAGTTGCCAAGTGCCGGCCTGCATAGTGTGTGTAATCTGGGAATGGAGCAAATCACCAACATACTCCATCCTGCTGATGCCTGCAGCGTGTCCATAAACATCATACAGGTGTTCTTCATCAACTCGCCCAATCGCATCATAATGAATTGCTTTTAACAATCCCCCATTTCTGCTAATCAGCTCGAGCTGATTGTCTGTATTATAGACATAGTTATACTGTTGCAAGACCCCATTCTCAACCTTTAGCGCATTGGATACATTACCCGCATCATCGTAGTTTAAAGAAGAACCCTGTATTGGATTGATATTTATCTCACCATTGACTAGGCTACCTTTGTTGATCAACATGCGATTATTCGCGTCATAGGTATAAAAATCATCACTTCTTACCCTCTGATAACCGGTATAATTAGCCTCCACGGTAGTATGGCGAATATTACCCACTGCATCATACTGGTAATCAATGCTTAGCAGCGCATGGTCTTTATCGGGAAAGCGATGATCTTGATCCTCGGGATGACGACGTCTCATCATTGTTAAGCGCCCTAACGCATCATAGGCATAAACATCCTTTTCCCTTAACCAGCCGTCATCCAGCCCCTGAGTTGCGCGCGATGCTGTTTTGGCAATTACATTGCCTTCGGCATCATAGGTATAATAAGCAACTTCATGATAGAGGTTATCAGAATAGGAATACAGTTCGCCATTTCCCTGATAGTAATAAGTAATGCTCTTACCTAGCGAGGAAAGCTCCGCCAATAAAAGCCCATTCTTATTGTATTGGTAACTTGTTGTATGCCCACCTATATCCGTATGCGTTTGCAAGCGCCCCTCTGCGTTAAAAGCCCAAGCTTGGCTGAGGCCATTCGCATCTTGTTCAAGGATTTTATGACCAGCATCATCATAAGCAGAGGTTGTGGTTCGACCATTGGCATCCCTTTTCATAATTTGATGACCTAAATTGTCATACCAAAAGAGTAGAGATTGACCTAGGGCGTTAGTCTGGCTGATTAATTCCCCAGTCTCATCATAGGAATACGCTTGTTGATTGTGAGAAGAATGCAGGCTTATCAAGCGACTCGCTTTATCATAGACATAGGTTGTTAAGCCACCGAATTCATTCTGGTTACCGATTAATTGACCCAATAGATTATAGGTTTTTAAGCGCTGCCTCGCTTTAGCGTCGATTTCTGCGAGCACGTGTCCTTCAGCATCTAACGTTTTTGCCACGGTATGGCCATTAGCATCCGTCATCGCTATGGCTCGACCGAAGGCATCATAAGCATAATAAAGAGTGGGTTTAAGTGGACGGGCTATCAGCTTTTCATCAAAAACAGTGACTTCTGGCAACTCCTGCTTTGTCACTTGATTGAAGGTATTGTACTCATAATGCGTTTCAAATCCCCGCGCACTGATATGTGACAATACGTTGCCCCAGCGATCCACTGTTTGCGATTGACCAACCTGTTCCAAGTGAACCACTTGCCCATACTCTTTGGGGATAACGGTGAATTCTTTGCCCTGTCGTAAACAATGACCAAGTCCATCATAGGCATTCTCTTGACGCTGCAAATTAAAGTACCAGCGATCAACATTAAATCGTAAAGTTCGTTTAAAATTCTCACTGGCTAAATCAACGCCGATATTTCCATGGTCTGGTGAAAAAGCATTCGTGGAGGTCATCACTTGTGTGACATGATCGATTAAATCATAGACATAAATCTGATAAAAACCTTGGGTATTCGAACGCCAGATGCGACCTATATTATCGTAATCAATATGGGTCGATAAATTGCCATTGTGACCTTTCGCGATCATTTCACCAAACGCATTGTAGCTGGCATCTTCTGTCATCAGTTGCCCATTGTTTTTATAGGTTGCAGTCTGTAGAAGATGTCCTTCTTTATCATAGATATAACGCTTATCGATGAGGCGTTGACTACCGTCAATTTGCGAGATGAGTTGCCAGCTGCGTAGTATTTGGCCATTAGCATCATAACTGTATTGCACCGCATGATTTAAACCATCAATTTCTGAGAGTAGCCTGCCCTGATTATCGTAGATGGCATGAGTACTGATATCAGCAGATGAAACGCCAGTGAGTATATAGTGATCCGCATCGGCAGTGCTCGATCCTTGGGCAAAACGCGTTACTGTTACCAATTGACCTAGCCCATCATAGCTGTAGCTGGTCGCTGCACGTCCAGCCGGAGTCGCAGGCCCTACCTTGGCAATCAACTGACCTAGGGCATCATAATAACAATAGGCAGTATGACCTAAAGGATCCGTGGTTGAAGTCAAATGCCCCAGAGCATCGTAAGTGTAGTTGGTCGTTAAATCAGCACTTAGGGTTTCATACGCATTACTGCCATTGATAAGGCGCTGGTAGCTGACATTTTTTAGCGTTTTACTCGTTAACTGCCCTAGTGCATCGTAAGTAAAGACCGTGGTCCTATCTTTAGCGCTTGGAAGTGGGCTATTAACAGTGCTCTCATCCCAAGAGCTGGCCCGATTAGCATATTGAATTTCATCAATAAGCTCACCGAAATTGTTATAGGCATATGTCGTTAGGTAATGTTCTGCATCCAAACTGGCTCGCTTTAACCCGTCTTTATCGTAATAATCCTAGAAAAAGCAGTTGAAGCCGTAGCGAGCAAGTCAAAGGTGCTGAAGATGTTCGGCTTTTTTGAATTTTTTCGCGAAAGCAGTAGTCACCACTACGGTGAGCGAAAAAATTCAAAAAAGCCGAGCAGATTCAGTGCATTTGGCTTGCGCAGTAGGCTTCAACTGCTTTTTCTAGGATAATACGTTGTTCGTGCCCAATCAACTTCATTGCGCTGGATTGCAGTTTCAATGACTTCACCAAAGGCATTGTACTTGGTGCGAGTAGTGGGGCTTAGCTTGTCATAGTACTTAGTTGAAGCATTATAAGTACGTACTTCATCTTGTTTTGTTGTAACTAAACGATTATCCAGGTCGTACTCATAGAGCTCTTCTCGATCCTCCGCACTGGGGCGCAATGCCTTGGCCAGTTCTTCTCTACTACTCTCAAATTCTGGTAACCAAGTTACACAATTCACAAAGCGCTTTTTCATTAGCACATTGCCAAAAGCGTCATAACGAAAACGAGTCACCGCACCTTGCGCATCGAGACTATAGGAAAGCTGACCTTTCTTATCGTAAGCGCGATAGCGCCAATTACCTGCGCGATCCTTGCTGGCAGTCAATTCGCCAAAAACATTGTATTGTTGCTCTTCCGTTAATGTTTGCGCTTGCTCCTGGCGAACAGCGCTTGCTTGATTACTCGCTGTACTAATCAATACCTCAGGGTATAAGGTTACTACTTTACGATTCTTCATATCGTAAATATAATGAACAGCTTGTTTTAGCCCTTCAGCGTCCCGAATTGTGGTAATGATATTGCCAAAACTATCGTAGACATTGCGTGTTACTAGAGCGCGAGTCTGTGTTACCCATTGCCCATGTTCTAAACTCATGACGGCCACACTTGGCGAGTGGGTCTCGACTAATTGGTTCGCCTCGTCATAGACGTAGGTCCATGTGCTTAAATCCGCGTTGACCTTAGCGAGTAAATTGTTATTGTTATCATAGAGATAGCGAGTTATCGGTTGCTTCGGATCTGTTTTAGTCGTAAGACGACCGTTAAGATCGTAAGCAAAAAGCGTGCTGCGATCGTGCTCGTCCACTGGTTGCGCCTGTTTTAAATCTTGTTCACGGTAATGCGTTAAGTCCAATTGTTCACTATGGGCGATTTCTCGAATGACATTACCAAACGCATCGTAATTTCGCTCAAGGACTCGACCTTGGGGACTGATGCGATAAATTTCTCGGCCTGCCGCATCAAACACAAAGCGGGTGATTCGGTCATCCGTGCTAGTCACTAGCTGTGCTTGCCAATTGTCATTGCTTAAATGAGCAGGATCAAGACGAGTAGCATACTGCAAGGTGCTAATTTTATTACCTACCCCATCGTAGCGATAAGCAGTAGCGACACCGCTGGCACTTAATTGCTCAGTAAGACGGCCAGCTTGATCATAAGCATAACGGGTACATTGGTCACTAGGGGAAGTTCGAACATGGGCGCGGATCTCTTCCAATGAATAATCCGCGCTATTGATTGCGATGAGTTTTGCATATCTCGTTTTCGCAATTAATTGCCCTTCTTGGTTATAGCTAAATTGGGAAGGGTAATTATCCGAATCGATTTGATAAATGAGTTGATTTAAACCATTGTAGGCAAAGTGCTGTTGCCTTGCTGCTCCCCAAGGGTAAGGTATCTTCCCCACTTTAAGATCAACCAAAGATTCCGCTTGTTCATAGCGAGCAAGATACACTACATTGCCATTTGCATCATACTCATAAGACGTTGCATAACCCATGGCATCATAGGACAACCGAAGACGCCCTAAAGTATCAAAGTAATGAAATTGATACTGATCATGTTCAGTGGGAAGTAAGTTCGCCTTGAGATTAGCCTCGGAGTAGCTGCTAAGCGCTGGAGATACGGTTGGCATAAACGATTGTTCTTTCCTCACGCCCATTAATATTAAAGACATGCTCCGTCACTACCCCTCGGGCATCGATTTGAAAACGACATTGATTTTTCTCATCATAAATAAAATGGCTGGTATTGTTTCTCGCATCAGTCTGGCTAATGCAATTATCGTTTTGATCATAACTATAGCGAGTCGTCAGGCTTAACCCCTCTGGATCGACAATGGTTGCCGTGCGCCTTCCCAGTGCATCCCACTGGTAGGCAGTGACTTTATTTTTACCTTGTGCATTGTATTCAACCTGCTTGATAAGTATGCCACGGTCATCATAATGAAAAGATGTATAAGATTCAGCCCCTCGGGATCAATACGTGTTTGGCATAAATTACCGCTATTATCGTAGCTAAATTGTTTACGCAATCCTTTTGCATCAATAATTTCCAATTGACGACCAATACCATCATAGCGATAGCTGGTGGTGAGCGCTAAACCCTCTGGATCGATAATTTTTTGCAAAACCCGACCTTCGGCATCATAGCGATAATGAGTCACGCGCCCGCGCTATCTTGCTGCCAAATCAGATGGCCAACTTCATCATAGCGATAGTGTTTTGTGTTCCCTTCGGGGGCATTTACATGGAGCAATTCCCCCTTGGCATCATAAAGATAATGGGTTACTTGGCCATTTCCATCAGTCACCGCAATTTTGTCACCGAAAGCATTAAATTGGGTAACGAGTTTAATGTTTTCATCGGGGTGCTCAAGGGTTAGGGTATTGTTTTGATCATCATAAGTAAACAAATTGACATTGAATGACGAGTGATCTGTTTCGCTTAAAATACGGCCAAAAGCATCATACATGATGTTTTTCTTATTCTTAGCTCTGATTTTCAATAATAAAGCGCTCACCGCGGCTGTTTAAAAAGTAACTTGTTACTCCTCCACGGGCATCGATTGCCCTTTCAATACGGCCAAAAATATCATACTGCGTTTCTATATCGCGATTAACGCCACCAACATCTTCAATTTGGTGGCGCAATAAACCTCGCTGATCATAACGATAATACTTGACTAATTCATGGTCAGAATCAATCTTTAACCGTGTTTCCTCCACCTCGCCAAATGCATTGTAAGGGGTCGTTTGTTGCCCTCGACTCGCAGTTATTTTTTTTATTAATTGACCTAGGACGTTATATTCATACTGAGTCATTTCATCGCTAGACTCATCACGGAAACCACTTATGCGCTTAGTAAGTTCTGCTGTTGACAAAGTAGAATTATCTCCTTTCAGAAACTTGCTGTAACGATACGTCATGATGATTTGATTAAAGGCATCGTATTGATTTTCACTAACTTGACCGGCAGCATTGACCGTATACGTTAGTAAGCCCGCCTCGTTATAAAAAAAATGGCTTGTTTGCTGCAGGGCATTGGTGAGGCTTACCAGCTGCCCAGCAATGTCATAAGTGTAATGAAGGCTATGCTGCTGCCAGATAGCCTCTACTTCAGCTTCAGTAAGATGAGAGCGCCTTTGCCAACTTAGCTGCACCTAGAGCATCTAATTGCTGGCTAATCCTACCCATGGCATCATAGCGAAAACGCTGCTGGCGAATCTCCTCTGTTTTTATATCGCTAGTGGTTTTCTCAACAACCAAACCCTTTTCATCATAGCGAAACTGGGTGACCAGACCGTTTTGCGCACGCTCCTCGAGCAATCGATTCAAATCATCGTAGGAATAAGTGGTGGAATGGTCAGTGGTCTTTTCGATAAGGCAAGATCCGCGACTGTTGTTTTGTCATTAATCGTTTCAAAAACCGTTTCATCT
Source organism: uncultured Gammaproteobacteria bacterium (assembly GCA_963760845.1). Lineage (GTDB taxonomy): Bacteria > Pseudomonadota > Gammaproteobacteria > Legionellales > Legionellaceae > Tatlockia. The sequence goes on along the minus strand of CAVXEK010000011.1, from coordinate 58,966 downwards.
AACTTTGTTGAGAAACTATGCTTTTTAATGAGCAAGCCTCTTTCGTTGTACTCATAGGTAGTTGGGTAACCCAGGGGATCAATATCGGCTACTTTTGAACCCACTGCATTAAAAAGACTGAAACGATAAATATCACGGCTAGAGCTTTTAGGCGCGACCCATTCAGAATAGAGAGGAAAACTTATTCGATTAGCATAGCGAATCGTTGCCCATACATGGCCTTCACGATCATAACGAAAAGCAGTCGCCGCCCCCTCACCATCAACTTCAGCATGCAAGCGCCCCTCAGCGTCATAAAAAAAGTAATGGCAACGATCATCAGTACTTGTCTGTAGGCTCAGATTGGCGGCGGTTAGAGTTTGGCTAAGAATAGTATTATTCAAGCGAGTTGCGTAAGCGGTTTTGCTAATGATTTGGCCTGCCGCATTGTAAGTAAACGCAATAACCGCACCCTCAGCATCAATCTGATAAGCAATTTGGTTATAATCGTTATAAATAGTTTGACTCACGCGATCTTTAGGATCTGGTTTTGGTTTTATCGCGAGCCATACGGGAATTTTTGTTGACCAACTTGTGGTTGCCACCGCGTCATGATAGTGGATAGTTTGTAAAAGACGCTTCTCATTATCATAGCGATATTCACTAAGCCGTCCCCCAGGCTCGCATTTGGCGATGAGCTGTCCTTCATTATCATAAAAATAATAACTCGCTTTCCCATCTGCATTAATTTCAGACTGCAAGCGGCCTGCGCCATCATAAGAATAGCGGATTGTGCCGTAATTCCATTGCTTACTGTCTAAATATTGTGTCGTAAACAGCAGCCCGGCGTGATCATAAGTGCGGATTGTTTGTAAGCCATTGGCATCTGTTGTAATGACCCGCTGATGGGTATCATCATATTCAAAACGTTCATAGTGTTTTTGATTATCAACACGCTGAATTAAACGCCCTAAATCATCATAGAGATAAGTGGTTATGCTAAAATCGTGTGCTAGCGGCACTGCTTTTCCCACAAGTCTCCCGGCAGCATCATAACGAAAACGAGTGAGTAAAGCGTCCTTGCTAAGCCCTTCACCTTGGCCATCGATCTGAGCGTAATGCACTTCTTCATCTAAAAGTCCACGCCAGTCGTAATGGTAATGAACAAGGCTAATGGCTTGCGGATTTTGTTTCTCTACCCAACTTAACATCTCTATCAGCGTTAAGACTCTATCACTCGTAAATTGGCTTAAGTCATAGTCTGTGTGTAAATAATTACGACTACTTTCAAGTTGTCCTTCTTTATTGTAGCGATGCTCCAATACTGTTCCATCTTTAGAAACCTTAAATCGTAAATGCCCTTGATCATCGTAAATGCAGCGGCTTGTCTGCGGTTTTAGCGGATGATGATTACCATCAAAAGCGGTATAGGAGGTTTCATTGAGTAAGCGATGCTCACTATCAAAAATCCTTGTCGTTATTTGCCCTGTGGGTTCTTGAATTCGGATACAATCGCCAGCCTCATTATAGCTAAGTTGCCAATGCAGGCTTCCTTGGTGAACAGCGGCTAAATACTTACCTTCATACTCATAACGAGTGTGACTATTCCCAGGACCATCTATACCTGTTAAACGATTCTCATCATCATAACGATAAGCCCAGGTCGCAGCTAAATCATTGGTAACCAGCGTTTTACCTGGGGAATATTGATAAGACGTTGAACGCCCTTCACCATCAACAAGGTTTTTCACCCGCCCCTTATCATCATAATCAATACGAAGTGCCGTACCATCGGACTGATGAATCGCTGTGATTCGGCTAGAATCACCGGCATAATCGTAGGTTAGCCAGTAAACCTTGCCCTCGCCTAAATCTCGACTTACCTTGCATAAGCGGTGTTGCCTATCATAGTCATAGCGCAAATGATGTACTCTTTCACCAGCACTCATCGCTGTAATCTCTTGCACAAGACCCTGATAAAAAGTCCATTCGATTGTTTGCTTGCCACTACTATCCATCTCGTCTCCCTGGCCTAGTAGTGCCTTATCTTTTGGCCCATAGTTACCAAGTTGTGCTATTGAAGAATTTGCTATGCCTAAACCGCTGTTCGTGAATATCTGTGTCATCTTGTTTCCTTAATTTGGGGACTTACTTCTCAAGAATGCGTTGCTCTCCCTGGATCGATTGCAATGCGTAAAGGAAATTTAAGCGCATCGGAATCACCACCAATACGTGTATTCATATGCATAGTGATTTGATAGGTCTGAGCTTTCGTTTCTTTAGGCAGTATGCCGGTCAAGGTTGTATGATGATCACCAGACACATGCAACCAAGGTGCTAAAGGGTCAACCTGATCAATCATCAATCTAAGATTGGGATCATTGGTTGGATCAACAATATACTCGCCTAGATCGTAAGCAAATTCTTTGTCGATTATTTCTTTAAGTAAGAAGCGATTAATCGTTGCTTTTCTCTGCGGATCGGTTGCAATAGGAATGAGGATTCTTAGCGGTTCGGAATCGCCACCAGTATTGGAGGAGGCAATGAGTGTTAACTCTTTTCCCGCACCAGCATCGTTTGCAGGCACCGCGCCTGTAAGGTAGCTATTACCTATTCCGCCGATTGACAGCCAATCGGAATGAGTCTCATCTGCAGCCAAACGAAAAGAGATTGGATTACTTAGGTCATTAGGTTTCGGTTCAATGAGCTCCATTAAATTGAATCTGTAGGTTTTTCCAGGGGTAGCACTAGCAACCACGAAATTTGTCTTAAACGTAGGTTTATTATTTGGGTTAGCACTCACCGTGATCGGTAAATCAGTTGGCTCCACGTTGCTATTAAGGTTCATTAACCCGACTTTAAACAGGTACACCCCAGTCCGGGTGGGTGTCCCAACTATAGCAAAATGCGCTGGATCATAGTGCAAGCCATCTTGCTCACCAGGGTCGACGAGCATATAAAGCCATGCGCCAGCCTGAATATTTTCCGCATAGTAATTGATATAAGCTCTGAGATCGGCAAAAAAAGGAATGTTCGCTGTGGCGTTAAGAGTAGGTAGACTAGTCAGGGATATAGGGTGTGGAATAACAGTAATCGCAAAAGGAAGACTTACTAGGTAACTCCAAGATCCGGCATAGGGCTCCTCTCCATAGAGGCGATACATAGTATCCCCACTAATTATCTGCCCCAATTGATAACCCGAAATGATCAAACTGAAATAACACTCTCCGATAAATGGGAAATTGATAATTCCATTTGTAAACGATGGACACCAACCTCCGTTATCCTGTAGGCCTACCCCAGGCGGAAAATACCATTCTTGAAAATACTTAAGGAACTGATAAGTCATCTGGATTAGGATGATTTTCTGCTCACCGTAATAAACGGTGTTTTCATACGGTGTTAAATTTTGAAACATTACTGCTGGAAAAAATCCTTGGGAAGCGACAGAGAATAGCGGAAGCCCGCTAAATAACAGAAAAATTAACGCTCCGTTCATGCCAATAGTCCTTTTAAAATCCATCACGAGGTTTGTGACTAGCGAATTGTCAACAGACTCTAATCTGAAGAAAAATAAATAAGGACTTTGGGAACGATTTGAAATAAGAGAACAATTTCGATATCGGATCTGCGACTCATGTTGGACTCCATAGTTTCCATACAATTCCAGGGATAGGGGGTACAGTACTCGATTATTTTGCCTGGGTCAATCAGCTTGACAGAAAAAATCATAAAGTTGAAATTTGCAACAAAGTAGAATATTATCGCACTTTTAAAGTAAATTTTGTACTTAGTGCCCCAGCGAGGAGAAAGCCATGAAAGAACGCCCACAATTTTTTTACCCCAAAACAATGAGAGCCTCTAGTTCTTATTCATCTTCATCCAATGGAGCCAATGTGTTTTCTTCTCCGCGAAGTACCGCGATTTATTACAGTACATTACTCAAAAGCCAGATTGATGGTAGCCCAGAGTGGGAAATGACTCTTCAGAGTATCAACCAATTTCTATTCAAAATAGGACAATCCGATGCAGTAACAGAAGACGAGAATTCACTTTCATAATTCAATAGCATTACAACCCGTTATCAAGGAAGCAAAGAATAGGTCGTTTGTTAAGGAGAACACACTTGAAAACAATACGTCCATCACTCAATCCCAAGTTATTGTGCCAGGAGAACATTTCCAAAAACCCGACCAACCTATGCCCACAAGACTAAAAATGAGAGGGCAGAAAAGACCAAATGAAGAAAATGATACAGCACATCCTTATAAAAAAAGGAAGACAGACACTCCTGTGAGGAAGCCAGCAATAACACCCACCGCTGATGCACCTAAAGATGGTATGGAACAGTTAATTCATATCGTTATAAATGAGCTTGATAGTTTATCCCAACAAGCAAGTACAGGCGGACCTAGTCCCTTCAATCAATAGGAAGGTGATACCGAAAAAACGCCCGCTTTTAATTAACGAACGGAAGGTTAAAACATGTCAGATTGGGTTGACCTTCTGCATCTCATTACCCTATAATGTCTATTTTTTTTACTAATAGAGCAGAAAAATGCATACGAAATCAGAGTTATTTCAAGATAAGCTCCAGCAATTAACTGAATTTAATCAAGCTCTAGTCTATGGGTTTGATCCTGAAACATCCCCTCAAGAGATACTCGGATCCAATACCTATCAAGATACTTTTTTCCCAGCCCTAGGACAATTCGCGGATGTGTTAGAAGGATATTTATTCGCCCAAAATGAGTTACTACCAGCCTTTCGCAAAATAGAAGAAGGGAGTTTAGACGAGATATATTTTTTAAACTACATTAAGCAATTACATGGTTATATTGGCAACATACTTTTAGCCTTAGTAGAGGAAAAATCAGGAGAATATGCTCAGCAACAACTCTTTAGATGGAATCCTAATGCTGATACGTACTACCTTATTTATTACATGTTGACAGGAACTTCACATCCTTTTGAAGGAGAACCTACTGCTCTGCTTATTAAACTTTTAACTACTCAACTTAGCCTCAGTGAAGCGCAGACACAACAGTTTATTGCTTTATTACACCGCTTAAAAAATGACATTACTATAACTCTACGTGCATCACAAGAAAAATATATTAAACACATTGTAGGAATCACTGCAGAAAAACTAGCTGTAGCCTACCTAAGTAACAAACTTTCAGCAGAAGAGAACGGGTTAGTTAGAAAAATTGTCACTATTTGTAGAGATCCAGAAGAAACTCCTAAGCTTATGGATGAGTTCGCTAAGGCTACTTTAGCTAACTGGAGAAAATGCGATAAAAAAGATACAAAAGCAGTTGCACGCTTTCTTGCTGACATGTTTTATCAATTTACCGATATCCATCCTTTTGCCAATGCCAATGGTCGTACTGCAACCTGTTTAGTGAATGTTTTTTTAAGGTCAATAGGGCTACCCAGTATTTTAATGCGCAATCCTGGGGAAAGGGATGTTAGCGCATCCTCTTATTCCAAGGCCATTGACTCCATTAATCAAACCAGAGAACCTCTCGCCAATCACATTTATCAAAGGATTTTAGAAGCACAGAAACATGCCTTTGCCGATGAAAAACTTGCAGAAGCTACCAGATTACGATTTAAACTGGCTCGCCAATTATATGTATTACAAAGTAAACACCCGCAGATTGACATCAACGATTATCAGGTGACTATGCGGCGGTATGGAGAAGCTGCAATTTCGGAATACTCTACTTCGAAATACTCTACTGATGAAGACATAGCAATTTGTGCTCTTAAGAAATTTCTGAGATTTCTTGCTGAAGAAGAGAACCATTTAGAGCAATCTTCAAACAAAGGTATGACGAAAGTAACTAGCTCTACAAGTAACACGACTTCAACCAGTACTCAACCTGGACAGTTAAAACAAGGTTTTTTTACTTCGGTTAAGACTGAGGGTAATAAAGCCCTGGACGCCGCTAACGCAGAGAAATGTTCAGATCAATCTTCAAGCAAAGGTCAGACAACAGCCACTGGATTTATAGGTACGACTATATTATCCGATAGAGAAAGGGAGCAATTAAAGCAGGATTTGTCGACTTTAACTAACAATACAGGCTGGAAAATCAATCCAAAAAATCATTTAGACAGTTGGATGGAAACCCCTGATCAAAGCGAAGCAGAGAGAGTTTCCAAGTTATTACATGCAGCTGGTGTTGGTAAGGTAAGTAAGGGAATGCGCAGCGATAATAATCAAATCCATGTTGTGAAATGCTTGAATATTAACTTAAGCGAATTGAAAAATAAAATTAAGTCGAATAATGCGGCAGAAGCTGCGGCCCCTGATTCAGAAAAAGTAAACGCAGAAATAAACAATCCTACTGCCCATCAATAGCTCCAATGGGCACACTAGCTCTTGGCGAAAATTAAAGTACGGCACTGAGGTGGCAATATTATCCGAGCCGCACACGTAAGTAAGCGGAGCCCGTCATCCTGAGCGCAGCGAAGGATCTCCTCAGTTGAGCACTATGCCACATTGAGGAGATCCTTCGCTGCGCTCAGGAGTCGTGGCTCGGATAATATCACTAATGACGCTTAAAGTTGACGCCTACATCTCATTACTCTATACTGTATTTTTTTTTATTAATACGGCAATGAAATGCACACAAAATCAGAATTATTTCAAGATAAACTCCAGCAATTAACTCAATTTAATCAAGCTTTAGTCTATGGATTTGACCCTGAGTCATCTCGTAGACATATTCTCGGATCCAATACGTGGGAGGATCATTTATTCCCAGGTGCAGGACAATATGAGGACATGCTAGCAGGGTATTTATTTGCGCAAAATGAGTTACTACCCGCCTTTAAAGAAGGGAGTTTAGATGAGAACTCTTTTGTAAATTATATTAAACGATTACATGGCTATATTGGCAAAACGCTTTTAGCCACAGAAGGGAAAAAATCAGGGGAATATTCTCAGGAGCAAGTTTTAAGATGGAATCCTGATGTTACAACAGATGGGCTTATTTATCTTATTTTGTCAGGAACTACGCATCCAGTGTTAAAGGGCAACGATCCTACTACTGTGCTTGTTGACCTTTTAACTACAAAACTTAGCCTCAGTAAAGCTCAGGTACTCCAGTTTATTGCCCTATTAGAACGCTTAAAAAATGACTCTACTCTAACTCCACGAGCATCACAAGAACAATTCCTTGAAAATGACATTCCATCAATCGCTACAGAAAAACTAGTTGTAGCGTACCTAAGCAACAAACTTTCCGTAGAAGAGAAGGAGTTAGTTAGTAAAATTGTAACTATTTGTAGAGATCCCGAAGATACCCCTAAGCTTATGGAGAATTTCGCTAAATCTACTTTAGCTAACTGGAGAAAATGCGATAAAAACGATATAAAAGCGGTTTCACAGTGTCTTGCTGAGATGTTTTTTCAGTTTACCGATATCCACCCTTTTGGCAATGCGAATGGCCGAACTGGAGGTTGTTTGATAAATGTCTTTTTAAGATCAATAGGGCTACCTAGTATTTTAATGCGCAACCCTGGGGAAAAGAAGGATAGCTCATCGTCCTATACCCTTGCCATTGACGCTATTAATGAAACCAGAGAACCTCTCGCCAATCACATTTATCAAAGGATTTTAGCAGCACAGAGCCAAGCTTTTGCCGATGAAAAACTAGCAGAAGTTACCATATCACGATGCAAGCTGGCACACCAATTACAATTATTGAAAAGTAAACATCCGCAGAATGATATCAATAAGTACCAGCAGACAATGGATAAGTTTTGCTCTCTACCCGAAGTAGCTACTTTTCCTAATCGAAACGACCAATTCATTTTTATCTTTAAGAAACTCCTGCCATGTCTTGCTGAAGAAGAGAAACGTTTGGATCAATCTTTAAGCAAAGGTAAGACAACAGTCACTGGATTTATAGGTACGACTATATTATCCGATGGAGAAAAGGAGCAATTAAAGCAGGATTTGTCGACTTTAACTAACAATACAGGCTGGAAAATCAATCCAAAAAATCATTTAGACAGTTGGATGGAAACCCCTGATCAAAGCGAAGCAGAGAGAGTTTCCAAGTTATTACATGCAGCTGGTGTTGGTAAGGTAAGTAAGGGAATGCGCAGCGATAATAATCAAATCCATGTTGTGAAATGCTTGAATATTAACTTAAGCGAATTGAAAAATAAAATTAAGTCGAATAATGCGGCAGAAGCTGCGACCTCTAATTCAGCAGAAGAAAACAATGCTAGTGTGTCACAATAGCTCCAATGGGCACACTAGCGCTGCTCGCAATAACGCTTAAAATTGCACAGCAGCTCCTGCGCCCACATAGTTTTCTAAATTTCCTAACTGACCTCGTAAGCGTTGTCCTCCTTCCACATCGATAGTCATGTTTTCTGTAACTAAGATAATCAGACCACCCGCTACATTAAATCCAGCGCCTTGGTGTGGTGCAGTTTTGCTTTGCCCGTAGATTTCCGCATAAACTTGGAGTTTATCGAGCGGGGTCCAGGCCAAATAAGCGTCAGGATTTACACTGTTGAATCGTTTACCCCCATCAAGAGTAGATTGGGTCCGTGTACTCACACCTAACTGGCAGGTAAGGCTGAGTTTTTTCGTAAAACTATAATAAAATATGCCATTGATAACCCCTCCCCATCTTTTATTGCCGAAAGTCCTACTGCCCGAAGCAGGGGTGGCGAGGCCCTCCACAGAAGCAATTAATTTGCTCGTAGCGATCAGTTTGTGCTTAAAACCTATTGAAGTGGGGCCAAATCCTGAAGTTGGCTTCACTGAATGATGTATATAATGCGGCAACAATGCAAATAGTTCACTATTCGCTGGTAATCCAAGGCGAAAATCAGCGAAGGGAAATTCCTGACTTTTCACGTGATTAATTAAATTTTGGTATTGATAACCGAGTTCTACTACTGCTTTTTTGCTTGGAACGGTGCAGGGGCTGTCAGCAACTGTTGGTCGATTAACAAGGGCGAAAAATCCATGACAAAGATCGTTCTCTGTCGTATTGGCTAACGCACTAGCCGCTGTCATGCATGTCAGCAGAATTAGCCAAACTGCTTTCCCCCTCTGTTTAGTAGCCATACATAGTCTCTGGTAGTTACCGCCGCTTGATACCCAACGCAGAGAGTATCGTGCGCGTTAGATCCCGCATTAGTTGTCGCGTAACTTGGCGAAATAAGGCATTTTTACTGATCTTTTCCACAATGTTCTCATCACTGAATTTAGCTTTCCTCTCCCCTGGCATCTTGAATTTCGTTTTAGTCTCTTCGGCAGTTTGTGCAGCTAATAGTTCTTGTGCGGAGCTGCTCTCGATACGTTGGCCATAATGGGGCATCAGGGTTGACTCTGCTATAACCGCAGTAATCTCTTGTGCACTCAGCACTCCCATGCGCGACTCGGGTGCACGAACTCGACATTCAACCAACGGAGTAGGCTGTCCCTGTGCATCTAATCCACTTACTAAGGCTTCTCCGATACTGAGGGAAGTCAAAAGTTGCTCGGTATTATAATAGGTTGTGGACGGAAAATTTTGTGCCACTAATTTCATTGCCTTACGATCTTTTGCAGTGAAGGCACGCAATGCATGCTGTATTTTGAGCCCTAGTTGGCTTAAAACGGCATCGGGAATATCGTTTGGAGTTTGCGTACAAAAAATCAAGCTAATCCCTTTTGATCGAATCAATTTGACCATCGTATCTAATAAACTTAATAGCGCTTTACTCGCATTACTAAAAATTAAATGGGCCTCATCAATGAATAATACCAATTTAGGCTTAGGGGGATCGCCTAGTTCTGGCATTTGCTTATAAACATCCGCTAATAATTTAAGCATGAATGTGGAAAATAATTTTGGCTTATCTTGCATATCGAGTAAGCGTAGAATGGCAATAATCCCCAATCCTTGCGCATTGGTTCTGACCAAATCCATGACATTAAACGCTGGTTCGCCAAAGAATTTGTCCCCACCTTGAGACTCAAGTTCGATAAGCTTACGCATAATAGCGCCAACCGAAGCAGCGGAGACTCCACCAAAATTGGCTTCGATCTTTGCTTTACCCGCGTCAGTCTGCACAAAATGCAGTAATGACTTCAGATCAGCTAAATCAATTAAGGGCAACTTATTCACTTTGGCATATTCAAAAAGAATCGTTACAACACCAGCCTGTGTTTCGTTGACATCAAGCATACGAGAAAAAAGAACGGGGCCGAAATCCCCCACAGTTGAACGTAATGGAACCCCTTCTTGAGTTGACTCATTTAAGCTTAATAATTCGACTGGGAAAGACCTCGGACTATACGTTAAACTTAAAGATTTTGCCCGCTGTTCTAAGGATGGGTTGGCTTCCCCAGCCTGGGCTAAACCTGAAACATCACCTTTGATATCCATGACTAAGCTAGGAATACCCAATAAAGAGAGTTGCTCGCTGAGTACTTGCATGGTTTTAGTTTTACCACTGCCCGTTGCGCCAGCAATTAAGCCGTGACGATTGAACGATTTTAAGACTAGATTTACCGGTGATTCAGGAATTAATTGATCATTCACTAGAATTCCACCAATCTGCACAACAGGTAACTCTCCTGCTTGATAAGGGATGCGTAAGTCATCGTACATGAGGAGCGTCCTTGTTAGTCTGCTGGCAATCAGGGCATAAGCCATAAATGTTTAAAGCATGATCAGTCATCTTAAATTTTGCTTGTTCAGCTATCATTTTTTGCCGCTCTTCAATAATTTTATCGACAAATTCTTCGACCCGAGCGCATTTGACGCAAACCAAATGATCATGATGCTCGCCTTGGCTCAGCTCAAATACCGAATGCCCTCCTTCAAAATTATGGCGAGCGACTAAACCGGCGGCTTCAAATTGCGTCAGAACACGATATACGGTAGCCAAGCCAACATCTTCACCCATGTCTAATAACGCCTTATAAACCCCTTCGGCACTTAAATGATGATTTGGGGATTGTTCCAAGATTTGCAAAACCTTTACCCTTGGCATGGTAATTTTTAATCCGACATCTCTTAACTGTTGACCTTCTTCCACAAGCACTCCTTAGCTCTTGTTGGGCCAAGGCCCAACCTACAATCTCGTGACCTACGTAAACGTAGGTTGGGCCTTGGCCCAACAATAACTGGCTGTTCAAAAAATGTGAAGATTCCTCACCCCTCATCCGTCCCTCCGTGGCAATTTTAAGAAGGTGTCTTTCAAGGGATGACATGCTATTATGGCGAAATTTTTCATATCAGGCAAAAAAATGCGTGTTGTAATAATTTTAACGAGTATTGCTTTAGCATTGACGCTAACTCATTGTGCATCCTATGATTTTTCTCGGCGGGTTGTGGAGCAAGGTAATCTATTGCCCCAATCGAAACTCGCGCGTTTGCGAATAGGCATGAGTAAAAATGATGCTGCGATATTAATGGGGACTAGCCTGTTAAGCCCCATCTTCAATAATGACCGCTGGGACTATGCCTATACTCTACGCAAAGGTAACGGCGCTTTATTAGTGCATAATCTTAGTCTGTACTTTTCTCACGATAGGCTAGTGCGCATTGAGCATAAACCGTAGGCGTCTTTTTTCTTTAGGATCAAGGGAAAGTGGCCTGTATATTTCAATGCGATCGCCCGATTTTAGTGGAGCGTCCAAAGGGACTTGTTTAGAAAAGATGCCCACCGCTAAATCCTGTACTTCTGGATTCGTTTTTAACACCCCTGAGAGAGCTAATGCATCAGCGACGGTAGCGCCAGGGGCAAGGACAAATTGCAAGTGGACTAAGGATTGATCAGCAGCTATATAAACAAGCTCAACCTTTAGCATAGATAGCCTCGGCACGTTCACAGAATGCATCAACCATTTTATCGGTGACCTGCTCAAAAATAGGTCCTAAAAGAATAGAAAACATACGTCCTGCAAACTCAAACTCCAAATCGAAGGAAATTTTACAACCATCTGGATCGTCATCAAAGCGCCAAAAACCTTCCAAATGACTAAATGGACCATCAATTAGGCGAATTTCGATCATCTTATTTGCTTGCAATCGATTCCGGGTGGTAAACGATTTATGCATTCCTGCCGCAGCAATAACCAAGGTGGCTTGCACTTCATCCTCATCACGGTGGTGTACTAAGCTTTGTGAACAATAAGGTAAAAACTCGGCATAATGCTCAACATCATTCACTAAGCGATACATTTGCTCACAATTAAAAGGAACAACTCTTGATCGTTTCACGATAGTCATCAAAGCTCTCCTTTTACTTGTGCGGTTAACCAGCTGGAAAGATCCCTAACCTCTTCAGCGCAAATAGAATGCTCCATCAGATAGTTATGCATGGCAACAGGATAACCAGCGCTGGCGAGCCATTCGACGGTTTGCTTGGTCCATATAGGTAAAACAATCGGATCGAATTGCCCACCAGCGAGAAACATGGGTGTGCTTTTAGGTAAATTAGGTTTGCATTTATTCGCTAAAGGCAAATAAGCAGATAGGGCAATTACTCCGGCAAGGGGAGCTGTCATGTGCAGGGCAGTGTAGAGTGCCATTGCCCCACCTTGTGAAAATCCCGCCAAAAAGATTTGTTCTGAACTAAATCCATCATTAATTTGGCTGTCAATGACTTCGCGTATAAACGCTGCAGAATGCGAAATCCCTGCCTCATCTTCTCTATCAGTTAATTTCATCCCAACAATATCATACCAAGCCCGCATCACCAGACCATTGTTAAGAGTCACTGGACGTATTGGCGCATCAAGGAAAACATGACTTAAAACCACATCATTTAACAATAACTGTTCTGCAAGGCCGGCCATATCAGAAGCATCCGCCCCCAAACCATGCATCCAAATGACGCAAGCTTGAGCGTGTTGCTGTGGTTTTTGAATGTATACGTCCAACCGTGTGTCTCCCGCAAAAAACTAAAATTATTACTAAAGCACATCATTATAGCAAGGTTAATGACCTCCTGAGGGGGCCAAAATATAATGCTTTACTATTCAATAAGATGCCTATAAAAAAGTCTCTGTCTTCTAAAAATGATCAAACTTTACTAACTATTCGCACAAACATGTGCTACATTCGCCATCCTTGAAGTATGGGTCCTACGTTGTAAGGTTGTATCACTAAGTTGTAAGGTTGTATAAGATGTATAAAGAAGTTCAGTTGTTACTCTCTGCTATCGACGCAAATCCAGATAGCACTCAGCTCTCTCAGAAAATATGGCAGCAAATCATCTCCCTCTACCACCGAGATGAACAAACTCAGATTTATTTAATAGAAGAACTCGCTAAACGCCCTCGCTTTCAATCGCTTGAGCTCCACATCCCAACAGAGCTCAACTTTGACAAGAGTGGCCAAGAAACAATCAATCAAATCGCGCAGTCCATCAAAACAAGGTGTGCTGAGAATAAAAACATAGCGCAGTTCCAAGAACGCGCCCGTAACCTGTTTCCCAATATAGACATTCTCAGCTTAAGCCGCGAAGAATGGTTGCAAGCGATAGCACTGTTTCAACAACAGCAATACAATCGGCTCACTATCCCTAGTTTATTACCTCTTCTCAGTAAAATAAAACAAATAGACGAGGGTACATTAGTCGTTATCCTTGCAGAAGAACAGCCTACACGGCGCGTAAAACCTATTTTTAATTCCCACCCTGAACACCAACACGGGTTTTCAAGAAAGCGGAAACGAGAGGAGGGGGAAAATTTATTTCTCTTTGCCAGCAATACGGAACCAGACGATTCCCACTTATATTCACCGCTGAGCAAAACTGGGGCTCGTATTATTCCCAAGCCTTCTTCTACACCGACAGAAAATGGGTATGATAAACTTTATTTCTCACCGAATAAACGACAAAAAATTCGCCCCTTTTTTAGCAATGCTCATGGCACACTGTTTAAACCTCAAACCCCTCCTGGCAATAAACACCAAAAAGGCAGGGTTGATACGAGCAAACTGATAGGGCCCATGAGAAAATTAAAATTCGACCGCCCTACAGAAATTTCCTTCACTGCCACCTTAGAAAAAATGCAACTACGTCAAGGAACACCAAGGAGAAAAGGGCAAGCCCAACTAACCGGTGCACGCTGTATTGAGATTTTTCAAACGCTTGGCTGCGACGATTTGATCACCATTAGCGGCAATGATTACCATTGGTCTCATATGATTGCCTATTTTTTAGGTGGAGAGCATAGTAATCAGAATCTTATTCCTTCCACTGCGGCTGCAAATTACAATGTCTTAGAAGTCATTGAGCATGATATTGCAGAGAAATTAACAAATGGATTCAATTCAATAACTATTGCAGTGACTCCACACTATGACGACGAAAATGACAGCTTAATTCCGGATTTACTGATGTTTAAGTTAACTTGGTCTTCTCCCCAAGATAATGCAACGCATTTTGAACAGATATCAATTAATCCTCGCTCCTATCAACGGGTTACAAACTCGATGCACAAATCAATCGCAGCGCTTAGAAAGATAGATAGTGTGCTATCACCTCCAGCACTTGTGAAGGATGAGGATAATGGGTCAGAAGACGATCTAAGCAGCACGTGTACCTTCGGGCTCTAATTAATTAGTTTTTGACAAGACGTTATACACTAGTCTATAATGGCTTTTTTTTTTACTAATAGAGCAATAAAATGCAAACAAAATCAGAATCATTTCAAAATAAACTTCAGCAATTAACTGAATTTAATCCAGCTTTAGTCTATGGATTTGATCCTGAAGTAGCAACTGATGGACGTATACACGAATCTGAAACTTGGGAAGGCTCTTTATTCCCAACCGTAGGTCAAGTTGAGGATATGCTAACAGGATATCTATTTGCGCAAAATATACTATTACCTACCTTTAAAAAAGGAAATTTAGACGAGCTATCTTTTATAAATTATATTAAACAATTACATGGCCACCTTGGCAACTCGCTTTTAGCCCTGACAATAAAGGAAAAATCAGGAGAATATTCTCAGCAGCAAGCTTTAAGGTGGAACCCTGATGTACGAACGGGTGTTCTTATTTATTGCATTTTCTCAGGAACTAAGGATCCAAACTTAAACGGCGAAGACCCTACTGCTGTGCTTATTAAGTTTTTGACTACAGAGCTTAGCCTCAGTAAAGCCCAGGTGCTCCAATTTATTGCTCTATTAGACCGCTTAAAAAATGACCCTACTATAACTCCACGAGCATCGGAAAAAAAATATATTGGAAATGACGTTGGACTCATCATTCAAGAAAAACTAGCTGTAGCGTATCTAACCAACAAACTTTCAAAAAACGATAAGGAGTTAGTTAGTAAAATTGTAACCGTTTGTCGAGACCCGCAAGCTACTCCTCAACTTATGAAGGATTTCGCTAAGACTACCTTAGCTAACTGGGGAAAATGCAATAAAAAGGATATAAAAGCAGTTTCACAGTTTCTTACTGAACTGTTTTTTCAGTTTACCGATATTCATCCTTTTCCCAATGCGAATGGCCGTACTGCACTTTGTTTGGTGAATGTCTTTTCAAGATCAATAGGACTACCTAGTATTTTAATACGCAATCCTGGGGAAAAGAAGGATAGCTCATCCTCCTACTCCCTGGCCATTAAGGCCATTAATCAAACCAGAGAACCTCTCGCCAATCACATTTATCAAAGGATTTTAGAAGCGCAGCGCCAACCTTTTACTGATGCAAAACTTGCAGAAGCTGTCACATTACGTTGTAAATTAGTACACCAATTAAAATTAATGCAAAGTAAACATCCGCAGATTGATATCAATGAGTACCAGCTGAAGAGGTACCAGCTCGAGCTTTCCTATGTACATGAATTGAATGCTTTGCCTAATGACAACGACAGATTAATCTTTTTCTTTAAGAAATTCCTGGCATTCCTTACCCAAGAAGAGAAACGTTTGGATCAATCTTTAAGCAAGGGTACAGATGCAATTTCAACCAGTACACTGTCTGAGCGGTTAAGACAGGAGCTTTCTTCCACTTTGGTTAATAACGTGGACTACAAACTGCTGGAACAGCTTTTGCTAGGTAAGGATGGGGCAAAAAAAGCAGTCACTGGATCTACATCCACCACGACGTCAACCAGTACTCAGCCCTCACAGTTAAAAGGGGGATTTTTTACTTCGCTTAAGACTGCAGGTAATAAAGCACTGGACGCCGCTAAAGCAGAGAAATGTTCAGATCAATCTTCGAACAAAGATAAGACAAAGGTCACTGGATTTATAGGTACGACTAAATTATCCGATGGAGAAATTGAGCACCTAAAACAGGATTTGTCTGTTTTAACTAAGTCTGAAGGTTGGAAAATCAATAAAAATAATCACCTAGAAAGTTGGATAGAACTTCATAATGAAACTGAAGCAAAGGACGTTTTCAAGTCATTAAATACCGCTGGAGTTGGTAATGTAATTCAGACAAAACGCAGAGATAATCAAAACATCCATGTTGTGAAATGCTCGAATATTAACTTAAGCGAATTGAAAAATAAAATTAAGTCGAACAATGCGGCAGAAGTTGCGATCTCAGATGCGGTAGACTCAGAAAAAAATTCTACTACCCCACAATAGCTCCCTAGAAGCAATGGGATGCAACTCCCCTTTAGGCAAATAAAATCGCGTAGGTTGGGCCTTGGCCCAACAAGAATGTGGCATGTCGTGACAACATAGTCATTGTTTGTTTGGGTACACATTTTTTCCTACAGAATAGACACTTGTATAATGTTGGGCCAAGGCCCAACCTACTTTATGTTTGTCTATGCGAGAGTTGCACCCGAAGCAATGGTAGTTTGTCATCAGATTCATTATACTGGGTAATTTATCGCCCATAATTCATCATGCGCTTGTTTTCTCTTCTACTTATTATTTGTATAGTCCTAGGAATGTTATCTGCTTGCGGACAAAAAGGACCACTATACTTACCTGAAACGAAACCCCACAAATCCAAATTACCCAACTCAATGAGATACTAATGGCGATTCGATTCACAAAAATGCACGGGCTAGGAAATGATTTCATGGTAATCGATGCGCTCCATCAACAGATTAAGCTATCCCCTAATGACATTAAAGAGCTCTCGCAGCGTAATACAGGCGTAGGCTTTGACCAGTGCTTACTTGTTGAAGCGAGTAAAGAGCCTGGCATTGATTTTTTTTACCGAATTTTTAACGCTGATGGTCAAGAAGTTGGGCAATGCGGGAATGGCGCTCGATGTCTTGCCCGTTTTGTTCATCATTATGGTTTATCCACTAAAAAAACGATTGTGATTGCAACGTATACAACCACCATGCACCTGCAACTTAATGATGACGAAACAGTCACTCTTGAACTTCAACAGCCTAAACTTAAGCCAGAAGACATTCCTTTATTGGCTAATCATCAAGCAGTTCTTTATCAACTTCCACTCAGGGATGGTTCGAGCTGCAAAGTCCACGCGATTAATGTAGGAAATCCTCATGCCATAAGGGTAGTAGACGATATTACTACAGCAGACGTAAAGAATTTGGGGCAACAAATAAGCGAGCATCTTTTGTTCCCTGAGCAAGCAAATGCTGGGTTTATGCAGATCATCGATGCGAACCATATTCGTTTGCGTGTTTATGAACGGGGTTGTGGTGAAACTAGCGCTTGCGGCAGTGGTGCCGTTGCCGCTGCTGCAATTGGTCGACTGTGTTATCACTTGGCAGCCAAAATCCATGTTAGTTTACCTGGTGGTGAACTTAGCGTAAATTGGCCAGATACCAAGGGTCCTATCTATTTAACCGGACCAGCAACCTTCGTTTATGAAGGAGTATTATGCGAATAGTTATTTTAGGCGCAGGCCAAGTGGGTGGAACACTTGCCAGCAATCTAGCGCATGAGGACAATGACATCACCTTAGTGGATCTCAACGAAGCTCGTCTACGTGATCTACAGCACAGGCTAGATATTCAAACGGTACAGGGTTCTGGCGCCTATCCTAATGTTTTGATTAATGCCGGCATTGAGCAAGCCGATATGTTAATCGCTGTAACAAACAGTGATGAAGTAAATATGATAGGCTGTCAGATTGCTTATAGTTTATTTCGTACCCCAACAAAAATCGCTCGCATACGCTCACAATATTATTATGATTACCCGCAATTATTTCATGATGACCATATTCCTGTAGATGCCTGTATTAGTCCTGAAAAACTGGTCACTGAGCATATTGTAAATTTGATCAATTCCCCAGGCGCTAATCAAGTCTTAGAATTTGCCGAGGGGCGGGTATTATTAGTCACGATCAAAGCACTTCCGGACAGCCCTATGGTGGGCAAAACTATCCACCAGATTTATCAACATTTACAGCCTATTGAAGTCAGAATTGTCGCCATTTTTCGTGGCAAAGTGGCGATAGAGCTGGACGAAAACTGTGTAATCTCCATCGCTGATAACATACTCTTTGCTGCGTCTCCCGCAGCGATTCAACAAGCCTTAATTGTCCTAGGCTGCTACACTCACCCCAATCATCGCATTATGATTGCTGGGGGCGGACACATTGGTACGCAACTCGCGAAAAGCTTAGAAAATCAATATCGCATAAAAATCATCGACCGCAATTTAATGCGTGCTAGTGAGCTTGCATCGAAGCTGCATAAAGGAACTGTTTTACAGGGTGATATTGCTGATAGAGATCTTTTGGTTAATGAAAATATTGAATTCACGGATGTGTTTTGTGCAGTAACCAACGATGACGAGACAAATATCATGTCAAGCCTCCAAGCGAAACGCTTGGGAGCCCGCTATGCCATTGCTCTCATTAATCGCAATGCCTACGTGGAATTAATCGAAGATAGCCCTATAGACCATCCGATCTCACCACAATTAATTACTATTGGGAGTATTCTGGCCAAACTGCGGCGCGGCAATATGATCAAGGTTTATCGTTTGCAAAACAATGAAGCAGAAGTCATTGAGTTAATCACTCATGGGGATAAATTGACTTCGCAAGTGATTGGCCGAAAACTGTCGGAAATTGAGCTTCCGCCCAGTTGCTCTATCGCAGCTTTAACCAGAGGGAATAGAGTCCTCATGCCAACGCCGGAATTGGTTCTTGAGCCTGGTGACCATGTTGTTCTATTAGTGCTAACGAGACGTGATGTGCGTCAGGTAGAGTTGCTGTTTCAGGTTAGTTTGAGCTTTATGAGTTAGCCTCAAGCTAAAGGAGATGCGTCTTAAAGCGTCATTGCGAGCGCTAGCGAAGCAATCCAGTGACCTTTTCTAGCATCTCATAAGGCCACTGGATTGCTTCGTCGCTACGCTCCTCGCAATGACGGGAGAAGCTACGCTCCTCGCAATGACGGGAGAAGCTACGCTCCTCGCAATGGCGGGAGAAGCTACGCTCCTCGCAATGACGGGAGAAATAAGAATGCGTATTAAAACGATTTTTCGATTTTTAGGATTACTGTTGATGATGTTTAGCCTGAGTATGCTGACACCATTAATTATTAATTTTCTATTTCAGGAAAATTTCTGGCTACCCTTTATTGTCGCTTTTATCTGTACCTTTGCCACTGGTTTTTTATTATGGCTAGGCTGTAAAAATCAGCAACATGAGCTTAAAATTCGCGATGGATTTCTCATTGTAGTCTTGTTTTGGTTTGTACTTTGTTTGTTTGCTTCTCTTCCATTTATTTTCACCCTGCATAAGCAAAATCAAGCCATGACAGATGCTTTCTTTGAATCGGTATCAGGATTTACCACAACAGGGGCAAGCATTATTGAGCATGTAAATGGTTTGCCTCATGCAATTTTATTTTACCGACAGCAATTACAATTTTTAGGTGGAATGGGTATCGTCGTTTTAGCTGTGGCCATTTTGCCAATGCTGGGTGTAGGGGGAATGCAGCTTTATATTGCTGAGACACCCGGGCCCATGAAAAGCGCCAAATTAACCCCGCGTATCGCCCAAACAGCCAAAGCCTTGTGGTACATTTATCTACTTTTAACCTTACTATGCACCGTGTGCTATTGGGCAGCCGGGATGGATTGGTTTGATGCCCTAGGAGAGAGTTTTGCTACCCTTTCTACGGGCGGATTTTCCATGCATGATAACAGCTTTACTTTTTATAACAGTGACGTTATCGAATTAATTGCTTGTTTTTTTATGTTTCTAGGCGGTACTAATTTTACTCTGCATTTTATTGCTTTTAGAAAACGAAATTTGCTTCATTATTGGCATGATGAAGAGTTTCGTTTTTACATTAGCATCTTGTTGTGTGCTAGCCTTTTTGTCACTATCAGCCTGGTGTTCTATGGTTTTTTTAGTGCCAGTCATCATGCCTTAATCAAATCATTATTTAATGTCATTTCTTTGGCGACAACGACTGGGTTTATCTCCGCCCCCTTCAATAGTTGGCCCGCTTACATAACTTTTCTCATTTTGATCTTATCGCTCGTTGGAGGATGCGCTGGATCAACTACCGGCGGGGTAAAAATTATCCGTACTCTTTTGATTTCTAAACAAAGTAAACGTGAGATGGTACGCATCCTTCACCCCAATGCAATTATTCCAATAAAATTTGGTAAGCAGAGCTTAGAAGAACCCATTCTCCAATCGATGTGGGGGTTTTTATCTGTATTCATCGCTCTCTATATCGTATTGGTAATCCTTTTTATGATTTTCGGTAATGACTTCATTACCTCCCTTTCGGCAATTACTGCCTGTTTATCGAATACAGGAGCTGGGGTTGGCAATATCCATGAAAATTTTGCCCTTCTTAGTCAACCCAGCAAATGGATACTAATTTTTACAATGCTAGCTGGACGATTGGAAATATTTTCGCTACTTATTCTTTTCTCACCTCATTTTTGGCAAAAGTGAGTCAGCTGTACTCCGTCATTAACCCGTCATTGCGAGGAGCGCAGCGACGAAGCAATCCAGTGACCTTTCTTGGCATCTCATAAGGTCGCTGCTTCGTCGCTGCGCTCCTCGCAATGACGGGAGAAGCTGCGCTCCTCGCAATGACGGCTTTCGCAATGACGGCAGTTTGCATTCGCAATGACAGCAATTTTGTAGCTGCTTTAAAAAATGGCTAAAGTCAAGCTATAGCTATTTACTAATCATTTAAGGCGCCATGTCTGGTGCTTTCTCTTCATGTACTTCAACATAACCGCTGGATTTATCCATTGTTTTTATATATTCCACCAATAACTTCTCACCCTCAGGCGAAATAGGTCGATCTGCTTCCATATCCCTCAGGGCTTCTAGGCGAAGATTACTCCTACGAATAGCAGCTTCTAATTCCTTATGCTCTTTAGGCAATGAGTTTTTCAGTTGTTCTTCAAAAGATGCCTTAAAAAGCGTTATCTGGCCAATCAATTTTTCTATAAGCGGTTTATTTTTTGCTATTGACGAAAGATTGGGTTCTTGCTGAAAAAATCTACATTTATAACCTGTTGCCATATAATATCCTAAAAAAATTTAATCCAATGATTTTGCGAGCTACCTCAACCGAACTTAATTAACTATAGCCAAAGAAAGCACTAATCTCTAACTAAGCTACGCCAAAAATATGCGCAAACTAAATTTTTTTATTATGGAAAGAATGCCGCCTAATTGATTTTTTGCTGTTATTGCTGAGTTTTAAGATGTATTTTTTTAGAGTATAGTCCAGATAGTCATTTTTTGGTAATTTATTGCGGGCACGGTGCAGCGAGAGTTACACCCGCAGGCTACACATCTAATTTCCATCGCTTATGCAGCCATAACCATTGCTCAGGATGAGCTAAAATGATGCGCTCTAGAGCCTGATTATAATTTAGGGTATTGCGGTAAATTGATTCTTGTACACTTCCATAGTCTTGCCAAGCGATAGGCTCATAAAATTCAAGCACATGACGGCCATTTGGCAAACGATATCCTGCCGCTGGCACAACCGGGACGCCAGTATGGCGGGCAAAGCTTGCCAAACTGCGGTATGTCCCTGCTTTTTTCCCGAAAAAATTCTGCCGCTACGCCATCCCTATTGACCAACGATGCGTGCTGATCTAAAACAAAAACGACCACATTATTTGCTGCTAGAGCATCACATACCTGCTGCAGCGAATTTTTCTTTGGGATAACCTGTAAACCTGCTTGATAGTAGCGTTTAAATAAGATCCTTTCGAGAAATTTATTGCCTAGCGTACGACGGATAAAATGAAACTTTCCCTGAAATTGCGTGAAATTTAAAATTCCACCAATAGGGGCAAACTCCCAATTACCAAAATGACCAGTTAACACTAATACCCCTCGCCCTTCAGCAGCGATTGCTAGCAAGCGCTCATAGCCGCGCACATCAACTTGCTCGCGCAACGTTTTCTCACTCATGAATCGCAACAAAATAGCCTCCTTGACTGAAGTAGCCAAATGGGAATAAAACGCTTTTGCGAGGTGGGTTTTTTCTGTATTACTGAGTCTATTAGCAAAAACCTGATCAATATTTGACCTAATAACAGTGCGCCGATAGGGTAGATAGCGATAGATAAACCGACCAGCTAATGAGACAGGTAAGTTCTTTATTTTATTTGATAATTCATTCAGTCACTTCAATACTCAATGACAAGCTTTCATCGTTAAGCAGGCATTCATGCTAGCAAAACCACGGTTGATTAACATCACTATTTTACCCGGCTCTAAACGTCGATGCTGAGCACTGATATTTAAACCCACACACGCTGGGGCAGGCCGGGTAAAATTAGGGACACCGGGTATGCAATTCTCACGCATGGCATAAGCTGCCATCACTGCGTCCACAACACCCGAGGCACATATCGTATGGCCATAAGACCATTTAAAAGCCGTTATTGGCACCTTATTTTTACCAAAAACAGTTTGAATCGCCCCCGCTTCGCTGTCATCCGATTTAGTATTGCCATTACCATGCGCTATGACCAGACCCACCGCAGACGGGTCGATTTGCTGCTCGGCAAGAGTGCGGGATAATAAATTAGCCAAGTGATTACCTCCTGCGGAGATAGAAAACAGTCCTGCTGCTTCACTCGCTGCCATACCGCCAGTAATTTCACCATAGCAAGGCGCAGAACGAGCACGAGCACTCGCTTCAGTTTCCAAAATCAGGGCCGCTGCACCATCAGCCAAAATAGTACCATCATGCTCTATATCGAAAGGCTTCAGATGACGTGCACTAATCACCCCTATTTTTTCGTAATAAAAAAGGGCTTGCGGCTCAAGCACATCATAAGCCACAACAATAGCACGCTGGGCTTGCCCTTGTTTAAGGGCATGGTAGGCTTCAATGAATAGCCTGCATGCCACCAACGGCGTGGTTAATAATATTGTGGTTAGGCCCCTTAAAACCATAGCTGATCCCGGTATAAGCTAAAACATTATTCGGTAAAATACGCAACAACCACATTGGATGTACCTCAGCAAATAACTCTCTAGCAAAATGTTGCATGTCATTACCTGCTTTAGCGATAAGTGGTAAGCAATCTGCTTGTTGAAAATACTTATTCCCTGGGGAACCAACATAAACTGCTGTTTGCTCATTGAAATGATCGATATCCTCTAGTGTATCCCGATAGCTAAGCAGCCCGCTATGCTGCACTGCTTGCATGGCAGCATTGATACCCAACACATCTTGGCGAGAAATCACTTTCATTAATTTACGATCTGGCAACATTTCAGCGGGTCGACAATTCTTAAGCTCGCCCCCTAAACGATGTGACCATGACAATAAATCCCATTGACTAAGCTCAGCAATACCACTTTGGTTTGCAAGGATGGCTTGCCAAGTCTTTTCTGCATTCTCTCCGCAAGATGTCAAAGCACTTAAGCCGGTAATAAAAACCCGATTAGCCTCACTCACTTATTCACTCCTTCCAAACTCAGGGTGCTTAAAAAGCAAACAGCTATTTGACCCACCGAAACCAAACGAGTTAGATAGCACCACACCTAAGGATTTTTCACGTGGACCATCGCTCACGTAATCCAAATCACATTCAGGATCAGCGGTCCTTAAATTGGCAGTTTTAGGGATTTGCGCACGATGAATTGACATCACTGATAACACCGCCTCTAAGGCACCAGCAGCGGCTATTAAATGACCTGTTTGACTTTTTGTCGAGCTAATTGGCAACTGCTTAGCTCGAGCGCCAAATACCGCTTTTACTGCATTCGTTTCGCTAAGATCATTCATCTTCGTCGATGTACCATGCGCATTAATATAATCGACATCGCTTGCTTTTACGCCAGCATCGTGCAAAGCTCGCTCGATTGCTTGAATTGCTCCATCACCATTTGGATGAGAGTCAGTGATGCGATAAGAGCTGAGTGAATTACCTTCGCCAGCTAATTCCGCATAAATTCTAGCACCGCGCGCTTTAGCCTTGGACCATTCCTCCAGAATTAAAAAAGCAGCTCCCTCACCGAGCACAAAACCATTACGCGTTGCATCAAAAGGTCTGCTTGCAGTTTCTGGGGTTGTATTATAGGTTGACAAAGCACCCAGTAGACAAAAACTAGACAAACCTAGGGGGCTAATCATCGAATCAAAACCACCTGCTAACATAAAATCAGCTTCGCCACGGCGAATAACCTGCATGGCTAAGCCTAATGCTTGCCCACCTGAAGCACAAGCTGTATGGACAGACGAAGCATAACCCTCAATACCAAATTGCTGGATTAATAACGACAAGCCCGAATTGGGTATTGTTTTGCCAAAATCAACTAAACTATAAAACTTTTGTGCATTAGCCTGCAATTGTTCCCAATTAGGTTGCCCAGCAGGTGCACAAATTTTCTGGAACCGTTGCAAATAAGAATATTCGGCTGTCATCATGCCACTACCAGCAACAACGCCCCAGCGCGAGGCATTATTCTGCATTGGTTTTATCCCCGCATCAGTAAAGGCTTGGTGAGCGGCATCTAAGGCATATTGGGTAAACAACATGCTAAACCGATTATGCTTACCTGAAATAACGGCAGGATTGGGCTGATATTGCTTCACTTCTGCAGCAATATAGGTTGGAAAAGCGCTGGCATCAAATTGGCGAATCGCAGCGACTCCGGAGTGACCTGCCAATAAATTATGCCAGGTAGACTGTACATCATTACCTACGGGTGACACTACGCCCAAACCTGTAATTGCGACTCGTCTTTTGCTCATTGTTTTTACCTTTTAACACTCATTACTAGCTCTAAAACACACACACGCTTACCATCGACCTCACTACGGTAACTCAAAATCAACTGCTCTGCATCGTGTTCTTTCACCTTAAGATGACAAATGAGCACATCACCCGGATGAACAAATCCGTTCATTTTGATTTTGCGCATTTCGCTGATTTGGTAAGGTTGGTCAAAAAGCGCTTGGGCGATAAATTCACGAGCTAGATTCAATTTACACTCCAGTAACACAGTCATCGGTAAAACAGGGTTGTTAGGAAAGTGATCGATGAAGTAAGGAGCGGCACGACTAATACATTTTTCAGCGGTTAAGCTAACTCCTGGTTCACAATCGAGTATACGATCGAACAACAGCGGGAAACCAGATAAACTCGAGGTCACTGTATTTCCAATTAAATCGGCCCCAACAACACCCTGCGTAGAAGGCCAATCACCAGGTCGATTTATTTCATCAAACTGACGACGCACAGTCTGCTCATCAATAAACTCAGCCATAGGCAGTAATGGGCCTAAAGCACCCTCGATACGAAAAACGACTTCACTACCAACCCAAGCAACACTATGATACTGCACCGCTTGGCTATCAAGGGATTCAATGACTGACTCCAGCAGCAACGTTTCTCCTACGTAAGCAGGCCTATGCAATTGTGCGCTGGCTACCACCCCCGCTACAGGCCTTAGCGTAAAATCGTTGCTAAACATGACATTCCAAGCAGCCAACTGCCCTAGCGTCTCACCGATCAAGGAAGGAATGAAACAAGGCCTTCCTTTTTCATCATGGCAAAGGTAAGCATCGTCACGGGTGATGTGCTTAAGCCCTCGCACGAATTCACCCGATGATAATTGCAGAATTCTATCGACAAATAAAAATCGCATCAGACGACAGGTTCACAGATCGTTGCTTCGCTGGTAGCAGCAACGACCAGCTTACAAAAGGTTTCTACTGTGAATAACATAGGGATTTCATTGACTTTCATGTTTGCTTTGAAGTACTCCGCAGGAACTTCAGACAAATAATTTTTCAGTGCTTGCAAACCCTTATCAGTCAACACACCACCTTTCTCAAATTCATCTTCTGCTAAATCACCCCGTGCATTTTTTTCTAATTGGCCGCGAGGGATTTTGATACCAAACTCTTTCTCTAATTGAAAAACCAAATCAAGAAAATCGATGGACTCGGCACCCAATTCACTGATCAAGCGACTATTTAAAGAAACATCCTCTTCTTCAATAACCAGCACATCAGCGATAATCTCCCTTACTTTCGGGTATACACTATCTACATTCATGTTTCATCCTCAAAAACTCACCTAGTTCACAAAACTTGTAACTCCCCACGTCATCCCGAGTGCAGCGATGGATCTCCAGCAAACGGCACGTATTTAAAAATTGTGCCACTGCATGGAGATCCCTCGTCGCAAGCTCCTCGGGATGACGTGGGGAGTTACCAAAATTTTTGATTGTATCATAAAATTCCAATAGGACTAGGGTTCTTCCAAGAGCTTCTTCCAAGAACTTTAAGAGGTAAGATGCTTCCAACTTGCTCTTGCGCGAAAAAGAGCAGGTAAATCGTCTATTGTTTTTTTATAAGGCTTATGAAGGCTAAATATTTCCCGTTGCTGTTGATAATACACACCTAAAGGCACGGGGAAAGTAGGAAAATTTAGGCGAGCTAAACGCATCGCTGCGATGTAATTACGCGAATCATGACGATAAGTCACTTCACTATTGCTAGCGACTTGCTGCAAGCTATCCTCGTTAAGCGTAAGAGCCCATTCATTCTCGACACCAAAAAGCAAAGGCTCTCCTTCTACCAACACTATCGTTTTCTCCGCTCGATTCGCTTTTACAGCAAACGCATCGAATGCTCCATGATTAAAAATATTGCAATCTTGATAGATTTCTACAAAAGAACACCCTGGATGTTCATAGGCTTCTTTCAGAATTAACCCTAAATGCCCTGGATCTTTGTCCACTGCGCGCGCAACAAAACTGGCGCCAGAAGCCAGAGCAATAAGCAAAGGATTAATGGGTTCACTGCTTACTCCTTGTGGTGAAGTTTTTGTCACCTGGCCTTTTGGCGATGTCGGTGAAAATTGACCTTTGGTTAAACCATAAACTTGGTTATTAATAAGCAAAATATTAACATTCACATTACGCCTTAAGCAGTGAATCAGATGATTACCAC
This sequence comes from uncultured Gammaproteobacteria bacterium, assembly GCA_963760845.1. Taxonomy (GTDB): domain Bacteria; phylum Pseudomonadota; class Gammaproteobacteria; order Legionellales; family Legionellaceae; genus Tatlockia. The sequence continues at coordinate 31,630 of CAVXEK010000011.1, read as the reverse complement.
CGATGCTTAAGGCATCACCATCACCGGTGATCACCCACACCGTAAGATCATCACGCATTGCCTTTAGCCCGGTAGCAACCGCCGTAGCTCTGCCATGAATAGTATGGAAGCCATACGTGTTCATATAATAAGGCAGCCTTCCAGCGCAACCAATGCCCGACACGAAGACATGCTTTTCCGGTGCTAAGCCTAATTCAGGCAATAGCCGCTGCAGTGCCGATAAGATAGCATAATCCCCACAACCAGGGCACCAACGTACCTCAGCTGCATTAGTGAAATCTTCGCGTTTATAGCTGCTCATAGTCAATTTCCAACAGTTTAATGGCGTTAACAAGATGGCTTACGGTAAAGGGCTGTCCATTGCATTGGCTAAGCGATTTGGCATCGACCAAATAGTTAGCACGCAATAGTTGACATAACTGACCCGAATTCAATTCAGCAACCAAAACTGTAGTAAAACTGGTGAGTAATTTTGCCAATCCGGCAGGAAAAGGATTTAAATAGCGTAAATGGAGTAACGCAACAGCTATCCCCTGGGCTTGACATTGATTGACGGCCGACTTCAAACTGCCATAAGTAGACCCCCAGCCAACGACTAAAATTTTCCCGTTAGGATCACCCTCAATGGTTAATTCGCCATATTCCCGCGCGATTCCAGCAATTTTCTCTGCGCGCAAACTAACCATTTTTTGATAGTTATCCGAGTCATAGCTAACTCGGCCTTCTTCCCCTTGCTTTTCCAAACCGCCAATTTGATGAATAAAGCCTGGGGTTCCTGGCACATTCCAGCTGCGTGCTAACAATTCATTGCGCTGGTAAGGTTTGACAAAACGATTAAAATTAATCTGGGGCAGCTTAATTGATTCAACTGCGGGGATCTGCCAAGGCTCAGCGGCATTAGCAAGATAGGCATCAAGCAAAACAATGACTGGGGTCATGTAGTTAATTGCTATGGTGAACGCCTCAATAATCGTATTAAAACAATCTGCTGACGATTTGGCTGCAATCACCGGCAATGGTGCTTCGCCATGACGGCCGTATAGCGCCTGGCGGAGATCACTCTGGCCAGTTTTCGTGGGTAAACCAGTTGATGCACCTGCCCGCTGGACATCAATGAGCACTAGAGGTAACTCGGTCATTACCGCTAAACCTAAACTTTCACTTTTTAAATCAAGACCAGGGCCTGAAGTACAGCTAAGGGCTAAATGACCACCATAAGCAGCGCCTAAACACGAACATAATGCAGCAATTTCATCCTCAGCCTGCAATAATTGTATACCGTAGTCGGATAATTTCGCACACTCATGCAATATAGCGGAAGCTGGAGTAATAGGATAACCTGATACAAACACCGGTGTTTGGGTACCCACAGCTAAGGTTGCCAATGCTAAACCAACTGCCTCTACCCCGGTAATTTGCCTGTATTCACCACTGTCACGATTCACTTGGCCCAGCATAAATTGGCGACGGCTCAGCTCCAAGGTCATTGCATAGTTATAGCCAGCCAAGAGAGCCAATTCATTTGCCTTGGCAATTTGCGGCACGATTTTAAATTTTTTAGCAATAAACGCTAAACAATATTCAGTTGCTAAATCAAACAACCAGAGCACTAAACCCAATACATAAAAATTCTTTGCCTTCTTAGCCTGGGCATGGTTGAGATCAAGAGAGACGACAGCTTGTAGAGTCTGGTTGATTAACGGCAAACATACTAAATGATAGAGCTCAGCAGCCCGGTCAAGAAGTTCGCTACTTGCCCCGGCTTTTTGCCAATCCTTAGCGGAGAAACTGTCTTCATTAATAATCAGCAACCCACCTGGATTTAAATAGTCAATAGAGGCTTTCAATGCAGCAGGATTTAATGCCACTAATACATCCAATGTTTCACCCGCAGTAAAGATTGCTTGCTCTGCCATTGCCAGCTGAAATCCAGAAACACCAGCCACGGTACCGGCAGGCGCTCTAATTTCAGCGGGGAAATCAGGTAAGGTGCGAACATCACGCCCACTCAGGGCCGCGGTGATCGTTAACTGCTCCCCTACCAGTTGCACGCCATCGCCGGAGTCACCCGTCAAGCGAATAACAATTGAGTCAGTGTCTTCCATAGTTTCTTGCTTCCAACATAAGTTGGCGCATGTCCCTCACTGCCTTCTTCAAGCCACAAAATAAAGCACGTGCAATGATAGCATGGCCGATATTTAGTTCATGAAATTCGTTTATAGCCGCAATAGGTTTGACATTATGATAATTTAACCCATGCCCCGCATTAACGATTAAATTAAGATTAGCCGCATATTCGGCAGCTTCTTTAATGCGCTGTAACTCATGCTGCTGCTCGATAGCATTCGTTGCATCAGCATAGCAACCTGTATGTAGCTCTACCACAGGTGCACCTACCTCGACAGCAGCGTCAATTTGTTGTTTATCCGGATCAATAAACAGGGAAACTTCACTACCCATCTGCTGTAGACGCCTCACTGCGTTAGCCACCACATGATAATGACCGACAACATCTAAGCCACCCTCAGTGGTCAACTCTTCCCGCTTCTCCGGGACAAAACAAGCATGCTCTGGTTTAATCTCCTCAGCAAAATCAAGCATTGCTTCGGTTACCGCTAACTCCAAATTCATCCTGGTTTGTAAGACTCCTTTAATGAGCCTAACATCACGCGCTTGAATGTGACGCAAATCTTCGCGCATATGTAAAGTAATACCATCTGCTCCAGCTTCTTCTGCATCTATCGCTGCTTGGACAGGATCAGGGTAACGCGTACCCCGTGCCTGACGAATTGTAGCGATGTGGTCGATATTAACGCCTAGTAAAATTTCTTTAGTCATTATGCCTCACTATTGATTAGGGTCTGTTTACAATTCGCTAGTTTGCGCCGAAAACGCCACGTCATCCTGAGCGCAGCGAAGGATCTCCTTGGTTGAGCACTATGCCACATTCAGGAGATCCTTCGCTGCGCTCAGGATGACGACTGGCATTTTTCGGCCAAAATAGTAGAATTGTCAACAGCCCCTGAGATTTGGTAAGCGATTTATGTGCCAAGTCTGTGCTAACTAAAGTCGAGTTAAACTAATTAACTTGTAACTCCTCACGTCATCCCGAGCGCAGCGAGGGATCTCCAGCAAACGGCACGTATTTAAAAATTGTGCCACTGCATGGAGATCCCTCGTCGTAAGCTCCTCGGGATGACGTGGGGAGTTACATTAACTTTAAGGTTGAGAAATAATGGACACACTTTTTCATTTAGCCTTTCCAATCCATGATTTTACGTTGGCAAAAAGTTTTTATCTTGCTCTGGGGTGTAAATTAGGTCGGGAATCAGAACATGCATTAATTTTTCAGTTGGGTTCACATCAAATTGTTGCGCATAAAATTGATGCCCCACTCCCCCCGCAAGAAAGCATTTATCCTCGCCATTTTGGGTTAATTTTTCTGGAGAAGGCTGAATTTGCAGCCTTTGTGCAACAATTGCAGGATAAGCATGTGCAATTTGAAATACCACTAAAAACACGCTTTGCTAGTTCTCGTATTGAGCATCAATCCTTTTTCCTTAAAGACCCAAGTAATAACTTGCTTGAATTTAAATATTATACGAACCCCTCAGCTATTTTTGGGGAGAACGAATTTAATAAAGTTGGAGAGTAGACCCTAGCCCACGCGGCTATAACCAGCATCTACAAATAGCGTATGGGCATTAATCATTTCCGCCTCAGGTAAGCACAATAAATAAATAGCATTGGCAACATCCTGAGTTAATAATGGACGACCTGCTAGAGAATGTGACTGGTATTCATCAAGAATTTGTTCACGGTTAGGGAAGTGCTTTAATGCATCGGTATCAACAACACCGGCAGACACACTATTTACGGTAATACCGTATTCAGCTAACTCCAGACTTAGGGAACGAACTAGAGCCTCAAGCGCTGCCTTGGAAGCGCCAATAAAGCCATAATTAGGGATTGCTCTGTGCGCACCAAGGCTTGATAGCGCGATTACTCGACTACCAGGGCTCATCAATGCTAAGCCTTCACAGACTAAGTGATTCAAAGCTAAGGCATTAGTTTCCATGCACCATCGCCAATGCTTAGTCGACATCTTTAAGGCAGGTCGCAAGACACCACTAGCCGCATTACTAATGAGAAAATCAAGGCGATTAAATTGCTCCCTAAAGACTGCATACATCTCTTTGACCGACTGTTGGTCTGCTACATTAGCTTGGATAGCCAGCGCTTTTCGGCCCAGCCCTTGTATTTCTTCCACTAGCGCTTGCGCCTCATCAGAGCTGTTGTAATAGATAATCGCTATATCAGCTCCGTAATGGGCAAATTTAACTGCCGTAGCCCTGCCAATACCACGTGCACCTCCAGTGATTAAAGCAACCTTGTTAGCGAATTGCAAAGTCATACGATTTCCCCGCAGCTAAAAAATTCCCAACCTACAGGGAACCGTACAGCCTTGTCAATAAGAACTATTCCCCTAATTTGATCGTCAAAAAATTAAACAGCTAGCATTTTTCCACCAGCGCAGCTATTTTTGACTTAATATTAAACACTGGTGGTCAAATTCACGGTGTATTTATCATTTTCAGATTGTATTTGTCATTTTTATTCTCAATTATCAAACAACAAGTCTTAAATCCCCTCTAGCAGGCCAAACGGATCCATTTCCTTCTTCCCAGATGTAGTGTGGAAAAGGATCAAGGGAGGTAGATTTAAAAACAGGTCGCGCTAGCGACTCCAACCTATGACGTATTAAGTGCATATAATTCAATCCCACTGCGTACTTTGGCAATTTTACCTCTTATCAATTGAAGCAGCTCACAACAATGACTCTCAACACGAACAAACACTTGCCTTGCATGATGAATAACGCGACCTGGCAACTGTATGATATGAAATCGCAGTGCCTTCATTTTACTTTCTTTGAGATCTTTTGGTAGCACTGCAATTTGCATCAACCGATTAAGATTAAACGATAACACCATGATCGCCCACCATGCCGCATTTGCCCCAAATAGATTCGATGGCAACTGACCACCAGCCAGCCCTTCCTTTTGTGTGCTGTGCACGTGCTCACTCTTACCACAACGCTTGCGATGCCATTGAATCAGATCTGAACCATCCATGTCGCGATTCGTGACAACAGCAAATAATTTATAAGTCACCCTATCTGATGTCATCGTTTGAAAGGGCAAATCAGGTTCTTCATCACCTTTAGTCTTTACTGGCTTCATGACCTCACGAATGGCTAAATAGCGGTAGCTGGCTTTGCTTCTTACAGCCCACTCTGGCACAAAACAAATGTCAACCCATTCCTGATTGGTCTTTATTTTTGTGCCATCAGCATCTTCTTGATAAATAGGGTGCCAATGTTTCTCATCAAGCGATTGCGCTTCTTTTTTAATCCCGGCGCTGACGCGGGCTGCGATTGCAAATGGGATAACACCAAAACGAGGGTCATTACCCTCCGCACAATAACGTATCAAATCCTCTTGATAACCAGCGCTATCTGAGCGTAAATAGGCGTGGTTTACATCCGATGGCAATAAACTCAGTGTCTCTTTTAAAATCCGTAATTGTTCAAAGCCTGCATTCACGTTACCGTCTCGAAATTCACTGTGCAATAGCATGCCATGCTCTGCCCAGAAGGTGTTAAACGGTTGATAAGCTTTAAAACCTTTGTAGCAGTAAAGGGCGTTCCGTTTATAGGTGTTAGTTAATGTTGCATCCTGATCCAATGTCGCAACACTAGAGGGTGACTGCTGTTGAATACAAGCAATCAAGGGTTGATTCAGACTCATTAGAGTAATCAGGTTGGCATTGGGCTCAGGAATAAACGCTGTGCCTTCTACACGTTTTGCTTCTTCTTCGGCTGAATGGAATTTTGGCAAATAACGGTGAATTGCTGCATTGGAAGGTAATCCACGGCTTTTTTCTTTTCTCCATCGCTTTTCAAAAGCCCGTCGTTCTTTTCGTTTCATGCCGTGTGTAGAAAATTGCATAAGCAATGTCCTGAACCCCGCATCTTGTTCAAGGCGCTCAATATCGCTGATGCAATCACCGCCAGCCAAATTTAACAATATTAATGACAAAATCATTTCAGCATCGGTCCATCCCCGTGTTTTTGTCTTCAGGGTTTGACTGATGTACTGAACAAAACCGCTTTGTCTCGCAAGATCCAAATAGAGTGGTAATCCAGCAAATCCCGTTAATCCAGAGTCAGTTTTTTCGGTTTGATACTGGAAGGGTAATGCACTCTGTGTCATGATCATTTTCGCTCCTTGTTTCACCCAGTGGGTGAATCGTTTTTTGGCGAAAATAATTCTATCTCATTGATCTAATGAAGCAATGGAGCTCCTCAATTTATTTTAGTGATATATTCAGGTAAATATTGGCTATCATCGCCATTTGCCATTGCTCGTTTAATTTGTGTTAATAAACCATCTTTTTCCATTGACCATGCGTGATGCAATGTTTTTGCTGTTAAAATTTCAGGTGCACGTTGCTTTTTAAGAGCAATTTCCCATCGCCTACAGGCGTTAGAAAATACTGAGTCGGCGGCACTTTTACGCTCTCCTGATCCGCCTGCTGTTAGAAAGTATAGTGATACAGGTGTAATCAAATAATGATCACGGGCAATATTGGCGAGTGATTGACAAGCAAGAGAAACATTGGCCAATGCGCTGCAAGCGATTAGTGGTATGGGTTGTTGTCCATACTTGTGATAGCCAGTCATCGCATTTTGGATAATTGCAGGTAAAGCATTAAGGGGGTATATTGCCGCAGTTGTTTTTTCAACCAATGGGATTGGATGAGGCCAGTCATCTTTTGTTTTAGTTATTTGTGCTGAGTCATTTATAATGATTCGTTTCGGTCATTGTTTGATCAGCTGGTGAGTTTATTGCAAAGCCAATAATTTTACCCGAATACTGAGGTTGTGGCAAAATTGAACCGCTATCTATTGTTAAGCATGATGAATAATAAATTATTATATCGCAACGATAAGAGGGATTAGATTCAATATGTCTAATAATAAAATTTTTAAGTTTTCGGTGTTAATAAAAGAGCACCATCTGGATACGTTTAGCCACGTGAATAATGCCACGTACCTTGAGTTATTAGAGGAAGCGCGCTGGGAATTTCTTAATGCACAAGGCATTGATTTAAAAACCATACACGATACAGGAATTGGCCCAATTGTATTGGAATGTCAAATTAAGTTTTTGAAAGAATTAAGATTACGGCAACCCATTGTCATTGAATCGCAGATGCTCTCTTTTGAGAAAAAGATTGGGGTGATGCGACAAGATATTATGGATGAGCAGGGCGAGCTGTGCAGCCATGCTAAGATGACCTTTGGGGTTTTCGATATGAAGACACGTAAACTAATTTTACCCACAGCACAATGGCTTTTGGCGATAGGGGTTGAGTCATGAATAAAGAAAAATTATTTGACCCTCTTAAACGGCAGCATCCTGATACATTGATTGAATTGTTAGATAATTGCTATACGCGAATGAAAACTACAGATATACGTGAGGTTTTTGGGTCTTTAGAAGATGCTTTTTTGTATGATTCATTTGATAATGGGCAAACTGTTTTAAGACGCGTGCAAGAGTTTATGGATGACTCTTTAAAGGGCACCTACTATGCGCCATTTAACATGAACTCAAAAAACCACATGAATATTCCTGAAGAAACAGAGAGGTGGTTCGAGAAATTGAGTGATTTATTAGTTGAAAGTACTCAGCTCACTACCCAGGGGGATCATGTGCATGCGGTTAAATGTTTTAGGATTTTATATCAATTGATCGATCACATGGAGTCAGGGGAAGAAATTATATTTGCTGATGAGGCAGGAATATGGATGTTACCTATTAGTGAAGAGCCATGTATTCAAGCCTATTTTGAATCCGCTGCGGCTATATTTGAGGCTGCGGACTATGTAGAAGCTGTCTTACCAATTATTCGCCACGATCGGCCATCAAACATAAATAAAGCGTTACAGAAAGCACAACAATCTGCTAATGAGCAGCAAAAGGCATTGCTAGAGGAAAAAGTCGTTGAGCTTAGGCGCGTTAATGATTGCGATTAGTGAGCATATTGGGGAGAAGGGGCTAACTCAAGCTGAGGCTGCGAAAAGACTTCATATTACCCAACCCCGGGTTAGTGCCTTAACAAAGGGAAAAATTGAAGAGTTCCGTCTGGATACATTAATTAATATGGCACATCGCTTAGGCTTACATGTTTCTATGCAAATCGCTGCATAAAATTAAGGGTTAAGTTAAGCTGGCAGTAGAGTCGAGAACTGGATGGACAAGTAGTATATAAAACAGGAACTTGGCCTACTGTGTGCGTTCAGGTAGTTTTGCGACAACTTAGATCCCATTTAATGGAAATAGTTGTCATACTTGTCCTCAAAAATACATTTTTAGAGTTAGTACTCTGTTTAAGAAAAGTTTAAATCCATTTGGGTGGATATTTTAAATATTAATACCTCTTCACTTTGATATACTTAATTCCAAATTGGAATCTTTTAAATATTGTCACAAAACAGGCCCGACGTACACTAGGCCATAAGCAGCCCAAAGCTATACAAGAAGGCTAGTTTTGCTGCGGTGCATAACCGTACCAGCAGCCACCGACGCTTCGTAAAAACATGGCCTACATTTAAGCACCCGTGGTCGAGCCGTAATTCTAAATGGCTCATCTAATTTAGCGCATTTCTCGCAGACAAAACCGCTTGGCCAGCGCATCTTTTCCAAATATTTAAGACATGATATTTCATTAGGGAACATCCTCTGAAAATCTCACATTATGTGGCAACCGGATAGGCAGGGAAACATTGCTTATTTGTGCTATTTATATCCAGTATTTGAGCTCTGATTCGCATTTGCCCCGTTTCTGTAATTTAACCCAATAATTACTGGAGAGCTGCTTGACATCGAAAGAGTCACGAGCAGTTCAGAGAGGGGCTGATGGAAAAGTACATCGATTTATCGATGCAACTCGCTGGCAAACTACTCTACAGCCTGCACCGTTCTTAGAGGGCTGCTCCTCAGCAATGGGGAGTGGCTACTCGACTAATATGTCTTTCCTCTAACATAATAGCCAGCCAAAGCCATTGCCAAGCCTATAACGCCATTAAGGGCTATTCCTGTATATGGAGAGTCTTGTTTCAGTAACAAAAAACTAATGCAAGCAGCGAATACAATAGCAATTGCTATAAGCGTGGTGATAAACAACCATTTTTCCTTAAATCGACGAAGTTTTGCATCATCAGGATGCTCATTTACTTTTGTTTGAGCTTTGACATCAATAACTTCGAATAATAGCTTTAAATCCTGAGCATCCATTATAGGCCTACCACATCTGCTAATTTATTATCATTCTTGTCCAGGATAGCAAGGTGACCACCTTTTTGTTTATAGTTAAGAGTATAAGTCATCAAGGCTAACGCCTTTCTTATAAACTCACTTTTTGTTAAGTGATTTTGTTCACATAAACTTTCTACAATATCATTTAGTTCATCTGGCATATGCACTGATACTTTAATAGTTGACATTTTTTACTCCAATGTTACTTAAATATTGCTTATATAGTAGTTGGCTATTAGCAGCTTCGTCAATAGGGATTTTGTTTAATTTATAATGACCCCCGAAATTTGGACCACAAAAATTTAAAAATTTAGGAGATAATAGCCTCTGATATGGAGGTTACTATGTCGAAGAACAAAAAGTGGTCATCTGCTGCTAAATTTGAGATTGCACTGCAAGCAATAAAAAATGAAACAACGTTGAATGAAATTTGTAAAAAATATGAAGTTTCACCGAGTCAGGTACATGCGTGGAAAAAGCAGCTACTGGAACAGGGTTCGCAGCTTTTTAATAAGAACGATAAAACAGCTAAAATTCTGGCTGAGCATGAAGAAACGAAGCGTGTAGTGTACTAAACCGCTGCGCGGTAATTGCGTCCGCAAGAGATCGTAAGCCTTGATTAACCTTCTGAGTATTTTCTAGGTCCATAGAGGAGAGTTTTGATAATTCAAGATGAGATATTTTAAACATAGTGCCCCGTTTTGTTGAATAATGCGGTTGCGAAACTACATACCAAACAAAACAGGAGCGTTCCTGTGATGTTTATGGTTTCGCAACCCTATAACACACAACAGGAGCGGCTATTATGCCAACTTTACGTGAAAAAATGAAGCAAGAAATGACGTTGCGTGGTTTTGCTTTAGGCACTCAGGAAAATTACCTTAGAGCAGTCATCAAATTGTATGAGCACTTTAAGAGGAATCCAGCCAAATTAAGCACAGAAGAAGTCAAGGACTTCTTGCTCACTTTAGCCAACCAACCTATCGCCGCCAGCACGTACAATATTAACATCCATGGCTTAAAATTCTTCTACGAGATTGTGCTGGACAAACCGATGGTCGCGATTAAATTACCTAGAAAACGCGAACCCCAAAAATTACCCGATATATTAAGTGCTCTAGAGGTAGAGCGTATTATCAAAGCTACAACGAATCTTAAGTATCGTACGCTTTTTATTCTTATTTACGGTGCAGGGTTACGTGCATCTGAAGCTGCAACGTTACGTATCGGTGATATCGATCGTGCTCGCTCTGTTATCCATATCCGCTGTGGTAAAGGCAATAAAGACAGGTATGTTATTTTATCACCCATGATGTTAAATGCATTAAGCAATTACTGGAAGCAACATCGCAGCAAACAGCGGGCCAAAACTCAACAAGATAATGATTGTCTTTTTCTGGGCTCAACAGGGCAGGTATTGTCATACTCCAGCATTGGCACAGTATATCGACGATCTAAACTTGCAGTTGGCATTAAAAAACAAGGTGGCGTTCATTCACTGAGGCATGCCTTTGCGACTCATGCCTTAGAATCAGGCGCTGATTTATTCGCCATCAAGCAACTTCTGGGTCATTCATCCATTACATCAACGGTACGTTATTTGCGCATGACTGATAAAACGCTTCAACAAATTCAATCCCCAGTAGAAAAACTTAGCCTTTAATCTAATCAGTTGTACTCCTTGTGTGTACCTCGACTGGTAAACAGGCACGCCCTGTTGAATTAGCTGATATTTTTTCTCAACATGCAGATGCTTATATCGCGCAGCAAGGTGTGTCATCTATTCAACACAAAGCGATTAATGCGATTTCTCATTGTAGAACAGCTAAATTAGGTGGGCATGTGTTACGTTGCAATCACTGTGGTGCATTAGAGATTGCTTACAACTCTTGCCGCTATCGTCATTGTCCGAAATGCCAGGCTCCTAAAAAAATACGATGGCTAGAAGCGCGTAAGGCGGAGGTTTTGCCTGTGCCTTACTTTCATGTGGTATTTACCATACCCCATGAGTTAAATCCGATTGCTTCCTATAATCCATCTGTCATCTATAACCTATTGTTTAAGGCAGCATGGGCTACTGTTAATACATTGGGGCATGATAAAAAACGGCTCAACGGCCAAATAGGGATGACTGCTTTCTTGCATACATGGAATCAGAAGTTAAATCAACATATTCATCTGCACTGTATGGTTCCTGCGGGAGCCATCCATGATGTCGATGGAGAGCTGCAATGGCGTGCATCCAAAGAAAATTATCTGTTCCCGCATAAAGTCATGTCCAAGCTGTTTGGTAAGCTCTTTCTAACGGAGCTGACCAAAGCATTTACAAACCAAGAACTGAACCTCAAAGGTTGCATCGCTGACTTAGCAAAAAAACAGCAATTCATGAAATTTAGAGCGCATCTGTCGACCAAATCATGGAATGTTTATGCTAAGGAACCTTTTAATGGAGCTGAGGGTGGAATGGAGTACCTTGCCCGTTATTTTACAAAAACTGCTATTGGCAATGAACGTCTAATATCGTTTGATACGCATCAAGTAACCTTTAAATGGCGAGATTCTCGTCACAACAATCAAACAAAAACCATAAAGCTTGAGGCTCATGAATTTATTCGTCGATATTTATCGCATATCCTACCTGATGGATTCATGCGTGTACGCTATTTTGGTTTTCTTGCCAACGCAGTGAAGGCTAAAAATATCACGCTTATTCGTTCGCTATTGTCAAAAGATAAAGAAAGTGACACTGACGTTAATCTAGCGTTAAAAAATGTAGCGAATAGTTCAGAGCTAGTTGGCGCAATAGCAATATCACATTGCGCACTAGTGAATTGCGCCGAGCCTGCTGCAAGGGTCGCAGAAAATCAGCCATCGTATAATATATTGCTATCCGATACCCCATACACCACATCTACTCAGGATACCAAGAAAACAGAGCCATCCGAGACCATCGCCGAACTCATGAAACGTGTTGCTGGCATTGATATAACACTTTGTAAACAGTGCAAAACAGGACATCTTGAAAAGATACAGGTTATCTTACCCAATGTATTACAAATACCAACCCTATGGGATACATCATGATAGCAGCAAAGCCGTGGGTTTATGGTACATATCATATTGTTAAAGATTCTAGAAAATCTGGAAGAATAGCTCTCGCCTGTATTTTATCAAAATCGATGTGGAAGGCAAAACAGAGTAAAATACCGTCAAAAAAATCGAGGAATGGCATGGAATTCAAGGTAAAAGTAGATGGATTTTTATTCAGTCATCCGAAACTAGATCAGAACTTTGTCAGCCAACTAGGTACCAATTAAAAGCAAAACCCATAACCCCCTCGCATCGAGTTCAGTGAAGCGGTTTAGTCCAATGAGTCTTTTTGACAATGCGCGCGCAAAATTGGGAGCATTTGCCTAGATCTTTCTGCGCGCACTGTCAAAAAGACACTATTCATTTGATTGTGTTTAACAAAGGTTAGTTTATGAGATAAATCCTTAGAGTAACTTTTCGTTCCATTGCTTGTCATACCCCTACTTCAGAGACTTTACCAGCGGCTTTAATGCATTCTGTGCATCCATAGGACACTTAAACGATTGGTTGCTCAAATGCCAAAGTGCCTTACTCAGTTCTTCTGCCTTTGCGGGAAATATTCATAATCTGAAGGTAAGTACACGTCGTTAATTTTATACCAATTTATAGCCATTTATACTTGCTTTTGAGTATAATTTAAATATTCGATACTTATTGATACATAAGCTTATGGACCCCATTAAAAATCCGTTTTCCCCTGGTGCTGGTTCTCCACCGCCGGAACTTGTCGGTCGAGAAGAGATCCTTAGTCATGGTAGTATTTTGTTGGCTCGCATTCGACAGCGGCGTTCTGAAAAAAGTTTTTTGCTAACTGGATTAAGAGGTGTGGGAAAAACAGTATTACTTAATGAAATGGAAAGACTAGCAGAGAAATCAGGTTATAAAACAATTCTTATTGAAGCTCATGAAAACAAATCTTTGGGAGCGTTATTGGTCCCTGCATTACGTCGACTACTCTTTGATCTTGATAGACTAGCTGGTGTTGGAGATAAAGTGCGAAGGGGACTCGCGGTACTTAAAAGTTTTATTAGCACAATAAAAATAAAATATGGAGATGTTGAATTTGGCCTTGGCATTGATGCAGAGCGGGGGGCTGCAGATAGTGGTGATATTGAAATAGATTTACCAAACTTATTTATGGCAATTGCAGAGGCGGCAGAAGAGCGACAGGCAGCAGTGGCAATTTTTATTGACGAGCTGCAATATTTTGCTCTGCACGAAATAAGCGCACTTATTATGGCTATGCATAAAATGCAACAACGTCGATTGCCCTTATTGCTAATTGGTGCTGGACTTCCTATTTTACCGGCGTTAGCGGGCGAATCAAAATCTTATGCTGAACGCCTATTTCAATTCCCACATATTGGTGCTCTATCAAAATCTGATGCCATCAAAGCTTTGCAAGATCCAGTCAAAATTACTAATGTAGAGTTTACAGAAGAAGCTCTTGATGAAATTTTCCTACTAACCAAAGGTTATCCATATTTTCTGCAGGAATGGGGTTATCTATCTTGGAATCATGCCAAGCAATCACCTATTACTTTGGAAACTGTCAAAAAGGCTACGCCTATTGTTATTCGTCGCCTGGATGAAAGTTTTTTTCGTGTTCGATTTGATAGGTTGACCCCTAGTGAGCAAAATTATTTACGAGCGATGGCAGAGTTGGGACCGGAAGCTCATCGCACCGCCGATATCGCTGATATTATGGGCAAGAATATATCAAGTTTAGGTCCTGTTAGAGATAAGTTAATCAAAAAAGGAATGATATATAGCCCTAATCACGGTGAAATGGCATTTACAGTGCCCTTATTTGATGAATTCATGCTTCGTGCTATTCCGAATTTTCATACTAAGCTATAAAAATAAAGATGGCTTTAATTGACTGGACTTTGGACAAATTTCGATCTGAACGGGCCCGGGCCCGTGGGAGAGCCCGAGCCCGCCCGAGCTCCGGCTAATCTACTTTTTGCGCCATTTTAGTCAACATCATAACAATGCGAATAAGTAAATCTCTGGCTAAGCGATAATGTTCTTCATGTATAATGAAACTATAAACCTAAAAAATGCAGTTGCAGCGATCTATCACCGTTCAAAATTGATCGATGTTCTTCTCACTAATTGACCTCAAATTTTATTTTATCCCGATTGCGGTATCAAAATTGGTGGCTGAAGAAGCCGTCCCTTTAGATATTTTTCTAATGCCTTACTTAGAATCCTGTACCATCGTTGTTCAGAAGATAACTGCTCCGCATCTTTTAATGATTTAAAAAATAACACGATTCGATTCAAAAGCATTTTAACTTTAGGCGTTTTCCCATGAGTGCTTGTGATTTTAATGAATGTTTGGCCGGCATGTGTGGTTTGTTTACCTACTGCATGAAGTAATAAAGGTCGACTGGTAATCGCCTCTAAATGCTTTTGCGGATCGGCCAATCGTACAAATAGATTCCACCAATTATAAATTAATCCAACAGCACGCGCTGTTAGCTGGCAACGTCCTAAATCCTGCGTAGTAAAACCACCCCAGCCCCATTGGTTTTTGAGTTCATCAAATACATTTTCACTATCAGCCCGATCGCGGTAATGCTGTGTTATTTTAGTACTTCATCGTTTAAGGATGTGACTAAAACAGCATATTCATAAATTCGCATTTTTCTATCATCAAGCTCTGCAAATTCAAACGATAGCTGCTTTGTTTCAGAATCCTCTGTAACGGCTGATAGCACTTGTAGAGATGGGTCTGTAACCAAGAAACCCCTTCGTCTGTTTCTGCTATTTTCAACAATGCCCGACGTAAGGAGTCTTCACTGACTATCTGCTTCATACCCAGAAGGCTGGGATTAACATTATCACATCGAATCGTTGTTATATGGGCGTATCGTTTATGACCGGCCAATATCGAAAGTAACATTGTGCCTAATACATCTCGCTTACTTTGTGCATTCGGGCTAGTTAAATGTAAAGGACAATCATCAATCCATGGCTCTAGCAAGTTCCCTAGTTTTAAAAATTCGATAAAAAATGGAAGTTGTCCTAAGGGCGTTACTGATGATTGTACATCCCATTCAACATGGACTCGACCTCCAAACGTGTCAACAGCCAATTTTGACTCGTCGGTTAACAAATAATGTGGCTTTTTCTGGGGCTCTAGATCCTCACCTTTTTGGTGAGTCAATACTTCAGGTAATTCCATTCGCTACACCTTGATAAATCAATGATGTGACGAATTATCGCAGATTTAAACTGATTTTTTTAGGATAAAGCAACCAACACAAATGCAAAATGATTTTGAACGAATTATTCGAATGATTGGGACACCAGCTCAACCACCCAAACCCCGAAAAAAATCCCTTGGACGACAAGCGGGAAACATTCAGGTAAAACGCATGCGCCATCCTATCGTTAAAAAGTGGAAAAACACGGCTCTTGATGAAAAAATCATTGCATAATCAAGATAAATTTGTCAATAAATAGTGCAGATTGCCAGAGATTCTGGGCGAATCCATTTATGCCCGTGTTAAATCGCCAGGGGATCAAAAAAAAACATTTATGGCCTATCCGGTTAAAAAATCTTTATCTATCACAGTTCACACTAAATGACGCTTGTTTTTGCGCAAAATATAACCTGATATAGGCTCGGACGTAGGGTGGGCAAAGGAGCGCTAGCGACGTGCCCACCAATGTAGTGTAAAAGCTGGTAGAGTCGACCAGCTTATCCAACTAAACAAAACCCATGGAAATACAAATTGATTAAATAGATGTTCTTCATCGATTTCTTCAGGCAAATTTTCCGGTAAAAACTCTTCTATAGCCATTTTTACAATAGCCGGCGGGAGTGTCTTCATAAGATAAGGTGTTAGGTGATTATCTACGATATGACCTTCTGTGTTGCGAATATCACGCGAAGCCAAATCCAAAACGCCTGCATCAGCATTTGATGCCGCACAACATTTTTTATATTTCTTACCGCTACCACAAGGGCATACATCATTCCTACCAATTTTTTCTGCCATAATATTACCTTTCAACCAGTTTGAAACTCAAAAAATAGTTCATCCGGCGCAACGTGAATCATTCTGATAATCATTATATTAGGCTAATACGTTTAATTAATAAATGATGAAGTTTGCCTGCACCAGAAACATCACCTGACATCACAAAATCAGCAACATGCTCAAATCCTGCCTTCATGTAAACATGTTTGGCTCTGGGATTATCCGTTGCGGGGTCAATTAAAAATGTATCAGCTTTGGGATCAACCTCTTTTATAAAAAAATTAATAAACTCTTCTAAAGTTCTGGCTCCATAGCCTTTGCCAAAATAAGCTTTATCACCAATCATGTAATCAATGCCATAGGAATGCCCGGTTTTGGAAAGATTTTCCAATTTAATTTTATCTATATCGTCATCGGTTGTTTCTTGGATTGTCATCAGCATTGCGAAAGGATTTCCATCACAGCTTGCTACCCAATAAACATATTTACCGTTCGCATAATATGAAGGCTCTGTGCGTCCAGTGATAAAATTTAAGATATCATCTTTATGACCTTGTGTATTGTCCCAGAACTCCTGAACATAAGGTTCTGCAAGCCAACGAAAAATTAAATCGATATGATTTGAATTAGCTTTTTCAAAATTTATGTTCATGATGCAGTTTCTCTATATGTTTGAACATAGTTTCAGCTGCATCCGTTGCGGAGAGTCGGCTTACGTCCAATTCTAATAAATGTGGGTGATCTATAGGGATGAGCGGCTTAGTTTCGTATACATCTTGAGGATCAATTGATTTCCATCTAGTTCTTCTGGACGGTTCAGTGATACGCCTTAAATGCTCTTCTTCAGAAATCAGCAATTTAATGGGGATAAATAATGACCCACGTTTGAATGCCATTGATTTCACTTGCGAGTAACATTTACGGTCTCCTTCGTCCTCATAGAGGTAATTGGTTAGAGCATAATTGTGCTTTTGTTCTGTAGCAATAAAGTCAAAGACAGCCGTGCGTATCTGCCCTATAGCATTCCATCCAGTTTCAGGAATTTTGCTAAAACCATCATAATTCAGCAAAGGGAAGATGGGATTATTGATGAGTTGATTATCACAAACAATGAACCCGAACTGTTCAAGTTCTTTTGCTATGGTGTATTTGCCTGTCCCAGGTTTTCCGATGAGATAAATAATGTAGGCGTTGTTTTTAGTATTATTGTTTGTGTTCAATAGTTCTAATTGCTTAATCAACTTTGATAACTCTTTTGTAGGCGGGCAAATTTGTGCTCGAATCATCCATAACTCACCTGGAACTAGCTGCTGATTTGCCATGTTAAATCCTGCCTTTTATAGGCTCTAATCGTTATACTATTTGTACTATCTGGATCAACAAAAACGTGGGTGTATGAGCTGGCATATTCTGAATTAGTCGGATGTCCATTGTATGTTTTGATCCCACCACGCTTTCACGTGTGCTTCTTCCAGCCACTTCAGAAGGAAAATAAAGTCAGCCTCTGAAAGAGGCCTAAAGGTAATCTTCATTGGTTTTCCTATAGTGTCATTTTGGGCCAGCGGGCACAATCGTGCAAAAATCTACGGTTTTAATTTTTGATCAGTCATTCTTTTTTAAGCTCTGCCTCTAGTTCTTCGACTGTGGGATCTATCAAGCGGCATCTTGTACATCGATGATCATGTGAAGCCCATCTCGATCCAGTAAGTCTTGCAAGCAAAGACGAACGAATTGATTTTTTGAATACCCTAATATTTCAGCATATTTTGCGGCCATTTTAGGACTAACAAAGCGCCGGCTATGTTCGATATCACATAAATATTGTCGAGTGATACCAAGTTGCTTGGCAAATTCAACCTGCGACATCTCTTCACCTTGGCGAATAGCAAGTAAAAGATTAGCAATGGTTAATTTGCTGCCTGTTAATTGTTCGATAAAATCCATCGATTCTCTAGTTTCTTTAGTAATCATGTTTATTTACCTCAATAATTTCGACAATCTCTATCTGGTCTTGTACACCTACAACATAAATTGCGCGATAGGCTTTACTGAGTCGAATAGAACGTTGCCCTATTCGATTACCTTTGAGGGGCTCATCGTGATAGCCAGGAATTTTACGCGTTACTTGTAATCCATCATGGCTGACAGTATCAATCCAGGCACCAAGCTTCCTTGCAATATAGATAGGTACTATCTGTAAATCACGCTTAGCTTTTTTACTCACGACAACAGTAAAGATATCCAAAATCATGCTCTACTCTTCTTGATTATTAATTATACCCTTAACTAGGGTACATTTTCAACTCTGTAGTAGAGTTTTCTTTTGAGGGTTTGAAGTTCAATCCCTCTTTTAGGGTCGTTTCAGAAAACGGAAAATAAAGCCACGTTAAGATGAGAAGATTGAGGCACGCACCAGCGATATAAGAGTAATTCTAACTACCCAAAATGGAAATATAATAGACCTAAAACACTAGCCTAAACAATCACAAACACGCAATTGCAATGCGCTAAAAAAACATAAATAGGAGTAAAAATAAAAACTGCCCCAAAATAGACAAGCCACCGCAACAAATCCGAAAACCACTAAAAACCACCACACACCACGCAATATAAATATTGCATTTCGCTGGCATCTAACTACATGATAATTAACAATTTTAATTTTTAAATCTATTTTTTGATTATTCAAAAAAATCTATCTCGATAAATGTAATCTTTTGTAAACAACGTTTAATGCATTGAAATTAAATAAATTAATTTAGATTTAATTACAACTGCATACTTCTAGATTTTTTCCATATAAAATGCCGATATCATTATTTCAAAAAGGTCATACCATGTAAGTATCAAAATTTGAGCAAGTAGAATCAAAAATTGTTGATATTCGTAACCAAAAAGTCATTATCGACTCTGACGTAGCTGACTTATATGCTATTGAAGCGAAACGAATTAATAAAGCAGTCAAAAACAATCCTGAAAAGTTCCCTACAGACTACTTGATTGAATTAACCCAAGAAGAATGGGAACCATTGAAGTCGAAATTTTCGACTTCAATCAAAGGTGGGAAAGTAAAACTGCCAACAGCCTTTACAGAGCGAGGCTTATATATGCTAGCCACTATCCTTAAAAGTCCACGCGCCACCGAAACAACGCTTGCTATTATTGATACCTTCACAAAGGTACGAGAAATAAGCAGAACTATACAGCAACTTCCAACAATACCCCAAGATTCCCCCGACTATCAAACGCTGATGGAAAAAACCGGCGATTTAATTGCCGATTTGGTTGTGCCTGAAAATCTTAATACCTCTGAAACAGAGTCGAGTATTGAAGTCAATCTTGCCCTTGTAAAATTTAAATATACGGTCAAGAAAAGGAAGGAGGAAAAGAAGCAAAATGACAAGCGTATCCCTGAGATTATCTGACGAGGAAATTGCTTATTTAACCGCTATTGCAAAACATAAAAAGCTATTTAAATACAGCAAACGTCGCTCACCAGGAATAGCCCTAAAAGCTTTAGTAAAATGGTGTGTTGAAAACAAAATTGATATTACTGAAGGTTATGAGAAACCAGAGAATACTTCTAAAAAACTACTGGAACAATTGCATGTTACGATACCACATATCCTTTACTTATTAAGGATGCATATCCTTATGGATAGCAGTCAAATTTCTGATGACGAAATAGCCAAAGTAAAGCAGCAAGCAATTGCTTACATCAATACAGTTTGCAGCGCATTTCAGCATATAAACTATACCGAAATTGAAGCAATTCCAAACAACATAGGGATAAAACAACTTCCAATTTTATTCTAATAACTACCGAGGTGATTTATGGGACGGTTGATGTTTACTATAGCTGCTAACGGCGCTAGCGGTAAAATTGTTATAAATTTCGATAAAAATGAAACATTTGGAGCATTAAAGGAAAAAATTGCAGCAGAATTGAAGAAAAGCCCACTTAAGGATTTTTTGATAAGGCTGCATGGCAGTAAATAGGTAATCATCTATGTCGCGCAGTTCTTTTTCAAGATAATCAATATGATCTTGAAGTTTTTTCAACAAAAATAAGTGTCTTGCGCTGAGTTCACCTTCAAGCTCTGCTCTTAACTCATTCTTTTTCTTTTTTAATTGAGTCCTTGTACAATCCAGTAACTCATCTATTGATTTACCTTCGACCAACCCTGCTATGATTTCTGTTGCAATGACACCACTAATGTCAGAGACGACATTACCTAAACGAACCCCAGCATCATCAAGCGTTTTGTGTAACCTGTTTTTTTCGCTAGCGAGCATCCCTTTAAGCTTTGTGCGATAACGAGCGATGAGACGAAGTTCACGTAGGTCTTTAGGCGGAATAAAGCTGCCTTTAACCAAACCATAACGAGCTAATCGTGCTAACCATTGACTATCCTTCACATCAGTCTTACGACCAGGAACCTGCTTTACATGACGAGCGTTGACAACAGATACACGCAAGCCTTTTTTTTCCAAGGCTGCATAAATATTTTTCCAGTAAATGCCAGTACTCTCCATCACACACAGCTGGATATCGTGACTTGGTAACCAATCAGATAGCTGTTCACATGCTTGATACGTTGTACCCTATTCACGGGTTTCTTCACTGACTGAACCATCTGATTGCTCAAGTAATATCGTCACAACAATGATCTTCTTGTGAACATCTAGACCAGCACTACGTTGAACAATGGCTTCCATTTAAATTCCCCCATGACAGACTGTTGATTTATGGTATAATAAATGTGCGAATTATCCTCGTGGAGAACCGGGTTGGCCTTACTTACCGAAAGATAAGTAGGACTATTTACCATCCGTCCAACGTACTTTTACCATACGTGAAGCAATCGAGGGTGCGTGCCGGTTTATCCGAGTCCGTTTTTTGAACAGGAACGTAATGTCACTGAAATTTGATCGACTACTATTGAGGTAATTCGCACCGCACAATTATATCAGAATGGTTGTTTTTAAATCAAAATAGCAGGTATTTTCATCTTCGAGGGCGGCTGATTTATTCAGTCATGATGGTTTTTTGTCAATGGCTTTAAATTTTACATGCCTTGGGTGGAGTCCCTGGATAATAAAATCCAAGGATATACGGATAATAGCCTTGTGGTCAATATGAATATATTTAGCCATTTAATTCAGTCAACAAAAGTTGTAGAAATTACAGGGTAAATGATGTAGCTTATGATAAAGCTGCTTAAAAAATAAATCCTACCGGCATTGATTATTTCTGTCACGAGATTTGCTATGGAAAACCTACATCGCCTTTTTATTCTTGAAAGGCTGTTTCAAAATCACAAATATCCAATACCACTTAGTACCCTTCTGTCAGAGTTGGAATGTTCTCTTTCAACTTTTAAGCGCCTTATCACCGTACTTAGAGAGCAATATGGCTTTCCCATCCTCTATTCACGCAAATACAGAGGCTATTATTGTGATACTCAGCAGACAAGACAAATACAGGGTTTGTGGTTTCATGCAAAAGAGTTACAAACGCTTCTGATCATACGCCATATGCTTGAGCAGGTTCAGCCTGGTCTGCTAGGCGAGTATATGCAAAAACTAGCAACGCAGATTAACAACATTCTTAAGACAATCAGCAAAGAGGCTAATTATTTTGTAAATCGCATTAATATTATACCCATTGCTCATTCTTATGTGGAAAATGAAATTTTTCTTCCACTCTGCCGTGCTACACTGGAAAACCTTGAGATTAAAATCTCCTATCAGGATATTCATGGTGTTTCCTCCGAGCGGACCTTGTCACCGCAACGTTTAATTTATTATAAAAATAACTGGTATCTGGATGCCTGGTGTCATTTACGGGAAGCGTTAAGAACGTTTTGGGTGGCAGGTATTAAAGAAATCATAATAAGCAGTTCCAAAGGAAAATGCTTGCAAGAAGAGGTTTTGTGTGAATATTTTGCTTCAAGTTATGGCATTTTTTCAGGACCACCGTCAGAAACAGCGCATTTGCATTTTACCGGCCGTGCTGCAATGCGTATGCGCAGTGGTATTCAATGGCATCCTAATCAAAAGCAAAAAAACAATGAGAATGGCTCTGTAGAACTCTGGTTTCCTTATAGTGATAACCGAGAGCTTATTATGGATATCATGCGCTATGGACATGAGGTGCAAGTACTTCATCCTGACTCTTTGAAGTCTGCCTTGGTAAAACACTATAAAATGGCTATGGCCGTTTATGAGAAAGCAACAAGCCCACTCGACGAACTTTAAAAAAATTATCCTTGGGCTTTTGCTACTATATGTCAACACAATGGCCCAACTTACTGAACTTAGAAGAGCAATTGCCGGGCGTCTTAAACAGGCTAGAGAAAATGCAGGCTATCCTAGCGCTCAAGCTTTTTGTGAAGCAAACCAGCTTTCTTATCCCGAATACTTCTCTTGTGAATCTGGTAGTAAGCCAATACGAGCATCAAAGGCTATGGCTTATGCCAAATTGCTAAATATTTCTCTACGGTGGTTACTTATAGGAAAAAAGTAGGATCAACGCGTGATGGTTTAATGGATATCCACTCTCCCTAAGAACTTCCCTCATTTTCCCCTCTCCCCAGACATGGGGAGAGGGTGCCCGAAGGGCGGAAGAGGGTTATCTACTTCCCTCATTTTCCCCCTCTCCCCAGACATGGGGAGAGGGTGCCCGAAGGGCGGGAGAGGGTTCGCTGGTGCAAAGTTCTTCGCTGATGTTTGCACCAATGGGATAGGGTGCCTTGAATCACTACCACAATAGGCAGGTCAATAATCCTTGTGTCAGGGCTTCTAACTTTGTACCATTTGCACAACGTATTTTGAGATCCCTAGTTATCAATGAAGTATTCCTGGTTAAACAGCGTCTTCCCCATTGCAGCCCTATTTTCGTTTCGCATGTTGGGATTATTTATGCTGATCCCCGTATTTACCCTTTTTGCCACCCATCTTCAGGGATCGACCCCTACTCTTATTGGTTTAGCATTGGGTAGCTACGGCTTAAGCCAAGGTATTTTGCAAATACCTTTTGGTTTGTTATCCGATCGCTTTGGTAGAAAACCAATACTCACATTGGGGTTACTTTTCTTTGCCGGTGGTAGCTTAATTGGTGCTCTAAGCCATTCTATTTATACGATGATCCTTGCCCGCACTTTACAAGGCGCCGGGGCCATAGGTAGTGTGCTGATCGCTTTACTTGCTGACCTCACCCCTGATGAGCAGCGGACTAAAGCCATGGCAGTCATTGGTATGACTATTGGTATATCCTTTAGCCTAGCAATGGTTGTCAGTCCAGCCTTAACTAACCATTTCGGCTTAGCAGGGATTTTTTATCTCACTACTGCCCTCGCGCTACTTGGTTTATTTTTATTGCATACGGTAATTGCCACTCCAAAGAAGGAGCGCTTTCACCTTGATAGCGAAGCTGATGCATCGCTTTTCAAGACAGTTCTCTATAATAAACATTTGCAGCGTTTAAATGCTGGGATTTTTGTGCAGCATTTTATTTTAACTTCTACTTTTTATGCCGTTCCGTTTATGCTGCAGCGGCAAGTCATGCAAGGTAATCTAAGCGAGCAATGGCACTTCTATCTCCCCTTAATGGTATTTTCATTCATCAGTATGGTGCCTTTTATTCTGCTAGCAGAAAAAAAACAGCGGATGAAATCCGTCTTTATCCTATCCGTCCTAGTGACTGGCCTTAGTCAATTCTTGTTAGCCTCGTTCAGCCAATCCTGGCTCATGCTTTGTAGTTTACTGTTTTTTTATTTTGTCGCTTTCAACATCCTCGAAGCCTCTCTACCCTCTCTCATTTCCAAACAAGCTGGGGCTACTTGCAAAGGAACAGCAATGGGAGTTTACTCCAGTAGTCAATTTCTCGGCATTTTTTCAGGGGGCCTGGCGGCAGGAATGCTCTATCAATTTGCGGGGAACATGGGAATATTCTTTGCGAATACCTTGCTTAGTGTAGTCTGGCTACTGATTGCTCTTTTTATGCAGCCTGAATCCTATTTTACCACCTTAATTTTTAGCTATCCGAAAATGGCAAAAAATGAAACTGCTTTAATTAAGCAGCTAAAAAAACTCATTGGCATTCAAGACGTTCTCATTGCTAGCGAAGAAAATGTTATCTACGTTCAAATCGATAAAGCAAATTATCAACCCGGCAGTGCTGAAAAAATTTTGCAGGGGTATAGTGACATAATGAATTCTTTCAATCGCAAGATTAAACAAGGTTACAACAACATTGCTGAAATTTGGAATAAAGAAAGGGAATGGTACATTGAACAACCTTCAATTGATGAAGCAGTTTCTCATTTAAAACCAGGCGCCAAAATTTTAGATGTAGGATGTGGCTCTGGAAAACCCATTGCGGTCTATTTAATTGAACAGGGTTTTGATGTCTATGGTCTCGATATTTCACATAATTTACTGAAGTTTGCTGAAAAAATTATTCCCAAGGAAAAATTGTTTGAAGCAGATCTGTGCGAATTTACAACGGATATTAAATTTGATGCCATTATTTGCTGGTGTACTTTATTCCACATTCATGCAAAACACCATTTTACACTATTAAAAAAGCTCCATTCATTTTTACATGATCAAGGTATCTTGTGCATCACCTTTGCCGATACCGGTCATGCTATTGACGATATTCCCATTAAAATTATTGATGAATACACCATAGAATCTGAAATGTTTGGTGAGCATTTTTGTCATAGTGGCCGACCTGCCCCTGAAAATGCTCAATTAATAAGAGAAGCTGGTTTTGAAATTATTAGCGACAAAATTGATCAGCCTGGAAATCAGGTTATTTTAGCGGTAAAAAAATAGATAGGAATAATTCTGAACATAGGAGACCTGTCACTGTAGCCATGCTTTTGCCATGTTTCTCTGGCTCTGTCGAGAGATTTCGATGGGTCAGCCATTTCTTGCATTCTCTCATAGCCAACTTTGGCAAGCCAAAGTTTTATAGGCTCTGCTTTAGAGCTTGGGACGGACTGAATTAAACGAAGAAGTGTTTCGGCTGTGGCAACATCTGTTAAATAGCTCTTTCCATCCGATGCTGTTAATTTCAGTCGGTTACATTTTGTAACCGACTCACTACCTTCTTTCTTTAATCGGTTTTTCAAAACCTTCCAATAATTTCTGGCCGCTTGAAAATCAGGTTGTTGAATTAATGCTTGAATCACATCAACCACAGAAAAAAACCAGGTTTCTGTAGTTTCATCGTATAAGCGTCTGATTTTATAGTCCTCAAATAGTGTTGGATTGCTTTTCATCATTTTCTCCTTTGATGATGATTGTTATTAAACCATATTTTCATTGAGTCAGTTTGAGCTCTACATATTGCATATCACATCTCACAATTCTCGGCCGCAATTATGACAGTTTTATTTTGCAACAGCATCAGATCATCTGACAAAATTTAATTGCAGTGAGCTATTTGGCACGCGGAGATCCACTATCACTAAGCTTTTTTGATAGCCATGAATTGGATGAAAATTCAGTAAGTTCCATTTTGGAACGTACTGCCGATGATGGTAGGCGATATAAAAAAAAATTTATAACCTTATTAACTGGACTTTGGACAAACTCCGATCTGAACGGGCTCGAGCCCGGGCCCGCCCGAGCTCCGAACAGTCATAAGTTACAATCAAATCCAGATTATTTTAGCAATACTCTACCATCACAACGTGCAATCTGGTCTATTTATTGACAATATTATCTTGATTATGCAATGATTTTTTCATCAAGAGCTGTGTTTTTCCACTTTTTAACGATAGGATGACGCATGCGTTTTACCTGAATGTCCCCCGATTGTCGTCCAAGGGCTTTTTTTCGTGGTTTAGGTGGTTGAGAATGTTCAATATCAAAGCGATGGCGATAGCTGGTAAAATTATCATACAACGATAATTCCATGCGTCTTTTACCTGCTGCCGTCAACCAAAGGGGTCGCTTGAATAACAATTCACCGGATTCTTTATAGACCTGAACGCGCAACAAACGCAAGGGATAATCAGATAGTTTGTTGCCCTTTTTGCCTATCATGATGACTTCGTTCCAGCAGTCTATTTTTATGATTTGAATTTTTCCTTTGGCGCTCGTTTGTCAAAACGCAACGGATTCGTCTGGAGCCCGCCATGTTGCTGGATTGTTTAACTGATGAATATCACCATAGACTTTAGGGCGACCACGTTTTTTTGTAATTGGGCGCGTAAACATAACTCCTGTCCTCTAACCTCGGTGAAAAAACACGAGGCTGTGGCGTGCAGTCTACTGTAAATAAATGAAATCCGCGCTGTTGTATCGATGGACACAAACTTGAAAGAAGATTCGTTAACTCCTGCTTTTGTTGCTGTGCAATCGTCGGATCCTTTGACAGATACTCGTCCAGAACCCGTGTAATGCTGCAGTAATTACGCCGATGCAGGGGGCTTGAAAATAATTCAACAATACTGGCTGCCGTTTTATTGCTCGATAATGCATCAACAAGCTCCATAGCAGCATCTCTTCGTGAGGGAAAGAACTGATAAATTCTATCGCGAAAGCTTTTTAAAACCGGTACAATCTCTTCCAGCATAAGGCAGCGTCCATACTTCAAGGTATTTTTTCTGACGAGAAAATTTTGAATTGTACAGCTGCATTATGCACTAACGGAAGTCATTTCAAACAGTCCAAAACCGCTTATAAGGAAATCCAACCATGAGTTACTTCGATTTTGAAAAATTGGATGTGTATCAAGCCTCCATTGAGGTCGTTGTGCTAATCGATAAAATCACTTCAGCCTTCCCTCGTGGCAGAGCTTATTTAACCGACCAGCTTCAACGAGCTGGAACCTCAATTTCATTGAATATTGCTGAAGGCTCAGATGAGCTTTCCACCAATGAAAAAAGCAGATTTTATCGCATGGCAAAACGTTCGGCCACAGAAACTGCGGCGATCCTGGAGGTATCCAAACGTGCAAATATTATACATGAAGAACAGTATCGCTTAGCCAGAGATTTACCTATTCGCATTGTTATGATGTTGACTAAAATGGCGCAAAAAGTAGATTAGCCGGAGCTCGGGCGGGCCCGGGCCCGTTCAGATCGGAGTTTGTCCAAAGTCCAGTATATTAGGTAGTTGCATGATGTTGACCAGTAAATTGTACGATCGTAATTACTAAACTAACGGAGTCAACTTAAGTTACCTTCGACAGGTGAGCTATTACTAAATACAACAAGGAGGTACTATGTCTACTAACGAAAAACAAGTCAAAGAGCTTCTGAGTAATCCGCTCTTTTTTCCTAAAAAGCCTGCTGCACGTGTCAAATTCGCAATGGCTGTATCAAATCTGTTGCTTGTGGGCTCTAGTGAGCTTCCTTCAGCGGAAAATATACTCCGCGTAAACGCTGATAAAATGCCAAAAGGCTGTGCCAGATATCTATGGACTGGACTAATGGTTTTTGGGGGAAGACTTCCTAATAGGTCATTTAATCATACGGCCATAGATGTAACCGGAAAATCTCATCTCTATGATGCACTTTTTTTCAGTACAGATGAAGAATTAGGAGGAGTTTGGTCGACTTTTGCAAAAAACTCCCTTTATGAAACCGTATTTAAACACTATGTAATGAAGGATATGCTGACACTGACTAATAATCCAGAACTGTTTGAAGGTATTTCCAATCAATTGTACAAGACTGTTGACGAGCAAATAAAGGTTAAAGAAGAACAAATACCCGAAGAATTAAACAAGGAAAAGGAAAAAGAGCAGCAAATTAAAACGCTTCTTAATAACCCTTCTCTCTTCCCTCAACAACCTGCCGCCCGTGTCAAATTCACAATGGCCATGGCAAATTTCTTTCTTGTGGATTCTGAACCTCCCTCAAAAGAAGAACCAATTGTTCTCGAGGGAGCTCCTGAAAGTAATCCTGAATTTATCAATTATCTGTGGACTGCACTTATGGTATTTGGGCAATCCTTTCCTAATAGGTCATTTAATCATGAGTCTATAAAAGTATTTTCTTGGTGGTTTTCAGCTGAAAAAGAGCTAGCTAGGTCTTGGTGGTCTGGGCCTATTTTTGCAAAAGGTTCGCTCTATGAAACGGTGTTTAAACACCATGTAACGAAAGACATGCTGATATTGACCGATAACCCAGAACTATTTGAAGGTATTTCTAGTGAAGTGTACAAAACGGTTGGTGAGCAAATAGCAGCTAGAGAGCAACAAATCCTTGGACTTGCAGAACCCATTACGCCAAAGGAAGTAGAAAGGGAGCGAGAAGAAAAGAAAAACCAAGAAGCAAAGAAGCAGGTAGAGGCTGGAAAGAGGGAAGAAACCAACAGGAAGCAGAAGGAATTAGATGGTGGGGTAACCTTCTCAACGAGCACAGCAGATGAATTATTAAATATTGGTTTAACGTATTACAAGGGCAGCGAGGGTGTCAAACGAGATTACACCAAAGCAAGGCTCTGTTTTGAAAAAGCAGCTGAAAAAGGTAATCAAACTGCGCTGTATCATCTTGGCTGGATACATCAGTATGCAGAAGGTGTAGAAAAAAACAGACTTACAGCAGTACGCTATTATCAATTAGCGGCTTATTCAGGCTGTGCGGCAGCACAAGAGCAATTAACAAGTCTTTTCAATTCCGAAGAAATCACGGCAAGTGAATTAACTGCCATTGCCCAAATATATTATCGTGGCGACCATGAAATAACTCAAGACCGTGCACTTGCCATTAAGCTGTATGAGAAAGCGTATGGACGTAACGACACATCAGCGGCATTATTTTTAGCGCAGCATCATCAAACATCTGAGGAAGGCCAGAAAGACATTAACCTAGCTTTCTCTTTTTATATGCGAGCAGTGAGTTTAGGCAATCAGGAAGCACTCGCTCCGCTAGAGCATCTCGCTGAAGAAGTGAGCGCAAGTAATCAATTGGCACTTAGCAAATTATACGGAACATTTTTTCACAATGCCCAGAGGGCTCTTTACTGGCGTAATAAGTCCGAAGAAGTAACCCAATCACAGCTTGATATTTCATTTAATTAAAGCATAATAAAAGGATAAGCCATTATGAAAGATTTATACCAAGCACTAGGAATCACCAAAGAAGCATCCTCGCAAGACATTAAGCAAGCTTATCGAAAATTATCCTTATATACCCATCCTGATCGCGGGGGAAGCATTGAAAACATGCAATTGCTTAATGAAGCCTACGAGGTACTCTCAGATCCAATTAAAAGACGCCATTTCGATACGAATTGGGACACTGCCCAAAACGCAGAGGTTGATAGTGAATCTCCTGGTATAAGCTTCGGATCTCTGCAAGCAGGCAACACGCTCCCTTATTCATACGTGTCTAGAAATGAGCACAAAGTACTTATCGAACAATACTTAAAAACTCCCTTATCACCCATTTCACTCCAAGAAAGAGCTCAACCCTTTAAATCGGGGCTCTATCATTTCGAAAACCCAACTAACAGTTCACAAGCTCAGCAATACGATGATATTTTTGCTCTGCTGGAGGCTAAAAGAGGTTGCTCTCAAGACCATACAGTCTCTATCCCGCAAGAAGCATTAACACCTGTGCTGGCTGCTAAGTTATTGATGAATTTCTTATCAGGCAGCTTTTATGGTGCAGCGTTGGGAAATCTTGCTACTTACTTGTCCTCCCAGATTACCAAAACTAACGAGCAGGCGCCCACAGCCGCTTTATACCAAGGACTATTTGAGATAGTGGCCATGGCAGAAAAGCCTACTGAAGCCCGCCAGCATCTTATTTTTTCCATTAAGAAAATAACTGATTTTGCTAAAGGGGCGCCTGATGAGCTATTACTTTACTTTATTCCTCTTTTTTACAATCAATACTTTAGAAGCTTATTCACTTACGCACTGAGCTTATATTGGAATTCCCACTGGAAATTCCAAAGTGACGATTTGTTTATTACAGAAACGATACAACAATTTTCTGGCTATCAAGAAGCAAAAGAGCTTCTGCATGTATTAAAGGAACGTTTATCAAACAGCAGTAACAATAATAACCTGACCGAATTAATTCAATATGTCAAATTGCTGTACTGTTTTGAAAAAGATACTCACAGTACAAACACCAAAGCAAGCAAGGCTCACCATTATCGAGAATGTGCGTTTCACTGTTTAGATTGGCTTCCAGCCCTTCTTGAAAAAAGCCACCGGCAAGTTCTTGCTAATGTTTTTCTTCAAATTGGCCTCCAATTTCAACAAGCAGCAAGGCTAGAAATCGTGCCAGCCGTACAAATGGCTGATGAGCGACTCGCTTTAAAAATGTATTTAACCGCTGTAGGGATAAGCTCCCATTGCACACCTGATCTGGAAATCTACATTAACACCAGGGTTTTAAGATCCCTTTCTGCCTTGACTTATCAAGATGAAACCCTGAAGGAGGTAATTCCTGCCTTAAATAAACGTGCTCTGAGTATTGTGGATATTTTTCCTTTTTTTGATAGCCCTCAATCCAACATTGCTTTCTTAAGACAAGAAAATAAAACCCTGCATTTAATGCGTCGCCTGCTTAAAGCCATGGTTGACATCTACGAGTACAACAAATCGCATTCCCCAGGAGTTCCTTAGAGCATGCTCCAGCCACTGTCTTGTATCAAGCGTATGAAGCCTGTTTAAAAAACTGGTATCAGGAAGAATACGACCCCGCTCTTGAAAATCAATTTCGTTTAGACTTGATGGAGGAACTGCTATTCGACAATGGATGGACTTTTTTAGATGTTGAGCAAAGACTCAATCAACCTTGGATCCGGATAGATAGGAATGAAGAAGGGTGGATGAACCCCTCGCGTTCATTACCTTACCCAGCCGATGAACACCTACTACCCTATCGCTCCATCAATGGGGCAGAAGTGAGTTATACAACAGGGGTTATCCATTTTTATTTGACACCGTGGGACCAAAGCAAGCCTGTTTATGAGAAAGTTATTTACCTTATTTGACCTGCAGCAAATGCTGGAAAAAAACATTGGGGCCGCTATTTTTAGTTTAGATCCGGTTGATCCAGACAAACCCTATCATCCCTTTAATCAGATGCGTTTTGCCCCTAGCCGGCTTTTGGAAAGCGAATTATTAAATACCATGTTATTAACAGATTACATCCTTAAATTTTTGACTACCGG
>CAVXEK010000010.1:0-30249 GCA_963760845.1 uncultured Gammaproteobacteria bacterium | reverse complement strand
AGCGAAGGTAGAATAGTAGCCCTGTGAGGGGTTGGTTTGCGCGAAGCTCAGGCTGTCGAGCTCAGGCTGTTATTGCGAAGGCTAGGCCGTCATTGCGAGCGGAGTGAAGCAATCCAGGATGATAGGGGCTACTAGTATTTACCGAACGAGTTTTCCTGGCGACTATAGCGGTTTGGCCCCACCTGATTCCATCTCGAACTCAGAAGTGAAACGAACTTGCGCCAATGATAGTGTGGGGTTTCCTCATGTGAAAGTAGGTCATCGCCAGGTTTTATTTTTTCCTTTGAGACGCTCGAGACGCCCTTCAAGCCAGCGTTATCGAGCCTCCTCAGAGCCGTGATCGTCATCCCGAACAAAGTGAGGGATCTCCTAAGGTAATATACTCTAAAGGAACATAGAGGGGGCCATTGCGACCCCAAGTTCTTCAATCAAGATAATGCTGGCGTAGCTCAGTCGGTAGAGCAACTGACTTGTAATCAGTAGGTCCCGGGTTCGATTCCTGGTGCCAGCACCAATTAAATCAAGTAGTTATGAATTTTCCTGTTCTGTAAAATAAAATTTTGGTACCTATTTTGGTACCAATTCTTAAATGTAATTAATTGTTACTGTTTCTGAAATGAAGGAATGGCTCTTCTCTAGGATAGTTGATTTGTTTGATTACTTAAATCCTCTTTTTCTTTATTTGCTCGCTCGGTTTGCCAACATGGTCTACATCGAAAAAATCCAAATACTGTATAAAAAATCTCTTGCCAAAAATCTAAACCCCATTTAACATCCCCACTTTCATCACTTGAGGCGTTAACATGGCAAAGAAATCATTTCTTGAGGGCATCGCCTTGATGGCTCTAGGAATAGGACTTATTTATTCAGGGCTTATTTATGGTGGAATTACAGCTGCCACCGCCGCAATTATCATTCTACCTATTGTTGTTGTTATGTCGCTCATGGTTGCGATCGTTGCATATAGGCGGCACGGGAGGCTAATGAATATTTAATTAAAGGTCCAGAGCAAAATTCTCATCGTGAATTATTAAATAATCTTGGTTCAAATCGATCTCCGGCTAATAAACTTGGCAATGGTTTATCAGAAGAGCCAGAGCAGCATCGTAACCCTTTTGATGGACCTAAACCATCCCGAGTTCAGGCTCAGAAGAGACTAACTATAGAGGAACCTTTGCCAGAATGTCGGATGATATGAACTACCTATGCGCAGCTAGTTTGCAAAAAACGCATTATAATAGCATACCAATAGATATCCGAGCCATGACTGACATGCGTCGGCATGGCGCAGAACTAGGCGGTCAGGAGGCTGCGCGTATTTTAAGCTATTTGGTAGCATAAAAGGATAAAAAAGGTAATGATATGAAATAAAAACGCCAGTGAGTAATACTCACTGGCGTTTTTGAGTAAGTATCAGGTATTATTTTGTTGATTATAGGGGACAACGATGGTCGCGCTACCTCGTGATTGATTTTAGCCATCCATGGCTAAAATCGAGCTCGCCAACGCGCGAAGCTAAAAGGCCGCGACCGCCCTGCGTCCGTCAACGTTTGCTCTGAACGAGCAAAGCGTTTTCCTCCCACAATGACTTTACGGCTGCAGAAAGATTTACTCCGCATCCCTTCGGGCTGTCTGCGTAAATCGCAGCCTATCGCGGTCTCCTCGCCTCGGCTTTCAGCCTTCCTTGGCGAGCAGTATTCGAGATTACCTTTTAAACTGTATTAATGCTTTCCAAAATGCACTCAATGCCTGTTGTAGATATAGATAGGTTTTTTCTAGATGCTTAGGGTTTTGCGGTGTGTCTTTTACCGCTGCATGAAATTCCGCTATCGCTTTATCTAACTGCGGTAAAGTAGAGATAGATCGGGTCTTTCCCAATTACGGGGGCAGTTAGTCACCCACATAGTACTCTAACTCTTATTCTATAATTTTCAAAATTTTTAAAGCCGTAAGCTCTACGTTGAATCAATTTCATTTTTCGATGAAATCCTTCAGTGATGCCATTATTTTTCGTAAAGCGAAGCATTCTAACGACTTCATCTCTCCATCTAAATAAAGTATTACCTAATGTTCTAAGGGGTTGAAAAGCACTTTGCTTAAGCGCATTAACCATGTCCAAAAAGTGGGGTAACAATCGCTTGCATTCTTTGGCAGTGCAATGTTTTTTAGTGAGTAATTGTTGCAGTTTTTGTTTAAAGTCGTAGATTGCAGCGATAGCGGGGTGCTGTTCTAGATAGGTGTTACGTTTTGATAATCGTGTTGGTGTTAGGTTTTCTGGATTGGTTTTCAGAGCGACCAGAGTTCCCCTTTGGTATTTCATTGTAGGGTCAATCTGATGAAAGGTTTGCATGCTTAGGTGGTTGATAAGACGAATGACATGAAAACGGTCTGCAACGATTTTAGCATTAGGGAAATACTTTTTGATTAAAGAGCGATAGGTACTGCTCAAGTCGATGCAAATCACTTGGACACGTTCTCTTCCGGGCAGTTGTTGGAGATAGCTCCTTAAATCGGGTTCACTACGACCCGGTACTACATCAAATATTTTATGCTTTCTAAGGTCACAAAGGGTTGTAGCAAAGCCTTTTCTTTTACTAAAGAAATGCTCATCAATTCCAAGGACAACAGGACAAGGTCTGTTAAGTAATTCTTTATTTTGCTCATGGTACTGACGCTGATACCATCGTTCTATGGTCGCTTTACCTTTCTTATACTGCTCAGCCAAGTGTTTTTGCGATACTCCCCGGGTATGGTCATGAAATACAGCGGCTTGCACACGCCAAGTGGCTCGTTGATGTTTATTGATACCAGGGAATTGCTGATTTCCATAACGGTTACAGCGTCTACAATACAACTTGTACGCCTTAAATCGTAGCACACTGCGTCGATGGCCTATTAACTCATGGACAACAGTGCGTACATAAGACGATTTCTTACGCACTGACTTACTCTGACAATGACCGCAACGGGGTAAACGATTATACACAACGTCCAATAATAACGGCTGGTAACCACTCACCTTTACTATGGAAAAACCAGGTAAATTTAATATAAGATCGTATTTCGGCACTTTAGTCTCCTTTTAATCGCTAAATCAAGGAGTTAGTTTATACTAATTCAACTAAGGTGCCCCCTTAATTGAGAAAGAGCCAAACTTTGCTAAACTTAACAGAATCATTTCGTATTTAAATACGGTTATTTCCATGGATAGAAGTAAATTTATGCTTACAATGATATGAATACCAATTAAAGGGAGTTAGTTATGAAAGATGAAAACCTGAAGAAATTAGTAGAGTTTCTTTCAGAATTTATAAAAAATGATGATTTTACGTATAGTCCTAAAAATACACAATATTCTTGGTATATCGAGATTTTTTTAGATGAGAATAAGAACGGTAACAGATTGCATATCGATAGATTTAGCGAAGAGCTAGCTCGAAGATTAATAGCAGATGAACAAATTCAAGAGTTAGATAGCAATGCTGCAAATTATGATCCAGCAATCCACAACAACGACGGTATAATTTATTTTGTAATACAAGGTGCTCATGGAATATTTTATATGATCAACTTAAGGAAACAGGAAAACTTAGTTAAGCTATATTTTTTTTGCCGTAGTGTTGTGGAAGGGCTTGAAAAGCAAGTTGTTGAAAATTTTTTGGCACCTTGTCAAAATCTTAACAGCTAGAGATCGCTCAAAACTAGTGGGTACTAAGTTGAAAGGCTGTAATTTGTTGAAGAAGACTATTTCGAACTATGTCAGTATTTTACATGATTATTGCCTGACGTTTCGTTGCATAACCATTTCATGCTGAGAATTCCCTAATATGAATCGTGAAATAGCGTTTTCTACATAATATAGGTAAATAATTTATCGAATAGTTTAGAAGTAATTCTTCTAAAACAGCTTCCATCATTAAACAAATATCCTTTCGCTTCTCGTGGCAAATGTTTAAAACGAAATAATGCTCCCGATCCAGATGCCTTGCAGCTTGGTTATGTTTGCAGCACCGTAGATATTTCCTTATTGCTCATCAAACTTCTTTCGATACTACTAAACTTATGGGTAATAAAGCGCGGATTTAGTTTGGAGCTCTTAAAGGAGGGGAGATTACATGAATATATACCAACGTTATGCTGTTTTTGAGATTCAGCTCTGTTTTAATAGAATTGATGTGATACGAGCATCTCCATTTGACAACTTTGATGAAGCTGCAAAAAAGTTGCAAAGTGTAACTTCCCCCTATCAAGGTATTGTAATTGATTATGGAAATCCAAGAGAGGATGGCAGTTATAGTGAATTTGGTCGTATTTGTAAGATAAACACTTAATTTGCATGCGTAAACGCAGAGATAGGATAGAGTTAAATCAGTTTGACATTTCATATTTTATTGACGAATATGATGTAAGCTTCTAGTCTACTTAGAAGCTTACATCATATTCAGATTAATTTAAGGAGGTAAGATCGCCTAACGACCTAAATAATAACAAAAAGCGCGCCACCGAAGTGCTACTAACACGACGATGACGCTAACCACCTAACCTGTTTGGAGGCTAAAATGGCTAATATAAGATTAACCGTTCAACCGCTTGCACGCAATGATATTGCTATCCTTGCGAATCTTTTTGAAATGTCGTTTGATTACTACATCAATCATAATTCCCCTTTTTTTGTCGACTATCTTAAAAACTTAAGGACTTTGATAGGCCTAGGCTTCGCTGCTACGTTAGCAGATAAAAGCCTGCTGAGTATTTATCAATACTATCTTAATAATTTTATGGCACATGAAGAAGGGAATTTTAAGACGGAAGAAGGAGCTAAGAGATTGATTGCGCAGTCTTCAGCTGAAATGATTGCATCATCGACCATCAGTTTTAGTGCTCTAGATTATCCATCTTATTATGAAGATTTTATGAAAGCGCTTCACCATACCGTTGCTAAAGTACCGGAGTTTACTGAAATGAAAATGGAAGCTGCGCGTATTTTAAGTTATTTAACTGTGAAGAGGTGGTAATTGAAATAATGCCGGTGTGCAGACATCGGCATTATCTGCCGGATTCGTTTTATTATAATGCGTTGTAAAAAAAATGGGTGATCAACTTTGTTTAGAGTAAGGTAATAAGCCCCTAGCGGGGCCTATTAAAAGAGTCATCAAGATTAATTTTCTCTGCACATTGCAGCAAGAATTGCCGTTCCATGCAGTGCAAATCTTTTTGTGCTTGCATCAGTTGCTTTTTCATTCTCGATAAAGATTGTATTTTCTTATCAATTGACGCAAGCCGCTGCGCTAGTGATGATTTGCATTCTTCGAATGTGGGTAACTTTTGCGGTGGAAAATAAGACAGATGTTGTCTCAACAATGAGATTGTATCGTCTTTTTCACTCGCCTGGCAGGTTAAGTCTCTTCCAATACAAGATGAGCCCGAAATAGAGAGTTCTTTCCAACACAAAAGAGCCTGAAAAAAGCAAGAAAGGGCTAAACCAGCCGAAGTCGTCCAAACTGTAAGGTACTATGCTCACAATGAACGACGACAAACTGGATAGCCCCTCAGCTATCAAAACATTTTTGGGTGGCGCTGACAAGGTTGAATTTAAAGTGCCCAAGCCAGCGTGTTATGAGTGGATTGCAGGGACACTCAAACGTACAAACTATTTTAACTTACGCAAGAAAGAAAAAGGTCCAGTACGTGAGTATATGGGGCGTATGACGGGTTACTCATGGTCGCAATTAAAACGTCTTATTGCACAATATAGAGAAAAGCGATGGATAGACAAGAGAGCCTCTAATCGCCAT
The DNA here is from genome assembly GCA_963760845.1 of uncultured Gammaproteobacteria bacterium. Classification (GTDB taxonomy): domain Bacteria; phylum Pseudomonadota; class Gammaproteobacteria; order Legionellales; family Legionellaceae; genus Tatlockia. The sequence goes on along the minus strand of CAVXEK010000010.1, from coordinate 24,454 downwards.
ACATTTGCAAAGAAGTATACGCAAAGTGATATTCTTTTATTGGTTCAGACAGATGCAGCACATCAAACATTAAGTGGGCCAGCCACCAAAAAACTTTTTGAGAGAGCCTACAAAGTATATGGCGACTTAGCCTATGAGCGCCTTTCATGTATATCAGTTGCCCATCTGTACAATTTACGCAAAGGTGATTTTTATCAGAGACAACGCCGTCACTTTACCAAGACACAAAAAACAACGATAGCAATAGGAGCGCGACGAAAACCTAATCCACAGGGTAAGCCAGGTTACATCAGGATTGATACGGTCCATCAAGGAGATCAGGATAAACAAAAGGGTGTCTACCATATTAATGCGGTTGATGAGGTTACACAATTTGAGGTCATTTGCAGCGTTGAAAAGATCAGTGAAGCTTATTTAATTCCGGTTCTAGAGGAGCTATTAGCAACATTTCCTTTTGTTATCCTAAATTTTCATTCAGACAATGGTAGCGAATACATTAATCATGTGGTCGCAAAGCTCTTAAATAAACTGCATATTGAAATGACAAAATCACGTTCAAGGCACTCAAATGACAATGCATTAGCAGAATCAAAGAATGGTGCTATTGTCAGAAAATATCTGGGCTATACTCATATCGCCCAAAAATGGGCTCCACTGATTAATGAATTTTATCGACAGCACTTAATACCCTACTTAAATTTCCATCGCCCTTGTTATTTTGCTGAAATAATAATTGATGCAAAAGGGAAGGAGAAAAAAATCTATCCTTATCGCAGCATGATGACCCCGTATGAAAAATTAAAGTCCTTACCCAATGCAGAGAGCTATTTAAATACTGATACGAGCTTTGAGTCCCTTGACCTACAAATGCTATCAAGCTCTGACTTACAGGCTGCTAAAGCGTTGAAAAAGGCGCAATCAGAGCTATTTAAGCAAATACTTAATGGAGCCTCCGCTGATGTAATGTATCACCATCCAGCATTGCAAGGAAAGGCTCAGCAACTGATAACTGAGCCAGAATAATGCTTATCACTTGTTTAGGGAATCACACAATATTCCGCCACAGTAAAAAACAAAACACACGCTAATGAAGGCTGTGGATGACCCTATGGGCGTGTGGATAAGACTATGGACGAAATGTTGATAACGAAAAGAGGTTATCAACATTATCGACCACAGCCTTATCCACACTTCACCCACAACCAAATTAATTTTGATTACAATAACAATAAATGATATTATTTTAAACAAAATAAAAACAAAACATCCCATTAACTTAGTGATGACTTCGGCACTATTTCAGGCTCATTCTTGGATTGGAAAATACTGAGCAACAGAGCAACAGTGTCGCGGACGAATAGAATTGTCCGCTAACCCCTCTTGCTCATGGCAATTGTTAGCCAAGTATTTTACAGTTGCTAATTTTCATGTATATTTGGAATATGAATCCAAAAACGCATAAAATTAATGGCTACCATCACAGGGTACTCGAAAGTAAATTAATGGAGTATATTAATCACTTTTCGGCTGTTGGTCTTACCGGTCCGCGACAATCCGGTAAATCTACACTTTTATTGCATCAGCTAAAAGACTATCAATATGTTACCTTTGATGACTTTAGGACTGTCGCACTTTATCACGATGATCCGAATAAATTTATGCGCATCTATGCGAATAAAATCATTTTTGATGAAGTTCAAAAAGTACCTGAGATATTTAATGACATTAAAATAGCGATTGATGCTGACAGGCAAACCACAGGTAAATTTATTTTAACCGGTTCGAGTCAATTCAGTCTTATTAAAAGTATCACTGAATCATTAGCAGGGCGTATTGGATTATTATCATTACTGCCCTACCAATATGCCGAAATGCCGCGTGAATTGCGTTATCAGAGCATTTATCAAGGTGCTTATCCAGAGTTGGTGAATAAAAACTTCGAACTCGCTGCGGATTGGTATTCAGCCTACATGGATACCTATATTACAAAAGATGTAAATGACCTTGCAAACATTGGCAATAAACGTGACTTCAGACGTTTAATAAGTTTATTAGCAGCCAATACATCTCAATTATTGAATATGAGTACTTATGCCAAAGATTTAGGTATCGATGTTAAGACGGTTAAACGCTGGCTCTCTGTGCTTGAAGCATCCTATATTATTTTTTTAATTCCTCCCTATTATCAAAATTTTGGAAAACGTATCGTTAAAAGTCCAAAATTATATTTCTATGATACAGGTCTTGTTTCTTTTCTTACCGGCGTACAGAGCAAAGAGAGCTTTGAGGAAGGACCTATGCTTGGAAACTTATTCGAGAACTACATTGTCAGCGATATTTTAAAGCGCGAAATACATAGTAAATCGCATGCTGAACTTTATTTTTATCGATCAAGTAATGGTGAAGAAGTTGATCTTATCATTGATAGGAAACAAACCCGAGAATTAATTGAGATAAAAGCAGGGGAAACATTCACGCCAAAAATGACGAAAAAGATTGAAAAATTAAACGATCAAAATACAACAGGGTATTTATTGTATCGTGGCAAAACAATACCTTATTTACCAGATGTGCACGTGATGAATTATAAGGAATATTTGGAGTAACTATTCAGCACAGTTCACCGAAAAGCCATATTTGGTCCCTCCGAATTAGTGGTAAGGTGGAAACGGAATTGATGAGGGTGAAATGCTATCCAGGAATCTTTTTATGCGGCTAATTATCGGGATATTGATTTGCTTCAGTGCAGGCATGCTAATCTCTTGCAATATTTCCCTAACTCCCCAAGCCCAACTTAAAAATTTGTTAGCGACGCCTAACCTGGATCAAGCAATTGAAAAATTATTAGAAGAAACAAATACTTTTTCTCAGGGAAATTGGCCAGATAAAAGGTGGTGGTTAGTTTTTCATTCACCTGAATTAAATGAGCTAATCGAAGAAGCCTTAGCATGCAATCCTTCTTGCAAGAAATGATCAGTCGCATTACAGCAGCGAAAGAGGAAGCAATAGTAAAACGATCGACTCTTTTTCCGCTGGTATTTTTTGATGCAACTTATATTAAGGAATATCTAAGTAAAAATGGATTGTATCGAGCGCTAAATCCCAAACTTCCTCGCAATGTATCGCTTATTGATCTGACATTATCATTTACTTATGAATTCGATTTTTGGAAAAAATACCACAATCCTTCTGCGCAGCTGTGGGTAAAGCACTCGCGACGAAAGCCGAAACGGCCCAAGTCGCGCTAATTACCACCACAGCTGTTGCACAAGCTTACTTCGCTTATAAAACTAATCTGCTAAGAAAAAAATTGTACGAACAATTGATTATTCTACGGCGAAAGATTTTGCAACTACAACATCTAGTCCTTGCTAAAGGTCTTGCTTCGAATCTACCCATTTTTTTAGCTGAAGAAACTTATTTTGAGGCAAAACAATTTCTTTCAAGTATTAATAGCGAACTCGCGTTTAATAAGCATTTAATTAATATATTGGTGGGACGAAATCCTGATACGCCGCTGAAAATTAGCAGTTCTCTTCCTGCGTTGCCCCGATCGCTCGTCATCCCTAAGACATTATCCATTGATCTCATCGCCCGTAGACCCGATTTAATGGCGCAGATTTGGCGTGCTAAAGCCTTAGCCTATAAAACCGGGGCAGCAATGGCTGAGTTTTACCCTGACGTTAATCTTACTGGCTTTATTGGTTTAGAAAGCGTTAAATGGACAAAACTTTTTTATGCTTCCAGTGTTACTCCAGGCATTCATTCCGCTATTCATTTACCCATTTTTACCGCTGGAGCTATTGCAGCAAACGTTCGCGCGACGAAAGCCAAATTTGATGCTGCTATCTATGATTATAACAACTTATTATTAAGGAGCACCCGAGAAGTGCTTGATGGATTGGTATTTGCTCAAGATGTTTATGAAAAGAAAAAAGAACAAACGGCTATTGTTAATTATGCTGAACGGCGTTATAAATTAACCGATTTACGCCAACGAAAAGGCTTAGATAGTGAGTTTGATCTTTATTACTACCAAGAAGCCGTCATTGAAAGAAAACTTGAGAATATTGCCTTACTTTATAACCAATACTTAGCCGCAATAAAATTAATTAAGGCCTTAGGAGGTGGCTATTGTCAAACGAAGGTGCCACTGGTGAAGCAACCATGAGAAAACGCTTACCATCTTTGTTATTTGCCTTGCGTTGTGCTCTGCCTTTTAGTGATCTTTTTTTTGTATTGGCTTTTTGTCTGGCGATTCAAAGCGTATACGAATGATGCTTATGTACAAGGGAATCTCGTGTATATAAAAGCCTTGCGAAAAGGTTTCGTTACTGGCATTTATACCGATGATAGTTTTCTAGTAGAGAAAGGGCAACTGATTGTGGCTCTCAACGAAACGGATTCCATCATTGCTCTAGAAAAGGCCAAAAAGAAACTTGCGCGAATTGTACGCACTGTATCCCAAGCATTTCATGATGTTTTTATTCTTGGAGCTGAAATAGAGGTTAGAGAAGCAGAACTTTTAAAGGCCCAGCAAAATTTCAAACACCGCTATGACGTGATTGGTGCTAGGGGCGTTTCTTTGGAAAATTATCAAAACGCAGTTGACGATTTAAATGCCAGTAAAGCTGCTTTGAAAAGTACCAAAAATACTTATCAGAAGAAGTTAGCCTTTGTTCAAGGCACTTCAGTTACTAACCATCCCTGGGTGCAGGGTGCAGCACAAGAGGTACGTGATGCTTGGGTGCAACTCTATCGGTGCAGGATTTATGCTCCAGTGCGAGGTCTTGTAGCACAGCGCACTATTCAGGTGGGGATGTGGATTTCGCCCAATGATCCGCTAATGGCCGTCATTCCACTAGATCAAATTTGGGTAAATGCCAATTTTAAGGAAACGCAACTTAAAAAAATGCGCATTGGCCAAAAGGCAAAATTTACTTCCGACTTGTATGGTCGAAATGTCGTATTTCATGGAACAATTGTCGGTTTACCAGGCGGTGCTGGCAACGTGTTTTCATTGCTACCGCCAGAAAATCTCTCGGGAAACTGGATTAAAATTGTACAGAGATTGCCTGTTCGCATTGCGCTAGATCATCCTGAAGAACTAGTAAAGCATCCACTGCGTCTAGGCTTATCCCTTGAAGTATTCGCTGATCTCAAAAATCAGGAGGGGCCATTAGTCCCCACGACCTCTTTAAATTCCCCTCGTTATTCTACCGATATTTTCAAATTTGAGGAGCTAGGTAATGAGGAATTTATCGCCAGCATTATTAAGAATAATCTCGATCCGAATTTACACGAGTATGCTACAACACCACTTACCATTGATAAGGTTACTATTGCAGAAGTGAAAGCTCAGAGGGGTATGTCAAAATCTTCGTGAACGGCTGGATTTGAGTGCAGGTTGAGCGAATATAAAGAAACATAAAAATATTCGTAAGGCGGCGTCATTGCGAGCAAACCCACCGTCATTTTGCGAGCAAACACACCGTCATTGCGAGCGTAGCGAAGCAATCCAGTGGCCTTATGAGATGTTGGAAAGGTCGCTGCTTCGTCGCTACGCTCCTTGCAATGACGGTGTGTTTGCTCGTAATGACGGCATAGGGGAGAGTAAGCTTATTAAAATACTCTTGGAAAACAAAGAAATGATACTTTACGTCTTAATGTTAGCCCTGATCATTGTGGTTTTTAATCTTACTGTACCCCTCTTGGCAGGTCTTTATATTGTCAGTGAACTGGGTGGTAACTCTTTTCAAACCTCCTATGGAGTAACTTTCTTTTGTCTCGGCAACATCGTAGGTCTTCCTTTTGGGAACCCCGCGCATACCCAATTAGGTCCGATTTCCCTTTTTGTATTGTGTCTTATATTAATGGGTTTTTGCTCATGGCATTGTGCTGTTGCAACCAATTATTTTAGTTTTGTTTTATTTCGATTTTTCGAAGGCGTTGCATCTGGGCCGCTACTTATTCTTGTTAGTTACACGCTAATTCCTCTTTTAGCACCTGAAAAAGATCCGAGATTCGTTTTCTCCCTTTTTTTAGCTACCTTTACTTTTATTCCATCATTTTCTGGTGCTTATGGTTATTGGATAGCTTACTATTATACTTGGCGGTTTCCTTTCTACTCTTAATATTCTTATATGCCTTTTCTTAATTACTTATGTCGGTTTCGGTTATCGAAAATACAATGACCAGCCCGAGTCGGAAAACGTTCATTTTGATGCAATCGGTTATTTGTATTATGTGATTAGCATTGTCTTCATCGGTACCGTTCTCACCGTAGGCCAAGAATTAGACTGGTTTCGTTCGGACCTAATTATTTTTTTAACAATTGTTGGCAGCATTAGTCTTGTTTTTTTTATTCTACGCAGCTTATCCGTACAATACCCTATTCTTGAACTAAGACTTCTTAAACAGTTCTATTTTTCATTCGGCTTGCTCCATGTTGCTATCCTTTTTGCAACTTATTTTGGGATGGTTATTTTACTAGGATTATGGTTAAAACTTTATGTCAATTATACCCCCAATTGGATCGCATTAATTATTGGGACAATGGCACTAGGAACTTGGGTTCCTATAGCTATCAATTACTTGGCCAAAGATACGCGTAAGCCGCTTGCAGTAGCTTTAGTATTCCTTGCCCTCTCTTCTTTTTATACGACTTATTTTAACGTAGACATTGATTTTAACCGCCTTGCTTTTTCGCGCATTCTAGCTGGGGTGGGATTAGCTTTATTTTTACAGCCTCTTTTTCGCCTATCAACAAAAACAATTCTGCCAACACATCTTCCCGATGCCTTGAGTTTTTTTCATTTAGCAAGACTTCTTGGGTCTGGCCTAGGTGCTTCATTATTCGTTATTTTATGGCATCGCAGACAAGTATTTTTTCAGTCTCGTTTAGGAAGCAGGTTAACTGACTTTTCAGAAATCACCACACAATTTTTTGAACGCGCAAAACTCCACTACTTGCAAGGAAAACAAGCTTTGGCTCAGTTGGATTTTTATTTGGAACGACAAGCCACAGCATTAGCTCTCGATGACTGCTTTTTTTTAATGGGGTGGATAATTGTTGCTTTAATCATTTTTGTAACCTTCACTTTTCTATTCGTCTCTAGACCCATTTTGTATGATAAACCTTCTGTTGAGAAATCAGAAACTCATCCACCACCACCGAACTAGCTTAAGGAACAATCGAATTAGCAACCCTTAAGGGTGCAGCTTGAAGTGGGTTGGGGCTTGGCCCAACACGTTCTACTCACGTTTTGGGAGTGCCACAAATAATGAGCCTGAGTGATTCATCGCATTTGCTTCCACACCCGCTTGGTTACCCTCACCCTTATAGAGGTCAACATGAGCCCCCATAATGGCACCGCCTGTGTCCTGGGCCACACACCATGAAGTCGATTTTTTGCAATTGATAGACAAAATTCATTCCAATAGGAATTACCGTGTGGTCTGTTGCGCATGAAGCATGTGGAGTTAGAGAAATATTTTCTGAACCATAAGGGCCACCATCTTCTTTAGCAAAAAATACAAAGCTTTGATCTCGATTTCGCAAGTTGGTAGCATTATCACGATTAAGAGGGTTGTCTAGATATTGGCGAATTAGTTTTTCGGATGCAGCGCTTTGTTTAATTTGTTTAGACAGATTACAGCGTAACTTTGCTTCATCATGGCATTTTGGATCTTTAGCACAACGTTCAATTGTATCAAGGTTGCCACCACAGGTTGGATCTTGTGCGCATTGAATTATGCGACCAAGCATGGTGCGTGGCCTGCCATTGGCACCATCGTAATTGATATGGAATAATTTACCGTCAAGCATTAATGAACCAGAACCTTGAAGCATTAAAAAAGCAGGGTCATTTGGGTCTTTGACATAGCCAATGATATATTTTGGATTTAAAGCCCCATGATCAATTTCGTCTCGGTCTGGTGCTAAAGAGTATGTGCCATTGGCATGTTTTAGACAAAATCCACGTGCTATTTTAGTAACCGAATCAACTCCGCAAAGAGGAACTTTCAGATTAAATTTTTTGCATTCCGAAGCTACATTTACAACACCTGGGTTACTATAGATAGGATATAAAAATGCTCCACTACGTTTGGTGCTGAGCCTCAACAGCGGCTGGCGCATAATAGGCAGTAAATTGAAACTCACCCTTTTTAAATCCTGCATGATTTTCAGGCCAGCCATCGCTTTTATACCAGTCAAATTCGGTTTTGATGGTTGATAAATATTTTTGAAAATCGCCATGGGCAGCTTTTGCAAGCGTGAGCATTTTTTTGTTGATATTGAGGCACCATTCGTGACGCTTGAATGTATGACCAGCAATTGTCACTGTCTGAAATTCACCATGGCTTTTATTGCAATTTTCAATCTGATTATTTAAGGCCTTGATCACTTCATCCATATTACCCACAGGGTTATCTAACGGTAGTTCTGATGCTGAAATTTTATGAAATTTAAAGCGGCAACACACCGGGCTCTTTGGCGGCCATTTTCTGTCTTGTGGTAAAGTCCGCGAGCCTTCTGACATCTAGACAGCGCTGGATTGGATCAGCAGGGAGGGCTGCTTGAGTGATGATACTAAAAGTTATTAGTACAATTATTAATGCGGATTGAAACATGGGTATCCTTTAGCCTAGCTGTGGTTGATTCTTTGCCCAACATTGATCTGCGTTTACATCAAGATTTAATAGCAGAAATATATTTTTGTTTGCTGTATTCTAATATACGTTTGTCTCTTGTAACAATGCTAAGCGCTTTCACACGAGCAGTTGCAACAATTAAACGATCTGCAGGGTCGTCATGAAATGAATCAGGCAAATTACAACTTTCAACTGCAATTTCTGGTGATAACTGCAATATTTGGGCGTGTGTGTAATCAATTGCATTTTTTATCCATTCTAAGCAAGGCATCTCTTAAAATTACGCGGCGCTTAGACTCTAACATACTAATTTCCCACAGAGAAATTGCCGCAATGCAAACATTATTATTTTTGATTGCATTGCCAATTTCTTTACGCAAAGATTTATTGATTTCATTGCTGCCAATAGCATCTACAAATCCACACATGCGTATCCAGCAAAAGACCTTTCATTTCGCAGTTTCCCACTCTACATCAATAGGAGCTACAATATCACCTTGGATAGTAACAGTCCCTTTAAGGCATCCAAAAAAATCTTCCTCACTCTCCTCAATAGGAACCAGTTTGGCTACAGGCTTTCCGTGCTTAGTAATCGTGATGCTAATATGCTTTTGTTTAACCTCATCCATTAGCTGTAAGCATTGGGTCTTGAATTTACCGGCTTGAAGAGTATGAGTGGTTTTTTTCATGTTTATGACTATGGTTATATTTCTATAGTCATTTTTATTAGATTTATTTCACTTTGTCAAGCCCTTTTGCTTCCTTCAGTTACACTTAATTTGAGTGTGCGATCTGTTTTATCATTACTTTCTTAACAATTTGCTTTATGATACTGCTGCCTGCAGTTAGGAATTTTATAGGGTATTTGAATGATGTACTGAACCTGACTCAAGCTTGTTGCAATATTATTAATCAATATAAGGTGATATAAAATGCGTAAATCATTGAGATTGTGCCTGTTTGTTCTCTTTGCAATTTTGTCCTCTGTAGCCCTTTGCAAGTGTCCATGAAGATCATCCTTATACGTTTTCAATTTCAAAGCATGTTCGTCGATTTTCTGAGCAATACCAAATTAAATCAACATTACAAGAAACCTACCCTGGTACAGTCAAAAAGAGTGCCATCCGTATTCGCACCAACTATGACTTATCGAATAAAGATGGCTGGCAAGCCACTGGTATTACCCGAATTTTATCTCCCGGAATTCTGTATCACTGGGCTAAAGACATTGATATATATGATACTCGTGGTGTAATAATTGGTTTGATTAGCGGCAAATTAGCAACCCTTGAAGCCGCAAAATTCAGTATTTATGAATACGATGAAAAAGGGAACTCAATTGAGATTGCTACTGCCTATGCAAACCCAGATTTCCAACGATTTGCCATTTTGGAAACAACAGGCAACACTCATCCCATTTCAGAACTCAATCAAAATGCGAGCGATAACATTGGACAGTCAGCGTGCATTGTCCCGAAAAAATTGACGAGCGTATTGTCCGCATTTTCGCTGGTTTTGTCATCGACCACGAAGATAAATTCTTAGCACAAAGCAACACTGACACAGAAGGGGAGTTAGTCTAGGCCTTACTCCCGTTAAGTTAAGGCATTATCCTTACTCCTAGTCACATTGTCCTCTTCTCTCCAACGCCCTGCGACTTGTTCGCGGGGTTCCGGATCCAGTAAATTATTTCGAACATATACTTAATCAGTTAATCTAAATGCAGACGCCATACGCGTTTGTTCGGATTGGCTTATGCCAAGATGTGCTGCCGTTTTGCGCCATTCTTTAATGACCTTCAGCATTTGACTTATTAATGTATCGGCTCTGCTCTTAGAAATCCTGAAAAAACCAAGATATTTTTCTCACCTTGCTTATTAGCTTATCTTTTCCGTTCTCAATGATTTTTTTTCTTTGGAGCCCGGGCTTTAATGGGCAACCTGGCATCTTGTAATTTTCGTCCTAGTTCATCATCGCATGCTAATAAAAGTAAGTCTTTTTCAAGGCCTAAGGTTAATAAAACCCTGGCGTAGGCTCCAAATGTCACTCTATCAGATACCCCGCGTTCAATGGATCAGTTAATTTAGCTATCTCCAGGGATGCAACTCTCGGATAGACAAATTTGAGGTAGGCCAAGTGCCTATACGAGAGTTGCTCCTATCTCCAGGTGTTAAAAGCAAGGTGTGAGCGATTAGGGTTTATTTAGAGCATGCTTAGTTAATATTGCGTTAACTGCTGTGTAGCTTCCTGGTTAGTGTTTGCTAACTTGGGTATTCTGGGGCCGTTAGTCGCTTGTGTACTTGCTATAGGTTGCCAAAAGTGATTAAAAAATCGAACAGGATAATTTTCAGTAGGTTTCCTCTGGAGCAGTAGGTTTCTTTGGTGGAGGAAAAATCTTAAGCACATGCTGATGACTAATACGAATCCGTTACGTTTATTTTGTTTAGGCAGCAACAGCCTAAAATTTTACATACTACATCGAGAGCTAAATCCCCTGTCTTACGGTTGAAGCCATAGGTAACAACGCTCTTAAAAATGCCGCTTCGCCATTATGACTTAAAATAAGCCGGCCATTTTGTTCGTGAGTTTTTAAGGCTGTTAGCACTTCATCCCGTTCTTCTGCAGATTTACGATTTACCTACAAATAATTATTATCGCCCAGATTAATGGAGCGAACGTTATTAGGAATGGCAGCAATGATTTTAGCTAATTCACTAGATATTTTTTTATCAATTCATTGTGGCCTAAGTCAAGCGAAGTCACGGTGGTTGGGATTGCGGCAAAGGCTTTAGCTAATTGGGCATTAGACCTTTTGTCAAGCTCGTTGCAGCTTAAGTTAAGCGAAGTCAGGGAGGTTGGGATTTTGGCAAAGACTTTGGCTAATTCATCACCAGGTTTGTCGCCAAGGTTATTGTCACTTAAATCAAGTGAAGTCATCCTGGCTTTGATGGCGGCAAGAGCTTCAGTGAATGATGATATTTTGCCAAGAGCGTTCCCAAATAAGTTAAGCGAAGTCACGGTGGCAGGGATTCTAGAAAAGTCTTCAGGTAAGTGATCACTATGAAGAAGTTGATTTACACTTAAGTCAAGCGAGGTCACGGACTTGGGGATTCCAGAAAAGGCTTCAGATAATTCCTCACCAGATTTTTTGTGAAGACTATTACCGGTTAAATTAAGCGAAGTCACGGTGGGTTTGATGGCAGCAAAGGCTTTAGCTAATTCAGCGCCAGACTTCTCGCCAAGGTTATTAAAAGCTAAGTGAAGTGATGTCACGGAATCTCGGATACCGCGGAAGCTTTAGCCAACTCATCACCGGATATAATGTCGAGGTTGTTCGTGCTTAAGTTAATCGAGGTTGTGCTGGCTGGGATGGCGGCAAAAGCTGTTGCTAATTCATCACCCGATTTGTTGCCAAGTCTATTACGACTTAAGTCAAGCGAGGTCAGAGGGGATTTGATGGCAGCAAAGGTTTTAGCTAATTCATCACCAGATTTGGTGTGAAGGTCATTCGAATTTAAGCTAAGTGAAGTCTACTGGTTGGGATGGCGGCAAAAGCTTGTGGCTAATTCATCAGCAGATTTGTTGGAAAGGTTATTCCCATTTAAGTTGAGCGACGTCACGGAAGTTTTGATGGCGGCAAAGATTTTACTAATTCATCACCCGATTGTTGCCAAAGGTTAGCCCAACTTAAGTTAAGCGAAGTCACGCTAGTTGGAATGGCAGCCAAGGCTTTAGCTAATTCATCAGTAGATGTGTTGCCAAAGGCATTCTCAGATAAGTCAAGCGAAGTCACGGTAGTTGGGATGGCGGCAAAGGCTTTAGCTAAATCATCACCAGACTTGTTCTCAAGCTCATTTCGACGTAAGCCAAGTGAAGTCACATTATCTGGGATATTTTTAAACGCATTAAGGAATTCATCCCCTAATTTCTTGGCAAGGTCGGTTAGTTCAAGCATCAGTAATAATCTCCTGTTGGGAAAAGAAACACAGAGTGTGCAATATTTTACCTTTTTATTCGACTGGTAGTCAATATAGTTGTAGCGGACAAATAGAATTGTCGGCAACTATAGGGTATACAACAGGTAGGATAGACTATCGTTCTAGGTAGAAAAACAGGTATTGATTTGAGCTCGTAAATCATCCAGTAAGGAAGAGAGGACAGAGTCTGTATAGGGAATACTCCCTTGAGAGGCTTGCCAAATGCTATGTGGCCACAATTTATCATGAGTGAATCGAGCTACAACATGAATATGCAATTGTGAAACGATATTACCCAAATAAGCAACATTGATTTTATCTGGTTTAAAATAGGCACGGACTATAGACGAAACTTTGCTGATTTCGTTAATCAGCTGATACCGGGATGCTTCAGACATATCCTCAATCTCTTGGATAGCATTTATACGAGGAACCAAAATAAACCAGGGGTACTCGGCATTATTTTTTAATAAAACACGGCATAGTGGCCAATCACCAAGCTCAAAACAAGTGGATAAAATTCGTGGATCAATAATAAAAGCTTGCTTTTCCTGCTCATCAATTACTAGGATGATTAATGCCTTATAGAGAGGTCAGCCATGAAATCTAAGAGGATATCTTTTTTTATCGAAGTAAACAATTCCAAGATACTGAAGAATGGCATAAAAAACATAATCTTTGGTTAAGTTATATTTACTGCCATAACAGTAAATTAGAGCGCTTTTACACCTAAAATAACTCGAACCCCTTTTTATTTATCATTTTTACTGCTATAACAGTAATATATCTTGATTTAAAGGTGCTCCATGTTCTCCAGTGAGATCGCAAAAATAGTGCACTATTGCCGCAAGCAAAGCGGGCTATCACAACAAGGACTGGCACAACTATCTGGAGTCGGCAAAACTGTTATATTCGATATTGAAAAAGGTAAAGAAACAGTGCAATTAAACACCCTATTAAACGTATTAGAGGTATTAAATATCCGCATGAAATTTGAAACACCTTTTGCACAAACAATGGAGGATAATTATGAGAAAAGCCTGTGTGTTAGTTCAATGGATTTGAGGCGGGAATATTAGAAGAATTGAAAATGGAAAATATAAATTTACTTACCATACGTGACTATCATGGTGCACCTGTTTCTCTCACTATGCCTTTAGCGAACAAGATTTATGAATTTAACGTGTTTCCTCCATTTTTTGAAGGATTATTACCAGAAGGTCATCATGCTTGATGCTCTATTGCGTAAATATAAGATAGATAGAAATGACTATTTTGGGCAATTAATAAAAGTTGGGCAGGACGTCGTGGGCGCAGTGACCATCGAGGAGATTAACATGAAACGCTGCCCTATTACTTACGAAATCATAACAGGACCAAGAAAACTATTCGACAACGAGGATTACGATTGTTTCCCCTCAATTAAAAGATCTTAATCCATTGGAGTTAAGTGCTGATGAACAACGTAAGGAAGCTATAGATCGCGTAGGAAAAATGTCTGTTCAAGGAGTGCAAACAAAATTAAGTGCACAATTAAAAATTAAAGCAGGACGTTTTGAAATAGTTGATCAATATGGTCATTATATTTTAAAACCACAAAGTGATTTCTATCCTGAATTGCCAGAAAATGAAGCCATTACTATGTCATTAGCAACATTATTGGTCTTGAAGTACCCATTCATGGCTTAGTTTATTCTAAAGACAAAAGTATGACATACTTCATTAAACGATTTGACCGAATCGGACATAATAAAAAAGTTAGCCCTAGAAGATTTTGCACAGCTGTCAGGCGAAGATCGCCATACAAAATATAATAGTTCGATGGAAAAAGTGATTACTGTCATAGAAAATTTTTGCACATTTCCAAAAATTGAATGGTTAAATTATTTAAATTGACGTTGTTTAACTTCCTGATTGGCAATGAGGATATGCATTTAAAAAATTTTTCTCTCATCACAAAGGATAAAAAAGTTACTTTATCGCCAGCATATGATTTACTGAACTCGGCCATCGCTCAAAAAAATCCGAAAGAAGAAATAGCGTTGCCTTTAAATGGCAAAAAAAGCAATTTAAGGAAACGTGATTTTTTTGAATATTTTGCTGTTGAGCGATTAGGGTTAAATCAAAATGTTATTTCGAATGTCGTGCAAGAAATCCAGCAAGCAATACCTAGATGGAGAGAATTAATTGGTTTTAGCTTTTTATCTCGACAGATGCAAGAAAACTATCTCCAGGTGTTAAAAGCAAGATGTGAGCGATTAGGGTTTATTTAGGGTGATCCCTAACTTGTGCTGAATAACAAAAATTCTTGTTATTTTAGTTGCAATTTGATAATATTTAATACATATGGTCAATGATAAATCATCAATTACCAGGATGATTAATGCTTTATGAGAGAGGTCAGCCATGAAATCTAAACAGGATATCTTTTTTTATCGAGATAAACAATTCCAGAATACTAGTAAAACCCTGTGGGGTATGGACCTATTCGTTGAAAATACGCAGACTCCAGAAAAATTTCAAAGTTTTTGGGATAATATTTATACAATAAAATCTAACCTAGATAGAGAAGAGTATGCAAATGGACAGTGTAACATCTTGAAAAATATAAAGATTGTAAATATGGAAATAGAGTTTAAGAAAGGAGATGGGCTGTATATTAGAGATAAGGAGGATGATGATGTTGAGGTTGTGCTTGACTATCGCGAGAGTGGGAACGGTGAGCTTAGAGGTGAAAACTTAGCTAATGCTCTTCAAGAATACGCGGAAACACACAAGGATGGCTCTGTTTATGATGCATTAAATAATTTATTACGTAGTCATCATAATCCTACATTTGCAGTAGGAGTTAGAGGTTTGCGTTTAGAAGAATGGTGTTATGATATTGTTTTCAACGCTATTGATGTTGTACTGACTTGGATTAATAAACTCAAATCTGCAAAACCATCTACTCCACAAGATAAAGAGAATAAGAAACAAATTGATGAAAAATTCCACGAATTTCTTGCTATTCTCGATGAAGAAAATATTAAAGCATTGAGAAATGAACTAGAGACCCCTACATTTTCTGAAGAACAATACTCATCGGCAAGAAAAAACGCTATTGAAAAGTTGTTAACGTATAGAGAAACCTTATTCGAGGAAACAAAGACCGTCGGTATTAATCTAGAAGATAGCCGCAAAGCCAGTAAGTGCCATTTTAGTGAGCAAATGATTACTGCTTTATCTCAAGATAAACCTGAAGAGGGACAAAGTTTTGATCAATATATAAATAGTTGTATTAGAAAAGCTGAAGCGAATTTAACGCCAGAAGAGGTAACGAGTTGGCCAAAAGGTGTGTTTTCGCATCGTTTGTTTGATATTGTTACTGAATTAAAAAATATGGAACCTGAAGATCAAGAAGTTCTAGCTCCTGACTTCCGCACCCCCCCCCTCTAAAAATTAAAATTTTAAAAGGCTCTCCGCGCCTGCATTGTCTTTACTCGACCCAATAAGTTGAGTAGCGAAATGTAGTGACTAGTAAAATATTTAATATTGACATACCTTTATTTTTTAAATAGAATTGATACATAAAGATTAGGGATTTTTTTATGTATATCCGCGTTACATCAACACCGAATAGCCCAAGAAAATCAGTGAAGATTGTTGAATCAGTTCGTGAAGGCTTTAAAGTGAAACAAGTGATGATTCATCATATTGGTGTTGCCTCAACCGCAGAAGAGATTGATAAACTTAAACAATTAGGGCTTGAATTTATTGCCAATGAACAGTTACGGCGAGAGGCTTCTAGTGAACAACTGGCTTTGTTAGGTGATGAGACAGCAGAGGAGCGTTTGGAGTTACTGAAGCAAGCCGCCTCTACCAAAAAGCGCGGCAGAAAGCCAATAGCGCAGCTAGCCGAAATCGCTGACAGCGAACAGGTGAATATCAAAAATTTGGTTGAAGAGCAACGCGTTATTGACGGCCTGCATGAGGTTGGTGGCCATGTTTTCGAACAGCTAGGATTCCATCAGATTTTATCAGGTAAACGAGACATCGAGTTGTTGCGTGATATCGTACTCATGCGTATCGCCAATCCTGGCAGTAAATTCAAAGCGCAGCGTTTACTTGCTAACCGTTTTGATAAAACACATGATCTTGATGCGATATACCGCATGATGGATAAAGTACACCCAAAAATTGCAGACATCAAAGCTAGAACGTTTCATCGAGCACAGACCTTAATCCCAGAGCGCATTGATATTTTATATTATGACTGCACGACGCTTTACTTTGAGTCGACAGAAACGGATGATTTACGTCGCTTTGGTTACAGCAAAGACCATAGATTTAATACCACTCAGGTAGTTTTGGCATTGGCCACTAATAGTGATGGCCTACCTTTAGGCTACGAGCTGTTTGAGGGAAATAAAGCAGAAGTTGGTACGTTGGTTGCCTCTCTTGAATCGTGGGGCAAGCGCTTTAATATAGGAACAGTCTGTGTTGTGGCTGATAGAGCCATGATGAGTGATGCCAACTTGAGTCTATTAGAAGCAAAAGGCTATCAGTATGTGGTAGCGGCTAAGTTACGCGCTATGCCAGAGGTCCTCAAACAAGAATTATTGTCAGAGAACAATTACCATATGCATCCGATGGGTGAAGAATGTGCCTGGATTGGCGAGTTCTCTTACAAAAACAGACGATTGATAGCATCTTATAAAAAATCGAGAGCACGACGTGATACAAAACAGCGAGAACAAATCGTACAAAAAATAACGAAAACGTTGGGTTCTGATGGCGACACCAAAAAAGTAATTACTAATCATGGGGTTAAAAAATTCACAACCACACAAGACTCCATAACAACACTAGATGAAAACAAAATTCATGCAGATAGCATCTGGGATGGCATGCATGGGGTAATCACTAATATGAAAGAAGCACAATCCACAGAAATACTCAGTCGTTACTCACGTTTGTGGAAAATAGAGGAATCGTTCCGGCTCAACAAACACACATTATCTATGCGACCAATTTTTCATTTTAAAACAGAGCGGATTCAGGCACATATCGCCATTTGTTACATGGCCTTTGCTGTATTACGGCATCTAGAGTATAGGGTCCAACTCACACAAAAACTCTCTCCGCAATGTATTATTGAAGAATTAATGGACGTACAGTCATCAATTTTGCATGATGTTGCAACGGATAAACGATATCGCTTGCCAAGCTGTTTTACACATAATGCCAGTAAAATCTACAAGGCTTTTGGTCTTGTCAGAAACCACCATATTAAAGCCATAATTACAAAATAATGTAGTGACTAGATTTTAAGAGCCCTTTTATAATAAGGGATTTAGGCGTTTTTCTTGTTTAAAAGTGCGGAAGTCAGGAGGAAACAAAGACCGTCGGTATTAATCTAGAAGATAGCCGCAAAGCCAGTAAGTGCCATTTTAGTGAGCAAATCATTACTGCTTTATCTCAAGATAAACCTGAAGAGGGACAAAGTTTTGATCAGTAAATATATAAATAGTTGTATTAGAAAAGCTGAAGCGAATTTAACGCCAGAAGAGGTAACGAGTTGGCCAAAAAAGGTGTGTTTTCGCATCGTTTGTTTGATATTGTTACTGAATTAAAAAATATGGAACCTAAATATCTAATAGTTCTCAGCTCATCAGTTGCAATAAACTGACCCCTTGAAGGGTATGTTTCATGCATAATCCCCGCTTTTATCTATCGGGGGTAAGATTGTTGTCTCCGGTGCGCAAGCTGCTTATGGATGCATGTGCCCTTTTGGCCAAATGTCCGACATCAACCCGAACCAAGATCGAGTCCCCTTGCGCCGTCAACAAGTCGCCGCGTAAACCTGCGACATACAGCAACACGTGTCTCGCGCCCGATTTCACCTTCGGTGCGTGCTTTGAGTGTCAGCAGGACTCCCATCGGTGTTGGCCTGATATATTTCAAACCTAGAGAGCCGGTCACGCAATCAATCCGGGGTAATGTACCCGCTTCCCGCCCTTCAGCACGGAGTGGTTTGCCATCGCAGTCCAGTTAGAATGGCAGTCGACAAGACAACTGATTAGCCCACCGTAGACAAGCGATGGCCAGCCACAGATGAGCGTCTGGCGAAGACGACATGACAACGTGCACATTATCGGTGTCCCAATAGCTTTTGATTCGCAGGCCATTCGCATTCTTCGAGCCACAGCAGAAGCATACGCCGTCCGGCGCTGCAAGGTCCTGCAAGGCGTGAACTTCTATCCTCTTTAATCATCTTACAGTATCAAAAAAGCATAAATGTACTCCAATCTATCAGTAAGGCAGGGTGTTGTCCATACGCGTCAACGTGGCGTAAGAAGCATCTTAACGCGTTATTGCTTCGCGACGCTCGCAATGACGGTGTGAAGATGATTTCTTCTAGTGTTGTCTAGGAGAGGTCAAGGGTGTAATTTTGAGCCCTAACCCCTCAGGTTTAAAATTCTTGACTGTGCTGCAGCCGTAGGTTTAGGATTATTTAATGCTGTAAAAACTACAAGGATGGGCATCGGGATCATTCTAAGTGATAAGGAGTTCTTATGGAAAAAATCCAAATCCCCAATTTAACACAAAAGGCTTCTCGTATTTGCCTAGGAACTTGGGCAATTGGCGGATGGATGTGGGGTGGAACTGAAGAGCAAGAATCCATAAAGACCATCCACAAAGCGCTCGAATTAGGGATAAACCTAATAGATACTGCTCCGGTTTATGGTTTTGGAACATCTGAAAAAATTGTTGGTAAGGCGCTAAAGCAGTATGGGAGTCGAGAAAAAATCATTGTTGCCACAAAGGTGGGTTTAGAGTGGGACAAGGGCCAAGTCACAAGAAACTCCTCAAGCAAACGGATTAAACAAGAAATTGAAGACTCCCTTCAGCGATTACAAACAGATTACATTGATATTTATCAAATCCATTGGCCCGATCAATCAACAGCGTTTGAAGATACTGCGAAGACGTTACTTTCTCTCCTCGAAGCAGGAACAATCCGTGCTATAGGTCTAAGTAATTTCTCAACAATACAAATGGAGGAATTTCGTAAATTTGCCCCGATTCATACGCTTCAACCGCCTTATAATCTTTTTGAACGTTCAATTGAGAATGATATTCTTCCTTTTGCAGAAAAATCACACATTGCAATCTTGGCCTATGGGTCTTTATGTCGTGGATTATTAAGTGGCAAGATGAAACCAGATACAACATTTAATGGTGATGATTTACGAAAAAACGATCCGAAATTTCAACAACCTAAATTTAACCAATACCTTAAGGCAGTGGATGTCCTCAATAAGTTTGCACAAGAAAACTATAAAAAATCCGTTTTAGCCTTAGCAATTCGATGGGTATTAGACAGAGGCCATACCATTGCTTTATGGGGAGCAAGACACCCGGAACAGTTAGCCAATGTTGATGAAGCCATGGGTTGGAATCTAGACGATACAGCGATGAAAGAAATTGATAAGATTCTTGAAAAATGCATTCCAGCACCTGAGGGCCCAGAATTTATGGCTCCTCCTGCTTAAGTTATCCTCAGTTGAAAGGATTAATTATATCTACCCCACATCCTGCTGTTAATATACAATATCAGTAAGAAATACAAAGAATTACGGTATAAGGAGATACAATGTCGAATCAAACAGCCAAAATTGTACGCTTTTATGAAACAGGTGGTCCTGAAGTATTAAAGTTAGAGGAGGTGCCATTACCCGAACCTGGGAACGGAGAAGTACGATTACGTGTGCAAGCTATTGGTTTAAATCGAGCCGAGATTGTATTTCGTCGTGGGCGTTACTTCCAACAACCGCAATTTCCATCAAAGATTGGCTATGAGGCATCTGGGGTAGTCGAAGCAGTTGGGCCGGAGGTGGATAAGGAACTGCTTGGCAGAAAATTTAGCACTGTTCCTTGCTTTGATCTAGGTAAATACGGTGTCTATGGTGAGGTACAGTCGTACCGTGCATATGCGCTTGCTGCCTATCCTGAAAAGTTATCTTTTCCAGAGGCAACGTCTATTTGGATGCAGTACATGACCGCCTATGGAGCGCTTATTCATTATGGCAATCTTAGTCAAGGCGATTATGTGGTCATTACTGCCGCCAGTAGCAGTGTTGGTATTGCTGCAATAGAAATTGCAAAAGTACAGGGAGCAATCAGTATTGCTACCACGCGTACTGAACGAAAGAAAGCAGAGCTCTTAGCCCTTGGGGCTAGTCATGTTATCGTTACTGATAAAGAGGATATCCCCTCGCTTGTCCATGAAATCACCAAGGGTAGGGGGGCCCATTATTTTTGATCCGGTTGCTGGTAAAGGGGCTGAGAAACTTGCTGATGCAGCCGCTGAGTCCGGGATAATTTTTGTTTATGGTAATTTATCAGGGGAGCCGATGCCATTCCCACTAATTACAGCATTGAAGAAAAGGTTAACCTTCAGAGGTTATACTTTGTTTGAATTGGTTGAAAATCATGAATTACGTAGACAAGCAGAAAAGTACATTGTCGAAAATTTAAACAAAGGCAATTTCAAGCCGATGTATCGCAAGAAAATTTACTTTAGATTAAATCGTTGAGGCGCATCGCTTTATGGAATCTAAACGAGCAAATTGGCAAAATAGTTGTAACTGTAAACTAACCATTATACGATGGTACTGACTTCCAATTAGCCTCAAGTTTTACTTGACATCCCATAATGCCGACGTCCCACTCCCACTCCCACTCCCACTCCCACTCCCACTCCCACTCCCACTCCCACTCCCACTCCCACTCCCACTCCCACTCCCACTCCCACGGCTTGTCCGGGGGATTTGTCCGGGGGATTTTGTCCGCGGCATCCAGACAGTTACATTTCGATAGCAAGGAATAATGATGAGTACTATTTTTTCAGTTAAAGAGAAAGTTGCATTAATTACTGGAGCATCCTCAGGGATAGGAAAGTATTTCGCCCTTACTCTAGAAAAACAAAGTGCGCATGTAATTCTTGTTGGACGTAATCCTAGCAGGATTAGCAAGAGTAGACGCAGAATGTAAGAAGTTTTCTGTTAAAACATTACCGATTTGTGCTGATGTCAAAAATTCACAAGCTGTTGATGGACTGATCGCTCAGAGTAAGCAACATTTCGCGCATATGGACATTTTAATTAACGCAGCTGGAATTGGTATGCGTATACCCACGATGGAACTCACTGAACAACAATGGGATGAGGTTATTGATATTAATTTAAAAGGAACGTTTTTGGTTTCCCAAAACGTTGCTAAATGGATGATTGAGACTAAAACTCCAGGCAAAATAATTAATGTATCTTCATCTGCCGCATTCTTTACAACCCCGACACGAGCAGTTTATAGCGCTTCTAAAATTGGTGTGGGAAGGTTGACGCGAACGATGGCATTGAGTTTGGTGGAACATTCTATCCACGTCAATTGTATTGCTCCTGGAGCTTTCATAACCCCATTAACGAAAAATTATCTCGACTCAGAAATTGGCAAAGCAGAACTAGCGAGCTTACCCATGCGAAGAGCTGCGGATGTTGCTGAGCTAGAAGGGGTATTATTGTTACTTACTTCCAGTGCCTCTAGCTATATGACAGGCTCGGTGCTGCATATTGATGGTGGATATGCAATTTCTAAGGTTTAGGAGGTGCAACTCTCGTATAGACAAATTTGAGGTAGGTTGGGCCTTGGCCCAACAAGGTTATAGCTCGAAGTTTTGTAGAAGTAATGGTCCTCGATGGACAAATAATTGAAAATTGTTACTGGACTATCTACCCGTGTTGGGCCAAGGCCCAACCTACAAGGGTTTATTTGCATATACGAGAGTTGCACCCGGTTTAGGTGGGCATTATGGCGATTGCATCCCTCGCGGCTCGGTTAGTCCGCGTACTTCACAACAACGTGCAACCCAATGGTGCAAGGGGTGATTCCATTGTGTCTGAATAAGCATCATCGCTGAATGAAGAATCAGGAACTGTTGTGCTTGTTGGTACAGGATTTTTTAATTTGTTTGAGGGGGTGTTGTCGTTCTTCGTTGAAAAGAAATTGCTGGAAGCGACTTTAGGGACTATAGAGTCTTCTTGTACAGATTTTACTATTGAGACAGGCGATGGACAACAAACTGCATGTTTAAAATGGGATAGATGCTCACTAAAACCTGGTCCGCCATAGGTTAATTCGCCAAAATAGATTTCAGGAGAAAGAATAGATGAAAAATTGCTGGTTGCAAAATTTCGACATGACGCTTGATCAATCTCCAATGCTGTTTGATAACGTTGTAGCGCAGTGGAAGCTTCAAAATAAGAGGATAAGTGGTTAAAATCAGTCGAATATAATTTTAGTAGTATGCTAGGTAAATGAGCCCGAAGCTGTTCCTCTATGTTTTGGTAATCAACAGGATCAATAGCAGATACTGGGCTCTCATCATCGACATAAGACACTAACGATCGAGTTGACATGGAACTCTCTGCGTCTTTCGGAAATTTCCAATAGCTTCCTAAAAAATTTAATGAAGGCAATATTGAGGAATCATCATCAAAAGTCACTTCAATCACTGCACGTCCGGTTGGACGATACATTTGATTTTCATATTGAACTTCTTTAGAGGGGCAACACGTTTGCAACACTAAAAAAGTATTGTTCATATCTTTCCGGATATGCCGCTTCCATAATGAAAGTTGTCGATTTTCACCATAAAATTCTCTATACGAGTTACATGCAATTTCCTGTAAGGTTTTTACAAAGCGTATCACATCATCGGCTTGAAGAACTTCTACTCCTCGTCCCAAAGATAAATTGGTTGGTTTAATGACATAATGTGAGGAAGGATGTTGGGTTATAAAGTGTGTCAGGTTTTCTGAATTTGAATCAAGCAAATCAACGACTAACGTTGATGGGCAGAAATCTGTTTCAATGGTAAATCGATGAAATACAACTTTGTCTTCGCAAGCATCAGCGACAACACCTTGAGGATAATTTAATAGATCCAATGTATTTTTTTGTTCTTTTTGTGAGCGAGCCAGAGAGGTACGAAATTCAGGGGGAAATCGCGTGCTTACAAAGCTTGCAATGATCGGTCTTTCATAGCGCGACTCCGATCCGAGTACAGCACGTGAATACAAAAGCCTTGAGATTAATGCATCGTTATTAAAATTACAGCTTGCTTGAACACCATTAGAAAAATCATATAACTGAATATTTCGCGTTCGCCATCCATCTGAATTAACCGAGTGATCTTGTAGATAAATTGCAGTAGGGTATTTTGTTAAGCCTATTACGATAGTGATCATGTAAAGGTATCTCACCTTTTATTTTGCGTAAACGATTAAGCCCACTAACACCAGACTTAAAAAAATCGCCCATTTCTAGCGCGTAAACCTTCTTACCATCGTAAGTAAAATCAAGAACAAATGCGAAAATTTTTGGCACAAAACTACCTTAAAATATAAAGAAAGGTTAATTATTGTACTATGCCAGGGTACCAATTCATAGCAAAAATTTAGGGTGTGTTGACAATTCACCCTAAAATGGCGCAAAAAGTAGATTAGCCGGAGCTCGGGCGCGGGCTCGCCCACGGGCTCGGGCCCGTTCAGGTCGGAGTTTGTCCAAAGTCCAGTGAATTAAATAATCTATTTTAATGTGTTTATCTCGTTAAAACAGCCGCAAAGGGCTATCCTATTCTTTATTGTATTTGGAGGATACCTAATGGAACATTTTCTGGATATGCTATTTAATCCCCGTACAATAGCAGTGATTGGAGCAAGTGATAAAGCGTTATCTGTAGGAGCCAAGGTTTTTAATAACTTACTAAGCGGGGGTTT
>CAVXEK010000009.1:0-67970 GCA_963760845.1 uncultured Gammaproteobacteria bacterium | reverse complement strand
ATATCCGCCTTTATTTTTGGTAATGACCGCAAAACGATATAATTATAAAGACGCCATATAAAGGTAATTATAAATCCCAAGATAATAAGTAATAACGCTGGTCTCAGACTCACATTAAGAAATTGTTTATTTTCGGTATGAGCGACTGCATCCAGAAGAATTTTTAAAACATAGGGCTGTAGAACATTATGGAGGGATGAATAAATACCTAAAAGCAGCATGGCAAAAAACCACCAACGATAAGGGATTGCCATTCTGAAGAAAAAACTACGAAAATTTTGTGGTCTATTTATTTTGGACATTAAGATCCTTTTAAACCTTTATCTTAACTACTCATGAGGAGAGATTACTAATGCCTTAGTATTTCTACCTTAATATCCGAGCTGGCAACGACTCTTATCGTTCCTCCGATCTGAAATGTAATCATGGGATCGGGAAATTTATTAGTTCCTCAGTAATGAGGAGTAACTACTCGACTAATACTGCTCGCCAAGGAAGGCTGAAAGCCGAGGCGAGGATACTGTGATAGGCTGCGATTTACGCAGACAGCCCGAAAGGGATGCGGAGTAAATCTTTCTGCAGCCGTAAAGTCATTGTGGGAGGAAAACGCTTTGCTCGTTCAGAGCAAACGTTGACGGACGCAGGGCGGTCGCGGCCTTTTAGCTTCGCGCGTTGGCGAGTGCTCATTTTAGCCATGGATGGCTAAAATAATGACGAGGTAGCGCGACCATCGCTAAACAAATCAAGCGCTGAATAGTTTTCTGTACTCACTGGCTAGGCTTGGCCTAACGAAATATTTCCTTAATCGACACATCCGCTACTAAGCTCTTGGCAAAATGAACCTCATGCTTATCAGTGACTTTTTCAAAAAAGTATGGTAATTTATGTGGGTAATTCAAATTTCTCATGGCGCTTTCAATTGCGCTAAAGCTTGTTTTAATACCCGCTGCGTTGAGATCTTATATCTTACTAATAGAAGATGTTTCAATCGATCTTAATAGGATTCATCAAAAACAAGTTTATCAAGTAAAAACAACTGAATAGATTGTTTTCATTTTTTAAATAAAAAATCAGAGGTTCAACTCTATGCAAACAATGGAAAGAAGGTCCAAAAATTTCTATTGTACATTCGGGGTAAATTTATGCCTCACTACCCATTCTATTGCAGGTCCTAATGGGGCTGGAAGTCAACTGCAGCACCTGCCTTATTAAAAGATGCATTGCATGTTAATCATTTGTAAATGCGGATGTCATAGCTCAAGGGCTTTGTGCCTATCAACCTGAAAGAGCAGCCAGTCAACGGGACGTATTATGCTAAAACGCATATATATACTTGCAAATGAAGAAGTAATTTTTGCATTTGAAACAACGCTAGCAAGTCGAACCTTTACAACGTGGATACCCAAACTAGAAGGGCAAAGCTATCAATTCCATTTGATTTTTTTATGGTTGCAAATATGCTGATCTTGTTGTTTTTAGGGTTAAAGAACGCATAAAGCAGGTGGGCATCAGTTCCAGAAGAAACCATCGAAGACGCTTATGCAGCAGGATTAAAAAATTCTTCAATTTGTATAGTCCACTCGCAGACTCGTGGCAGCTTTACTGGTTACTCAAATATCAATAACCTTTCTCTTATTGCTTCAGAAGTTAGAGCATTATAGCTCTTTTATATTATTAAAGATAAAAGATATGGAAGAAAGTTTCGGAGATTTCTAATGAAACAAGATGAGCATTTGATGAATGACAACATCACCAAAATTCTTAATGATTCAGAAAAAGTAACAAAAATCATCCAATCCGGAATAAACGATGCATTGTTAAAGCATAAGCAGGCAGGGAATCAAATATGTGAATGGCGAGATAATAAAGTCGTTTGGATACCTCCCGAGAAAATTGTAATTAACGAATAGGCTCAACCAACGAGACAAAAGGTGTTCCATAGAAAGAATTTACGCCTATTAAACTGTACGCTACTCATCAGTATGAGTCTTGCCTAAGCAAGTTGCGCCTGCTGATAATAATTGATCTAAACAAATAGCATTAACCACGGGTTTTGAATGGGTCGTTGCCCAACAAGGACTTCCATAGCCTGTCACTTGATTTGCCACATCGATATTGTCTTTAATAGCAAAAGTTAAATCACTTAATTCACCAGAACTATAAGCCTTATCTTACTCAGTTAGATACACGCGTCAAAACAGTCAACGGCAACCAACTGACTGTTCATGAAACCATTTTTTACGCATTCTCTGGCGGACAAGAAAGTGACCATGGAACGTTGGGTGGTCAACAGGTTTTAGAGGCCAAAAAAGAAGGGCAAGAAATTCTATATACATGACCTGTACTTTAATCTCAGAATATAATTTTTCCAATAGTTTCCCCCCTGCCTCTTTACGCATACCTTCAGTAAGTTATTGCTGAGTATAGTACAACGTTACCGCCTAAAGCAGAATTACAGAAAAAGTTACATCAATCCATTGAATTTACGCGACAGAGATTTGTAAGTAAGGATCAATGAAAACAATATTGGGCCAGAAATTTGGTCGTTTCTCGCCTACTTAGCCTTGGGTCTGGCATGGCCGTGTGGCAGTATTATAAATTGAAATTCTGTTATATTGATTGAGCGCCTCTTCCGGAGTGAGACTCTTATCATCTAACACAATTTGAGCTGGTATTATCTTGGATTTTAAGTTGTTTGGAATAGAAAATATAGAGTTGAAATACATTTGATCCAATCCGATACCAAATGCACAGTTTTTATATCCAAGTACTCTAAAATAATGTCTTGGCTTATTGGCATCATCGACCAATACAAATTGTCTAAGTTGAGGATTATAAAAACCATAAGTCATATAGTAATGAATTCCCTGATCGTCCATCTTTTTTATTACGCTAATTAGATTTTCATGAAGCCCCTATCAACCTCTTCTATAAACATGTCTAAGGATAAATTGGCTTCCTCTAGATAGTGATCTGAATTTTTCCCTTCAAACAGTCGACCTTCACGATAAATAATATTATTGTCACCATCATGAAAGAGGATGCCACCCCATGAATGATTAATAATAAACGGCAATATCAACGATTTTTTTTCTTGATCAGGCGTTTGATTATATTGATTGATTACATCTAGAAAAAATTTCTTTTTTGACAGCGAATCACTATATTGTTGTATGAGTGACGCATATTCTTTCTTTACAAGATCAGGTTTATTCCGAATCAATCGAAGCGTATCGATGAGGATGTTGTCACTGTCATTGATGATATATTCATCAGCTAATCCAATCTCCATTGCAGCCAGACTCCATGATGCGGATCCTGACATAGGTTCTATACATCGCTTATATTTTTTACCCCCATTATTAAATAAAATGATCGAAAAATGCTCGTTTAGCCAGGTGTTGTCCGGATGCATATGACCTGAAATATCCGGTAAACTTAAGAATCTATTACCTAGATAGTGTAATGGTCCACCGTGATTCTTAGAAAGTATTAGGGCCATAGCTTCTTCAATATTAGGTTATAACATGGATAGGATATTCAAACCTGACAATATGAGCAATAAACAGTACTTCTTTGGCCTATACGCATAGACAGCAAAATTCTATTGCATGCAACGCAGGGCAATCCATTTCGGCCATACACCTGCAATTGATGCAAAAAATAACCAGGTTTACCTTCGCTATTCACAAAATCTTTCAGTGTGGTACCTCCTTGTTGTATTGCTTGGTGTAATATAGTTTTGATGGCGTCCACAAGCTTGGCCATTTCTATCTCTGAGACTAAACAAGCAGGTCTTATTGGATGAATGCCTGCTAAGAATAATGCTTCTGCCGCATAAATATTGCCAATACCAACCACGATATGATTGTCCATGATGAATGATTTAATAGATTTTCTTCGACCTTGAGCGACATGCCATAAATATTTTGCAGAGAAATCAGGTGTTAGTGGTTCAATCCCTAATTGTGCTAACAGTGGGTGCTGCAAAGATTCCCCATCAGCCCATAATACTGCGCCGAATCGCCTGGGGTCGGTGAAACGCAATACAGCATGATGAGCAAACTCAATATCAACATGGTCATGTTTTTTAGGAGGTGCTTTTTGTTTTAAGAGTCGTAAACTACCTGACATTCCCAGATGTAGGATGAGTGCACCTTGTTCGATTTCCAACAATAAATACTTGCCACGACGAGTGACTTTCTGGACTACTTTGCCTTGCAACTGTTGAGATAAGTTACTGGGGATATGCCATCGCAATTGGTGCTGTCGGATGACTATCTGTGTGATGGTTTGATTTTCTATATAGGGCTGAATACCTAGCCGGGTTGTTTCAACTTCTGGTAATTCTGGCATATCATGCTCACATCTCTTAATTCAATTACACACTACAGTAAGAACGATGATTGTTTTGGAACAAGAAAATCTTCAGCTTTTAATAGGATACCAAAAAGAAAACAAGTATAGACAAGCATTCAATCAGCTCGCAATGAATATTTTTGACCTATCCTTTGAAGACTGGTATCAAGCAGGGTATTGGAATGATAAATCCATTCCATATACCCTATTTAAAAACGAGCAAGCCATCGCCAATGTTTCCGTTAATGTCATTGATTTTGATGTATTAGGCAATCCTATGCGGACCATACAAATTGGTACCGTGATGACTGCGAAAAAGTATAGAAACAAGGGATTAAACCGGTTGCTCATGGAATATGTTATAAAAGATTGGATCGATGCGGCAGCATTCATATATCTCTATGCCAATCCATCTGTATTAGATGGTTGTGTGGCGTCTATTGACACGTCGCTGGTAGGTATGTCTTCTTTTGTTTGATGCAATCGCATAATGAGTTCTCGTTCCGTTGAACGAGTCCGCATGCAATTCTCATGTACACCAAGTCCTAGCTGTGTAATCATTACAGCAGTACTCAACATCATCATTTTCGGACAGGTTAAGAATTCAGTATGATTTAAACATTGATTTGGACTACTTCGCTTTACTGGGCACTATTTGAGCCATAGTCCATCAATATAGGGTTTCATCATATGTTAATTATTTTTGGTGGACTTCCAGGAACTGGAAAAACAACCATCAGTAAACAACTCGCCAAGCATTTAAAAGCAGTATATTTACGTGTCGATACTGTTGAACAGGTGTTGAAACGAGTTGATGACTCGTCTGAAGACCTTGGACCAAAAGGGTATATGGTTTGTTACAGTATCGCGGTTGATAATCTTAGTCTTGGTCAGTACGTTATCGCGGATTCTGTAAATCCTATTGCCGTTACTCGGCGTGATTGGCAAAAAGTGGCAAAAGACGCTCATGTAAAATATATTGAAATTGAGCTCGTTTGCTCGAACGCACTAACGCATAAAAATCGAGTAGAAACGCGAAAAGCAGATATTCCAGGATTTCGTCTTCCAAACTGGCAAGATGTACTAAATCGTGATTATGAACCGTGGGAAACAAAGGTACTTTCTTTAGATACTTCCATATATTCAGTAGATGAATCAGTGAAGATTATTCTGGACTGTATTGAAAACATAGAAGTCAATTAGTGTGATGGGGGTCTTAACGATAATATTATTCGAGCCTCGACCGTTAGGGAGCGGATAAATCATCGTGATCTTTAAGCATTTGATCACTCAATAGGAAACAAAATTCTTGGTCACCGATATAGCCTATCCCATAGTGGGTCGTTCCATAAAAATAATATTGTTTGCGCCCATGGATAAAATTAAGAATATCATCTTTATGTTCCCGGCTATTGTCCCAGAATTCTTGCATATGCGGTTCTGATAACCAAGAAAATATAATGCCCTGGTGTTGTGTAGATGCTTTTTCAAATCGAATAGATGAAATTGGAGAACTAAGGAGGATCTTGCAAAATTCAACAAACGGAGTGATTTTATAACTTGTTGAGACTATTTAAAAAGATCGACAATCGCTTGTTTTTATGACCCAATTCAATTGCGAAAAAGAATCGTTAATAAAGCAAAAAGGATGCTGCCGAGATGGGCATCACCAGAGAGAGGCTATCAACCTATTCGGAGAGAATCAAGACATTTTCAAATTGGACATCAAAGGGACATTTTCATTTTGGTTTGACAGGGAGGGGTTAGGAATTTGCAATGAATGACGATATTTTATACAATTGTCTCTCATTTTGAGATCGATGAGAACATTATGCAAGAAAAAACTATTTTGGATACTCTGCCTACTGACCTTCTGAATGTATTGGTTAAGCAATATGAGGCAACAAACCTTGTTCTGGTTAACAGGGGGATTTTCAATTTTTTTGACCCCCAACCTCAACGCAAACAACGCTTGGTCCGTAAGTTATTGGAGCAAGTCGCCAAGGGTGAACAGGGCAAGGTTGAAACGATATTAAAAGTGAGTCCAGAGTTATTATTGGAAAAAGGGGATGTTACCGATTATTCAGGGCGCGAATTTAAAGACGTTTACGCATTTCAAATCGCTGTATGGGCCTTGGATGTAAGATATATGGCACCGATGATGATTCATTGTCTTCCTAAAAATGAAAAGGGTGAAACAATCAGAAAAGAATTACTCAAGCAATTTAATGACGTTGTAAATAAAGGAGTAACCTACGTATTAAAGGGTAAGCAGGTTACTGAGAGTCACTACGATTTTGCACTTAAAAAAGAACTGCAGGACTATTTTGATAACTATGCTAATAGGACTCCCATAGAGCGTGAAGACCATTGGTGCAAGAAGGCTGGTGGTGAGCAATGGTTAGTTCCTGCCCATGTCGCGCAGCATTATTGTGACCCTGATGAGCCATTTGACCCGATACCGTCATTTAAAAAAGAGAAATTCACTCGCGTGTTAAAATTCTGGAACTCACTAACCTTTAAAGAGGAGAATTGGTTTGATGCTCGCGCGGGCTCGTCTGGGTTGGGTCTTAATTTTGGAATATTACGCGGGGGTGCGGCGGCTCGCTGGCGGCGCGCGGGGTGGTGCGTGCGTACGCGTGCGGCCGCGCGGCTGGCGCGACCCTGGATTTGGCGGCCGTAACCGCCTTATGTGAAGTAAGAACAACTGAGGATTTAAAGTCGCTTAAGACGCAACTAGAAACCCCTCTTGTTGAAAAACTTGACGTGGAGCAAGATTCAATGTGTGTGATTTCTTAATGGATTGGTAAAGCAACCCGGCGGCATAGTCCGCCACGGTTGGGTCCCAACACACCTGTAAAAACCATAAAAGAAGCTCCGAATAGTACCAGTTTTCTGTTGTTTTTACCCACCAGACGGCCCATTGATGCAAGTAACGCCTGATACGCCGGAAAGAAATTCCATCGATGACCATTTGTTTGACTTGTTCACGTGCTTTACGTAGCGTCCTAGGATGAGGAACGCTGCGATTAGCGGCAGGCAATGGTTGTTTTGTTGTGTTATTGTTTACCCCCCCCTCAATGCGGTTAAACAATAATCAGCTCCAGCATGAATTGCCAAGCCTTCATTGACCTGTGCCACCTTGGTGTTATCCTGGGATTGCGTTCCAGGATAATAAATGCCGAGAAAGTGAAACCCTTTGTCTATAGGACCAATGCGCGTCTTTTTCCCTGACAGACTGAGCTTCCTTTCTTTGAGTACCTCCATACTGAAGGGGTTTAATACACCCGGACACTTTTATAGGTTAAACTACAACCCCTAGGAGTGATCAAAAATGAGTCAAAAAAAAGAAACCGAAGCATGAGCCGTAAAGGCAATTGCTGGGATAATTGTGTGCCAAGAATAATTTATATTTAGAGATAAATTAATGCTACACAAAAGATGAAGGCGGGCCCTTCGGAATCGGCTTTACAGGGGCGGGTTTCAAACTGCATCAAGCTGCTTTGGACGAAAGGAAAAGGTAGTGAGCGTTGATGTTAAAAGGTGTCATTAGACATCAAGTACGGATCAAGAAGACGAACGAAAGTGAACTGCAGATGACGTGTCGAAAAGCAAACCGACGATATCAAAACCAGGTGGCGTTGTTGACCTGGGATAAATCCATGAGTTACCTGTGCTACTGCGTGGGTGGTATCCGGCATGGAAGCAGCGTGAGCTTGATTCAGGCTTTTGTGTGGAACTTGGGAACTTATAGGGACGATAGTGGAACCTCACTTTCATGAAGACTCCTATGGATATCGTCCTAAGAAATCAGCATTGCAAGCGATAGCTCAAGCACGGTGGCGATGCTGGCGTGACGACTGGGTTCTGGATTTAGACATCAAGAGCTTCTTTGACACAATAGACCATCGTCTCATGATGGCAGCTGTTAAGAAATTTACCCACAACCCTTTTATACTACTTTATATAGAAAGATGGTTAAAGGCAGATAATATTACCAAGGAAGGCATTCAGACAAAGCGAGATATCGGTACACCGCAAGGTGGTGTAATTAGTCCATTATTGGCTAACATTTTTCTGCACCTTACCTATGATAAATGGATGCAGGATAATTATCCGCACATCCATTTTGAACGGTATGCTGATGATATCGTTGTTCATTGTCGAAGTGAAAAGCAGCTGGAAATGCTTAAGGGTAAACTTATTAAACGCTTTGCTATGTGCAAGCTGACACTACATCCGGAAAAGACAAAAGTAGTCTATTGTAAAGATGCAAACAGGAAAGAGGAATACGACAGTGTAAGTTTTGATTTTTTAGGCTATACCTTTCGCCCTTGTCTTGTAAGAGATAAAAAGAACGCATTCTTTGTTAGCTTCAGTCCTGCTATTAGTGCAAAAGCTGCAAAGAATATCAGGCAAACCGTCAAGCATAAATGGAAGTTAAAAATGCGGTCGGAGCTTAATCTTGAAGAACTTGCTGCACTTTATAATCCTGTCATTCGAGGGTGGATCAAGTACTATAGTCGATTTCATGGTTCAGCACTTTATTCCAAGGTTTTTGAGTATATAAATACTACGCTTATGAGATGGGCCATGAAGAAATATAAGCAATTATATAGAAGGCCGACTCGAGCAAGCAGCTGGTTAAAACGGACTCAACTTGAACATCCAAATCTATTTGAACATTGGAAATTTAAATGTAGCTAATACAGAATGGTTGATTAATAAGAGCCGTATGAGTCGAGAGGTTCACGTACGGTTCTGTGAGAGCGTGGTGGTGAAATCTGCCGCGCTACTCGACCACCTACGGAACGTTTCTTTAGAAGCTTAAAGTATGAGCATTTAAACGATGAAAGGTTTAGCCGAAAGGCAATGGTCAAATTAAGTATCGTTGATTACATCGCTTTTTATAATGGCCAGAGAATGCATTCTGCCTTAGGTTATAAAACACCCGTGGCTTTTGAAGAAGAATTTTATCGCAAACTAGCTTAAAACTGCTTGAGCAGGAGCGCCTGGACGGCGCGGGCTTGAGTAGTCGACAAACCGCGAAAGCGGTGCGTCAGTAGGGATGAACTCTGTTTAAAAACTGAATAGTTATTTTATGAAATGAAGAGAAAATTATTTAAAAAAGTGTCCGAAATTACTTGACCATTACACAACAACATGGATTGTTTTGTCTTGAAAAACCTTCTTTTGCCCTGTAATAGAGATTTTTGCAATAAATCACGTAGTCAGCTATCTTTAAACTGGATAATATTATATCAACAAGGAGCTTAAAATGGACAAGCGAAGTTTAGTAATAGCAGCTGCAGCCGCAGCTTTATTTACCTCTGGCGTGTATGCGGCAGCAAGCCAAGAAACTAATTCAGGTAGTAATACTACTATGATGAAGTTGGCGAAAAACAGTTGTAAAGGTCAAAATAGCTGTAAAGGCACTAACAACTGCAAGGGAACCAATAGTTGCAAAGGTGCTACTAACAGTTGTAAAGGCACAAACCACTGCAAAGGTACAAATAGCTGTAAGGGCAAAAGCAGTTGTAAAGGCACCCACAAATGTAAGTCATAATTTGTATTAATGATCGTATTGATGCCTTAAACGAGGCATCAATACTTATAGGGAACCCCGTCATGATGGAACGACAGATGGAAATACATAAAGATGTTCCTGCACTATATCCTCCTCTTGGTATGGGACTTGGTTTAAGGACAGAGCATTATCAATATATTTTAGAGCATGCACCAACAATCGATTGGTTTGAAATTCTAACTGAAAATTACTTAGTGGATGGAGGAAACCCGCTTTATTATTTGGAGAAGGTACGTGAAAACTATCCACTCGTGATGCATGGTGTTTCATTATCCATTGGCAGTCCAGACCCCCTCAATAGTGGCTATTTGAGCAAAGTTAAAAAGTTGGCTGACCAAATAGAGCCAAAATGGATTTCCGATCACTTATGCTGGACTGGTATTCATCAACGAAATATACATGATTTGTTACCACTTCCCTATACCGAGAAATTAATTAACCATGTGGTTGAACGCGTTAAATGCGTACAAGACTTCTATCAGCGGCAATTAGTGTTAGAAAATGTATCCAGTTATATTACCTATAAAGAATCTGAAATGTCTGAGTGGGAATTTTTATCTGAAATAGCCAATCGTGCAGATTGTTTCATTTTATTGGATATTAATAATATTTATGTCAGTGCTTTTAATCATGGTTTTGAGCCAGAAACTTACCTGCATTCCATCCCAGTGAATCGTGTACAACAATTTCATTTGGCAGGTCATTTGAATTGTGGCGACTATATTATTGACACACATGACCATCCCGTCATCAATGAAGTATGGGAACTCTACGCTAAAGCGATTAAACGATTTGGTGATGTATCAACGATGATTGAGCGAGATGACCATATTCCGCCCTTTGAAGAACTATGGCAAGAATTACAATTTGCCCAAAACATAAAGCGAACCTGTTTATCAAAAGAAGTGAGCTTGGCATGAAACAGTCTAATGATATTTATACATTATTTCAAAACTCAATTTTGAGCCAGGAACCTCTAATTGAGCCCTATTTACAAGCGCCACCCAAAGGTTCTATAGCAGATAGAATTGCCATCTATGCTAATGGATTTTATAGCAGACTTGAAGAAGTATTACTCGATGATTATCAAACGTTAGAATGGTTACTGGGAGAAGATGAATTCAGTCACCTATGCCAACAATATGTGTCATCCTATCCCTCATACAGCTATTCTCTTAATTTCTTTGGCCAATACCTCAGCAAGTATCTGGCTGAAAAAATTCCTTATAATAAAAAACCGTATTTAGCTGAAATTGCGACCTACGAATGGACTGAGTCACAGGCATTTACAAGCGCAGATGCGAAATTACTAACGGCATCTGAGTTACACCTGTTGCCTCCAGACCAATGGCCTGACATGAGATTTTACCTGCATCCATCGTGTCATTTATTACAAATGCATTGGAACAGTTTTTCATTTATTAAAGCGTTACGAGAGGGCGACAAACATCCTCCACGTCCTAAAAAGATGACTGATTCACAATCGGTAATGGTTTGGCGCAAGCAACGTCAAGTGCGATATTATCCACTGGATAGTTTGGAGCTCAATATGCTGCAAGCGATTAAGAATAACGCCTCATTTATAGAAATTTGTGACCATTTAAGTGATTCAATGAAGGATGAGGATGTTGCGACTTATCTTGTGAAAAAGTTGTACTTTTTGCTCAATGAACATATGCTTGTGCATCACAATAATCCTATTGAATCAATCAGTATTTAATAAGAAACCTAGTTTGTGTTGTATCGAAGAAGTGCTGCATGAATTTCAATTTTAACTACTTGATTATATTATAAATTATGCCGCGGGAAAACGCTACAAATGGCGTATAATGTATAACAGTGTCGTACTCAAATACGCAAATCTCACGCAGGTTATGTTAGCCATTATTATAACCAACAAATAATCAAAAATGACTATTTGTGACGTTGTTTTGTGCTATAATAAAAATGACTATTTATGACGTTATATAGTGAATAAACTATGAACAGGAAAAATCATTACAACAATACGTTTCGTGATGAGTTAAGAAAAAAAATTAATCATATCACCAGCTATGTATTTTCGAGGAGTGATTTAATACAAGATCGCTCTAATCAAACGCAACTAAGATTAAATCGTGCGCTGCGTGCTTTTATAGACGAAGGTATTATCATTAAAATTGCGCATGGCTTATTTGCCAAGGCTGAACCCATGACATTTCCTGGTAGAGAAATGCAAGCAGTACTCACAGAACCATTTGAAGCTGTGGCAACAGAGGCTTTAGATAAACTCGGTATTAAATGGGAGTTAGGAAGTGCTATCCGTGATTATAATGTGGGAAAAACCACTCAGGTGCCTGCTGTTTTTAGTGTTCGATTAAAAAGTCGATTTCGTGGCTCCATTCATGCTAAAGGTAGGAGGCTGGTTTTTGAAGGTGGTATCAATGCCAGGTGAATTAAATGAACAACAAATTCGTCAAACTGCCATTATCATAGGACTGCCTGCTGATTTTATTCGTAAAGATTATTTTGTTACTAAAGCAATTCGGTTACTGGTGGAGATACCTAATGATTATTTCGAGCTGGTTTTTCAGGGAGGAACGAGCCTTTCTAAAGGTTATGGAGTGATTACAGACTGTCTGAAGATGTCGATTTTCGTGTGATTTCTAAACCTGCCTGTTTTAGTTTGGGTAAAGATGCGAAGCGGCGTGAGCTGCGGTTGTTTCGGCGGGCATTGGTTGAGTCATTAGTGAATGAATGATGCGTGCTAAAGAGCTACCGCTCATTCATTGGTACTGTGGTGAAAGGAAAAAATGCTTGAGGCATGCGCATTCCTACGATGTTGATCACCGATTCCTATCGATGTTGATCAGTATTCCGTACGCATCTGTGATCACTCATTCCTAATGATAATGATCACTCGGAGCGAAGCGACGCATATTTTTATTATATTATAAAAACTCCTTTTTGTTTGTTTTTTTAGCTATTATTTCTCTCATTGAAGGTCCTTGGACTTCAATTCGATGAGCATTGTGTATTAAACGATCTAGAATAGCATCTCCTAAAGTGGCATCACCAATACTGTCATGCCAGGATTTAACAGGCAGCTGACTTGTAATAAGGGTTGATGACTGATGATAGCGATCATCAATGATCTCTAGCAAGTCGCGCCTATTAGCATCATTCATCGGAGCAATACCCCAGTCATCTAAAACAAGTAAAGGAAGCTTTGCGGTATACTCCATGAGCTTGATATAGCTCCCATCTGCTTTGGCAATCGTTATCGCTTGAAAGAGTTTTGGTAGTCTAATGTAGCGTGCGCCGTATCCTTGTCGGCAAGCCTGATTGGCAAAGGCACAAGCAAGATAAGTTTTACCGGCACCGGTAGAACCCGTGATCAACACATTCTCTTTTCTAGCAATCCAGCTGCATTCGGCTAACCTTGTGATCACTGTTTTAGAAAGTTGTCTTTCGGGGGAATAATCAATATCTTCTATACAAGCGTCCGGTTCTTTAAGCTTAGCCTGCCTAAGTCGATTGATTAACTTCCTGTTTTCTCGAGTGAGATATTCGCGCTCAATAAGCAAAGCAAACCGCTCATCAAATGATAAGCGGTTTATATCGGGGGCTTGTAGTTGCTCTTGGAATGCTTCTAACATACCCTGCAAGCGCAATGTTTTTAGCTGTTCAAATAATGGATGTGCTAACATAATAAGTCTCCTTGATAAAGGTTAATGGTAATACTTCGACCCACGAATGTTGTCATGGGGAAGGGTTGATTCAGCAGCCATTGGTTCGCTGGCGGGCATCGACAATGGTTGCTGATCTAATCCACTTTTTAAGATGGACTCGATATTTTTATAACGAATGGCACCAATATGCAGTGCACGGATAGCGGCGTTTTCTAGGCTATCCTTTCCGTAGGTCTTGCTCATTCGCAAAATACCAAGACAACTGCGATAAGATTGCTCTGGGATTTTATGCATGCTCTGTTAGCGCCTTAATTAACTCCCTGTGTTAGGGCCTATGCTGTTGGCCCATGAATGCATTCTTTCAGGTGTCCACTCTGCATAATCCTGATGTCGCTTTGGCATATGCTCATGCATGTGGTATGCCCTGGTTTCATAGCGCGCCGATGGATTGCAATTCGCTCCCCTTTATGGAAGCACTCAATGGTACTTGCGCTGATACGTACATCGATGGGTTTCTTTAGAAAACGATAAGGCACGCTATAATAATGTTTTTCAATTGCAACATGATAATCGATTCCAGCAGTGCTTTTTTCCATTCGGCAAAAAATAAGGTTTGGTGGCAATGGCTTTAGTGCAGGCTTATCTACTTCTAGGTACTGTGTTAAACGTGATCCCTTCCAGTTCATAAAAAGCCCGTTCATTATATGCTTGAAGTAATGGTTTAATGGCTTCATTAATGTCATCAACACTAAAAAACGTGACATCACGAAGAGGTGCTAAAATCCAACGTTGTATACCTTGGACCCCAACTTCAACTTTCGCTTTATCTTTTGGAGTTCGTACCCGCGCCGGTACCACTGCTATACTATAATGATCAGCTAGCTCTTGAAACGTTCGGTTAACATCAGGATCATAGAGGTGGGATTTGGTCACACCTGATCTTAAATTGTCAGGAACTAAGGCAGACAGGGTACCCCTTAAAAAAATTGAATGCATGAACGTGGGATTGCACCCAAGACAAAAACTCTGATCATGACAGTCGCTTCAATGAAGGTATAATTTGATGCGCCAAGAACTGCAACAAAAATTTGTGCTTTGTGGGCCTTTCACCATTGTCTTTATTAATCCACTGAACAGTAAGCCCCGAGTAGTCAACAAAGAGCTTTTCACCTGCATGATGTGTTAATCTCATGCCAGGCTTTAGTTTCCCGATAAACTCTTGGTATAACCCACAGTATCGACTATAGCTGTATCCGTTGGGATATGATGTTACGATACTCATGCCAAAGCAATAATAATGTCACGCCTTTGCGTTTCAATTCTTTATGGATGCTTCCTAAATCAGGATGTGATGCACTTAAGATTTTTGTTACTGTTTGGATAAAGAGCACTGCATATATCTTATCCTCTGTCCACTCATCGGATAATAGGCCAGGTCAGCTTCACAGCTTTTGCTCTTATTAGGTAATTACTAACACTGCCAGGACTCATCTTTAGCCTTCTGGCAATTTCTCTATTTCCTAATGACTGCTCATAATGTAATCTTAAAACCTCTTTAATCTTACGCATAGATAATTTCTCCGTTGGCATTGTTTTTCTCCTTTTTGTTATTAAAAACAAAAGGATAAAACGATTATCTTGCGTCGGTTCATTGTAAATTATTTAAACATTGAGTGATCACGATGGATAGGAATCAGTGATCAACATCATTAGGAATTTGTGATCACGATGCGTAGGAATTACTGATCAACATCGATAGGAATCCGTGATCACGATGCGTAGGAATATGCAAACATCGACAATGTCGCTACCTTGTAGGGATACCCTTTCGGATTAGAACTCATTATCTGCCAATTCAAAATCATCATGCAACACAAAAGAACCCCAAGCTTTCATGCATCCAAATTTTCTTGGCTTTGGATGCCCCAGTGATTCTTGATAAGGAATAAGCATAGCTACTTCGATGGTCGCGCTACCTCGTGATTGATTTTAGCCATCCATGGCCAAAATCGACTCGCCAACGCGCGAAGCCTTTAACCGCGACTGTCCTGCGTCCGGCATGTTGCCCTGAACGGGCAAGCTTTGCCTCCCACAATGACTCTACGGCTGCATAAAGATTTTTTAACATCCCTGCGGGCTGATTAAAAAATCGCAGCCTATCGCGGACTACGCGCCTCGGCTTTCAGCCTTCCATGGCGCGCAGTATTTGGTGATTTATTCCATACTCGATGATAAATGACTCACCTCGCTCTTTGATTCACTACCATTAAGTTAAGGCATTTATCCTTATTCCTACGTCCCCCGACTAGTTCGGGGGATCCGCGGATCTCTCCACCATCCCCTGCATCTGCGCGCATAAAGCGCGGGACGTAGACAAGGTACTTCGGCAAGGAGAAGAGTTATCCCAAGCTGGCTTTGCGAAACAACTTGGCATTTCTCAAACAGAACCTATAGAACATAATAGACGATTTATCAGCCCTAAAATACCGCAGAATTTGCTGATAAGCTTGGTTATCCAGAAAAACAGTTTGTGCGCCTTTGTTTGCAAGGTTTACTTAACCGCAATGGTTTGGCTTTATTAGTCGACGTCCAAAGTGCTGCTTGATACTTACGAAATCTATTGACTCATAACGCTTAGTCCTAAATCTAAATAGCCATTTAATTGTGGCCATGACTAACGAGCGCTGTTTTGGGTGATGCATTACTTTAATTTTTGTAGCCCTTTAATCTTATGTAAGGGCATCCCCGTGTTTTGAGCAATAAAAGTAGGTGTATTGATCAACCCGCCAAATTCAGTTATAATTTAATTAAATTATATATAATATAGTTGTAATTTTATTAAAATATATAAGGAGATCACTAATGACCGAATTTTTTGCCATCACACTGATTATATTAATTCACCGCTCATCTCCCCGGTACCCGATTTTCGCGTTAGTAGTGAAGAACTCCCTTCAGTACACCAGGAAAGATGGTATTTTCACCGCATTAGGGATTTCTTGCAGCCTATTGATTCATTCATTTTATTGTATTTTAGGATTAGCCATTATTATTTCTCAGTCCTTGCTGATGTTTAGCATTATTAAATACCTTGGTGCCGGTTATTTGATTGTATATCGGTGTAAAAAGCTTACTAGCAAAAAGTAAAGAAGCCGTAGGCATAAAAACTCGACATCATCATGCAATGGGCGCATATAAGGCATTCATTCAGGGTTTATTGTGTAATTTATTAAATCCTAAGGCTATTATGTTTATATTGGCTTTTTTTACCATGATCATGAAGCCCTCAACCTCATGGCTAGGGCAAAGTGGCTACTGCTCTGGAAATTGCTTTAGTTCATCTAGTATGGTTTTCATGGTTAGCAATCATGATTACTCATCACCGCGTTAAAGAGAATTTAAGCAAGATTGAATATTACGTGGTCAAAATGATGGGATTTGTTTTAATTGGCTTTGGAGCTCGAATCGCGTTTATAGACCGGCTCATCGCATAAGGGTCAAGAAATAAAGCACCTTGTCCACGTCCCGCGCTTTATGTGCGGGATCCAGGGGATGCTGAGAGATTCCTGGATCTCCGAACACGTCGCCGGACGTAGGAATAAGGATAAATGCCATTAACTTAATGGTAGTGAGGAATGGGGTGTGAATACTATGAGCACAAAAACGATCAGTGAATTGAGGTATTCTTCTCGCAAATTAGTACGAGAGTTAGGGATGCTTGAATTAAATAAACCGCATTTAAATCGTACACCCCAACATTGGCATTCTTTAATAGAAATCCATAACCAACCGGGTATAACGATAACCAAGTTAGGAAACGTGTTGCTACTAACCTTTTCAACCATCTCTCGGATTGTGAGTTCGTTATTGAAAGAACAATTGATTATCAGCAAAACAGGAGTAGATAAACGTGAAAATTATTTGTATATCACGGAAAAAGGGATCAATGAGATAAAACATATCAATGAGTATTCGGATACAAAAATAAAAGGTGCTTTTGAATTTTTGTCTGAAGAGGAACGAAATCAGATTATTGATGCTATACAAAAATATGCATTGGCTTTGGAGAAAAGTAGAGTTTTACGTGAGCAGATTAAAATTAATACCTTATCAACCTCTCGCACTTTGCGAAAACAAATCATTGCTTTGATTGAAGACATACAAAAAATAGAGTTCTCACTGCCCATTATCGACGAAATTAACGCCTGTATATTAAAAGCTGAAACGGAGTTTTATTATAATAAATCGTATAATTTCTGGTATGCAATCAATGATTCAGGCAAAATCATTGGCTGTATTGGATTAAAAAAAATTGATGAAGATAATGCAGAAATAAAGAAATTTTTTGTGCATAAGCAATATAGAGGTAAAGGTGTTGCAAAAAAACTCATGCATACTCTGATTAAGTCGGCGTTAAAACATCATTTCAAGAATTTGTTTCTTGGCACAGTTGAAACACTTGTGGCAGCGCAAACGTTTTATAAAAAATATGGATTCTCTCAAATCGATGAACAGTCCTTGCCCAAGGAATTTAGCAAGTGTCCAATAGATACCGTATTTTTTAAGGCTGATTGTAAGACACTTGAAGGAAGTGATAGAAAGAATCTTTTTTAGTTCTTAGTATTTTTTACTGATATTGTATATCAACTATTTTAGTGTCTCGCGCTGTTACAACCAGACAAAATATGTGTATGCAAAAAAATCATAATTCCCTTTCACCTTGCCAATAACTAGAACCCTTGTAGGTTGTACCTTGGCCTGAGGTATCGTCACCTTTTTATTACGCAACTATTTTATAAATATTGCATAATTTTTTATTAATTGTCATCCCCGCGAAGGCGGGGATCCATCTACAAAATATACACTGTGCTACTTTTATGGATGGATCCCCGCCTTCGCGGGGATGACACAAAAAAGGTGAGGCATAATCCTCAGGCCAAGGCCTAATGGCGCTGCCTTAAGGCAGCGTCATCATAATTTCTGTAAAATTTTTTGTAGTTGGCACTGGCTATTTTGTAGCGTAGGAAGAGGGCGAATTAATCTAAGTTTTTGAAAAATAATGAAATCAGTTTCCATTTTGAATAAGATAACGTTGTCCAAGACGAATCTATAAAAGGAAACTGATAAGTGAATATTACTCAAAGAGCAAAGATAGCGCAAATACAGAATGCAAAGACTTGGTTACTGGTAGGGAAACAAGGGACGCTAACTAGGTTTCTAGATACAATAGCCAGCAAGGCATTATCAAAAGCGAGTAACACCAGGGACCGGATATTTACACCTATAACAACGATATGTACGTTTATTAAGCAAGTATTATCATCAGATAAATCCTGTAAAAATGCTATATCAGGTGTAATAGCAGAGCGTCTAATTGAAGGGAAAGATAGTATATGCACAAACACAGGTTCTTATGTAAAAGCTCGGCATCGTTTATCAGAAAGCTCTATTTATGAACTGGTAAAATCATCAGGAACATCATCAAAGATTAAACGAGTAGAGAGTTGGCAAGTATATGGCCGAGATTTAAAAGCAATTGATGGCACAACCATCACTCTTCCAGACACCAAGAAAAATAATGAAACTTATCCGAAACATAGCAATAAAAAAGAAGGTGTTGGTTTTCCTCAAATCCGACTGGTAGGTATACTGTCTTTAATTACAGGTACAGTGATTGACTATGCATTGGATGCAAATAAAGGCAAAGGCACAGGAGAAATCTCTTTATTACGCAGAATATTAGACAGCATTAATGAACAGGATATTGTTGTAGCTGATCGCCTATATTGTAATTTCTTCTTGATTCATGATCTCAAAAACAAGAACGTTGATGTGATTGTTCCAGGGCACATTCAACGCTGCTCTGATTTTCGTAAAGGAAAGCATCTTGGGAAAAAAGACCATATTACTGAATGGAAAAAACCTAAAAGACCTGAATGGATGACTCAAGAAGCCTATAAAAAATATCCTAATGCAATTCAAATAAGGGAGTTCAAAAGCAATGGGGTTATTTATATTTCCACTTTTTTTGATGCATCGTCTATCCAAAAAATGAACTTTATCTTTTGTACAAACGAAGATGGGAAGTAGAGCTGCATCTGAATAGTATTAAAACTGTCATGGGAATGGATATGCTTTCCTGTAAGTCTCCTGAGATGCTGAGAAAAGAAGTAGGTGTTTATTTTTTAGCTTACAATATTGTG
Source organism: uncultured Gammaproteobacteria bacterium (assembly GCA_963760845.1). Taxonomy (GTDB): domain Bacteria; phylum Pseudomonadota; class Gammaproteobacteria; order Legionellales; family Legionellaceae; genus Tatlockia. The sequence continues at coordinate 48,150 of CAVXEK010000009.1, read as the reverse complement.
CGCATGATCATTATTGAAGCCTGCATTATAAATTCTGCTATACCCTGGGAAGTTAGTTTTAAATCAACGTTACAATTATTAAATCAATTCATCCCTCGTTTTTCTTTATTAGAGCCTCCCAAGAGAAATAACTTATATACTCAAATGCTTCAGCTAATCGTTACCAACAAAATAGGCAAACGACCAGGCAGAGTTGAACCCCGAGCCATCAAGCATCGAAGCAAATCATTTCCTACGCTACTAAATAGGCAAAGCGAACGACAAAAAATTTTACAACAAAGAAATAAAAACGATGGTCGCGCTACCTCGTGATTGATTTTAGCCATCCATAGCTAAAATCGACTCGCCAACGCGCGAAGCTAAAAGGCCGCGACCGCCCTGCGTCCGTCAACGTTTGCTCTGAACGAGCAAAGCGTTTTCCTCCCACAATGACTTTACGGCTGCAGAAAGATTTACTCCGCATCCCTTCGGGCTGTCTGCGTAAATCGCAGTCTATCGCTGGTCTCCTCGCCTCGGCTTTCAGCCTTCCTTGGCGAGCAGTAAATGAAAAATTATGATGGCGCTGCCTTAAGGCAGCGTCATCATAATTTCTGTAAAATTTTTTGTAGTTGGCACTGGCTATTTTGTAGCGTAGGAAGAGGGCGAATTAATCTAAGTTTTTGAAAAATAATGAAATCAGTTTCCATTTTGAATAAGATAACGTTGTCCAAGACGAATCTATAAAAGGAAACTGATAAGTGAATATTACTCAAAGAGCAAAGATAGCGCAAATACAGAATGCAAAGACTTGGTTACTGGTAGGGAAACAAGGGACGCTAACTAGGTTTCTAGATACAATAGCCAGCAAGGCATTATCAAAAGCGAGTAACACCAGGGACCGGATATTTACACCTTATAACAACGATATGTACGTTTATTAAGCAAGTATTATCATCAGATAAATCCTGTAAAAATGCTATATCAGGTGTAATAGCAGAGCGTCTAATTGAAGGGAAAGATAGTATATGCACAAACACAGGTTCTTATGTAAAAGCTCGGCATCGTTTATCAGAAAGCTCTATTTATGAACTGGTAAAATCATCAGGAACATCATCAAAGATTAAACGAGTAGAGAGTTGGCAAGTATATGGCCGAGATTTAAAAGCAATTGATGGCACAACCATCACTCTTCCAGACACCAAGAAAAATAATGAAACTTATCCGAAACATAGCAATAAAAAAGAAGGTGTTGGTTTTCCTCAAATCCGACTGGTAGGTATACTGTCTTTAATTACAGGTACAGTGATTGACTATGCATTGGATGCAAATAAAGGCAAAGGCACAGGAGAAATCTCTTTATTACGCAGAATATTAGACAGCATTAATGAACAGGATATTGTTGTAGCTGATCGCCTATATTGTAATTTCTTCTTGATTCATGATCTCAAAAACAAGAACGTTGATGTGATTGTTCCAGGGCACATTCAACGCTGCTCTGATTTTCGTAAAGGAAAGCATCTTGGGAAAAAAGACCATATTACTGACGATGGTCGCGCTACCTCGTGATTGATTTTAGCCATCCATGGCTTAAATTGACTCGCCAACGCGCGAAGCTAAAAGGCCGCGACCGCCCTGCGTCCGTCAACGTTTGCTCTGAACGAGCAAAGCGTTTTCCTCCCACAATGACTTTACGGCTGCAGAAAGATTTACTCCGCATCCCTTCGGGCTGTCTGCGTAAATCGCAGCCTATCGCGGTCTCCTCGCCTCGGCTTTCAGCCTTCCTTGGCGAGCAGTAAATGAAAAATTATGATGACGCTGCTTAAGGCAGCGCCATTAGGCCTTGGCCCAACCTACTTCAAATTTGTCTATACTAGAGTTGCACCCTAAGCAAACTATAAATAGTATTTTCCAATCCAAGAATGAGCCTGAAATAGTGCCGAAGTCATCACTAAGTTAATGGGATGTTTTGTTTTTATTTTGTTTAAAAATAATATCATTTATTGTTATTGTAATCAAAATTAATTTGGTTGTGGGTGAAGTGTGGATAAGGCTGTGGTCGATAATGTTGATAACCTCTTTTCGTTATCAACATTTCGTCCATAGTCTTATCCACACGGCCCATAGGGTCATCCACAGCCTTCATTAGCGTGTGTTTTGTTTTTTACTGTGGCGGAATATTGTGTGATTCCCTAAACAAGTGATAAGCATTATTCTGGCTCAGTTATCAGTTGCTGAGCCTTTCCTTGCAATGCTGGATGGTGATACATTACATCAGCGGAGGCTCCATTAAGTATTTGCTTAAATAGCTCTGATTGCGCCTTTTTCAACGCTTTAGCAGCCTGTAAGTCAGAGCTTGATAGCATTTGTAGGTCAAGGGACTCAAAGCTCGTATCAGTATTTAAATAGCTCTCTGCATTGGGTAAGGACTTTAATTTTTCATACGGGGTCATCATGCTGCGATAAGGATAGATTTTTTCTCCTTCCCTTTTGCATCAATTATTATTTCAGCAAAATAACAAGGGCGATGGAAATTTAAGTAGGGTATTAAGTGCTGTCGATAAAATTCATTAATCAGTGGAGCCCATTTTTGGGCGATATGAGGATAGCCCAGATATTTTCTGACAATAGCACCATTCTTTGATTCTGCTAATGCATTGTCATTTGAGTGCCTTGAACGTGATTTTGTCATTTCAATATGCAGTTTATTTAAGAGCTTTGCGACCACATGATTAATGTATTCGCTACCATTGTCTGAATGAAAATTTAGGATAACAAAAGGAAATGTTGCTAATAGCCCCTCTATAACCGGAATTAAATAAGCTTCACTGATCTTTTCAACGCTGCAAATGACCTCAAATTGTGTAACCTCATCAACCGCATTAATATGGTAGACACCCTTTTGTTTATCCTGATCTCCTTGATGGACCGTATCAATCCTGATGGAACCTGGCTTACCCTGTGGATTAGGTTTTCGTCGCGCTCCTATTGCTATCGTTGTTTTTTGTGTCTTGGTAAAGTGACGGCGTTGTCTCTGATAAAAATCACCTTTGCGTAAATTGTACAGATGGGCAACTGATATACATGAAAGGCGCTCATAGGCTAAGTCGCCATATACTTTGTAGGCTCTCTCAAAAAGTTTTTTGGTGGCTGGCCCACTTAATGTTTGATGTGCTGCATCTGTCTGAACCAATAAAAGAATATCACTTTGCGTATACTTCTTTGCAAATGTATGGCGATTAGAGGCTCTCTTGTCTATCCATCGCTTTTCTCTATATTGTGCAATAAGACGTTTTAATTGCGACCATGAGTAACCCGTCATACGCCCCATATACTCACGTACTGGACCTTTTTCTTTCTTGCGTAAGTTAAAATAGTTTGTACGTTTGAGTGTCCCTGCAATCCACTCATAACACGCTGGCTTGGGCACTTTAAATTCAACCTTGTCAGCGCCACCCAAAAATGTTTTGATAGCTGAGGGGCTATCCAGATGGAACCTAATGAAAGGTAAAACTTATTATTTGAACACCCTCCCTGATGATGTAACAGTAGAAATTGTTAATCGACTTGACTCAGACCAGAAATCAAAAAGTACTATAGTCTCTATTAATAAGCGATTCCATTTCAGCCACAACGTCTGGGTAGTGGTAAGTTATTGCAGCTAATCGCCGATGGACGAGAATATCTAGTTGAAGATAAAGTGAAAATGCGACCAAAGGAACTGTTGGCAAAAGTTGACGTCACGTGTTTTTCAGGGCAGTGTTTTGAAAACATTTTTCCTCTTCAATTGGCGGTATGGGCACACGATGTAAGATACATGGCACCGAAGATACTTCATTCTCTCCCTAAAAATGAAGAAGGTGACGAAATAAGAAGAGAATTGCTGCGTCAAGTTGAACACGCGCTAGAAAATGGAGTCACTTACAAGTTAAATGGTCAGCTTATTACTGAAAAACACTACGATTTCGCACTTATAGACGCCCTGAAGGATTATATTGATAACTACGACAATCGGACCCCAGATGTGCGTCTTAAGTGTTGGATTACGAAAGTTGGTGGTGCACAACGTTTAATACCGGTGCACGTTGCTCAGCATTATTGTGACACTAATGAATCATTTGACTCGATACCCTCATTTAAAAAAGAGGAATTTAGACGGGTATTAAGAATCTTCAGTTGGGTCACTCAGCTGATAGAAAATTGGTTTCCGCTGTCGGAGTCTTCTGGGTTGGGTTTTGATTTTGCTATCCTCCGTGGGGAGAGGCATACCGCATGCGCGGCCAATTTTCCCCCTTCCAAGGCCGAAGCGACTATGGATTGGACGGCCATGACCGAGTTGCGTAAGGTAAGAGGAACTGAGGATTTAGAGTCGTTTATGACTCAACTGAAAACCCCTCTTCTAGGAATTGAGTCGGAAGAGTATCAGCAGGGACTCTTTTGCACGCTTCTTTAATTGTAATAGCCCACCCCTTCCCTCGACGTCCCGCTCCCACTCCCCCGGCTTGTCCGGGGGATCCAATGATTTAGATAAATCGCTGGATGCCGCGAACAAGTCGCGGCACGTAGACTGAGGGGGCCTGAGCTATTACCTTTAATTTATATTTTCAAACGATCGACGGGATCACCTGCGATGAGGTAGCTATCTATAATTTCATCAATATCAGCTAGGGTGGCATACGTATACCAAATGCCTTCAGGGTAGATTACGATACAAGGTCCTTCGCTACAACGACCAAGACAAGCTCGATTTACGCATTCTTATCTTGCCGGGGCCATGTAATCCCAACTCCTTTAATTTTGATTTCATATAATCAAAAAAGCTCACCACCCGAATCAGCGCAGCATTTCTTCTCAGCTGCCTTGCGGTTAATACATAAAAATATATGCTTCGTGTAATACGTCAAAAGCTTACTTACTCCGCTTTTCAATACTGGTTTTCAACTTAAGTCCGGGTTTAAACGTGACCACACGTCGTGCGACCACCGGTATCTCTTCGACCCGTTTTAGGATTTCGCCCCGGACGCTGGGCTTTATCACGCAAAGTGAAATTACCAAAACCCGACAGCTTGACATGTTCACCATGTTCAAGAGCATGCCTTAGCGCTTCATAAAACTGCTCTACCATTTCCTTCGCATCTGGCTTAGTCAGCTTTAACTCATTACATAAGGTTTCCGCAATCATTGCTTTACTTAGTGCATTCACGATTAATCCCTCAATAGTATGGAAAATTCCTCGTTCAATCTGTTGATTATAGCACTAATTATTGCGTTGATCTCACTATCAACCATAGTCCTGTTGTTATCTTGTAAAGTTAAGGCGATTGCTAAGCTTTTCTTCCCCTCTGGAATCGACCCACCAGTGTAGACATCAAAAATATCAAATGCTTTTAGCCTGTCAGCGCTTACCACGTTGCGAACTTGTGCTTCAATTTGGGCGGCACTCACCTCATTGTCCACGATCATTGATAAATCACGCCGGATCTGAGGAAATTTTGAGATGGGTTGATAGTGTAATGGAACTTCATTGATCATCGCATCCAACCGCAGTTCAAACAACACCACCTCATTCTGTAAATCAAGGGCGTCTGCTAGGCGCGGGTGTAATACACCACACCAGCCTGCATGTTGTCCTTCAATCAGGATAGTCGCCGACTTGCCAGGATGGAGTGCTGGATGCTCAGCACTAACAAAACAGCTGTTTCTTAAGTGCAAAGCGGCAAAAAGAGCTTCTAAATCACCCTTTAAATCATAAAAATCGAATTTCCTTGTTTCTTCACCCCAATTCATTGCACCTTGTTCGCCGACTAATAAACCGGCTACACAGGGATACTCTTGCAATACCCCACTCTGTAAATCAAAAATTACCCCATTTTCAAAAAATTTGATCGCGGTCTGTTGGCGATGCATATTATAAATCATCGACGCAAGTAATCCTGGCCACATACCGACACGCATTTGGGATAGCTCAGAGGAGATGGGGTTCAGAAGCTCCATGGTTTGTGCATCGGGATATAGGGCTTGCTGTATTTCAGGGTCAACAAAACTGTAGCTAATTGTTTCATGATACCCCCTGGCAGTGAATAGGCGTGCAATTCGTGTAGCAAGCGTCTCGTAAGAATTTATCGTACCGACTTCCACCACAGCAACCATTTTCTCACCTGGCATTTTATCATAGCCGTAAAGACGGATAATTTCTTCAACGAGATCCACCTCCAGCTTAATGTCAAAACGATAGGAGGGAATATCCACTTTCCATAAGGGTGTCCCTTTATCAACCGTCATACCTAAACCTTGCAGCATTGCAGCCATTTCTTCATCTGCCACTGTCATACCCGTTATTCGTGTAACCTTTTCTGGATTAAATGAGACTGTGGTTTTCTGAGGCAAAGCAGCAGGTTCAGACACCAATGAAACGGGCCCAGCTTCTCCACCAACAATTTCCAGTAACAATGCAGTAGCCCGCTCTAATGCCAAAACTTGCAAGGCAGGATCAACACCACGCTCAAAACGCGCAGAGGAGTCACTGCCAAGTCCATACCGTCTGGCAACACCCGCTATAGTAAGCGGATCAAAATACGCACTTTCAAGAAAGATATCTTTGCTGCCTTCTTGCACAGAGCTGGCTTGGCCTCCCATTACCCCAGCTATCGCCAAGGGTTTTGCACTATCAGCAATGACCAAGACCTTATCGTTCAACTGAGCTTGCTGGCCATCAAGTAACTCGAGAGTTTCACCCCCGACAGCAAAACGGACGATGATATCGCCCGTAAGGGTTGCCAGATCAAAAGCATGCATTGGCTGCCCTAGCTCGAGCATGACGTAATTCGTCACATCAACGACTGGGTGGATGGGTCTTAAACCGGCTCTCCGCAAACGCTCGCTCAACCAGATAGGGGTTTTTGCCTGCGTATCGATACCACGAATCACCCGACCACTATATCGAGGGCACGCATGACTAGCATGCAATCGAATGGCTAGAGATTTGTCTGTTGTCGGTTGACTCATTTGATTGGGGAGCGGTTTAAGGTGCGCTTTCGTTAATGCCGAGACCTCTCGAGCAACACCGAGAATACTGAGGCAATCGGCTCGGTTAGGTGTTAAATCAATATCTAAAATATGATCATTAAGTGATAAATAGTTACGCAAATCAGCCCCTAATGGGGCATTTTCATCCAGCTCCATAATACCATCAGCAACGTCTGCCAAACCTAGCTCTGCAGCGGAGCAAAGCATCCCTTGCGAGAGTTCATTACGTAACGTTGCCTCCTTAATGACTAAGCCCCCGGGAAGATTAGCACCGACTTGCGCAAGGGCTACTTTTAACCCTGTACGCACATTCGCAGCTCCACAAACCACTTGTAGAGGTTTACCGCTACCCGTACTTACTTCACATAAGGTCAATTTATCCGCTTGTGGATGCGGAGAGGTTCTCATCACTTGCGCAACAATGACATGATCAAAGACACCTGCAACAGGATAAACCGTATCAACTTCTAAACCAGCCATGGTTAATAGTGAAGCTAGCTGCTGCTCATCTAAAGCAGGATTTACCCATTCACGTAACCACAATTCACTCACTTTCATTTTAATTTATCCACTAACCGGGTCTGTTGACAATGAGTACAACTCTCGTATGGGCAAATAAACCCTTATAGGTTGGGCCTTGGCCCAACAAGGTCAGATGATCCAGCCATAACCTTGTTGGGCCAAGGCCCAACCTACCGAGAGTTGCACCCTTTGATAATTCGCTAGTTCACGGCACGAAGCGCAGACCCTAGAATTGTCTTAAAAAAGTCAAATCATTCTCAAACATCATGCGTAAATCATCAATACCAAAATACAGCATGGCAAGCCTATCCATACCCATACCAAAAGCCCAGCCTTGATATTCTTCTGGGGAAATATTCACGGCTGTGAGCACATTAGGGTGGACCATACCACAGCCTAAAACCTCTAACCAACCCGTAAATTTACATGATCGACAACCTTTCCCAGCACATTGAGTACATTCAATATCCACTTCAGCTGAAGGCTCAGTAAAGGGAAAATAGGATGGCCTAAACCGTATGCCAATTCGCTGACCAAAAAAATGCGCAAAAAAATCTTGTAATAAGCCTTTTAAACCAGCTAGAGTGGCCTGTTTATCAATTAACAACCCCTCAACCTGATGAAACATAGGGGTATGTGTCAGATCCGAATCACAACGGTAAACACGCCCTGGCGCAATCAATCGCAATGGGTGGTTTACGTTTTTCCATAGTGCGAATTTGTACTGGCGAAGTATGGGTACGCAGTAAGCGACCGTCACCAAAATAAAAAGTATCGTGCATTGCACGCGCTGGGTGGTGTCCTGGAATATTAAGTGCTTCGAAATTATAAAATTCAGTTTCAACTTCTGGACCCTCAACAATATCGAAGCCTAAACGGCTGAAATAATCATTGATCCTTTGCTTCACTTGAGTGACTGGATGTAGGGTGCCTGATTTAAGATTTCGACCCGGAAGAGTGACATCAATACGCTCGTCAGCCAATTTTTTTTGTAATTGCATTTCTTTAAGCTGCAACATGTTACTCTTCAATCAATGCACTGATTTCACGCTTAGCCTGATTAACGAATTGGCCAACTTTAGGCTTCTCTTCCGCTGATAAACCTGCTAATCCTTTAAGAATTTCAGTCAACTTCCTTTTTTACCCAGATAATCGACACGAATTGCCTCTAAGGTTGTGACATCTTGCGCCTGAGAAATAGCATCAGCAGCTTTTGCTGTAACTGGATAATATCTTGCATGATTTAACCCACATGTAAAAAAGGAAGGCAATTGTCAACCATGACTCTAACTTCCACTGCCATTAAGTTAAGGCATTATCCTTCTGCCTACGTCCCGCCATTCACCCTGAGGAGGCGCGATAGCGCCGTCTCGAAGGGGTTCGCGGGATCCAGGAATCTCTCAGCATCCTGGGTCCCGCGCATAAAGCGCGGGACGTGGCAAGGTACTTAATTCCTTAACTTAACGGCAGTGAGTACCCTAGCCACAACAGTAACAGCCTATTAAGCCAGTGCCGCTTTTGCTTTTTCAGCTAACGCTGCAAAAGCATGCTTATCATACACTGCCATGTCGGCCAATACTTTACGATCCAATTCGATTGCTGGCTTTTTTCAAACCATCAATTAAGCGACTGTAAGACACACCGCACTCACGTGCCTGAGCATTGATACGGGTAATCCACAGTGCACGAAATTGGCGTTTTTTCTGACGTCGATCACGGTAAGCATATTGACCTGCTTTGATAACGGCTTGCTTAGCCACACGATAGGTTCGACTACGGGCACCGTAATAACCTTTTGCTTGATCTAAAATCTTTCTTATGACGCGCTTTCGCCGTCACACCACGTTTAACTCTTGGCATTTTTTATTCCTCCCCTTAACTACCGTGCAACATACGCTTAGCCAAACGCGCATCGCATTGCTTTAAATGTACCTGAAGCAACACGTAAATGGCGTTTTTGCTTTGTCGTCTTTTTGGTGAGGATATGGTTTCTGTAAGCGCCACGGCGTTTAATCGCACCGCTGGCTGTCTTACGGAAGCGTTTGCATGCTCCCCGATGTGATTTTAACTTTGGCATAACATATACTCCGCATTTATTCAGCTGCTAATTAGGCAGCAATAATAAAGTTTGTTCCGTAGAGGCTGAGCTCCTACGGGTCTATTTTTTCTTTGGCGCCAAAACCATCAGCAATTGTCGACCTTCACGTTTTGCGTGCTGTTCAATTACTGCATATTCTTGAGTATCTTGTTGCAAACGCTCTATGATTTTCATACCAATTTCCTGATGAGCCATTTCTCTACCGCGAAAACGCAGAGTGATTTTGACTTTGTCACCATGATTTAGGAAACGGATCAGGTTGCGTAGCTTGACCTGATAATCTCCATCTTCCGTCGTTGGACGGAATTTAAGCTCTTTGACTTGAATTTGCTTCTGCTTCTTCTTCGCTTCAGCTTGTTTTTTACTCAGTTCAAAGAGAAATTTACCATAATCCATAATTCGGCATACAGGAGGTTTGGCCGTTGGCGATATTTCAACTAAATCATAACCTCCTTCTTCTGCTGCACGCAGGGCTTCCCGTGTTGATACAATTCCCACCTGATTACCATCTACATCAATTAAGCGTACCTCAGGTACATTGATTTGTTCATTAATCCGTGCGCGATCGCTTTCACGCTTATTTGATGCACTAATGGTTTAATCCTCCAAGTGAAGCCAATTAAATTGTTTTAAACACGACCTTTAGCGAATAATCTCTTGACGCAAAACATCACAAATTGTATCAATGGGCATCATGCCTAAATCAGCTCCCTTCACGAGTACGTACTGCAACTGAGTTACTTTCGACCTCTTTATCGCCAACAACCAGCAGATAAGGGATCTTTTGCAAAGTATGTTCGCGGATTTTAAAGCCAATCTTCTCATTTCTCAAGTCAAAATTTGCCCGAATCCCTTGCTTTTGCAAAATATTGAGTAACTTTTTGCGCATAATCATGCTGTTTCTCACTAATAGTCAGTACTACGACCTGCACAGGGCCAACCAGAGCGGGAACTGTCCTGCATAATGTTCAATTAAAATTCCAATAAAACGTTCAAAAGATACCTAAAATTGCACGATGCAACATCACCGGGATTTGTTTGAACCATCTTCAGCTATATACTGGCCCCCAATCGCTCTGGCATAGAAAAATCGACCTGTATTGTACCACACTGCCAAATTCGACCTAAACAATCCGCTAAAGAAAATTCAATTTTAGGTCCATAAAATGCCCCTTCCCCAGGCGCATCTACCCAGGTAATGTTCTGACCCTCCATAGCTTCTTTCAGAGCATTTTCCGCCTTATCCCAAATCCTCATCACTACCCACACGCTTCTCGGGACGCAAAGCCAAACGGTATTTAATGTCGTCAAAACCAAAATCAGCATATACCGACTGTACAAATTCAAGCATCATCGCTACTTCAGCCTGAATTTGATCTTCAGTGCAAAAAATATGGGCATCATCTTGCACCAAATTACGTACTCGCATTAAACCATGCAATGCTCCTGAGGGTTCATTACGATGACAAGTACCAAACTCGGCTAAACGCAACGGCAAATCACGATAACTTTTTAACCCTTGATTAAAAACTTGCACATGACAAGGACAATTCATTGGTTTCATGCATATTGATGATTTTCAGTTTCAGTAGTAAACATTTCTTCACGAAATTTTTCCCAATGGCCTGATTTTTCCCATAAGACCTCTATCAACCAATCTGTGGGGTTCTAATTTCTTGGTAACCAAACTCTACTAAACGACTTACGCATATATTGCTCAATGTATCTGATAAATGGTCCAACCATTGGGATGCCAAAATACCATGCCTGGCGCTTATCCTGAAAATGAAATAAATCCAACTCTTTTACCAATTTGCGATGATCACGTTTTTCGGCTTCTTCTAGTCGATGTAAATAATCTGCTAAGTGCTTTTTTATCCGTCCAAGCTGTGCCATAAATTCGCTGCAACATTTCATTGTTAGAATCACCACGCCAATAAGCACCAGCTAATTTAGTTAACTTAAACGCCTTTAAATTACCTGTAGAAGGAACATGTGGGCCACGACATAAATCTTTAAAATCACCTTGCTTATATAAGGAAAGCACTTCTCCTTGCTGGAATATCCTGCAATAATTTCAGCTTTATATTCTTCACCCATATTGCTGAAAATACTTGATTGCCTCATCACGCGGCATTTCTCGTACGTGTTACAGGATAATCAGCCTTGGCGAGTTCTTGCATTTTTTCTTCTATTCGTTCAAATCTTCGGGGGTAAAAGAACGCCAAAGGCAAAATCATAATAAAAACCATCTTCAATCACAGGACCAATGGTCACTTGGGCGCTGGGAAATAAGTTTTTAACGGCTTGCGCTAATAAATGTGCAGTAGAATGACGAATAATTTCTAAACTTTCTCTTGTTTTTCAGTAATAATTACTAAATCACAATCATGTTAATGATATAAGAGGTATCGACTAATTGACCATCAACCTTGACCAGCCAAGGCAGCTTTGGCCAAACCTGGACTAATAGTTTGTGCCACTTCATGAACAGTTACAGGATGCATCAAAATGTTTTTCACTTCCATCAGGTAATTTAATATCTGGCATGATTTTAGTCTCAGTCATAAGCATTCATCTCAAAAAAAAACCCTGCACAGCAGGGTTAATATTTGGTAGGCACGAGTGGGATCGAACCACCGACCACCACCATGTCAAGGTGGTGCTCTACCACTGAGCTACGTGCCTATGCTTGATTCTACAATGAGTGCCGTCGATTATATAAAAGCAAGGATCACAAAGCAACAATAAGTCTTGTTCGATGCAGTGTGAGGTTATTAGATCCATTCGTAGAATCTTTGGCTGTTTCCAGCATGGTATCGATAATCTTACTCATAGTTTTTCTTTCCTATAGCGGCGCCAACCTCCATGTCTCCCTTTTGGTTAACATGAATTTTGATGCAATGAATGCTCCACTCGCTCTTTCGGTAATATTTAATTTGATACCAACTCGCTAATGATAATTCGCTGATGAACCCTTGTATGGTGGAATATTATATTATCCGCTAAAAAAATTAGCTTCATGTTGAATATAGGTGAGAACTAATTATGTTGGAGCGTGTTGAGACCTTTGAAAATTTTATCAACCATGTTAAGACAACCAAAACTGCATTTGAATTTTATCCCAAGGAAGATTTAACCTTAAATCAAGCAGAGCAAATCGTCGAAGTATTGAAAAATAATCAGTGGGAATCGGGTTTCTCTCTTATTCTTTATGGTAGGGGCCTTGAGCAAGGCGTCATAAAAATCTTGACAGATCTTCTTAAAAATAGTCAAAAGTTTGATTTCTTTGAACTGGATTTGAGCTTGACAACTCTTGAACAGCTGACATTAAGTTGATTGCAGAAGCGCTGAGTAGCCCTGGCTGTTTAATAATGCCTCGATTTTAGCAATAGATGTTACAATGGATTTAGAAGGATTTACCGCTCTTGTTAATGTGATTGGGGGCGGTCGACGTCATAAAAAATTAGTATTAAGTTTGGAGGGTGAAGAAGTAACAATGCAGAAGGCAAGCGCCTTAAAACAAGCCTTTAACCCTAACGAACTTCCTAATCATCTTGTCCTTAGTTTAGGTGGAATCAGGATACAACCGAAGGAACTAAACTGCATTGTTGACGGTTTGAAAATCGCTTGTCCTAAAAAGCTTAAACTTCGATTACACAGCACAGAGATTGGGACAGATGTTAGCTGTTTGGCTGAATTCATTGTTAGCGGGGTAGAACTGGAAAGTTTTGAACTAGATTTAGATGATAGCTTCCTAAATCCTGAAAATGCTACTCGCTTAGCCATCGCTTTAACAAAGAGTACATGCCAAATTAACCATCTCTCTTTGTCATTAGCCGACAATGCTACAATGGTTAAGAATGGTAGCTAAATACCTTAGTTTATGCTGCTCTAAATAGCAAAGTAGCTTCCCTTCGGATTAACTTGAGCAATTGTGGTCCAATCGATTTTACGGATGGAGTTATTTTTACTGAAGCATCAGACCCACTGAACCAATTAGAACTTATCCTAGATTATAATCAGCTTGGAAAATCCGTCTTTCAAAAAATTAATTACATACTTCTGCCATCCCTATGCACCTTCACGCTTAATTTTCAGGTTTAAATAGTGCTAACTTCAATGATTCATATGCTGAGCTTTTCGCAAACACCTTGCGCAGTGGGAACTGTAGCAGTGCAATTACGCTTAACATCTCTAATTCCAAGATGACTGATAAAGGTGCTCAGTGTTTTATTGAAGCGTTAAAAGATCCTCATTGCCGCCTGACTTGAAGCTTAACATTCAAACTTCACAGCTATTCGGTGCTCAGGTTCAAAAAGAATGGAACGGAGCGCTTGAACTGTATTATTGGAACATGGCTCGTAAAGCATTGCTCATTATGAAAGGTGCCAAGGATAAGAACTCTCCACTTAGTCAGCTACCTCAAGTCATTCTTGATAACATCGTCCATAAACAAACTCTTACTCTTTTTTTAATAGCTTAGAAGCGCTTAGGGTTTATAAAGAAAAAATGTTTAATGAACAGCTGAGCACTTTTTTAGGTCAGAATCCGGGTGAATCTATCCAAAGTTTACCGCCCTCATTGACATCTATCCAAAGTTTAAAGCTCTCATTACGAGAATACTTAAAAAATCCTTCATTAGAAGGCATTGACTGTTTAATCAATCAGTTAAACGATATTCAAAAAAAAGACTCCATCGTCGTCTACTTTAAGAGTAACTCTTAGCCCTTTATCCGGCCCTTCTTCCATTTAAGAAGAAATATAACCCCCCGCACAAATGGCTTTCATAATAATCCTGCTCATCTTTGATGAGATGCTCCCAAAATCTACGCTGCCATATACCTCGTTCACGTTTGGTTTGTCTTGATGAATTTATAAATTCCATTGGTTCAAGCCGACGAGAAAAAGCACTCTTGATGAAACTGATGGGTTGTGAATAATTTCTATCATCAGGGTAAGTGTCATAATATAGTGCATATGTTCGGGCAGCACGACTATCCCATCAATCGTAAATGGGAAGGTTTTCATGACCTGTTGAAATGCAGTACGCAGCTCCTTTATTTTAGAAATCAACAAATCACTTCGTCTATCTTGTAGTGTTAAAATAAAAAAAGTAGTTTGCACCGGGTACAAACACTGATACAGCCATAACACAGCACGTTTAATCGCAGCCTCGATGCAATGTGAGGTTATTTTGCTTAATGGTTATGATAAAATATAATGTATTCCATGGTTACGAACCAACCACAATAATTTTAGATTTGCTCCCTTGGGATGAACTTCACCCCTTTCCCATTTTTGATAGGTTGAAGGCGTTACATTTAAAATTCTAGCCATTACAGCTTGACTTACCTTTTCCCGGGGTTTCTTGTCTTTTTTATTTCTGACGGTTCAATGGTTTTTATTTCAGTCAAATTTAAAATTTCTATTTCTTTGATAGTAATCGGATCCATTTGTAGATTCTGGCTGTTTCCAGCATGGTATCGATAATCTTATTCATAGTTTACCTCAATTAAAGAACCTTCTTTAATAAACCATTCAAATCATCATCTGTATAGGATAACAATGATTTTAGCAACCAGTTTTAAAGCTCTCTCTTCATTCAGAGTAATGTTATCTTTTTCGTTTTTCTCAAATCCATATACAAAATAACAATGATGACCTCTTTTGAAAGCAACTATTGTCCTCGCACTGGCACTTTTTCCTCTACCTTTATTTGAAATACGCTTTTTAATAATACCGCCACCATCATTTTCCTCATAACTATCAACTTGAATTTCTTTGGCTGCGCTAACAAGAGCATGATCAACTAGTTGCTCTTTTCTGCCCATTTAGAAAATTTCTTTGTTTTTATTATTCGCATATCAACACCAACTATAGTAATAATTACTATAGCAAGTATTACTATATTTTTCCATCTATTTTTTCTGTTTTATAGCGGCCCCATCCTCCATGTCTCCCATTTGGTTAACATGAATTTTGATGCAATGAATGCTCAACAAGCTCCTTCGGTAATATTTAATTTGATACCAACTCGCTAATGAACCTTGGGTGGTGAAGTATTACCTTGTCTGGTAAAATAATTAGCTTTATGTTGAATATAGGTGAGAATTAATTATGTTTGAGCGTATTGAGACCTTTGAAAATTTTATCAACCATGTTAATACAACCAAAACTGCATTTGAATTTTATCCCGAGGAAGATTTAACCTTAAATCAAGCAGAGCAAATCGTTACAGTATTGAAAAATAACCAGTGGGAATCGGGTTTCTCTCTTAATCTTTATGATAAGCGCCTTGAGCAAGGCGTCATAAAAATCTTGGCAGATCTTCTTAAAAAATAGTCAAAAGTTTGATTTTTTTGAACTGGATTTGAGCTTAACCACTCTTGAAACAGCTGACATTAAGTTGATTGCAGAAGCGCTGAGTAGCCCTGGCTGTTGTGACGATGTCTCGCTTTTAGCAATAGACCTTGAAATGGATTTAGAAGAATTTACCGCGCTTGTTAATGTGATTGGGGGCGGTCGATGTCAATAAAAAATTAAAATTAAATTTGGAGGGTCACGAAGTTACAATGCAGAAGGCGATCGCCTTAAAACAAGCCTTTAAACCTGACACACTCCCTGATCATCTTGTCCTTAATTTAGGTGGAAAGGGGATACAACCGGAGATACTAAACTGTATTGTTGATGGTTTGAAAATGGCTTGTCCTAAAAAGCTTAAACTTCGATTAAACAAAGCAAATATTGGGACAGATGTGAGCTGTTTGGCTGAATTCATTTCTAGCAAAGTAGAGCTGGAAAGCCTTGAATTTGATTTAGATGAAATTAATCTAACTCCTGAAAGTGCTGCTCTCTTAGCCATTGCTTTAACAAAAAATGCATGCCGAATTAACCATCTCTCATTGTCCTTAGCCGACAATGCTACAATGGTTAAGAATGGTGGTCTAAACACCTTAGTTTATGCTGCTCTAAATAGCAAAGTAGCTTCCCTTCGGATTAACTTGAGCAATTGTGGTCCAATCGATTTTACTGATGGAGTTATTTTTACTAAAAATCAGACTCACTGGAGCAATTAGAACTTATCCTAGATTTTAATGAGCTTAGAGAATCCGTCTTTCTCAAAATTAATTACATACTTCATCATCCCTATGCACCTTCACGCTTAATTTTCGGTTTAAATAATGTTAACTTCAATGATTCATATGCTAAGCTTTTTGCAAAAACCTTGCGCAGTGGAAAATGTAGCAGTGCAATTACTCTTAACATTCCCAATTCCAATATGACTGATAAAGGTGCTCAGTGTTTTATTGAAGCGTTAAAAAATCCTCATTGCCCGCCTGACTTGAAGCTTAATATTCGACCTTTAAGTGTATTCAGTGATCAGGTTCAAAAAGAATGGAGCGAAGCGCTTGAACTGTATTTTTGGAACATGGCTCATAAAGCATTGCTCCTTATGAAAGGTGCCAAGGATAATAGTTTTCACTTAGTAAGCTACCTCGAAGCATTATTGCTAACATAGTCGATAAAACAAATTCTTACTCCTTTTTTAATTGCTTAAAAGCGCTCAGGGTTTATAAAGAAAAAATGTTTGAAGAACAACTAACCACTTTTTTAGGTCAGAACACGGGTGGCAATCTATCCGAAGCTTTACTGCTTTCATTAGACGAATACTCTAAAAAACCCTTTCATTAGAAGGCATTGACGCTTTAATCAATCAGTTAACGATGTTCAAAAAAATAATTCATCGCCTTCTTCTAATTTTTCGATGGTCGCGCTACCTCGCTATTGATTTTAGCCATCCATGGCTAAAATCGACTCGCCAACGCGCGAAGCTAAAAGGCCGCGACCGCCCTGCGTCCGTCAACGTTTGCTCTGAACGAGCAAAGCGTTTTCCTCCCACAATGACTTTACGGCTGCAGAAAGATTTACTCCGCATCCCTTCGGGCTGTCTGCGTAAATCGCAGCCTATCGCGGTCTCCTCGCCTCGGCTTTTAGCCTTCCTTGGTGAGCAGTAAAGGCGAGGTTGGGCCTTGGCCCAGACAAATCTTTCATCTTCCTCCACCAAATCGCAGTTTGGTACTTCGCTCTATTACATCGGCATTCGCCCAGTTAACAGGTAAAATACCTGCATTCATATAACGATGAATCTTGAGTACGGCCACTGAGATGGTGATTTTACGTGACCGTGCTTAACCGGATTGTAGTGTATATAATCCAAATGGCTTTCATAGTCCTGCTCATCTTTGATGAGATGCTCCCAAAATCTACGCTGCCATATACCTCGTTCACGTTTGGTTTGTCTTGATGAATTTATAAATTCCATTGGTTCAAGCCGACGAGAAAAAGCACTCTTGATGAAACTGTGTTAGCAACAGTTGTAAAGTGATCCATAGCAGCAATCGAAAAGTGATCCACCTCATATAAACTATCACCTCCGAGAATGGAGGTGCAAAGTGTTGAGGTACGAAGAGATGATAGAAATAAAGCTATTGCACAACCAAGGATGTAGTGTACGAAAGATAGCCAAGGAGTTAAAACTTTCGAGGAATACAGTAAAGAAGTATTTATTAAAACCGACGGATGTTGCTCCTCAGTATAAGAAACGTGATTCAGGAATGAGCAAACTAAGTAGTTATAAACTCTATATTCAGGAGCGTTTAAAAGCATCCCGACCGGATAAGATACCTGCGACCGTACTATTGAGAGAAATTGTAAAGCAAGGGTATGTAGGCAGTATCAGTTTATTAAGGAGCTATGTCAGAACGCTTGATATTAAACAAGAAGAAGCCGTTATTCGTTTTGAGACACCGGCAGGGAAACAACTACAAGTTGATTGGGCTGATTCGTCGCCGTCCTCATCGAATCAGTGAGTTTATTGCGACGCTGGGTCATAGTCGCATGACCTATGTTGAATTTGTGGATAACCAACGATTAGAAACTTTATTAACTTGCTTAAGCCATGCTTTTGATTATTTTGGTGGAACGCCTAAGCAAATCTTATTCGATAATATGAAAACAGTGGTGACTCAACGTAACGCTTATGGTGAAGGACAACACCGCTTCCAAGGAGGGTTATGGGACTTTGCAAAGCATTACGGATTTGTTCCCAAATTATGTGCTCCTTACCGTGCCCAAACCAAAGGCAAGGTAGAACGTTTTATTGGGTATTTACGCCATAGTTTTTATGTGCCCTTGCGGACAAGTTTGTCGATGGCAGGGTTGGCCGTTGATGTAACAACAGCGAACTTCGCTGTAAAAATCTGGTTAGCTGACGTGGCAAACATTCGGCTACATGCTACCCTAGGGAAACGACCCATTGATTTATTTGATGCTGAAAAACCCCTGTTACAACCCCTTCCACCGACAGCTCATAGCGAGGTGAGCGCACCTGCTAAATATGTATCGAAGCCCTCACTAAGACTACCTTTGCCTGTCGATATACCGATTGAGCAACATCATTTAGGACTATACCAACAAATCCTTGAACATTGTGGAGTATAAGATGAACTTACAACAAGAGCGTATTGCCGAATTCTGTCAGTATTTATCCCTTTACACAACGTTAGAAGGTTATGGCCATATAGCTCAGGAAGCGGCACAAAAAAATTACAGCTATGTCGATTTCGTCGAGAAATTGCTAGAACATGAAGTGCAAGGAAGGCAGCAACGGCGTCAGAGTATGTTGCTACGAATGGCGGCTTTTCCCGCAATCAAAACCTTAGATATGTTTGATTTTAATTTCAATGCCACTATTAATGAAAAAGCCATTATGGAACTATCCTCTTTGTTGTTTTTAGAGCGGCATGAAAATATTCTACTATTGGGCCCTAGCGGAGTCGGTAAAACTCATCCGCTATTGCTTTAGGGTATCTTGCTATCCAGCGGCGTATTAAAACTCGGTTTATCTCTGCTGCTGATTTAGTCCTGCAATTACAGGCGGCTCAACTGCAGCATCAACTGGATAAGTACATGACCAATCATATTAGCAAAACTCAATTACTTATTATTGATGAAATTGGTTATCTTCCACTCACTCAAGTACAAGCACATTTATTTTTTCAAGTGATTGCTAAGCGATATGATAGACAACTGCCTATTATTTTAACCTCTAACTTAGCCTTTAGTCAGTGGGGGCATGTATTTGCTAACGATACCGCGGTTACTGCCGCTATGCTCGACCGATTATTGCATCGCTCTCAGTTAATTAATATTAACGGCAATAGCTATCGACTAAAAAATAAACTTAAAGCGGGTATTCCAATACCTGCTTCTGAGATTGCAAACAACTAATTTTTTGCGAGGTGGATTACTTTTCAATTGCTGGTTTTATAAAATGTGGATCAATTTTCGATTGCTGTTGACAACTGATGCGTTGTGAATAATTTCTATCATCAGGAGGTAGTGTCAATGATCAAGTGCATATGTTCGGGCAGCACGACTATCCCATCAATCGTAAATGGGAAGGTTTTCATGACCTGTTGAAATGCAGTACGCAGCTCCTTTATTTTAGAAATCAACAAATCACTTCGTCTATCTTGCAGTGTTAAAGTAAAAAAGTAGCTTGCACCGGGTACAAACACTCGTCGATAATTCAATTGGCTGGACCTCAACAATTCCCTTTGTGGACAGACTATACATGAAGCCAATGTTTAGCAAGAAAAATAGAGTATTAAGTTGGGCCAAGGCCCTGAGGGATCTTCACCTTTTTTTGTACAATCATGTTGAGTTCTCCCAAGCTAGTGCTATGATTTCCTTGAAATCAACATGCAAAGGAATTTTCTTTCTAATTATCTGGCAACCCAAATAAAAGAAAGATAATACGCGCCTGTGTTTATAAGTATTGGCTTGAAAGTCTAAATGCAATTTTTTTTGCTCGGCAAAAAAACCTACAATCCAGGCAATCAAACTCGCTAAGGCAGCCAGCATTAACCAGACGATATACCGCTCAGGTTTAATCGTGAGGTTTTCATTCATGCTGAGACCATAATGGACGGATTTGGTGTCTCTTATGTTTTCTTCAATAGTCATTCTGGATTTGTACTTGTCGATTACTTTTTTGGCATTGTTATCACCTTCAAACGAGGAAACAAGTACCCAAGGTTCACGATAGGATTTGCCGTGCTTTCGAGAATCCTTATCCTTCGCAATCTTTTTAGGAGCAGTTTTTGTCCATTTATGCCTTCCTTTAGGTGTGCCTTTATAAATGTAAAAATTTGTTTTCAACCGATTTGATTTCGTCAGACTATATGACCCAAGAAACTTTGGGGCTTGAATGGCCAATTCAAATAAGTCTCTAACACTAGCGAATCCTTCTCCATCATCAAAGCATGAAGTGCCGCAGGCCACACGGCCAACATAATCCCAACCCAAGGCAAGGACTTTCTTAAACCAAGGTGTTTTAAATCCCGCATCAGTAATCACACAAGGGACGCAGCCTTTGGGTAATATAGAATGAAGATTTTTAAGAAAAAGGTCATGTACCTTGGGATGCCCTTCTAAGGTCTTGGGGTGGACTTCTTCGTAGAGTGTGATTGCACGCCCTTCAGCAGCCAGAGATGCCCGTAATACGCAATGCTCGCCATTTTTCGTTATATAATGGCTATTCGGGAGGCTTGACCAATCTACAAGAATATTCGGATGCTGATTACTGCCAATGACATATAAGGTAATACACTCGTATAGTTTAATCGATTGATTTTGAAAAAATCTGTTTCTTAAAAATCTATCCACTCGCAGTATCGCAGAGCGCTCTTTGCCACTTGTGGGCAAAGACCGTCCTAATAATGTCAATTTCAGTCCTTTGGAATGAATCAAGCCAGTTAAAAGAACTTCTAGTGTTTTCATCCGTGTCTTATGAATTGCGCTTGATAGTAGTTCGTGTAAAATCTCTTTGACATGCATAGCTTGACTATCCTTATTGATTTTTTAGTGGAAACCAATTTGATCATATCCAGCTATGCTTGTCACTATTTTCTTCAGAAGTTAACCCTTTGTTTTATAACTACTAAATTTCAAAAAAACTGAAGATACTTCAGGCCAAGGCCCAACCTACAGTTTTATAGAAATAATATAAGAGATGAAGCCTATGACAGAAGAGAGCGATGGTCGCGCTACCTCGTGATTGATTTTAGCCATCCATGGCTAAAATCGACTCGCCAACGCGCGAAGCTAAAAGGCCGCGACCGCCCTGCGTCCGTCAACGTTTGCTCTGAACGAGCAAAGCGTTTTCCTCCCACAATGACTTTACGGCTGCAGAAAGATTTACTCCGCATCCCTTTCGGGCTGTCTGCGTAAATCGCAGCCTATCGCGGTCTCCTCGCCTCGGCTTTCAGCCTTCCTTGGCGAGCAGTATAAGAGTAAAGAGTATACCTGTGTACAACTTCGAAATAATCATACAGTAAGGCCTGTCAGAAAAGACGATTTAGATTCGCTTTTTGCAATGCTCAGGGATCTTGTGCAGCATGAGGGTATTGAAGATCGTTTCAAGATGACGCGTAAACGCTTGGAAGAGGAACTTTTTGTTGAGCATGCCGATTGGTATTGCCTTATGGCTTCGGATTTACAAGACATGCCTATTGGGTTTTGCCTGTATTCCCTCGCGAATATCAACCGGGCTTTCAACACCAGCTCCATGATACAGGTAGATGATTTGTACGTGAAACCCGAATGGAGAAAATCCGGTATCGGCCAAAGCTTGATCGTTCATCTGGCACGCATTGCAAAAACGCATGGTGCAGACCGAATTAATGCATGGTGCGTCAAGGATAATGACCAGGGGCAGAATTTTTACAGAAAGATAGGTGCTGACAAACTGGATTTCGTCGACATTTATTGCATACAGATTAAGAATCTACTTGAAATGGAAAAAGGATAGGGAAGGACGACTTCTAAGTTCTGGACCGACTATACAATATTAGAACTAACAGCCAAGTTGCTAGGATCTGATGGACCATCTGCCCGCCGTTTCTTTTTCGCAGGGTCGAAAAAATCCGTTGCTGGACGTTTTCTAGTGGATTTTTCTTGAACGGTCTCACCTTCTGATGCTTCTAAACTGCTATTACTCATGTTTTGAGTAGGAATAGGAGTAGGAAAGAATGATCCTAGGGTATCATTTGCTGCGCTGTCAATCGGAGTACTCTCTCTCTGGTGATTACCCCTTGAAATTTTAGGTAAGTAATCTATATGATTTTGTTTGAAAAGATTAGAGTCAGTACATCTTACTCTAAAGGCGATGTCTCTATGTCGTCAATCCATCATTATGGTAAGACCAAGTTTCTGTTTAAGTAGACTTTTAGGAACTCAAATCTTCCCTGGGACGTACTTCGAAAAGCATAGAGAGAATATAGAGTGGCCCACTTATATTGTTTGCCAGTCTTTTCTCTTGGGATTTAGTTAAAGTACATAACTCTGCTAATTCATATTGGCTAAGCTTTGGAAGTATTTTCTCTAAACTTGGACGGAAAATGACTTCATCGTTAGTTAACTTTCGAGTACTTAACAAATTTTTTATTTTGTCAATGACCATGTTTGTTATGCCAACATTTTGAGAATAGCGAGAATCTGTTATTACTTCTACTATAAAATCTTTGAATTTCGCTTCCTCAAGCGCCAATATGTCATCCCAGGAGCGCCCTCCTAAGAAGTGAGTATATGATGCAACTGGGAACGGGTAACTAACTCCAGTCGTCGGAGGATAAGCATAAGGAGGAATAATAGGAGTTGGAATCCTATTGATTTGATTTGGTAGAAAGTAATTTGTTTGTTGTACAGGCGGGGGCAACGCCAACAACATGCTGCTGCTATTTTGAACAGATGTATTGCTAGTGGATTTTTCTTGAGCGGTATCTCTTTCTGATGCTTCTAACCTACTATTACTCATGTTTTGAGCAGGAATAGGCGTTAAAAAGAGTGGTCCTAGGTTATCATCTGCTACGCTGTAGTCACCATCATTCGGTCCTAAATTCTCAAGCCAATTTCCAATTTGCACCTGCGGTGATTCATTTGGACTCAGTAGACCGGGAACATAAGGGCTCAGGCCTAGACTAGGTACTTCCTCTTGTAATAACCCGCTGTTTGAAGAGCAATTTTTTTCATAGTATTCTAAGAAAATTGTCTTATCAACTAGCGCATGATAATTGTATATATTTTTGCCATTATCTAGGGATGAACATGCGAATAGGTTAATAATACCTACTTTATCTTTAAGAGGGGTTTCCTTATCTGTTCTAGATAGTATATTTAAGATATTTAGTGATTCCCCTAAATCATTATCGATTATTAATTCAACAGTTGTTAATGTCGACTCCCTTATTTCTTTTAAATACTTAGTTAATTTTGGGATTATTCTTATTAAGCAATTTTCAAAAACTTTTTGATTAAATATTGAAATTAAACCACTTAAAGATTCATTAGCTTTTTTAATTTTCTTTTCATACTTTCGAGTGGGATTATATTTAACGTTTACAATCATTTCAACATACAAATTGTCGGATATATCCTTTTTAAATTTAAGAAGAAAGTCTTTTATCTCCTGGCAGATTGATTTAATTGCAGAAACATTTTTAGCTCCCCAAGCAGCATTAAATTTTTTTATTAGAGATTCAGATGTAGATTTGAAATTATGAGTAAGCTCCTCCCACTCATCCTCTGTAAAAATATCACTTCCTTCCGCTGAATTACCTGATACCACAGAAGTAATACTATTATCGTCTTTATCTTTGAGGTATTCCTCATACTTCTTAAGAAAACTTGGACTATCAAGGATCATCCGATGGTTCAAGCCACAGTCTCTCCTTTTTGACACATGCACAATACCCACCATTTTCTGAAGAGGACCTCCTTCTAGGTGAAAATCTTTGGAAAGCTTATATAAGAAATAAAATGATTCACCTGAGCTACTGAGGAGATTTACTATAGGATTTGCAACGCACCTTATATCCTCTAAGTTTTTTTTAGCAAAATTTGGCATTAATTTTCTTAGGCATTTATCAATCACCTCTGCGTTAATTAATTGTTTTAAGCCGTGTAATAATTCATCAAGCTCTTGACCTTCTATCCAAATAAAGCCAGATGGCTGACTAATGTTCATAACTAATTTAACTAAGAAATTAGATCGCTCTTTCTCTCCAAAATTTAAAAGAAAACCGGTTAACTTTTGCGTAGCCTTTCGGATTAAATCTGGGTCTTGATTCAACCAGGCTGAATTAAATTCTAGCATTGAGTTTTCATCCGAAACTTCAATCGGAATACTCTCTATCTGATGATTACTTCTCGAAATTTTAGGTAAGTAAACTATATGATTTTTTTTGAAAAGATTAGTGTTAGTACAGCCTAGTGTATAGGCGAGCTTAGGATGTCGCTTATCCATTCCTATGCTAAGACCAAGTTTTTGTTTAAGTAAACTTCCAAGACTAGAGAGAACAAAGAGTGGCCCACCTATATCGATTGCCAGTCTTTTCTGTTCCAGTCCTTTCTTAGATTTAGTTAAAGTGCATATCTTTGCTAATTCATCTTGGCTAAGCTTTGGAAGTATTTTCTCTAAACTTAGACGGAAAATGACATCATCGTCAATTAACTTTCGAATAATTAACAATTTTTTTATTTTCTCAAGGATAAGGTTTGTTATGCCAACATTTTGGGAATAGCGAGAATCTGTGATTACTTCTACTATACATTCTTTGAACTTCCCTTCCTCCAGCTGCAAAATGTCATTCATTGA
The DNA here is from genome assembly GCA_963760845.1 of uncultured Gammaproteobacteria bacterium. Lineage (GTDB taxonomy): Bacteria > Pseudomonadota > Gammaproteobacteria > Legionellales > Legionellaceae > Tatlockia. The sequence goes on along the minus strand of CAVXEK010000009.1, from coordinate 22,807 downwards.
GTTTTGAAAGAACTTATCTATTGAAGTTAAATCCTTATTATCAATTGATCTCAGAGCTTCGAGCAATTGTTCCTTACCGTAAGCCGTCGTAGCTTTTACAGCTTCAGAGATAGGGGCGCTTCCTGAAGAAAGAGTAAATGATGCAACTCGGGATGGATAACTCGCAGTTGTCGGAGGATAGGTATAAGGAGGATTAAGAGGAATTGGCATCCTTTGGTTTTGTATAAAGTAATTTGTTTGTTGTACAGGCAAATAACTAACTGCAGCCGTCGTCAGAGGATAAGCATAAGGAGGAATAATAGGAGTTGGAATCCTATTGATTTGATTTGGTAGAAAGTAATTTGTTTGTTGTACAGGCGGGGGCGACGCCAACAACATGCTGCTGCTATTTTGAAAAAATGTATTGCTATTATTTGTTGAAATTGGAGTAGTTCCGGTGGGCTGACTAACACCACTAACACCACTTGGATCAAAATTGAGGGAAGTAACCCTTTGTACTGGTTGGGCAGTTTGCAAAATTTGTGTTTCAGCAAATAGTGAATTTTGGTTACTATCAGTTTGAGGTCCTTCACTAGGGCAGTTAGCGTGACTACTAGACTCGTTCTGCCGGGGCTCTGGGTCTGTCAAAGACCAATTATCCAAAGACCAATCACCAGGGTATTCAAGTATAGTGTCGGAATTTAGAAAAGTACTATCATCTTCCCATGTTCTATCTTCTTCATCTTTACTATACAAGATAACCTCACATTTAAAAAAATAATTACTATTTGTCCTTAGTGTGCTACAAGGTTAATTTTTAACCATAGGTTAACTTTCTCTATTCAGCGACAATTAATTTTACAGTGTACTAACATTTTGCTAAACAAATGATTACTGCATATTCACTAAGGTGGTTGAAAAATATATTAAAAGCATAATTATAATCCAATTTTCCAAAGTAATCAATTTTACTATGACATGTGTGCAACTCTCGTATAGACAAATTTGAGGTAGGTTGGGCCTTGGCCTAATGGCGCTGCCTTAAGGCAGCGTCATCATAATTTCTGTAAAATTTTTTGTAGTTGGCACTGGCTATTTTGTAGCGTAGGAAGAGGGCGAATTAATCTAAGTTTTTGAAAAATAATGAAATCAGTTTCCATTTTGAATAAGATAACGTTGTCCAAGACGAATCTATAAAAGGAAACTGATAAGTGAATATTACTCAAAGAGCAAAGATAGCGCAAATACAGAATGCAAAGACTTGGTTACTGGTAGGGAAACAAGGGACGCTAACTAGGTTTCTAGATACAATAGCCAGCAAGGCATTATCAAAAGCGAGTAACACCAGGGACCGGATATTTACACCTATAACAACGATATGTACGTTTATTAAGCAAGTATTATCATCAGATAAATCCTGTAAAAATGCTATATCAGGTGTAATAGCAGAGCGTCTAATTGAAGGGAAAGATAGTATATGCACAAACACAGGTTCTTATGTAAAAGCTCGGCATCGTTTATCAGAAAGCTCTATTTATGAACTGGTAAAATCATCAGGAACATCATCAAAGATTAAACGAGTAGAGAGTTGGCAAGTATATGGCCGAGATTTAAAAGCAATTGATGGCACAACCATCACTCTTCCAGACACCAAGAAAAATAATGAAACTTATCCGAAACATAGCAATAAAAAAGAAGGTGTTGGTTTTCCTCAAATCCGACTGGTAGGTATACTGTCTTTAATTACAGGTACAGTGATTGACTATGCATTGGATGCAAATAAAGGCAAAGGCACAGGAGAAATCTCTTTATTACGCAGAATATTAGACAGCATTAATGAACAGGATATTGTTGTAGCTGATCGCCTATATTGTAATTTCTTCTTGATTCATGATCTCAAAAACAAGAACGTTGATGTGATTGTTCCAGGGCACATTCAACGCTGCTCTGATTTTCGTAAAGGAAAGCATCTTGGGAAAAAAGACCATATTACTGAATGGAAAAAACCTAAAAGACCTGAATGGATGACTCAAGAAGCCTATAAAAAATATCCTAATGCAATTCAAATAAGGGAGTTCAAAAGCAATGGGGTTATTTATATTTCCACTTTTTTTGATGCATCGCTCTATCCAAAAAATGAACTTTATCTTTTGTACAAACGAAGATGGGAAGTAGAGCTGCATCTGAATAGTATTAAAACTGTCATGGGAATGGATATGCTTTCCTGTAAGTCTCCTGAGATGCTGAGAAAAGAAGTAGGTGTTTATTTTTTAGCTTACAATATTGTGCGCATGATCATTATTGAAGCCTGCATTATAAATTCTGCTATACCCTGGGAAGTTAGTTTTAAATCAACGTTACAATTATTAAATCAATTCATCCCTCGTTTTTCTTTATTAGAGCCTCCCAAGAGAAATAACTTATATACTCAAATGCTTCAGCTAATCGTTACCAACAAAATAGGCAAACGACCAGGCAGAGTTGAACCCCGAGCCATCAAGCATCGAAGCAAATCATTTCCTACGCTACTAAATAGGCAAAGCGAACGACAAAAAATTTTACAACAAAGAAATAAAAAAATGAAAAATTATGATGACGCTGCTTAAGGCAGCGCCATTAGGCCTTGGCCCAACAAGGTTATAGCTCGAAGTTTTGTAGAAGTCATGGTCCTCGATGGCCAAATGATTGAAAAATTGTTACCGGATCATCTCCCCATGTTGGGCCAAAGTCCAACCTACAGGGGTTTATTTGACTATACGAGAGTTGCACCCATGACATTGTTTGATGAATTTCATCTTGATGGACCTGTCTACTAGGAATAAGGATAAATGCCTTAACTTAATGACAGTGAGGAGCATAGCCATCAAGCTAAGGAGCATCTTAAGCGTCATTGCGAGTGTAGCGACGCAATCCAGTACGGAATTCTAATGCAGGACCGATCTAGATTGCTTTGCTCAGCTCGCAATGAACTTATGCATTTTAGATGATTTTTTCTTAGCTTGACGGCTATGCAGTAAGGAGGCGCGATAGCACACGTACTTCTACGTGTAGATTTAATTACCCCAGTGTTTATAATGGTTATTAAATGAGCGAAGAGGTAATCATCATGACATACAAACGTATTTTTATTATTGGGTATCCGGGATCAGGAAAAGGTTTAATTGCAAAACTGGTTTCTGAAAAATTAGGTTGGGATTTTATTGATGCAGATTTAGGTATCGAATTCAATATTGGTCGAACAATCAAAGACATAGTCGGCGAGAAAGGCTTAGCTGCGTTTCATCAGTGCGGAAATGAGGTTGTAACCACACTCAAATCAACGGAGTTTACTGTGATCACTACAGATGGAAGTATTGTATGCGACGAAAGAAATCGAGAATTACTGAAATCGGAGTGTGTAGTCTATCTTAAAGCCTCAACATCGACTCAAATAGAGCGAATGGTGAAAAAACAAAGTCCATTACTTCCCATTGATACCACTCAATTTTTAAATCAACTTCATCAAGAGCGAGATTCATGGAATGAATCCATATCTACCTTGATCATTGATACTGAAAAAGACGATGTTGAGAACCATGTTTTTAAAATTACCTCTTTGATTATTGGTACGGCAAAAGCGGCGGATTTTTCTTCAATCGATGTAAAAGATTTGTTTGTGTTTCACAGAAAAACACATTTGCGGGTTGAATTAACCGTCCAACAAGCAGTGTGCTTAAAACGAATAGCGCAAGGAAAATCTGCAAAAGAAGTGGGGCGAGCATTAGAAATCTCCTATCGAACAGTGGAAGGCCACATTGCAAACATTATGGAATTGACAGGGTGTCAATCGAGCAAAGAGTTGATCGCGCTGTATCACGACCATCCATGAGACTCCCGGCATAAAGATACCTATTTTCGTGATTTTAGGGTCACGCCTTGTTAATTTTGTGAGAAAAACGTTTTCCCTGGCACAATTGAAACTGAGCATGTGGCATGCCGATTGCATTAAAGAAAATCGTTCCCATTATCGGCTCAGGGAGAATTAATGAATACGTTTTTTATCTTTTTTATTAGACTATCTATTTTATTTTTCCTTTTACCATCCATTGTATTTGCGAAACCCTGGCCTAATGGTGCGCGATTAGTTATTTCGGTTTCCATGCAATTTGAAGCGGGTGGGCAACCACCTGGTGCAGAAAGTCCTTTTTCTGGTGCTCCTTTACGTAAGGGATACCCTGATTTACCTGCAGAGAGCTGGTATCGATATGGTTACAAAGAAGGTATCCCGCGAATGTTAGATTTATGGGATAAGCACAATATTAAAGTCACCTCCTTTATGGTAGGTGAAGCGGTTTTAAAAAACCCAGCACTTGCAAAAGAAATTGTAAAGCGTGGCCATGAAGCAGCTGCTCATGGGATGCGCTGGGCAGACTCCTACGACCTTTCATATCCTCAAGAAAAAAAATTCATCGAAGATGGCTCGTTAGCCATCAAGAATACAACGGGCAGCACACCTGTTGGATATAATGCTAACTGGCTGAGACGAAGTGTAAATACATTAAAAGTGCTACAAGATTTACATTTTCTTTATCATATTGATGATTTAAGTCACGATGAACCTTTTATTACCCATGTCCGAGGAAAAAAATTCGTCGTCGTCCCTTATACAGTTCGCAATAATGATATTGTTTTAATAGAAGGTCGGCATTTTTCTACTGATCAATTTTTAAATCAATTAAAAATGGAATTTGACCGTTTGTACGCAGAAGGTGCGAAGCAAAGACGTATGATGGTTATTTCACTGCACGATAGAATAGGCGGAACTCCTGCAATGGTTCAAGCCATGGATCAGTTTTTACAGTATGCAAAACAGCATCAAGGAGTCGTTTTTATGCGTAAAGATGATATTGCTAAAATGATTATGAATGAAGAAGATCCCTTGGTGGATGATTCTGAATTAAATTTCAATAAATGAACTGTAAGATCTATTTCCTGGATCAGTCTGAATCATTCTCAGGCATTTTGAGAAATTTCTTGAACATTGAGCCCACTTTGTCTTAATGTTTTTAACTATGTACTCCACTATAATGCTCAATTAGGGTGAGTTGCAAATTAGGTAGAAGGAACCTGATGGGGTAATAGCTCAGGCCCCCTCAGCCTACGTGCCGCGACTTGTTCGCGGCATCCAGCGATCTGTCTTAGATCCTTGGATTCCGCGAATAAGTCGCGGCACGTCGAGGAAAGGGGTGAGCTATTACCTGAAGGGATTAATAACGCAAGGAGCGCGTCTATTGTAGGGATGCAGATTGCAACTCATATCCTACCTCAAAAAACCGTTTCAAACCATGACTGTCCAAACCTGGTCACAATTTGTGACTACCTCTTCTTTTCTTGTCTTGTAAGCCCTATGAGGTAACCATTAGAGAATTTATCAGGATTTCTACTAACTGCCTCATAAAAGAAAGAGAGGCTTGAATCGCTGTGCATCGATTCAAGCCACACAATTTTGCGAGGTTTACTGCTATGGTAAACCACTTCTTCCTTGATATGGGCTCTGCCGTGGAACTATGTTCCATCTGGTCCCATACTTACGTTTTGCAATTTGAAACTGTTTTCCTAGTTTCGTAATGTATTATACATAACGATTACTATTTGTCAACTGTTAGTTTCGAAAGGAAACTAATTATTTCCATATTGCTTCACTATGCTCTCAATGACGCAACCAGTGATCCTTAATTTGCAGGAGTTAAGGCACTTTGTTACAATTCGTGCTCATTTCTACTTGACCCTATCTGCTTCGCATGGAAAAAGTTGACTTAACAAAACAGTTTGCTTATCGCCTGCGGGATGCAATGGTTGCTGCTGGGTTCGATTCACAACGCTCAACTTCGGGTGTTTGTATTCATAAGTTAACGGAAATAACTGGATATTCAGTACAAATTTGTCGCAAATACCTACGGGGTGAGGCAATTCCAGAGCCAGTTAAATTAGTAGATATTGCAGCGGAACTTAATGTTTCGCCAGGTTGGCTACTGTTTGGAGATAGCTACGATGATAGCGCTACGAGCAGAAATAAAATTACTATCAGCAAGAATTTACTTCTTTATATTCTCACTTGTGCCGTAGATCTATATAATACACCTCACATAGGAAATGAGGTGCCTGGCTTTCTTCTTGGTTTAATTAATGATTTAAGTCAAATCAATGCCAGTGAAGAGCAATCCAAAAAAATCGTCGACTTAGCTTTGTCTTCTGCCAGGCACTTTAACTAGGACGCAGAATAGTTGAGAATTATTATGGACGTAGTGCCTCATCCGCGTTTTCTGGAAGCTTTGTTTGTGTTCCGATCCAAAGTATCTAGTGTTTTTCTAGATGTACTGGGTATTCATGAAATTAACCATATTGCTATTACTCAAGTAAACAGTGATCGTAATATTCTCACTTTCTCATCAACGCCTGCAATGGAATTTAACCTCTTTAATGGCAATCTCTGGCGCTACGATAAATCTTACCAATTAGAATGGTTTAGCAGGTGCAGCCAAGCGGATTGGCGATCTTTGTATACTACAGAGCGGTATGATGAGCTTTACTATTTGAAACAAATTAAGCACCACTATCCCATTGGTTACTCCCTAGCGACAAAAGTGGCCAATACTTTCTTCATCTATTCCTTGGCAAGCAGCCGTTCTTGCGGCCATACTCGCGAATTATTTGCCAATCAACATGAGGATTTCTACAAAATAGGTCAATATTGCACCGATATGCTAAGACATCTCTTTCAAAGGTTAGATTACTTACCCTCAGCCTGAGTTGGGCCTTAGTTTCACTGGCTTGTCCAGATTAATAAACGAAATACTGTATTTGTTAATTTAGCCTTAAGCTTTTTTTTGTATTATTTAGTGCCATTATTATACGGAACCCAAATTTTATCATGTCAAAATCAAAATCTACTATAATTTCAATTCAAAAATCGAAAGAGGACGCAACAAACGCAATTTTTCTTTCAGTTAATGAAAGAGGTCTTCGGCCATTAAATATGATTCCTACAACCATTCTGACCAATCCAGTAACCCATGCTAATGAAGGTAATATTTGTGTTAACTATGTAAACCTAGTCTTAGCTAACGAAAAGGACGCTGCACTCGCTTTGGATGTGGCTGTAAATGAAGAGTACTGCGGTATATACGGTATTTGTTTGGAACGGCAATGGCCTTTTCAACGCTTTAATTCACCTGAATTGTTAAAACTAGAGGCCTCAGAAAGGTTAATGAATAGCGTAGTATTTATCTTAGCCCCCCCTGAAAAAAATCCAGAAAAGTCTAATGAAGTTCATGCTGCGCAAAAACCTACTCAGATTGCTTTTTACGAGAAGGGGAAGACTGAACCGGACGGTTTTTCTCAATCGCGAGGTCGGAGTATAATTACTGGTAAAGAAGCGCCTTACTCTAATCGCGTTACTGAGATTAAAACCATTCATCAATTTACAAAGAAGGAAGTGCTAGCAGTTTTAGTGCCTGAGCATTTACAGAGCATGGCAACTGCCATTTTTACTACTTTACCCATTATTGCTGTAGGAACAAAAATATTAACATTGAATTCATTACCAAGAATTCTTATGTATTACCATGATGAGCTACTTAAAAAACCTCTTACTGTGGAAGCACCGGATTATCTCGATGCATTAAATAAATTCTGTGCAAAAAAAGGCACTGTACATTTTTCCCTGCATGCTGTCCGCCTGCACACCACATTCGACTTTACTGTGAGACCAATTACCCAGGTGAAAACCGCTCAGCGACTCATTGACTCAAGCTGCTCTAGCGTCGCAGTAAACTATGAAGATGATAGTGCTTGGCTTATTGTGCACAAAAATTTTGCCATTCCTAAACAAAAGATTATAACAAATCTCAAAGAAAGGACATCACTCCCCGAGCGCAACTTGTCTAAATTTGAAAAGGGATGTCAATCCACTATGGCTTTATGCACTGAATTAACTAAGCTAAAAGGAGAGGCACTATTCAGTATTGTCCATGGAGAATTATCCTTCCCCCAGCTTTCATTGCTAGCTGATCTGGGTGTTAAAGTTATAAAATTGGATCATTTCTATGCGCTAAATTATTTACCTAAGGTCAAAAAAGAGGTAACTAACGTCGTTGAACAGTTTAAGTCGATTCAAGAAAGTGCTGCCTTAAAAATCCAATCGCGTATTCGTGGGTACTGCGCGAGAACATTGTTCCAAAAGTCAATTCAAGAAGATGCTGCCCTAAAAATCCAAACGCATATTCGAGGATACCGCGTGAGAACGTTTTTCCAAGAAGTTCAAGAAAAACGCGAGCAGCTTAAAAAAGCCCAAGAAGAACTCACTCGAGCTCACGATAAGCTAGCCAGCCTTAGTAGGGGAGTTAGTCAATAGGGATTTCAATATCACCAACCCCTCTCCCGCCCTACGGGCACCCTCTCCCCATTTTCGGGGAGAGGGGGAAAAAGTCGACGTTGTAAGTTTCGGAGGTTTTTAGCTTTACACCGTAGCGGTTTCTTTATGAAAATCGGGGGATAGTTAATAAAGACTCACTATGGCGATCCAGTATGTGACAAGAATTTTGCCGTTTCACAGGGTCTTTTTCCTTAGCACACTGCTCTTGGAAACTATCTACCGCTCTATTATTAGAAACATTGGTAGCAAATGATAATAACGGAACTAAACAACCGATTACTAGTGCTATTTTTTTCATTAAATACCCTTTCATCTGTTATGTTAGGACTTAAATCATCGTAATGAAACAGGGTATTAGCTCTTGTTTCTATACAATGCGCTTAGTTACATCTCCATTTAGTTTCTAGAGAATTCGTTCTTAATTTCAACAGGTTAACTCATTTTAAGACGCGCCAACTCTCTAGTAACGGCGCATTATAGCACAGTAACTCGTATTTGCTCAAATTAGAAAATTCGAGAGATGTGCAACCCTCGTATAGACAAATTGTAGGTTGGGCCTTGGCCCAACAAGGTTATCGCTCGAAGTTTTGTAGAAGTCATGGTCCTCGATGGCCAAATGATTGAAAAATTGTTACCGGTTCATCTACCCATGTTGGGCCAAGGCCCAACCTACAAGGGTTTATTTGATATACGTGTAAATAGACGCTAAAATTCTTCTCTAATTTTTACAATTTTTCTTATACTTTGTTCAAATTCTTTACTTAATGACTCTAACTCTTCGCGATTCATTTCTCTGAATTCACTCTCACTAATCCCTTCCTCAAGTACCATATTGACTAATTTTTCTATACTACTAATTCCTTTTATGATCTCTTCAGCCAACATAACTAATTGTTCTTTAGATTGCTTTTCTATTTCACTGTTACCCTCTTCTATAGTCTCAATTTTCACATTGATCTCGGCAAGAAAACCTTTTAGTTTTTGGTCTAAACGAATAATATTATCATGCAGTTCTTTGTCTACTGCATCGATAAATGTGGGCTGTCCTAATTGTTCACCAACCATAATCATCACTCCCTCATCTTGGGGTAGGTTTACTATAATCCTAGCACAACCCTATATTTCGCCAACAGAAAAACAGAGTATAAAGCGAGTAGCGGGGCATTTAAATTTCACGAATTTCGTGTATTACTATTTCTTCGATAGGCACATCCGCATGCCCCATCTTTTTACCTGTATTGACTTTTGCTATGGCATCAACCACGTCCATTCCACTAACGACTTCACCAAACACACAGTAACCATAGCCTTGCGCATGTTCACCGCTGAAATTAAGGAAAGCATTATCCGCAACATTGATAAAAAATTGTGCCGTTGCTGAATGAGGATCCATTGTTCTAGCCATTGCTATGGTGCCACGCTTATTCGGCTTAGCTAATTTAGCTTCGTTCTCTACCGATGTATCCGTCGTTTTTTGCAGCAGGTCTGACGTTAATCCACCCCCTTGAATCATAAACCCATCAATAACGCGATGAAAAATTGTTTCGGTGTAAAACCCACTCCGTACATACTTTAGAAAATTCTCCACCGTCCTTGGGGTATTTGCTTCATGCAACTGGATGTGTATTTCACCCTTTGATGTATCAATTAAAATCATTCTGCTCTCCTGCTTGGGAACTGTTGACAATTCTACTATTTTGGCCGAAAACGCCGTCATTTATTTTGTGGATGGATCCCCGCCTTCGCGGGGATGACAGCTCAGGATGACGGCACGAAGCGCGATACTCAGCACAAACTAGCGAATTGTCAACAGCAGTTCCCCTATTTGACGTCGTTAACAATAAAAGCACGCATTTTAGCACAAACATCATGCATTACATGAACATTGTGAATACTCGCCAACGCAGTAAATAAATTGGCTTTACGTTTGCTTAAATAATGCAAGAATGCACGAGAATGATGCTGGCAGGTGTAGCAGTTACATCTCGGCATTATGGGTGAAGAATCATTCGCAAAGCAAGCTCTCTTAATCTGAATGCGTTCATTTTCATAAGGACTTGCAAATTTTAACCAGTTGCCCTCTTGCACAACTTCACCACAATATAAAGCCCCATGGCGAGCATTTCGTGTTGGAGCAACGCAATCGAACATATCAACCCCCTCCGCCACCACATCAAGCAAATCCTGAGGTGACATCCCTACTCCCATCGTGTAACGCGGCTTATCTTCAGGTAAATATCCTTTAATCCAGCGGATAATATTGACCGTAGTTTCCATATCAAACCCCACTGTCTCACCGCCAATTGCAATACCATCAGTGTTCAGCGATGCGACAAACTCGGTACTTTCTCGCCGTAAATCCTCATAAACCCCTCCCTGAACAATCCCAAACAATGCTTGGGTTGCTCCATAGTGTGAAGTAGGGTTCTTGTGATGATAATCAAGCGATTGTAGAAGCCAGCGATTAGTACGTTTCATAATATGCTGTACCTCAGCGTGGGAACAATCATCAGGCGTGCATTGATCAAAGGCCATAATAATATCAGCACCTATAATTTTCTGGGTTGCAAGTGACATTTCCGGCGTCATATGAATCAAACGTTCTATCCCAGGCAATTTAAAATGTGCCCCTTCGTCATCGATGGTACAAATTTCTTTATTCCGCGATAAACTGAAAACCTGGAAGCCTCCACTATCGGTTAACATCGGTCCATGCCAACCCATAAAAGGATGCATACCCCCTGCTTGCTCTATAACCTTCATTCCTGGAGAACAAAGCATATGGTAAGTATTCCCTCCAAGGATAATCTGGCTCCCTGCAGCAAGTAGCTCGTGCGGTGTCATATTATTAACCCCTGCTCGCGTTCCTACTGGCATAAATACAGGAGTTAAGAAATCACCATGAGGTGTACTGATACGAGTTACCCTCGCGTTAGTGGATGCATGATTCTTAATCAGCGCAAAACTAAATGTGTTCATATCGCTCTGCTTCCCCTAAGGAGGAGATCATTGCTTGCTCAAAACCCAAAAAGTGTAAATTGATGCAATGAATAAGAACAAAAAGTATAATCCGGCCCATGCTGGCATCGACAAACCAAGCCATTGCCAAGAAATTTCCGCACAATTACCTGTCCCCCAGAATAAAGACCGCAGCACATCACGCCAGGGGAAATAATGAATCAACACATCAAGTTCTGGCATACAACTAGGGGCTTGACCCGCGGGTAGAGATTGTAACCAGAGCTGACGGCCTGCAAAAAACAAACCCCATGCTGCAACAAAAAATTGTGCACCCGCAACGATTTTTCCCGCTCTTCTACTCCTCACCGTCACACCGATAAAGCAAATCAGAAACAGCAGGATCACACAAAGTCGTTGCATTAAACATAAGGGGCAAGGTTGTAAACCTTGTACAAATTGAAGATATAAGGAGCTAGCCAAAACAAAGAAACTTACAAAAGTCAGCAAAATTTGCCAGCGTCTATAGGTGAATTTCGTCATGATTTTGGCATGATACCCGTAAGCACGCCACTTTTCCAGTTTATCTTGAATGCATGTAAATTATGGCTTAACTTAATAGAATAGGGCAACGAGGCTAAAAACTCGACTTTAGTGACTGAAACCGCGCTTAAGAGAGTTGCTTTCATAAGGGGGAGCACGTGGATTTTAACAAAATTGTAGAGCGTTTAAGCTCGATTGAAGAACGCCTTTCTATTATTGAAAGCAAATTAGAGCTAAGCCCGCAAGCCAATTGGGTTGAACCCGAAGAGACAGAGTTGACTCGGCAAGCCGGAGAGGCCTCTCGATTTATTCAATCCACTAAAGCGGGTAATTGGCTTGGTATTGTTGCTGTAATATGCTTTGTACTCGCTGCAGGATTTATCATTAAACTTTCTATCCAGTCAGGATGGTTAACCCCGCAAAGGCAACTCGTTTTAGCAATCTTATTTGGCATTTCCTTAGTTTTGCTAGGTATAAAGCTGCTGAACACTGATCGTAGCTACGCAAGCTTACTCCCGGCAGCAGGCGCTATTATTTTATATCTTACTGCCTTTGCCGCATACCGCCTTTATTTTCTTATTTCCTTTCAAACAGGAATCGTGTTAACCAGTATTATTTCAGGTTTATGCATATGGCTTTACATAAAAATTAAACATGATCTTTATGCAATTACTGCAGCAATTGGTGCTTTCCTTGCACCGATCGTTTTAGAGCTCGATCATAATGCGATTTTTTCACTTTATTATTACATTATTTGCTCTTTAACTTTCGCAACACTCTCTATTTGGGTTCAATCTCGTACATTGACAGTCATCTCAGCCTACTTAGCAATTTTAGTTACCTCGTATATTGGCTTTCAATTGGATCAAGATCTGCTTATTGCAGTTGTCCTAGCATCCTATTTTTTTATTTACACGCTCGGCACTTATTTTTATACTCAATTAACCGGGAAACAGTTAACCGAAAAGGAAGCCTGGAGCCTTTTTCCAGTTTTACTTATCTTCTACGCAATGGAATATTACTTTATCGATCGGATCCAGCCGGGCTAGCCCCTTGGGTTTCATTGGGTTTTACTGCCCTGCTTATTGGACTTTATCTCTATGCGAAAAAATGGTTCCCAGGTCGGCTTTATAGCAGCCAGTTAGTCGTTATCGTATTTACAACGATAGTCTGTTTTCATTCGATTTATCTTGAGCTCTTACCCACGATGACTCGTCCTTGGCTTTTTGTTGTTATTAACCTCGGAGTAAGCTTCTACGCTAAAAAAAATCGTCCGAAAATTACCCATTTCACCCTTTTTCCTCTATTAGCGCTTGGACTTATTGTGGGAATCGAATACATCGATATACTTAGCCACCTCAACGGGAAATTTAATTTATCTTGGTTTATCGTTGCCCTGGCAGCCTTTGCCAGTAATTGGTTAGCTCTTATCGTACATCATGATACGCTGGTGGGAAAAGACGAGTATGGTTATTACCTTTTACTGGGTGCAGCACATCTACTCGCCATTACTGGACTTTATCAACTGACTAACCATTACAGTTCTCTTGCTGTATCCGCTGCTTGGCTTTTTTACGCGGTTTGTGTAATTGGTTTTGCAACCTATCGTAAAGATAAAATAATGGCTAAATCAGCGCTTATTATCTTAGCTATTGCTGCAGGTAAGGCGCTTCTTTATGACGCCTCATCTACTCCGACAATTGTACGTATTCTATCCTTAATTCTCACTGGAGCTGTTCTTTATGGTTGTGGACTTTTCATCAAAAAAATGTCTGAATGGAAAAGTTGATAATAGTTCAGGCCCCTCTATGACTAGACTTTGGACAAAAGGGGAATCTCTACGGGCCCGTAAAGAGTGATAGCTCACCCACCACCCCGACCTTCCGCGACTTGTTCGCGGCACGTGGGCTAGGGGGACCTGTGCTATTACCGTAAAGATTCTGCTTTGTCCAAAGTCCAATCCTACACTAGCAACAGCTCTTCTGCGTCCACTTCCTCTAAATAGCTATGATAGGATAAGATTGTGTCTTGCTGTACGTCAAATAACACAGGACCTTGCTTATACGCATAGAAATAAGTTTCATTGGAGACGAATCGCTGCGCCGGCACTAAGCAGTTCGACCAATCATTCCATTCGGGAATTGAGTCTTTACCTGCCAAAAACAAGGAATTTTTTCTCCGCCAGCCAGTTGATCTAAGACCTCCCCAGTCGCCCCATTGTCCAAAGCCAAATCATAATGCAAACGGAGATCTTAGCCTCGCTTCTGACAATAAGAAAGCTAGAGTTGGCATCATCATCAAGCAACAAAAAACTGCCAGAATTATCAGCAAGATAATGTTCAACGATTCCTGTGTTCATGACGAAGTTGATGAAAAAATCAGCAAACTTTTTATCATGCAAACAGCTAGGTGAAGTCACTGACAACATTCTTACAACCATAGCAGACATCGTTTGAAAATATTGCCATCTGCAAATCATTAATGCTTTTAGTAATCATCTCAGCTACATTAGGATGCGCTTTTCTGGATGTAGCGATGAATTAATCCTTCGTTAAATGCTTCTATCGCTTGTTTCTCATTAGCCTGGCCAGTCAACAAAATTTTTCTTATTTTAGTATTTTCAATGCGGCGGCAAAATTCTAAACCATCCATACCAGGCATGGCATAATCAACAACCACCACTGAAATTTCCGAAAAACGACGTGGATTGTACACCTCCGCATGGATGGCAGCTAAATTAAGATTAATAGTATGGTTAGTTATCGGACAATTCTTAGCCTCAGTATATTCACTTAAACATCGTTGACTTAGCAAATCCAACTCACAGTGTTTTTTATGAATACAATCCAGAGCCTCAAAAGGGGAATCAAACACTTGATAAGCTAAACCCTCATCCAGCTGCAAAACAAAATTCAACAGAAAATCGCGACTATCATCAATAAATAAAGCTGTACTGGGAAAATAACAGGTTGGTATTGGAAAATATTGCATAGCTCCTCCTGAGCACTCTCAATCGCAAAAAGTTAATGCTAAAATCTTCAGTTATGCATTGTTGACTCATCCTATGAGCCTATTTTTATTTTTTGAGCACTTGAAAATCTATAGAAAATAACATGACTATTCCATTTCTCCAAATAAAATTGCTCGGTAGGAGTAATCCCTCAGTAACGCTTCTCTATCTACTTGTTGCTTTTCTTGGGCTACTTTGCTTAGAACCTACACAGGCTCAACCACTGCAAAGCCTGCCCTATATCCCTAGAGCTGCACTTTTTGCACCTCCAAAGATAATGGGGGTCAAAATAAGTCCTAAAATGGTGCTAAAGAACCACAGTTTTACTCTATTGATATTAATTCCAAGACATTAAAAAATCTCACTAAAAATTTTAAACAGGTTTCAGTGAAGATTTTTCAGATAAGCGGTTATAAAGTTGCAGTCGGAATAAATGACCGAAATCCAAAGTATCATGATATTTTCATTTTGGACACTCGCAACAGTTCCTTGACTAAACTTTTTCAAAATGATCATTTTTCACGTTTTACATTTGACGACACTCTAAAAATAGCGTTCAAAGAAGAGGTGCATGATGATGGCTCGATAGATATCTATAAAAATAACAGGGTCTATTTTCATTTTTCACCTGAAGATGCATTTCATTCTCATCTCGTCAAAGTGCATGGCACTACCCTTTATTATCTTGATTCACGAGATTCCGACACCACTTGGTTGAAATCGGTCGATTTGAAAACTGGAACAGAATTCAAGTTAGCCAATAATCCTAGAAGTGATATTAATGACATCATTTTTGTAGATGGCTCTCCCGTTATGTATTCAACAACATGGCTTAAAAAAGAATGGCATCCTTTAGGCACTAAACGTTTCGAGCTGTTACAGAAAAGGCTTGGTAGTAACTTTGAAGTGATCAGTCAAAGCAAAAATAGTTGGGTGATTAGAGCCTATGAGGCTAAAAGGATAGGGGCGAGTTTCTATCTCTATAACCTAGACAAAGAGCAGCTCACTCCATTATATAGGGCTGAATCCAATTCCAGATTTGCCTGAGACTATCCCTTTTGAATTTACAGCGAGGGATGGTCTCAAATTGACAGCTTATCTAACCTTACCTACAGGGGTGAAATCATTAAGTGGGTTAAAAAAGACTTTTCCTTTAATTGCTTTTCCGCATGGAGGCCCTTTTCAAATAAGGGATAGCCTCGATTACAATCCTTATACAGATTGGTTAGCTACTCGAGGCTATGCTGTTCTTAGAGTCAATTTCAGGCTGTCTTCTAGTCTTGGGAAAAAACTCGTTAATGCTGGAAATGGAGAATGGGGTAGAAAAGCGCTTTTAGATCTTGTTGATGCGGTGCAATGGTGTATTGATAATGGAATTGCAAGCAAAACAAAGTCGGGATTATGGGAGGAAGTTACGGAGGCTATACCACCTTAGCTGCACTAGCATTCATTCCCAAAGAATTTGTAGTCGGGGTTTCAATTGAGGGTCCGTCAAATTTAATCACTGTAATGCAAAAAGTTCCTCAATATTGGGATTTCCCGAGTTATCCTTTGTCCGACTCGGAACTATTTTTTACGAAAGGCGCTTTTATTAAAAGTATGGGCGGCAATCCGAATACTTCAAGTGGAAAACGATTCTTAGCCAACCGCTCGCCGCTTTATTTCGCCAACAAAATTGAAAGCCCTTTATTATTAATTCAAGGCGAAAATGATCCTATTGTGACAAAAATTGAGTCCCAACAAATGGTTAACAAGCTAGAACAAATGCATAAAAAAGCACGCTTAATTTTGTTTGCAAACGAAGGGCATGAGTTCATACATTATGCAACGATTGATGTCTGTCTTGCTTATTCAGAAAAATGGTTACACGATGTGCTTGGTGGTCGGTTCGAACCAATAAATCCAGAAGTTCTTAAACAAGCGAAGGTTAAAATTCTGGATTCGTAACTCTACGTCATCTCGTCTAATAGGGTTTATTTTTGAAGGGGTGAGGCACACACCTTGCTTCGTGAGGATTAAGTAACAGGAAAAGACAATATAAATTGGGCGTAAGAGCCTTCCTGAGTTTCACAGCGAATATCTCCGCCAAACCGATTCATAACAAGCTTACAAAAGGATAAACCAAGTCCAGTGCCCATATAAGTCGTCGTATAAAAATGATTAAATAAGCGGGAAAATTGTTGCCGTGATAGTCCTATCGCGGAATCTTTAAAGTAGAGGGTATTAAATTTGTCTCTTTTTTCTGTCCAGATACTAATTTCCCCCTTCTGTGCAGTTGCAATTACATATAAAGCATTTTTTAAGAGGTTAAACAGGACATGTTGCATCAGTAGCCTTGATCCTATAAACATAAAGTCACCTTGCCAGGTGACTAAAGAGTGTTCTTCTACCGATTTGAATGGATATCTCGCCATTGCTTGCGCTAAGCAATCAGCCATAGAGCAAGTTTCTAAGATGCAATTTTGTAAGAAATTCTCGCCCCCGGCTTTGATTAAGAGCATATCTATAATGGTATTAGCATAATCAATTTCACCTATTATTCTAGTACTCACCTCTTCCAGTTGCTGTAACCGCACTTCTCGTAAGGTATCGCTCAGTAACCCTTGTTCTTTAGCAAGATGGTAAGCCTGGAATAATGGGGGTGAATAACGTGCTATTGCTTTAGCTCCGCTTTTAATACCCAGCAATGGTGTGCGTAATTCATGCGCTATCATCCCAGCAGCAGCTGCCATTCCTGCTAGACGCTGCCTTTGGAGAATAGCAGTTCGATAATTTACAGTTGAGCCTGCAACAATGACAAATAACATCACTATGAGTATTTCGATATGCTCTTCACCAAAATAGAGATAAGGCGCTAGGGAATAATAACAAATTAAGGCAAGCCCCCAACCCAACAGCAACAAAATTGACAAGCTTAACAAATCGACGAGCAAAACTAACAAAAACACGGAGCAGAGCAGTGACAAGGCCGCAATACTGTTTGCGTTATTCATTAAGAATGAATAGGCGAAAAAAAAGGATAAAGTGTAAAAAATAGTCAAAAACCAATACCAAGGCAGATAGGGTCTGGCCCAAGCGGGCCAATACGATGTCAGCATCAACCCCAAACCAAGCAAACTACCAACCACGCGCAGCCAAAATACCTCATAGGGCTGAGGAACCCATACTGTCCACAATATATAGAAGAAGGGAAATCCTAAAAAAGCAACTGCCCCCACTGCAACCAATTGATGTCCAGCATTATCCAAGCTTCGTTGCATTGAATAATTAAGGTTAATGACTATTTTCTTTAGCTTCTTCATCGGGTAAATTTTTTGACTTTTGGCTAGGTAAAGAGTTGTATAGCTATCTGATAAAGTCAAGTAATTGTCCTAAAAAGGTGCAACTCTCGTATAGACAAATTTGAGGTAGGTTGTGCCTTGGCCCAACAAGGTTATAGCGATGGTCGCGCTACCTCGTGATTTATTTTAGCCATCCATGGCTAAAATCGACTCGCCAACGCGCGAAGCTAAAAGGCCGCGACCGCCCTGCGTCCGTCAACGTTTGCTCTGAACGAGCAAAACGTTTTCCTCCCACAATGACTTTACGGCTGCAGAAAGATTTACTCCGCATCCCTTCGGGCTGTCTGCGTAAATCGCAGCCTATCGCGGTCTCCTCGCCTCGGCTTTCAGCCTTCCTTGGCGAGCAGTACTCGAAGTTTTGTAGAAGTAATGGTCCTCGATGAACAAATAATTGAAAATTGTTACTGGACTATCTACCCGTGTTGGGCCAAGGCCCAACCTACAAGAGTTTATTTGCATATACGAGAGTTGCACCCTCCAATTCCTCGCGCGGGAGAGGGGGTATATTAAAGCTAGCTGAAAATTATGTGCATCGATTAAAGCCGGGAAGTCTAGGAAAAACTTTAGGGCCTTTACCTGGTCTTCAAAGCTAAAGAAGTCCTAACCAATAATGAATAAATATTAACAATAATGGCAAATAATATCACAAAGAAAACATAAATAAAAAGGGTATTAAGCAACACTGAGTATTTAAAATGCGGTTAAATTACACCCTCCTAAAATTATAATAGCTCAAGTCCCCATAGCCCACGTGCCGCGACTCGTTCGCGGCATCCAGCGGCCTTGAATTCCGGAGCGGAGCGTCCTAGGGGACCTGAGCTAAAATTTGCATGCTGTAGGGAGCATTTCGATGTATTATGTTAATTCCTATCGCTCTCTTGACCACAGATAATGAGATGAACGTTTTACGTATAGCCACTCGCAAAAGTCCTCTTGCCCTCTGGCAAGCCAATCACGTCAGTGAAAAAATCAAGCAACATTGGCCTACAATGGCAATAGAACTCGTGCCCATGCTGACTACTGGAGATAAGTTTCTAAAGGATAAACTTCAAGCCATCGGAGGCAAAGGGTTATTTGTAAAAGAGTTGGAAGAAGCCATCATTGCGAATCGCGCGGACATCGCAGTCCATTCGATGAAAGATGTCCCCGCAGCATTACCTGCTAATCTAGCAATTACTGCTATCTGCGAGAGACATAGCCCATTCGATGCATTCGTTGCTAAAAACCAGACAACGCTTAATGCGCTCCCTAAAAGGAGTGTCGTGGGTACAACAAGTTTACGGCGCCAATCTCAACTTTTAGCGTTACGGCCAGACTTAGTGGTTAAACCCTTACGGGGTAATATCAACACCCGCTTGGATAAATTACACGCCGGTGAATACGACGCCATTATACTGGCTGTCGCAGGCCTTACACGGATGAAGCTGGAGCATCTAATTAGTGAAGTTTTAGCTGAAGAGCTTATGCTACCAGCCTGCGGCCAAGGGGCATTGGGCATTGAATGCCGTCTGGATGATAGCGATACACTCAAACTTTTAGCACCCTTGAATGATCGAAAGTCTGCTCTTTGTGTGAACACTGAGCGTCATGTTAACGCCTTACTGGGCGGAAACTGCCATGTTCCTGTCGCTGTGTATTGCACGGTAATGAAGGAACAATTGCTGCTGCGCGCTAAAGTGCTCACATTAGATGGCAAAAAAGTGATTAATGACAAGCAAACCGGCCATCAATCCCAGGCAAGCGCATTAGCAGAAGCTTGTGCCAGTGCCCTGTTGGCTAAAGGAGCGGATAAGTTATTGACTGCCTCTTCATGAATTCACTGCAAGGCTTACGGGTGCTGAATACCCGCCCCCTTCCGCAAGGTGAACGTTTAAACCAGGCCATTAATACCGCGGGTGGCATCGCTATAGCATGCCCGGCATTAAGCATTGCACCTACAGATAGCACTTGGTTATCCTCCTTGCCTGATTTACAGCAAGTCAGCCAAGCCATTTTCATTAGCGCTAATGCAGTGGATCATTGTTTTACTCCTCTTGCACAACAACAACGTGCATGGCCAAGCACTATTCAAGTTATCCCTATTGGACATGCTACAGCGGAAGCATTAGCTAAGCATGGCATCAAGCTAACCTCATTCCCGCGCTTGCTGATAGTGAGCACCTATTAAAATTGAACGCGTTACAAGACGTTAACAACAAAGTCATTTTATTATTTAAAGGTGAGGGGGAAGAACACTGATTGCTGAAACTTTACTTGCACGGGGTGCTAAGTTATGTAGTGTTGATGTGTATAAGCGGCTTATGCCTAAACTTAATTCAGGACAACTGTATTCGTTGTGGCACAATAAGGCGGTGGACATTATACTATTTACAAGCCAACAAGCGATGCATAATATTTTTACCCTGTTTGGTGAGGATGCGCACGCCTGGCTTTGTAGTGTACCCTGTTTAGTCATCAGCGAACGCTTGAAAAATGAGGCTGCATTATTAGGTATACAAACGATTATAGTGAGTACCCCTGAGACAATACTCACTACGCTGTACGAATTTAACCAAGGACTAATTGATGGCCGAAAGCAACGAAGCACCGAGTAAATCATCGACCAAAACCGCTGATAATCTCTCGAAGCAAAGCAATATCAATACTAAACATCTCAGCTCCTGCAACAACTCGGAGTACAACTAAGTTAGCATTACCACTCACGCTGGTTATAGCTGCTATCGCTCTTATTGTTGCTCTCTATGCTAGCTATACTCAGAATCAAGCCTACAAACTCAGCGAGCAACAAACCCGAAAGCTTAAACTGGCGATCGCACCTATCAGCAACAATCGGATATCCAAACCCACTTTGCGACAATGAAAACAGACATCAGTCAAACCCAGACTAACTTGCAAAACAAAATCCAACAAATGAATAAGGACTTACAGGCTGCATTGCGAGAGCACTTCGATCAAAAACAGGATTGGCTTTTGCTAAAGGCGCGTTACTATTTGGAATTAGCCCAAATAAATGCCCACTGGAGTGACGATCAGCAAGTAACCATTGCCTTATTGCAGCAAGCCGATGCCTTATTGCGTACGATTCCTGATCAACAGTTATTTACGGTAAGACAAGCGATCGCACAAGAGATTACGCAACTACAGGTCTTGCCAAAATGGACATCGCTGGCCTCCTGAAGTCAACTTGATGCCGCTCAAAATGCGATTGCTAGTCTACCTATTAAACAACCTCATAGCGCACTGACTAATAACAATGAGAATAGAACCACCCCACTCTGGAAACAAAAATTACAAGAAAGTATGAATATCCTAAAAAAATTAGTGGTAGTCCGGCATAATGAGGAGGAAGTTCAACCCTTACTTTCCCCTCTTCACCAAGCCCTACTGCGTGATAGCATTCGATTAGATTTACAGCAAGCGCAATGGGCTCTCCTGCAAAATAATCCTAAAGTGTATAACTTATCCCTAACTCATGCACTGCAGAATATAAAACGCAATTTTGCTGAGAATGAACAATCCACACAGGCTTTAATTAAACAACTGCAAGACCTGCAAGAAGAACAATGGGTACGACGAAACCGACTATTGGGCAATCCCTTTCCCTACTCAATCAATTGATTGAGGTTAAAGACTCGGGAGATAAGACACAATGATTCGCTTGATACTAATTTTTCTTGTTTTACTCATTTCGGTCTATTTAGGTATTCAATTAAGTCGTGATCCGGGTTATTTATTGATTACCGTTCATCATTGGAGTATTGAAACCACCCTTTGGGTCGCTATTTTTGCGCTAATTATTGCTTTTTTTTTATTACACGGCCTTCTCTTATTACTCCGAAAATTGCACAGAAGCCCCTCTACCCTGCGTAATTGGCGAGCAAGACGGAGAAGTCAGAAAGCACAAGCTAAAACACAGCAAGGTTTAATCGAGTTCAGTGAAGGGTATTGGTCACAAGCCCAAAATCATCTCATCAAAGCCTTACCGGATACAGAAAGTCCCCTACTCAATTATTTAACAGCAGCTCGAGCAGCTCAAGAAATGGGTAATAATCAACTACGCGATAATTATTTACGCGAAGCGCAACAATCCATGCCTGATGCTAAAATAGCCGTTGGCCTCACCCAAGCGCAATTACAGCTTGCCAATCAACAGTGGGAACAAGCTTTAGCAACTTTACGGCATCTCCAAGATTTAGCGCCACACCACCCTTATGTTTTAAAACTCCTCATGCGTCTTTATCAAGAGGTTAAAGATTGGCAACAATTAATAGCTCTTCTCCCTGAGTTAAAAAAATACCAGGTTGTCTCAGGGATGGCATTTACACGGCTGCAACAACAAACCTACTTGCAGGCTATTTCCGATTTGCGTTAAGTACTCACAACCCGAAGCCTTAGGGACATTGATTAAGCGTTTGCCTAAAAACTTGGCCCATGAACCCGTATTAATGGCTGAGTATTGCCAGTATTTATTAGCGCAGAATGAGAATGAAAAAGCAGAATCCATTTTACGCCAATCCCTGCGTAAGCAATACAGCGAAAACCTGGTTAAGCTCTATGGGCAAG
>CAVXEK010000008.1:0-29600 GCA_963760845.1 uncultured Gammaproteobacteria bacterium | reverse complement strand
TACATAGCCATAACCATCATCAAGTAGTTTACTCTTTACACTCTTTATCAAAATTTTTTCCCGAACCAGAGAAAAGGTGAGTGGTTTGTTTTCGCCTTTACGTAAAATAACCAAATCGACCGTTGTGCCCTCTGCGCCACGCATTAAATCAACAGCCTCTTTTAAATTAATACCTTGTAAGGATTTGGAGCCAAGTTTAATAATGTAGTCACCTGCTTTGATACCTGCTTTGAAAGCTGGAGTATCAACTAGAGGAGTGACGACTTTGACGACTCCATCTTCCATGGTGACTTCAATACCGAGACCACCAAATTCACCACTGGTTGAGGTTTGTAATTCCTTGAAAGCGTCTTCATCAAGATAAGTGGAGTGTGGGTCAAGTCCATTTAACATGCCGCGAATAGCATTATCAAATAATTCTTTGTCATCAACTGGCTTAACGTAGTATTTTTTTATCTCGCCAACTGCATTGGAAAAGCGCTGCACGTCTTCCATCGGAATTTGTTTAGTTCCGCTTTGCTCATCCGCTGGAAAAGCTCGGGCCGGGAAAATTAGTGCTGTAGTGATTAGAGTTACCATAGCGCTAAAATAAAACCGTCTAGTGTGCATACTGTTCTCCTTGGATAAGCTTCGCTCGCCTTAGGCGTGCCACCTTCCGCTATCGTTTTCTTATTGCAATATAAATGCCAAGGGCAATATACCTCGACCCTAACCTCGTGGCGGCTCTGCGTTTGAACCAAAGAGTTGTCGCACAGCTATTGTTGGGCCAGGGCCCAACCTATAATTTTGGGCCACGACGGTGTGAAACTAAGACCCAGAGGGGGCTATGATTAGCTCCGTAATTTGAGGGGATACTCAGCTCCTACGGCCGCGACGTCGTGTTTCAACTTACAACCGCGTTTTGGAGGATAACCAATCTAACGGTGGGATCGCTTTACCACGGTGCCTCACTTCGAAGTATAGACCGTTTTGTTTCAATCCGCCGCTATGGCCTACGGTAGCGATTTGTTCGCCTTGAAGTACAGTTGCACCTTTCCGTTTAAACAGCGATTGGTTATGAGCATAAAGGGTCATAAAGCCCTGTCCGTGATCAAGAATCAATAATAACCCATAGCCATTTAGCCAATCGCTAAACACAATTTTACCAGGATAAACGGCCGTGACCGGTGTTCCTTCGCCGGCAAAAAATGTCACCCCTTGGTTCACTTTTTGTAGAGCTTGGTGTCCAACCTTAACCGGCATCGGTAGTTTTTTACGCATCTTGGTGAAAGGTTGTTTGGTTTGGGTGGTGCTCTGTAATGACAAGGTTTTTAGCAGTTGCGATAAATTTTCTTTGTTACGTTTGTACTCAGATAAGGTATTCTGTTTTGTGTGAATTTCATGGTTAAGTGATTGAATTACTGCGGTATGATATTGTTTGTTTTGCTCAAGTTTTCGCTGATGTTTGTTAAGTTGTTGTTCTAATTGCTGTTGTGCATGGAGTTCTCCTTTGAGTGCTATTTTGGTTGAGGGTAAGATTGTGCTAGTCCTATCAATCTCATCAATGATGTTTTGTCTTGAACGGACTAAATAGTTGATAAAAAGTGAGGAGGCGGGTGATGGAGTAAGGGATCATCTTGGTTAAGTCAACCACTTCAATGGCTGATACTCACCCATTTTATAACGCGCACGCACATGTTCAGCCAGTAATTGTTGCTGGGCCAAAAGTTGTTTATTCAAGTCATTAACACGCTGCTGCAGGTTAGTGATTTTCTGTTGCTTTACATTGATATCTTGCTGAATAATGCGTAAATGGCGCACACCCTTGCCGATTTGTTTTTCCGTACCAGCCAGCTCTTGATTTAATACACCACGTTTGTCGTTTGCCGACGCTAAGGTTTGTTTCAGCCTGTTGATTTGCGCATCGAGCTGTTTCAGTTTGCTTTTAGTTTGGCGTAAGGAGTTGGTTTCAGCTCCAACGGTACTTGCAGCAATGAATAAAGCGATTCCTAAGAATACCAATCGTTTAATTTGCCGGATCATGAGTTTCTGCCAATAATGTGCTACCCGTCATTTCATGGGCTGCTCGATACCAAGTAAAGCAAGTATGGTAGGAGCAATATCGACTCAAGCTACCTGTCGTTCTAGTGAATTGCCAATTACTCCTAGGTAAAGTAAAGGTACTTGTTGGCATGTATGAGCAGTATGTACTTGCTGGGTTATCTCATCATACATTACTTCGGCATTGCCATGATCAGCAGTAATTAATAACGCCCCTCCTGTGTTAGCCAAGGACTTGCCCATACCTCATACATGCATCTATCTAGGCATTCAATAGCCTTTATCTGTTGCCGCGAAATTGCCACTATGGCCGACCATATCTGCATTGGCATAATTACAAATGATTACATCATAAGCTTTGCTATGAATGGCATCGATAAGTACACGAGTGAGTTCTGGTGCACTCATTTCTGGGAGTAAATCATAGGTAGCAACTAGGGGCGAAGGGATAAGAATCCGCTCTTCATTAGGAAATACGCTGTTCTGAGCCGCCATTAAAGAAAAAGGTAACGTGAGCATATTTCTCTGTTTCAGCAATACGTAATTGGCGTAAGCCATTCGAAGCAATCATTTCTCCGAGAGTATTGTGTAATTCAATGGGCGGAAAAACACATTCAGTGACTAAACTTTTGGCATAATGCGTCATGCTTAAAAAATGAGCAAGCCTAGGTTGTTTTGGACGAGAAAAACCATTAAAGGTGATATCAATAAAGGCGCTTGTCAGTTGGCGGGCACGATCAGAGCGAAAGTTAAAAAATAAAAGCGAATCACCATCTTCTATAGGCTGACTGTCACCAATCAGGGTTGGGGGAATGAATTCATCAAATGTCTTTTGGGCATAAAACGCAGAGATTGCCTCTTCCGCTGTCGTGAACTGGTAATCGCTTTTGGCTTCTGTTAGTAAATAATAAACAGGGGCGACTCGATCCCAACGCTGGTCACGATCCATAGCAAAATAGCGTCCTGTAATGGATTTAATCCTAGCTACAGGATAGAGTTCGAGTTGTTGGTTAAGTTTGGCAATACTTTCGCCGTGCGCTCTGCGGCGGTGTATCTCGTCCATCGAGGAAAAGGTGGAGACATACCTGGGTGAATTTATGCTCGGCGCAAAGGGCGAGTAAGGTAAATAAATGATTTTCATGGCTATGCACGCCACCGGGGGAGAGTAAGCCCATTATGTGCAATGGTTTATTTTTTGCCTGCATATCCTGAATCAGCTGAGTTAAAACGGGGTTTCGGGCAAATTCTCCATTGATAATCGCTTCATTGATGCGAGTAAAATCCTGGTTGATTATCCGGCCTGCCCCAATGTGCATATGGCCGACTTCGGAGCTGCCCATCTGGTCAGCTGGCAAACCAACTTGATGTCCTGAGGCGGAAAGCAGTATGTGGGGCCGCGTTGCCCACCATTCATCCCAATGGAGAGTGTTCGCTGTTGCAATTGCATTATGCTCAGTTTCTTTCCGATAACCCCAACCGTCAAGAATCATGAGGACGAGTGGACTATTTTTGTGCATCGCTACTCTCTTACAGAAAAGACACATTATATACTCATTTTATCTTCCCCACTTAAAATTTTTCGAATCCCCACGTCATCCCGAGCGCAGCCCCACGTCATCCCGAGCGCAGTCCCACGTCATCCCGAGCGCAGCGAGGGATCTCCAACAAACGGCACGTATTTAAAAATTGTGCCACTGCATGGAGATCCCTCGTCGCAAGCTCCTCGGGATGACGTGGGGGATGACGTGGGGGATGACGTGAGGGATGACGTGGGGGATGACGTGAGGGATGACGTGAGGGATGACGTGAGGGATGACGTGAGGGATGGCGTGAGGGATGGCGTGAGGGATGACGTGAGGAGTTACAATTTTTCCACAAAGCAGTTAGACTATCCGCCATTTAATGTGTTGGATGAATTGGGTTGAATGCTATTTTACCTCAACATATCGCTATTGTGATGGATGGGAATGGGCGTTGGGCGCAAAGTCGTGGTTTATTACGAATTGAGGGTCATCGTGCTGGGGTTGAGTCGGTAAAGACAGTTATTCGTTGTTGTTTGGAAAATCAAATACCCATTTTAAGTTTGTTCGCCTTCAGTAGTGAAAACTGGTCAAGACCGGAAAATGAAGTCGAATTTCTTATGCAGCTTTTTATAGAGGCTTTAGGCCATGAAGTGCAAGAGCTGCATCAACACGGCATTTGTTTACGTTTCACGGGCGACCGAAGTGCTCTGTCCTCAGCGCTTTGTGAACAGATGCAGGCAGCGGAAACGCTTACGGTAAATAACAACCGTTTGATTTTAAATATTGTCGTTAATTATGGCGGCAAATGGGATTTAGTAGAAGCAACCAAAACTATTGTAAAAAGGGTATGTGCGGGGGAGTTAACTGTTGATGCCATTGATGAAAGGGTATTATCGTGTGCGTTAAGCACCCACGATCTCATCGATCCTGATCTATTTATTCGCACCAGCGGAGAGCTGCGTATCTCTAATTTTTTCCTCTGGCAACTTGCCTATACAGAAATGTATTTTAGCGATGTGCACTGGCCTGATTTTAATGCTGAGGAGTTTCAGAAAGCCCTGGCTAGTTTTCAGCAAAGAGAGCGACGCTATGGTAAAACGTCCCAACAAGTGAAAGGGACTTCCCATGTTTAAGCAGCGGTTATTGACGAGCTTAGTGCTTGTCCCGGTTGTTTTACTAATTATTTATTATGCAAACAGCACTGTTATAAACAGCTTAATTATCTTATTGCTCATTGCTTGCGGTTATGAGTGGTTGTCATTAATTCCAGTCAAATCCCTGGGGATGAAAATTTCTTTTATTATTCTTCTCCTCGCTATTGATTGGTTGAATCAATTCATTTTTTATTACTGGTTAGTGGCTGGACTAGTTTTATGGTTGCTGAGTCTAATTGCAGTGCTTAGTTTTCCTAAATCCCAGCGCTTTTGGGGTCATGCTTGGATTGTAGCCTTGGCTGGGTTAATTTTCCTGCCTCTATTTGCGCAGACTATACTCAAGATATATTATGGCTATCAGGGTAAAAATTTACTCGTTTATTTATTGTGTCTAATTTGGTCTGCTGATATTGGTGCCTACCTAGCCGGTAAACAATGGGGACAACACAAATTAATACCGCTAGTTAGTCCTGGTAAAACAAGAGAAGGCGCGCTTGGCGGTTTGATACTGGCAATGTTAGCTGCTGTTGTTGGTTACTTTTACTTTCAACCTAAGTGGGTAGCCAACTGGTTCTTAATTGCGATTGTTACTGTCTTAATTTCCGTGCTAGGTGATTTATGTCTTTCTATGCTTAAACGAAGAAACAAAATGAAAGATACTGGCCATGTACTACCAGGGCATGGGGGAATATTAGATCGACTGGATAGTTTAATCGCTGCTTCGCCTTGGTTTTATTGGGGGTTAATTTTGCTAAACCCGGGATCATAGTTATGGTTGCAACCCTGTTTTACTTTTTTTTGGCCTTATTATTGTTGATTACAGTACATGAGTATGGTCATTTTATAGTAGCTCGTTTTTGTGGAGTGAAAGTTCTGCGTTTTTCTTTTGGTTTCGGCAAAGTACTGGCTCGCTGGCGTGATAAGAAGGGAACGGAGTACGCTTGGTCGCTATTTCCCTTGGGTGGCTATGTAAAAATGCTTGATGAAGCTGAGAGTGAGGTTCCTACTAATGAACGTCATCTCGCATTTAATAACAAATCAATTTGGGTACGTATTGCTATTATCGTTGCAGGGCCGTTGTTTAATTTTCTATTTGCTTTTGTTGCGCTATGGTTAGTACTTGTCATTGGAATTCAATCGTTAGCTCCAATGATTGACGGGGTTAAACCGGGGAGTATTGCGCAGCTAGCAGGTTTACAGCCTAAGCAGGAAATTGTACGGTTAAATGATAAGAAAATAGGGAGTTGGCGAGATTTTCAATTTGCTTTGGTACCCCTACTCGGAAGTGATAGAGCGGTTTCACTTACGGTGAAATCGTTAGCAAATGGGCAAGAGAAAACCGTAGTCTTACCACTTGCTAACTGGAAATTGGATGCAACAAAACCTGATCCCTTGGATAGTTTGGGTATTAAGCCTTTTATCCCCACTATCCCACCGGTAGTTGGTGGGATAATTAACGACTCTCCTGCTCAGGCAGCGAATATACAAGTAGGCGACATTATTCAACAAATTAATGGTAAACCTATAAAGGATTGGTTAGACCTGGTAGAGCATATGAAGTTGCATCCAGACGAGCAATTGAATTTAGTGATCAATCGGCAAGGGCAGATCAAAACCCTCGCCTTACGTGTTGGTAGTAAGGTTAATAATGGCCAAAAAGAAGGTTTTCTCGGCCTTCGTTCACAAAAAGTAGATTGGCCTGCGCAATGGTTGCGCACCCAGCGCCAAGGCCCATGGCAGGCAAGTGGGACCGCTTTTGGCCAAACTCTCGAACTCACTGAGGCGACCTTTTCGTTGATTGGTCACTTTGTTACTGGGAAAGTAGCCTTGCAAAGTATTAGCGGCCCTGTTGGCATTGCGCAAGGGGCTGGCGAATCTGCCCGTAGTGGCTTGACCTACTATTTATCATTTTTAGCGTTGGTGAGCATAAGTTTAGGTGTGTTAAATTTATTACCAATTCCTATGCTTGATGGTGGGCATTTACTTTATTGCGTGATCGAGCTCATTCGAGGTCGACCACTTTCTGATAGTGCAAAGTCCGTCGGACTTTATTTGGGATTATTGGTGTTAATGGGATTAATGTTGTTAGCGTTAAGTAACGATATATCACGTTTAACGAACTGATAATATTTAATAAATCGAATTTTGTTGAAAAATACAGCAAGTGTCTCTCATTCTATTTCTTGACAGGGTCAGTCAGTTCCTATAAAAGGGTGCAATTCTCATAAAAATCCTCCTTAGCGTTCTCGCTAAAAACAAAATTAAGAATAGTAGTACTGGACGTAATATAATAATGAAAAAAGTCAGTAGAAAAATTGGATGGGGTATTTGTTGTGCAGTAATGTTGACTTGGTCAACGCAAGTTAGTGCAGCAGATAATTTCATAGTACGGGATATCAAAATTACCGGATTACAGCGAATTAGCGCAGGTACGGTACTAAACTATTTGCCTGTGCAAGTTGGTGAGGAAATAGGATCTGCCTCTACTGCACAAATAATTCGGGCCTTATACGATACTGGTTTTTTCCAGTCAGTAGAATTGGAAAGACAAGGGAGTACTCTTATCGTCAATGTTGTTGAAAGGGCAACTATTGGTTCAGTTACTGTTGTAGGCAATAAAGAAATTCCTAGCGATAAGCTAAAGGAATTGCTCAAAGAACTTGGTTTAGTCAAAGGGCGCGTGTATCAACGAGCCTCTCTTGAGCGCTTAGAAAAAGAATTAAAGCAGGCTTATAATGCTAGCGGTAAGTACAATGCTCGTATTGAAACGAAAGTGACTACTCTGACTGAAAACAGAGTAGGCATTAATGCGACAATTTCTGAAGGGCGTGTTTCCCGCATCAAAGAAATAAAGTTTATTGGCAATCAGGACTTCTCAAGTAATGAACTGATGTCGCAGATGTCGTTGTCAACGTCAACTATTTTTACTTACCTGACTAAACGCGATCATTACTCCAAGCCAGCAATGGATGCTTCGTTGGAATCTTTGCGTTCATTTTACCTTGACCGCGGCTATTTGAAATTTCGTATTGTCTCCTCCCAGGTTTTATTATCTCCCGATAAGAAGGATGTTTTTATCAATATTCATATTGAAGAAGGCCCGCAATATCGTTTTTCTGGTTATTCGCTGATCGGTAAGATCATTTTACCTAAAGACAAGATCGATGCGCTCGTGCAAGTTAGGCAAGGTGATATTTTTTCCAGGAAAAAAGTAACAGAGTCAATTTCTGCAATGGGTTTAGCACTAGGGGATATTGGCTACGGTTTCCCAGCAATCAATGCTGAACCTCGCATTGATGAAAATAATAAAACAGTATTTATTACCTTTGTTATTGAGCCTGGACGCCACGTCTATGTTAGACGTATTAATTTCCATGGCAACACGAAGACGGCCGACTACGTGTTACGTAACGTAATTCGCCAAGATGAGGGAGCACTGTTATCGCTGCATAATATTAAAGAATCTGAACGACAATTGCGTCTTTTGGGGTATTTAAAAAATGTTGATGTGAAAACAACCCCTGTTCCTGGGACAAATAACCAAGTTGATTTAGATATTGAAATCGAAGAGGCCCCATCCGCAGAGGCAACTGCTTCAGTCGGGTATGGTACTACCGGGCCACAGTTTAATGCTGCGTTTAATCAGCATAACTTCATGGGTACCGGACGTTCCGTGGGTGTAGGGTTTAATGCCAGTTATTGGGGTAAGGATTATTCATTTAATTATTATAATCCATTTTATACCAAAACTGGTGTCGGACGTGGCGTTAACCTTTATTACCAAACGGTTGATCCTAAGCGCCTAAAAGATATTAGTGCTTACTCGGCAGATCGTTTTGGTGGTGATGTAAATTACAATATTCTACTGAGTGAATACAGCAGTATGCAATTGGGTTATGGGTATAGAGATTTGCGAATAAAATCACCTGGTTACGTCTGGCAATATCGCAATTTTGTATCCTTACATGGTCATGATTTTCATGAGCTTCGTTTGAGTACAGGTTGGAATCGTAATACTTATGATCAAATGCCCTATCCAACGAAGGGTTGGAATCAGCAAGCAGGTGCGATGGTTGTTTTGCCTGCTTCATCGAAAACGCTGACTTATTATAAAGCATCTTATTCGACTCGTTTCTATCAACCTCTATTTAGTGGATTTATATTTTCCCTAATGGGCAATGTAGGTTATGGCAATACCTTCAACAAAGAGGGCTTGCCTTTCTATGAGAACTATTATGCTGGGGGTATTGCTTATCCTGGTCAGGTTCGTGGTTACTACACTGATTCTTTAGGACCGAAGGATTTTTATGGTAACGCTTTAGGTGCAAATCTCTTGCTTAGCGGTAGTGCAGGGCTGATTTTGCCCTATCCTTTGAGTCGCGATACAGTCAGAACTACCCTCTTTGCGGATGCCGGTAATGTTTTTGCGAAGAGGATACCTTCTTACCTAACGGGTCCAGACGCAGGGCCTCTACGTTATTCTGCGGGTATAGCAGTTGAATGGCGCTCACCCTTTGGACCTTTAACATTTAGTGTAGCGAAAGCTTTGAACAAACAGCCTTATGATAGTACCCAGTTCTTCCAATTTAGCATGTCCTCAGGGTTTTAAGCCCGCTTTCGCGGGGACTAGAATTTTTTTACGATTATCGCAACCTACGATGATCTGTGGTAGCATCAGGGTCTTTTATTTTAGGAGAGTGATAAAAATGAAGCGTGCGAGCGGGCTTTTAATTGCATTAGCATTAATTTTGGTTGGTGTTAATGCAGTTGCAAAAACAGGGGTCGTGGATTTGCAGAAAATTGTGCAAAATTCTAGCCAGATGAAAGCGATACAGCAAAAGTTAGAAAATAAGTTTAAACCTCGTCGTGACAAATTAGTTGCGATGGAAGAAAGCTTGAGGCAAGACATGGAAAAGTTCAAACGTGATAGCTCAGTAATGAGTGAAACGCAGAAGAAGGATGCGGAGAGAAAGATTCTTGCTACGGAGCAAACGTTTAAACGAGAAGGCCAGCAATATCAGGAAGAATTAAATACAGCCAATGATGAAGAAATGGAAAATCTTTACGGCAAAATTCGCCAGGCGATTGCCTCGGTCGCTAATGCAGAAAAGTACGAAATAATTTTGCAGAAAGATGCTGCGCCATTTAGTTCTGACAAATTAGATATAACTGACAGTGTAATTAAGCGGCTTGGCTAGGGCCCGTTGATAATTCTAGTATTTTGGCCGAAAAATCCGAGCCGCGGGCAATATTATCCGAGCCGTGACCGTTAGGGAGCGGATAAATTGTTTCCGCTCCCTAACGGTCGCGGCTCGGGTATGATAGTGAGTGCTAAGGAATGAGTGAATCCGTTGACATAATCAGAATTCTTGATTTATTACCCCATCGATATCCATTTATCCTGGTCGATCGAATATTGGATTACAAGGTTTCTGATTACATTGTTGCCACTAAGAATGTAACAATCAATGAGCCATTTTTTATTGGGCATTTTCCGGGAAATCCTATTATGCCTGGCGTATTAATGCTGGAGGCTCTAGCACAAGCAGGCGCTATTTTATTTAACTTGTCACGGCATCCACAAGAGGGGCATGAATTTTTGTTCTTCTTTGCCGGTATTGATAATGCTAAATTTAAGCATGTAGTGACCCCTGGTGATCAATTGCGCCTAGAAGTTAAGCTAATTGCCCAAAAACGCGATTTTTGGCGAATGCATAGTGAAGCATTTGTTGGTGACAAACTGGCCTGCTCCGCAGATTTAATGAGTGCAGCAAAGGAAGTAAAAAGTGATAGATGAACGTGCGATAATCCACACCTCAGCTAAATTGGCAGCAGGGGTATCGATAGGTCCTGGCTGTGTAATTGGTGCTGGGGTTGAAATTGGGGAAGGCACTTGGATTGGCCCTCATGTTGTAATTGAAGGTCCGACTGTTATAGGTAAGAACAATAAGATTTTCCAATTCGCCTCAGTTGGGGACGAGCCGCAAGATATCACTTATAATGGTGAGCCTACTCGTTTAGAAATTGGCGATAATAATGTTATTCGCGAGTACTGCATGATTAGCCGTGGTACTGTGAAGGGCGGAGGAATTACGCGCCTAGGCAATCATAATTATTTAATGGCTTATTCCCACATCGGTCACGATTGTGTGATGGGTGATAATATCACGATGATAAATTATGGAGCACTTTCGGGACATGTTGTTGTTGACGATTATGCCATTATTGGAGCTTACGCTGCTGTACATCAATTTTGCCATGTTGGTGCTTATGCATTCATTGCTCGGGCAACTTATATTACTAAAGATGTCTTACCTTATATCATGATAGCCGGTCATACTACCGCAGCGTGTGGCCTTAACACAGTTGGTTTACGTCGCCGAGGATTTTCAGTGATGGCCATCGAACATTTGCGCCGTGCTTATAAAATTATTTTCCGTAAAGGGTTAACTGTACAACAAGCGATTGCAGAGTTAGAGGTCATGCAAAATGATTGTCCGGAGGTTATTCCCCTGATCGATGCCTTGAACCAATCGACACGAGGTATTGTGAGGTAGTCATGTTAGATCCTCAGTTATTGCGGGACAACCCAAACTATGTTGCTCAACAATTGAAACGACGTGGTTTTCTTTTTGATGTTGATGGGTTTACGGTACTTGAGGAAAAAAGAAAGGCGCTTCAAGTTGCCACTCAGACCCTGCAAAATGAGCGCAACCAAAGCTCTAAAGCTATCGGTTACGCTAAAGCACGTGGTGAAGATATTGAGCCGATGCGCGAGAAAGTGAACAGGCTTGGCCAAGAATTAGCTAGCAAAAAAATAGAGCTTGAGCAAGTGCTGCAGCAATTAGACACGTTAGCATTAAGCTTGCCGAATTTACCGCATGAATCGGTACCTACAGGCAAAGACGAAAATGATAATCAAGAAATTAGGCGCTGGGGGAAGATACCTCACTTTGATTTTCCCATTAAATCGCATGATGAATTGGGAGAAGCTTTAGGTCAGATGGATTTTGCCTTAGCTGCTAAAATTACCGGATCCCGTTTTGTGGTTATGAAAGGTCAGCTTGCAAGACTGCACCGTGCATTGATCCAATTTATGGTCGATATTCATACTCAGGAGCACGGATATCAAGAGATTTATATTCCCTATATCGTTAATGCGGCTAGTTTATTGGGTACTGGCCAATTACCCAAATTTGAGAATGATTTATTTAAGCTCAGAGGTGAGCATGATTATTATCTCATCTCTACTTCGGAAATTTCCGTAACCAATACCATTCGCGATACAATTTTAACCGCAGAAAATTTACCCTTACGTTATGTTTGTCATTCACCTTGTTTTCGCAGTGAGGCAGGTTCATACGGCAAAGATACTAAAGGAATGATTAGGCAGCATCAATTTGAGAAAGTTGAGCTAGTTTGGGTCACTACGCCTGAAACGTCTTATGAAGCACTTGAGTCTCTAATCCAACACGCAGAAGTCATTTTGCAACGCTTAAATTTAGCTTACAGGGTGGTAACCTTATGTACGGGTGATACGGCAGCAGGTGCTGCGAAAACGTATGACTTAGAAGTGTGGTTACCAAGCCAAAATCGCTACAGAGAAATTTCTTCTTGCTCAAATACAGAAGCGTATCAGGCACGGCGCATGAAAGCCCGCTATCGATCCCTAGGAAGCCAAGAGACTGAATTAGTCCATACTTTAAATGGTTCGGGTCTTGCTGTCGGCCGGACTTTAGTTGCTATTTTAGAAAATTGTCAAGACAACCAGGGAAACATTCACATTCCTCACGCATTACAACCGTATATGGGTGGCTTGGAAGTTATCCAGTAAGGAGAGCCGTCATCCTGAGCGCAGCGAAGGATCTCCTGTATGTGGCATAGCGCTCAATCAAGGAGATCCTTCGCTACGCTCAGGATGACTGTTGCTGCGCTCAGTCTTTATTTTGACTATTATTTGCATAGCTGGTATATTTGGCGCTCTTTAACAAAGAGGATAATTACTATGAGAGAAAAGAAAAATTTTTATATACCTCTCCCTAGAGAGCTACGAAACTATCCTGCCGCTAGAACACTACGCACAACGTTCTTAGAAAAGCTTAAGGATACTTTTTATGCATTGGCGGGGAAACCGCTTCAGAAGACAGGCAAGTTTATTACTAAAGTAGACCGCTTAGGAATATTGGATTATTTAACTTTAGGTATTCCCAGAGTTTTCACAAAGGCATTCTTAAGCATTGGCGACTACCTATCTAGGTTTCAGACCCCTATTCCCAAGGCACTCAGCTATGTTCCATTGGGTTTAGGAAAGATATTGCAGTTTGCACGTAACCTTATAGCCTTGGTGGCTACAGTTTTAGTTTCTCCATTAGTCTTAGTTATTCACGGTGTTTCAAAAGCTGTTGGATACAGTAAATATGGTAGGGCTCGTGAAATCACAAATGAATATGGCCAAACCCTTGATATTTACCTTGGGCAAAATAGGATAAGCCCAGATGAGTTACGTTTAACTAAAATTGATGCTAGAACAGATAATAATAGTGCTAGAACGATTACATTAGAGTTTTCAAAGAAGCAAAAAGGCGATGCCCGTAATCAGCCTTTAAGTTCTAGTTCTAGTTCTAGTTCTAGTTCTAGTTCTAGTTCTGGTTCTAGTTCTGGTTCTAGTTCTAGTTCTTTCCTTCAACCGTTTGTTGTACGGTTAACTCAGTTAAAGAACGGTGATCAGTATGGAGAACTTCCTCAGAAACAAACACTACATGCACTGATGAATCTCAATATGTTTAAAGCGCATTCTCGTGTTATGGAAGGATCTAGCACTAAATTTACTATCTGCAAAGGTGCTCTAAAAGAAGCTAGCGAGGATGGTTTGCAGCTTAGAAACAAGGTCTCTGATGAGATACTACAGGCCATTATTCCTGGCCAGGCAATAACGTAAAAGCTCAGGCCTCCCTAGCGCACGCGCCGCTCCTATACCGTCATTGCGTGCGGGAGCTCCGTCCATTGCGAGCGTTAACCCCGTCATTGCGAGCGTTAACCCCGTCATTGCGAGCGTTAGCGAAGCAATCCAGCGACCTTTCCTAGCATCTCATAAGGCCACTGGATTGCTTCGCTAACGCTCGCAATGACGTAGCTCCGCCTTGATCTTCTCCACCTACTTCATTAGCAGCAAAAAAACGGAGACCCGGAGTAGAGTTATTCTTTGGTAATAAGCCTGAAAAGGGATTAGGGGTCACCCATTAGAAAGTCTGCGTCAATAGGCAAAGCTAGTCCGTTTGGTTTTTTTAACCAATTTTTTATTATTTTAACAGTCACTGAGAGTATAAATCGTACACTACATGCGCCTAAAATTTCTCATGGAGGTGTCACTACTATGCACCAGTCACCCATATGAATTAAGACATTTACCAATGGCCATGAAAGGAAATTGGCAGTCCTTGGCAAAATTTGCCTCAGAAATTATTTAGTGCCGTGCTCAGTCCAAGTCGAGAGGTTCAATAATGAACCGATGACAAATCAGTGGCTTATGCTTACGCATGGCCAACCCTTTGTGGCTCAGAGCACGGGCATATCAGTATACAACAAACTTCAGTTACTTTTCCTCACTAAGTGGTTAAGGTAAAGGTTTAATCAAATCTATTGGTTTTTAACCAACCCCAAATTTAACTCAATTACCTTAACCAAACACCGTTTCAAGGCCTGTTACATAAAGGCCTTTTGTACATCAAATTCTGCTTGTTCTTTCAATACATAAAAACAAGCTCTGGCCAGCTTATGTGCGACCGTTTTAATTGCGACAATGCTGTTTGTTTTAGCCATTTTTCGTTGATAATATCGTTTAACCGTATCGTTGTACCGAATTGCAAAATTAGCAGCTTCAGTAAATGCCCATGACAAAAATTTATTACCATTTTTACTATTGGTATATCCTTTTTTCTTACCATTACTATATTTCGCTCCACTGATACATCGGCAGTACGAAGCATAATCGCCAACCTCACCAAAACGCGAAATATCCCCTGTTTCCAGCATGATGGTTAGTGCCAAAACCAGGCCAACTCCATCGATACTAGTTAACTGCTCGAAGGCAGGCTCCAGACGCAGTTCTTTTTTCAGCACCTTCTCTAGTATACCGATTTGCTCCTGTAGGCAGTTCATAACAGCCAAATTAGTGTTCGCGGCTAATGCAACGTGAGGTGCTAAAAAGTCAACCTTAACCTGCTCGACTGTAAGCTGCTTAACCTTAGTCGCCGAGATTTTTTTATTCAAATGGCGAGCATATAATCCCTGAATGGATTGCAAATTTAATGTGCTCTGCTGCACCAATTGCATCCGTTTGCGCATCAAGTCACGTGCGGTTCGCTGATCCTTTGGATAAATATAACCCTCCGGTAGAATATTTAATCTCAACATATCCCCTAACCACCGTGCATCACTGTTGTCATCGGTATATTTCACTCCGGAATACTGTTGTATGCCAGCTGTATTCGCAAGATGCACTTTAAAACCTGCTTCCATTAAACCATCAACTAACCAGTACCAGTTGTAAGTAGATTCAACAACAAGTCCCATAATGTTGCTCCGATAAGGCTCTAACAAATCAATCATTTTGCAAAGATCGTTGTCAATTCGTTTACGCAATACTTCGCAGCCATCTTCATCAACCAGAACCACAACACAATTATTTGAATGCAAATCAATTCCACCATATAGTTTCATTTAAGGCTCCTTTGTTAGCCGGTTTTTGTTTTTTTACAATCTAACTTTACCGGTTATTCGAAGGAGCTTTCTATATGATTATCAAGTCTTTTGATAATAGTATTTAATTTCAAGGCGCACACAAAAGCTTAGGCAATATCACACATCAGAAAGAAAGGAATATCGCTAAAAGGGCTATAAGCTGTCCACTTGGATTAATAATACTGATCTCGGAATAAAGGATCGTATGTGGTCTACGAAATTAACTGAAAAAATTGGCGTTCAATTGCCAATCATCCAAGCACCTATGTCGGGTGCTTCCTCACCTGAATTGGTTGCCGCGGTATCTAATGCGGGTGGCTTGGGTGCTTTAGCCAGTTTTCGGACCTTTCGCACCCTCTTTTGCCGAGCAACTCACGGTCCTTATTGAAGAAAAAATCCCAGTGTTTAGCTATATATTTGGTACCCTAGAACCCACTTGGATCAACCAATTTCGAAAAAATCACACTATTATAATAGGTACAGCAACAACGCCTGCTGAAGCAAGTGTACTTGCAGAAAGTGCTGGAGTTGATCTCATCGTTGCACAGGGTAGTGAGGCGGGGGGGGCATCGTGGGACTTTTTTTCCTTGCTTACCCTATTCAAAATACACTGACCAGCGCGATGCGAAAAAAAGCTAAGGAGAAAAACGATATTAATTTTATGTCCATGTGGTCGGGTCAATCTGTTGCGTTATGCAGAGATACCACTGTAGGGGAATTGATACGTGCTTTAGTGAGGGAGGCCGGCCGGCCCCCTGGTTCAGACTACTAAACTGTCGGCTTCATCGTTTCACTATATTTAGCGGGCACTTCCTCTTCAATTGGCTGATAAAACCAATGATTACTAGTGAGGGTATAATCAGCAATGACGTCATATCGGCAATCAAATCGTCTTGCTATGTCCTCTTCATTGATTTTCTTTACTACGGGTTCTACAGGAATTGCTTGCTCCTGAGATAGGATAAAATCTTTAAATTTCTCATCAATAATTCCTGCTCGTTTAATGCCTTCAAGAGCCATGGCAGGAGTTGAAGAGCAAATTATTGAGTACTGTTCAAACTGGATAACATTAGGCATCTGATCCAGAGTCAATTGATGGAGTTTGCAAATCCTATATAGCTCTTCCTCTTTTTCTTTTTTATAACTAACAAAAGCCATATCCTCATCATAATTATGATGTTGAATTATTACAGCTTCAATAAGAGAATTTTCAGTTTGTGGATAGTCATAGCGGCGTCTTTTAACAAGTTTATGCATTTGTTTTTGATATTCATTTTTTTCATTTAATACAATGGATTCTTTAAACGAGTGATCTATCAATCCATGTTGTTCAAGGAATGATAAAGCAGTGCTAGGGTCGTCTTTCAGGACATAGAGTCTGCTATTATCTTCGGTCGGTTCAAATGATAAATCCTTAAGCTGTGATCTTTCTATAGATTGACGTAATTTGATACGAAGATTAAGATCTCCTGAAGCTTCTTCGACTATTATTTCTTCAATAATTGAATCAAGACTCGTATTTATATAACTTCTAGACATATGATACCCTATTTAATTAATCAAATTTCTGCACAATCGTATATTATATTGCTATTTTTGTCAATTAAAAATCCAATTATGGCACATTTTGTGCGGTTTGCATGCAAATAGACGATTAAGATCATACTTGCCAATCACGTATTAAAAGCATGATTGACCAATTAAAGTTATTTAATAATAGGTAAATTGTTATGAAGAATAAGATTCAAGTGCGGCGTTATCAAGATGGTGATGCAAAATTTTTAAGCCAGATTTATTACAACACCATACACACTGTCAATGCAAAAGATTACACAAAAGAGCAATTAGATGCTTGGGCTCCATGGTCTTCAGTACAAGATTATAGTGGCTGGAAGGAAAAATTAGAAAAAATCAGACCCTTTATTGCACTAATAGAAGACACAATAGTTGGTTTTGCTGAATTTGAACCAAATGGCCATA
The DNA here is from genome assembly GCA_963760845.1 of uncultured Gammaproteobacteria bacterium. GTDB lineage: Bacteria > Pseudomonadota > Gammaproteobacteria > Legionellales > Legionellaceae > Tatlockia. Next base: position 12,163 of record CAVXEK010000008.1, on the reverse strand, counting down.
TCGATTGCTTTTATGTCCATCACGAATTTCAAAATTTTGGTATTGGCACCGTCCTGATGCATGAGATTGAGAAAGAAGCAAAAGATAGAGCATTATCTCGAGTCTATGCAGAAGTCAGTATCACAGCAAAGCCATTTTTCACAAGTAAAGGATTTCAAGTTGTAAAACAACAAACGGCGAAAATTCGTGATGTAGAACTCGTCAATTTTGTTATGGAGAAGAGTTACGCAACTTATAAATCTTTACCTTAAGTCAATGTGGGCCCGTTTTTGCGTTGAAATACGGGCCGGTGCAATTATAAAAACGGGTCAGTACCCATAATCTTATTCCTGATTGTATTCAATTTCAGTGTTGTCTATGAGAGGATTTTTTTCGTTCAACACCATTCGAGCAATGTCATCTTTTCTCATAAAAACAACACCCTTATGTTGTTTTGCATATTGAATGAATTGATCCATAGCCTGAACAATTGCTGGAGTTCCACCAATACGGTCATGCACACTAATTGACATCATTCTGCGACGATGGGATCCTTCGGCATACAGTTTGTCAAACTCAAGCTTTAATTGATTTAAAAATTGATCAGCTGAAAAATGCTTTCCTTCAATCAAAACGATATCATTATTTCGAAGAGTATAAGGTATTACAGCAAATTTCTTCCCACGTACTAATGTGACATAAGGCTCATCACGACTTACATCATCGATATGATATAAAAAATTAAGATCTTGAAGCACTTTTAGTGTATTTTTACTTCTTCGTAACCAGTTCGCATTGTAACCAACTGCGCGCTGTCCTGTTATTTTTTCAACCGCATCAACGCCATCTTTGACAAACATCTTTTCCTCATCGTAACTTAAATCATATTGATTAGTCCATCGCATTCCATGTGCCGCCACTTCGTGGCCACGTTCAGCTATTGCTTTTGCCACATCTGGATTTTTAATCGCAGCTTCTCCCACAATATGTGAAGTTACTTTAATTTGATGTTTATCCCATAGGTCAAGCATACGCCAGATCCCTTCTTTATAGCCGTAGGCAAACCATGTCGCTGCAGGTATATCTGGAAAACCTTTGGGTAGGGGTGAGCCTGAAAAAGGACTTTCTGCTCCTTCAGGTTGACCACCGGATTCGAATTGCATCGAAATGGAAATAATTAATTGTGCATTGTTTGGCCAGAAAAACTGTTCGGTAGCTGAGCTTGCATGAGTGATACTCATTACTCCTCCCAAAAAAATAAATAATAGCCTTATTAATTGCATAATTTAACCACCTATTCCGTTATAATTAACCCATTGATTATATTGATCGGAGTGACTGGAATCGAACCAGCGGCCCCTGCCTCCCGAAGGCGAATAGAGACTGTCTTACACCGAACAGTAATGAACAACGATAAACAAAAAAAAATTCAAAAACAATAGAGCAAAGATAGTACACCGTTTATTTTGAAAGATAGGGTATAAGCATGTGAATGAAATTGTCTTGAGCCCATTGCCTTAATCGGGCACGATGGGTTGTGCGTCCAGTAAAGGCTGGCGTGTTCAGTAAGAGTTAAACTTACTAGGATAAAAGTTAGAAATCCTATAGCTCGGGTAGCAGCATGGCGGGAGACCAAGATGTTGAAGCCTACCGACAACATTATCTGCAGGATAATGGCGAGTTACCAGGCTGCAGCGAAAGCAAACACACAGGTGGCCTCGAAAGTGCGTAACCCCGAAGGTCGAGCTTGCAACCGTAAAGCGAAGACAGCATGTGTAGCTGAAATCTGACTGATACAGCTGCATCACTTCGGCGGGGTGGTAGTGGTGGCATGGTAATGAGGGCACGTATAAGCAACTGGAGAAACCCGTCTCGTCCCAGAGAGAAAGCCTCTGGAGCAAGGTAGATTCTATAACTGGCAAACCAGGAAGTGAATCGAAGATGAGCGGGTGGCGGACGGGTGTGTAGTAGTGACTGAGCGAGGTAACTCTCGTGGAGCAAAGGCACCCTGCTAGTAACATTTTTCCAACAACACGGGAGGCAAAGATGACAATGACAAAAACATCTAGCGACTTGCAAGACCTGAGAAGGAAAATATATATCAAAGCGAAGGCGGAACCGTCTTGGCGATTTTGGGGCATATATATTCATGTATGTAAACTAGAGACGCTTAGAGAAGCCTATGTTCTTGCGAAACGGAATAACGGTGCGCCCGGAAGTGACAGTGTAACGTTTGACATGATCGAGACAGAAGGCCGAGAAGAGTTTCTCACCAAGTTACATCAGGAATTAACAACCAAAACTTACTATCCAAATAGAAGTCGGAAAAAGGCGATACCGAAAGCTGGAGGAAAGACCAGGACACTAAGTATCCCGAGTATACGCGACCGAGTAGTGCAAGGAGCACTGAAGTTGATTCTCGAGCCCATATTCGATGCAGATTTCCAAGCAGGATCATATGGATATCGACCCAAACGCACGGCGCACGAAGCGGTAGAGCGAGTAACAGAGGCGGCGATTAAAGGAAAGGTGATAGTGATCGATGTTGATCTAAAATCCTACTTTGATACGGTGGCACATTCTATCTTACTAGATAAAATTGCAGCCCGAGTGGATGATAAAGATATTATGCACTTACTGAAGTTAATCCTCAAAACTGGCGGAAAGCTTGGCATACCGCAGGGCGGACCATTGTCTCCGTTAGCTAGTAACATCTATCTCAACGAGATAGATAAGATGCTAGAGCGGGCGAAAAAGGTAACCAGCGGTGATGGGTATCAGCACATAGAATATGCAAGATGGGCGGACGATATAGTAATACTGATCGACGATCATTCAAAATGGCACTGGCTTAGAGATGCAATCTATAAAAGGCTTCGAGAAGAGTTGGCAAAACTAAAAGTTGAGCTGAACAACGAGAAAACAAAGACAATCAATCTAAAGAAAGGTGAAACGTTCAGCTTCCTAGGTTTTGATTTCAGACGAGGAAAGACGAAACAGGGAAAATGGGGAGTGCAGAAAACACCGAAAATGGTGTCACGAACGAACCTCTTACGAAAAATGAAAGAAATATTCCGTAAGCACCAATCGCAACCGATTGACCGCGTGATTGATCTGATTAATCCGATACTAAGAGGTTGGGTGAACTACTTTAGAGTGGGCAATTCCAGTCGATGTTTTACTTACGTTAAGGACTGGGTAGAAAAGAAGGTTAGGCGTCATCTAATGCGTGCTCGAAAATTGGGAGGCTTCGGTTGGGAGAGATGGAGTAAAGAATGGATGTATCAAAAACTAGGGCTATTCTCAGACTATAAAATACGATACTACGTTCCGAAAGTGTCACCAATACGATAGGCCACATAAGCTTGGTATGAAGGTGCTAGGAAAGCGTAGTGCGGGAAAACCGCATGCTGCGTTTGACGTGGCGGGAGCTGGAAACGGGAAGATAGAATTCACCGCGCCAGTTCTCGACCCTACCTAAATGGGGGGTTGGCCAGGCGACTGGTTGACTCTACCAGCTAATCAATTTACCCCGATTCTCAATACCCGTAAATTTTTACATTATGGTACACGTGGTGAGTATGGGATTGTCAAAGCAATGCTAACGGACACTATTGAGCTCATCTATGAACAGGGGAGCGTGACGGATTGTTCTGGTCGAACATTTGCAAAAATCAGTCTTTTTGAATACACGCTTTGGGCGAAAGATAAGCCGATGTGGACAGTGATGTTTGAGTGTATACCTCAAAACGAAAAGAGGTCAAAGGTTATAGCAACATTACAGTCTCAATATAAAAACCTAATAACGAATGGTGTTACCTACCGTCTCAACGGAGAACGATTCACCGAGCATCATTTTGATTTTGAGAACACTATTATTAAGAAACTTCAGACCCAAGTTGATTTCGATGGAGGCGCTGGCTGTTGTTGATGAACAACCCAAGCCCGCGCCTCAAACCTGATTGATTGGGTGACACGCCGGTGAACTAGCCCGGTGGCATAGGCCGCCGCGTGCTCAGGAAGTAATTGCATTAAATGCGGTCATCATTTTCATAATCGGCTGTCGATGCGTAAAATTAAAGAAGTGTTAAGACTCCACTATGAGCAAGGAAGGTCAAATCGAGAGATTAGTCGGAGTCTTAAGAAAAGTCCTGGGAGAAATGAGTTGCAATCTGCATCCTTACAATAAGCGCGATCCTTGCGCTAGTCTATCCCTTTAGGTTCCCTCTACCTAATTGCAACTCATCCTGATCAAAATTGTACTGGAGTAGATAGATTCAAGGCATCAAGACAAAATAGGATCACGCTCCAAGACATTTCTTGAAATGCTTGCAGATTTCACAATTTAAGCCACAAATACCGATTGTGGTAAGCAAATGCCAATCAATTTTCTATCAATTAAATTTGGACAATAAAATTAAATCAACGATAGTGTTGCTCGAACAACTTCCATGATTCTATTAACAGTGGTCAAGCTGACTCATTTGACCATCGCAAAAAATTTCGTGGTTAAAAATCAAAATTTGGAGTCGATATTTCTTGCTGTGATGATTCTCTTAGCTCCTGATACAGCTTCTCTTTTTTTTCACGTAATTTTTCTGGTGAAACAGATTCAAACTCTTTTAAGTACTGAAGAAATAATTGCTTAAAACGATCAACCAGGTATTTATGATTGATTGGATTATCTATAGTCTTTATGGTGCTTTCATTTAGCTTAAAGAAATCTATACAATAGGCCCATTGCCCTGTGATCTTCAGCCTTTCCGGCTCAGGTAACTTATCATTTGTATATTCAAGAAATGCAACCAATGCCAATAATAATGCATTGATATGTATTTTATGTTTGTGTTCGTTGGTTAACCTTTGAGGATCAAAACGAAGCTGTAGGATGGTTTTATCAACCTCAAACCATATAACCTTAGGGTTATTTTGTGCATCCACTTTAAATACTTCATTCAGCACATCCATTACTATGTATACTGTCTGGTTTTTTTGTTTCTGATTAAAAAATGCAAATTTAAATTCTCCTGAATTAACACGTGTGAGTCCTGAGTGCGTGCCAGGTTTGGGATTTGTCGTAGCGGGATTTGCCGTTAAAGTGGGAGAAGCCTTTTTTTGCAAATTAAATGTTAAGGTAAATAACTTAAACCCAGTATCTTTGGTTGTTGGGCTGATGTATTCTACTTCTCCTGAAAAATGCACTATCTGCTTCAATGCATTTTTTAGGAAGCGAGTATTTGTATTATCGCTACATCTGACTTCAATTGTACCAGCATAGGGGTTAATTTTATTGTCATTTACAGTGACGTTCACCATCCAGGCAATATCCTCCCAGACGATTTGATCGTTCTTAATCAATTTTGTACGCCTATCATTTTCTTCCGTAACTAATTCGTCAATTAATCGCTTAATTCTATAAAGTGGGTGTTCTTCGTTGAACATTTCTGTGACAGCATTGTGTTCAACATAATTACCAACTATCGTACAGCTCACTTCGCTATTTTCTGGATCAAACTGCCAGTCATAATCCCTGTAAACTTGATTTAACATGGATTTTTTACCGTTTAAAATGGTATACAACGGCACGTAAGTCATTTCTCCTGCTAAGCTTCGGTAAATTCCTACTTGTCCTCCAAGAGCATATTGCATATTAATTTTTTTATATTCTGTCCAGGTAAATTTTTTTTCTGAATTGATATAATGATAACCTTCTCTAAATATCGTACTGTTTTCTTTTTTTCGATTCCAGTGCCGTACTCCTCGTTGTTGCTCACCGCTGGCAGTAGAGAATTGATTTTGATTTTCTTGCTCGGCACGACTACCTTCACTGTTACGTTCGCTATCTTCTTTTGCCTGCGTTGATTGACTGCTTTGCGTCTTGTGTCTACCCATTTGTAAGGTATCGGTGTCACTGCGGGTATTGCGATCACTTTGGGTAGTGCCAATATTCAGGCTCTTGCTATCACTTTGAGCATTGCCAACACTCTGAGAGTTACTGGTGGTAGCAATGCTTGTCTGCTCATTCGAATGCTCTGAACTTCCTCCACCACCAGCAGTAGCGCTTATGTTTGCACTTACAAATATAAATCCAGAGGTTACACTGGCAGTACCACTGGCATGCCAATTTTTACTCTCCACAGAACGAGCTGTACGTTGCAAACTATCTGAAGAGCTAGAATTCTGTTGAGAGCTCGCCGTATGCGTGGAAGTAGAATTACGCGCCAAACTAGACGCTTGTGTAGAAGTAGAACTACCTACAGCACTACTCGAGGAGGCGTGAGTATCTTCCTCACTGGTGCTATCTGTTGTTTGGTTGCGTTGTGTATCAAGCTGTTCCTTATTTTTTGTTTGCACCGCTAAGGCTTTATTGCTATAAGCTAAAGTGCGGTCTAATTTAATACTAACCTGTTGCTCAGTATGTATCGTTGTGCTAATGGTCTGGGTAACATTTCGCTTGGCTGTACTAATATTCTGTACACTCAATATTTGAGTTTTAGGCGGAGTGCTTCTGCGTGTTGTTATTGTTTCATCCACTAAAACCATCTCTGCCCTACTGCCGTCAATCCTTACGACATCTGTCCATTTTTGCTCTGTACACCAATCTAAAACAAGCTGAGGGAGATCCAAAGCCGGACGGTTAGCTTGCAGTAATAAGGCTAAATTTTCTGCCTTCATTTCCGAAGCCAATTGCGCTGCAATTTTACCGTTCTTATCTTGTTTTAATTTATCGACACCAAGAGAGATGCAATCCAGCATCAGTTTTTCAATAGCCGATTTGTCATGTTGATCAGTAACGTATAAACGTATTAAATAATGCAAAATCGTACCGCCGTCTTGACTGGAAATATCTGCCAGTTTCTTTACCGTCGTGTCAAATTCGATTCGTGGATCATCAATAAAAGTAGCGATGGGTTCAAAACCCTCGTCATTATAAGGGCACATGTTCACTACTTTTTTCCAATGGGTAAATCTTTTTAAGGACTTTGCTACCAAGGATAAGTGAAGATTAGGTAGGATAACTTTGGAAAAATCAAGGGTTTCCGCTTTCTTTTCTTCTAATGCTTTACATAAAAGCTTATTTTCTAAATCGGCCCAATCTTTGGGTGCAAACATTATTTTTTTAGGCCATCTTTTTACTATCTCACCGGAAAGAGTAATAATCTGGCGTGATATATCAGAATAAATAGCAGTAACAATGTCATCACATTCTACCGTATTGGCACAGTGCCATCCTTCTTTATAACGAAGTTTTTTCCAAACTTTAAGAACTTTATCTGGTGAAGCAGTTACTATTAGACCATCCTCCAAAGATGAATAGTGCAAAGCAGTGATAGCTTCTTTGTGTCCTTCGAGTGTATGAATGCACTTCCCTTCGTTGACGTCCCATATTCTCACGGTCTTATCTGCAGAACTACTAATCAACTGATCATAATAGGAAACTGTAAGCGCAAGGACATCGCCGTTATGACCAGCAAGCGTATTAACATACTTCCCTTGCTTCAAATCCCATATTTCGATTTGAGCTTTGGATTGATAACAAATCCCAATTAAATGCTCGGACAAAATGGCAATAGAACGAATATTTCCATTAACCTGTACCTCCCATTGCGTTCCCTTTTTATCCCACACTTTATCTAATATTTTTAGAGTATTATTGCAATAACTAATAACCTGGTCATTTTTCAAAACAGCAAGCTTATAGTTATTAAGATAGCCCATTGAACCCAATTGCAACGTGTTGATGCAATTACTTTTCGGATCCCAGACTCTTAGATTGTTATCACCATCAACACTGACCATATGCCCATTTTTTAAGTACGCAATGTCGTGAACAGCTGAAAGAGAGTAATTGTCGAAGGCCCCATGTACTCTCACTATACGGCGGCCCTGAATACTAGCGAAATTATCATGATCGATGCTAAAGACTGAAGATAATACTTGTTGCGTCGACTCTCCTCTCCTATAGGTTTGAAAAACTTTGGCCACATTTAATCGCTTTTCCTGCATGATTAACTCCTTTCTAATTTGATAAATCTATTGCATTTTTATGTGCTGGTTTGCTACAGAGCTGAGTTCTTTGTTTGCAGTAAAATTATTCGTTAATTGTAGTCGCTTAGGACTGAAAAACTGCTGAGAACTGTTTCCTGGAGCGGCCAATTTCATTGCAGCTATTCGTGCTTCTGGAGCAACATAGTCTTCTTGCAAAAAGGAGGTTTTTACTGGGGCGACCAATTTCATTGCAGCTATTCGTGCCTCTGGAGCAACATAGTCTTCTTGCAAAAAGGAGGTTTTTACTGGGGCGGCCAATTTCATTGCAGCTATTTGTGCCTCTGGAGCGACATAGTCTTCTTGCAAAAAGGACGTTTTTACTGGATTAACAAATAGCTTTCTTACCCTTTGAGCTTCATAGGGTTCATTTAAAAACTGTCTTGCTTTCTGAGTTTCTGGTACATTGCTGTGTTCATTCAATAAGCACTTTTTTTCTGGTTTAGAATAATTCTCTTGTAATCTGGCCTTATGTAGTTGAGGCAGCTGCGCTGCATGGGATGAGTGCATCAGCTTATGAGCTGCTGGCTTAAAAAAAACGCTATGTGCTGAATGCGGTACTGACAGCTTACCACCTAACGTAGGTCGGCTAGAATTGTTATCACTATCTTTTTCTGTTCTGCTATCCAAAGATGATTCAGACAGCTCATCATGAAGCAATAACATGGATTTTTCTGGCTTTGTAGACACAACGATAAAAATGTTATCTTTTTTTGCTAGTTGACACTCTGGATGATGTGGAGTTCTAATAACACGAGCGTAACCCTCTAATTTGAATTGAGTACGCAAGGGTCCTGGCAAACTTAGCATTGGGAAAGGGACTTCAAACTCAGTTAAGCTTACATCAAGCTTACGATTTACCCGCCAGCCCCAACCTAAAGAAGCGCCCGTTTTAAATTCCCAGCCGGTTTCCTCGAAACACAATACAGGAGTTTTATAATCGTAACTGGTTTCGAACAGATCGAGAAGCACTTTTGAAGGCACGCCTATTCCAGCTAAAGAATCTTCTTCATCCAGGTTGAAACGCAATCCTATTGAAATATCTGTGCCGCCAAATGTTATATTATGATTGAATTCACCATAAGCAGGAGAATGAACGCGCAGTCCTAAATCAAGTAAGCTGCCTTTCGCCTTGAAACCTGCATTCAGTTTCATGTTTCCTTTCTTGTCTTGTCCATAGATATAATGGCTGTTTGTTTCGAGTGTCGCTACAGTGGGGGTAAATGAAAACGACCATTTATTGTCCTTAGTACTAATTTTATTTTGTCCTTTTGGAATAAGCTCTAGACCTTCCTGCTTAAACGATATCGAATAGGACTTTACTTTAGGTTGCTCCAAAGATTGTAAGTGGGATTTTTTTTCTTGAAGTTCACTATCCAGTACAAGCAAAGGTGCAGATTTTTTACTCTGTATTTGAGCTGTTTTTATTTTGCCATAAGTACTTTTTTGTGTGCCCGCTGTTGTCTCCATAGCCTCATCAAGATAGCAAAGCGGTAAATCACCATATCGATGACGATTGTTTTGCTGTTCTTTAGTTGAACTGGAGCTATGTTTGAGTTGCGATGACTGTTCGGGCAATGACATTTTAGGTTGTCGGTCAGGCTTTTCAATTGTATGTCGATATGCCTTCTCTGGATCGATAGCTGAGCGTTCGCTTTTTTTCGTGGAAGACATGTCGCTCCCAGCATGAAATTTCTCTTCACCGAAAGCACTTCGCCCAGTATACTGGGTTTGTTCCTTTTTTGTTTCACTCTTGATGGGTGAAATAGTCCCAAGAGAGAATTCATTTTCTCTGCTAAACATAATAATATTCCATGTTAAATATGAAGTACGGCCACATACTTTGAGTATCATTGAAGGCCGTTTGTATATAATATTATAAAATATTACTTATTCCCAACTGGACTTTGGACAAACTTCGATCTGAACGGGCTCGAGCCCGAGCCCGTTCAGATCGAAGTTTGTCCAAAGTCCAGTCCCAATGAATGAAGTAACTACGTAATTCTCCAATATTTAATCTTTTTGGGTATCCGTATTAAACACGGATGATCTTTTTATTAAATATGAAATAGAATTGAAAGATTGTGTTAGAAAATCAAAGCGAAAATGAGCAATACAGATATAAATTCAATAATAAAACAAGAATGGATTGATCAAATGCCTGGTGCTTTTGGGGCTATAGATTTAAAATCAAATTTCCTAATGCTTAATCAAGAGAGCTTAAAAAGGTCCGGACACAAAAATTATGATTCAATACTGAATTCAACTTACTGTGATATGCGATGTGAGGCTGCAGAATTGCACGACAATTTCTGTCTTTCAGATAAAATGGTTATAGAGGACAATAAAAGCATAGGTATTTTTGGTTGTTGTCTTTATGCAAATGGTTGGAAAATTTTACTTGGAGAAAAATATCCCTTGAGAGATATCGGTGGCAATATTATTGCAGTTGCTCAGTATTTTATTGATATTACAAACGCCAATTTAGTTGACCTAGCAAGATTTTTTAAAATTACTCAGGAACAACCTGTGAAATTAACTAGACAACAATTTAATTACATCATACAAGAAAATTATCCTGAAACTGTTTTATCAGGAAAACAATCGGAGTGTCTTTTTTTTCTGTTAAGAGGACGTTCAATAAAAGAAATCGCCAAGATATTAAATTTATCACCGAGAACTGTAGAAACTCATATTGAAATAATAAAATATAAACTAGGTTGTCTAAAGAAATCTGATGTTATTGAAAAAGCAATCGCGCTTGGTTATATGAATATCATCCCAAAAAATTTATTCAAAAAACTTATATAAAGGTCCATCTTCATCGTCAGAAGATTGATATTCCTCACCCGAACTCTCATCTTCACCACCATATATCTCCATACATAACTCATGCTAATATTTAAAACTAGTCCTTAACATACCCATCGATAAACTGATGCATTTTTTGATTTATCTTAACCAGATGTTCTTCAATATTCCCAAATGAATCGGGTAGTTTTGATGGATCGTAAACAAAACGTAATATATCAGCGTTTAATGCTAGCAATCGAAGCAGATACATAGTGTGATGTTGTGTCAGCTCTTTCTCTTTTTCTAAGCGATGGTTATCGTCTTTTGATAATTGATTTTTTTACTATGAATGTAGGTTTTTATCCCTAAATTTGTCATCTCTTTCACTACCTGTGAGGATGATTTATAGCCTTCATCTATTTTAATTTGCTCAAGCTGATCGGTTGTTTGTTGCTCTAAGTAGCAATATATTTTTGGCATTTGTGTAGAAAAATTTATTTATTATCATCATATAATATAAGTGTATTTGTACGGTGTAAAGTTCAAAATAACAGGATTAATCAGGTGTGTAATAGGTGTGAATATTTCATAACCTATTGATTATAATAAAAGAGTACATGCACACCTAATTACAATTATCAGTGTGATGCAAATTCGACAAGGAATTTTATATAACCCCATGAATTGATAATATTTTTTATAAGCAATGACTATTGCAAGGGGTATGCGTCTGTTTTCTTTTTTACTCGCTTTTAGGTTCTTTATGTTAGCGATGGTTTTTGCTTGATTGTTTAGCGTTGCTTTGAAAGCGCAGGTCAATTGCGCGCTTGTGATTGTTTATTCTTTTTAATGGTTTATAATCTGTTCATACGCGAACCTGACTGATGAAAAAATATTTTTGTGTAACTTTCTCACTGAATTTAAATGGTGTTTAATGAAGTCTAATAACAACGACAAAAGGAAAATATGGCAAGATGCTAAGGAGAAATATCGCTTATCATCCCAAGTGATTATGATGGCTAGGCAACTGGGTTTAAATCCTAAAAAATTTGGCAGTGTTGCTATCATAAACAAAAGTCGTGGAAAATGCCTATTTCAGATTTTATACGTCATTTTAGAGCGGGCGAAGAGTGATTTGATAAAATAAATAGGGATGAAATTGAATAATCAATTTCATCCCTATTTGTTATTTATTGTGTCTTTTTTCTTTGTACACGACAATTTTAAAATTAGGTTATAACTCGTTGAAAGTTAAATATAGTCTCACGTGTCTAAGCGAAAGTTATATTATAGGGGTCACATCAACGAATACTTACTTACCCCGCATTGAATCAAATTAAATCTT